>NZ_PRDW01000076.1 GCF_002927045.1 Mycetohabitans endofungorum | reverse complement strand
ATCGAGCCGGCGCGGCGGCTGTACGATCTCAACCACTTGCTCGAACGGCAGGTCTTGATGCGCTTGCGCGTCCAACGTCGTGCGCCGCACGCGCTTAAGCAGTTCGCTCGTATTGGGCTTGTCGGATAAGTCGACACGCAACGCTAATGTATTAACAAAGAAGCCAATCAACGGCTCGATTGCGGCATGCCCCCGGTTTGCGCTGGGCGTGCCAATAACCAAATCATCCTGGCCTGACAGGCGCGCGAGCACCGCGCTCCATGCGGCGAGCACCGTCATAAATAGCGTCGTGCCATGCTCCGCGCTTAAGCGCTTGAGCGCTTGCGTGGTCGATGCATCGATCTGCACCGGCACCTGCGCGCCGGCAAACGACTGTTGTACCGGGCGCGGCCGATCGGTCGGTAGTTCCAGCCGCACCGGTGCGTCCGCGAGCGTCGCGCGCCAATAGTCGCTCTGCGCCTGCAGCCGCTCACCCGTGAGCCACTGTCGTTGCCACGCCGCATAGTCCGGATACTGAATCGCTAGCGGTGGCAGTGGGTCAGCTTGCGCCCCGACGCTCGCCGCGTACAGTGCACTCAACTCGCGCGCGAGCACGCCAAGCGACCAGCCGTCCGATACAATATGGTGCTTTGTCAGCACCAGTACGTGCTCGTCGTCGGCCAATTGAATGCCGCATGCGTGGATCAACGGGCCCTGCGCCAGATCGAACGGCGCGTGCACGGCTTCGTGACGCAAACGGGCCAGTTGCGCCTGCGCATCCGGCACACCGCGCAGGTCATGCCAGCGCAGCGGCACGCCCCTGTCCGCCGGCAGCAATTGCACCTGCGGATGACCCTCGACACTGACAAACGTCGAGCGCAGCGCTTCATGACGGGCGAACAGCGCATCCAATGCCTGTTGCCATGCGGCCCGATCAAGCGGCCCGCGCACATGCAGCGCCAGCGGAATATGATATGACTCACTGGCCCCATCAAGCTGCGCGAGGAACCACAGCCGCTGCTGTGCGAACGATAGCGGCAACCTGCCT
>NZ_PRDW01000075.1 GCF_002927045.1 Mycetohabitans endofungorum | reverse complement strand
ATCGAGCCGGCGCGGCGGCTGTACGATCTCAACCACTTGCTCGAACGGCAGGTCTTGATGCGCTTGCGCGTCCAACGTCGTGCGCCGCACGCGCTCGAGCAGTTGCGTGGTCGTCAGTTCGCCCTCCAGATTCACACGCAACGCCAACGTATTGACAAAAAAGCCGATCAACGGCTCGATCGCAGCATGCCCCCGGTTTGCGCTGGGCGTGCCGATGACCACATCGTCCTGGCCCGACAGGCGCGCGAGCACCGCGCTCCATGCGGCAAGCACCGTCATAAACAGGGTCGTGCCATGCTCAGCGCTCAAGCGCTTGAGCGCTTGCGTGGTCGATGCATCGATCTGCACCGGCACGTGCGCACCGGCAAACGACTGTTGTACCGGGCGCGGCCGATCGGTCGGTAGCGCCAGCAGCACCGGCGCGTCCGCCAGCGTCGCGCGCCAATAGTCGCTTTGCGCCTGCAGCCGCTCACCCGTGAGCCACTGACGCTGCCAGGCCGCATAGTCCGGATACTGAACCGCCAATGGCGGCAAGGGATCCGGTTGGCCTGTACAAGCGGCCGTGTATAGCGCATTCAATTCCCGCACCAGCACGCCGATCGACCAGCCGTCCGATACAATATGGTGCTTTGTCAGCACCAGTACGTGCTCGTCGTCGGCCAATTGGATCACGCATGCGCGCATCAGCGGACCACGCGCCAGATCGAACGGCGCGCACGCTTCATCGGCGGTCAAACGCGACAGCTGCGCGTCGGCATCGGACACGCCGCGCAGATCATGCCAGCGCAGCGGCACACCCCTGTCCGCCGGCAGCAATTGCACCTGCGGCTGACCGTCAACGCTCACAAACGTCAAGCGCAGCGCTTCATGACGCGCGAACAGCGCATCCAATGCCTGTTGCCATGCGGCCCGATCAAGCGGCCCGCGCACGCGCAGCGCCAGCGGAATATGATATGACTCACTGGCCCCATCAAGCTGCGCGAGGAACCACAGCCGCTGCTGTGCGAACGATAGCGGCAACCTGCCT
>NZ_PRDW01000074.1 GCF_002927045.1 Mycetohabitans endofungorum | reverse complement strand
ACCCGACCGTCTTGTCGCTGATCGTTGAAATCGGCCGTGATTACGGCATGCACGCGATGCGGCTGCCGCGAGAGGCTGACGCACCGCTGCTGCTGCGGCCGTGGATCGCGCTGGTCAAGTCGCGGCTGCGGCGTGCCGGGATCGCGTACAACGACTACGTAGTGGGCGTTGCCCGCAGTGGTCAGATGGACGAGGCCGCGCTGCTCGCGGCTATCGCGCATCTGCCGCCCGGGGTCGGCGAGATCTATCTGCATCCGGCCGTGCCGGGCGAGGAGGCCATCACGCCGTCGATGCGCGATTACCGCCATGCGGACGAACTCGACGCGCTGCTGTCGCCGCGTGTTGCCGCGGCGCTGGCCGCGGCGAACGTGCGGCGCGGCGGTTTCCGCGATGTCCTGCCGGCCCGGGCCGGCACGAATCGCGAGGCGCTCGCATGAAGTTGCTGCGCGCACTGAGTTGGCCTCTGGGCATCGCGATCTTCGTCGCGTTGCTGTGGCGCGAGGGCGTGCATGACGTGAGCCAGCCGCTGTCGCAGGCGGGCTTTGCGTTGTTATGGCTGGTGCCGTTTCACATCGTGCCGCTTGCATTCGATGCGCAAGCATGGCGAATCCTGCTAGAGCGGCGCGCGTCGCTGCTGTTTCTGACCTGGGCGGCGACCGTGCGCGAAGCCGTGTCCCGGATGCTGCCGTCCGCGGGCATCGGCGGTGAACTGGTCGGTGTCCGGCTGGCCACGTGGCGCGTCAACGATGCGAGCCTGGTGGCCGCGTCGGTGGTTGTCGAGGTGCTGACCACGATCGCGGTCCAGTACGTGTTCTCGGCGCTGGGCATCGTGCTGATCTTCCTGCAGGCTTCGCACCACGGTTCGCTGACCCCGATTGTCGTCGGCCTCGTATTGTCGTTGCCGATACCGATCGTGTGCGTGGTGTTGTTGCGACGCGGCGGCTTGTTCGACAAGCTCGACCGTTTCGCGAAACGATTGTTTGGGGCCGGTCACCGGTTGCTGGCCGGCGTCGACGGCGCCGCATTGGATCGCCGCATCGACGCGGTGCTCACGCGTGCGGCGACGTTGGCGTCAGCGTTCGCATGGCAACTGGCCGGCTACGTGATCGGCGCGCT
>NZ_PRDW01000073.1 GCF_002927045.1 Mycetohabitans endofungorum | reverse complement strand
ACTCACGCAGCGGCTGCACCATTTGATTGGCGATCACTCGACGCTGGAAGTGATGCACGCGGAGGTGCAGGCGTTCATTGAGGGCCAAGGCGACACCTTGCCGCCGGCACAGCCGTTCCGCTATCTGGTCGCACAAGCCAGGCTGGGTGTCAGTCAAGCTGAACACGAACACTTTTTTACTGAGCTGCTCGCGGACGTGGAGCCGACCTTGCCGTTTGGGCTGGCGCAGGTACAGCACGACGGCAGTGACGTGAGCGAGTCACACCGGATGCTGCCGTCGGCGTTGAACGATCGGCTGCGTGCGCATGCCAAACGGTTGGGCGTCAGTTTGGCGAGCCTATGCCATCTGGCGTGGGCGCAGGTGCTTGCACGCGCGAGCGGCCAACCACGCGTGGTGTTTGGCACGGTGCTGTTTGGGCGGATGCAGGCGGGTGAGGGGGCCGATCGTGCGATGGGGCTCTTTATTAATACGCTGCCGCTGCGTGTGGACTTGGACGGCAGTGTAGAGACTGCCGTGCATGCGACGCATGCGCGGCTGGCGGCGCTGCTCGAGCATGAGCATGCGTCGCTGGCGCTCGCACAGCGCTGCAGCGGTGTGTCGGCGGGCACGCCGCTCTTTAGTGCGCTGCTCAATTACCGACACAATGCAATGGGCTCGGATGAGCGCAGCGGGCTACCGGGTGTAGAGCTGTTCAGCGCGCGGGAGCGCACCAATTACCCGCTGACACTGTCGGTCGAGGACTTCGGGCAGGCGTTGGGGCTGACGGCCCAGAGCGTGCCGTCGCTGGAGCCCGAGCGGGTGTGCGCGTATATGCAGCAGGCGCTGCACAGCTTGGCCGACGCGCTGGAGGCGACGCCCGACACCGCAGTGCAGCAGTTGCAGGTGCTGCCCGAGGCCGAGCGCGAGTTGCTGCTTAACACGTGGAACGCGACGCAACAGCCGTATCCGAAACATCGGTGCGTGCACCAGCTATTCGAGGCGCAGGTTGAGCGCACGCCCGAGGCGCCGGCGCTGGTGTTTGAAGATCAAACGTTCAGTTATGCGCAGTTGAACGCACAAGCCAATCGCTTGGCACACCAGCTGATTGAGTTAGGCGTCAAGCCGGACACGCTCGTGGCGATCTGCGTGCAGCGTAGTCCCGCG
>NZ_PRDW01000072.1 GCF_002927045.1 Mycetohabitans endofungorum | reverse complement strand
TGCGCCTCAAACAACTGAACCAGCGTTGCTTCAGGCATCGCGCGCTCGGTCGCATTCCATTCAACTAGCAGCTGCTGCCGCTCCGCCGCCTCAAGTAACTCGATACCCCCAATCGGCTGCTCGGGATCCTGCGCTATCGCTTCGAGTAGGCAGTTGAAACGCCGCATTAACCGCTCAATTGCATATCGGTCGAATAAGTCAGGACGATAACCTAGCCGGCACGCCAGCTGTACGCCTGGAATGACAGTCAAGCTGAGCGGATAATGCGTGGCATCATTGCCCTCGACGCCAGTCAATTGCAATGTATCCGGAGCCGTTTGCATTGTCTGGCGATCGAATGGGTAGTTTTCGAACACCATTAACGTATCAAACAACTCGCCTAATCCAGCAAAATGCTGAATATCAGTCAAACTGAGGTGCTGATTTTCAAGCAATCGAGTTTGCTGGTCTTGCACCTGTGTCAACAGATCGGCGATAGATTGCGTCGGACTGGATCGTACGCGCAAAGGCAGTGTGTTGATCAATAGCCCAATCATGCGCTCGACGCCAGGCAGTTCAGGGGGGCGCCCAGACACCGTTACGCCAAAGACCACATCATCGCGCGCTGTCAAATGACTTAGCAAAAGACCCCAAGCGGCCTGCATTAACGTGTTCAGCGTGACACGCCGCTGGCGGGCCTGTCCGTTAAGCGCATTCGCCAACGTCTCAGGTAAAGTCCAAGTTACCATTTCCTGAGCCATAGGCGAAGTAGCTCGAATGGACGCCAAGCGGGTGGGCTCCTCAAGCCCTGCCAGTGCTTCGCGCCAAGCTTGCTCCGCTGCACTACAGTCATGTCCTTTAAGCCAGGCTAGGTAATCACGATAAGGCGCCACGCGCGGCAACGCGCGCTCATTACCACCGTCCGCATACAATGCGATCAGTTCCTGAAGAAGCATCGGCATTGACCAACCATCCAGTAAAATATGGTGGAAGGTCAAAACGCCGCGATAACGATGCGTTGCAAGCTGGATTAAACTGAAACGCAATAGCGGCGGTTGGGCAGGATCAAAGCGAACTGCCTTGGCTTCTTGCAAAAAGCGCGCACATTCAGCTTCTTGAGCAGCATCGCTCAATCCGCTTAGATCAAGTTCCTGCCAAGGCAGCTGTACATCACGGGCAAT
>NZ_PRDW01000071.1 GCF_002927045.1 Mycetohabitans endofungorum | reverse complement strand
GTGGGCACACGGATTCCGGATCTGACGATTTATCTGCTGGACGCGCACAGCCAGCCGGTGCCACTGGGTGCGGTCGGCGAGTTATCTATTGGTGGTGCGGGGGTGGCGCGCGGCTATCTGAACCGCCCGGCGCTGACCGCGGAGCGCTTTGTGCCGGATCCGTTCTCCGATGACGCGGGTGCCCGGCTGTATAAGACCGGGGATGTGGCGCGGTATTTACCGGACGGCAATCTGGAGTTTGTGGGGCGCAACGATGACCAAGTGAAGATTCGCGGCTTTCGCATTGAACCGGGGGAGATCGAAGCGTGCTTAACAGCGCATCCGCAGGTGCGTGATGCGGTGGTGTTGGCAACCGGTGAGGGTTCGGCGAAGCGGCTCGTCGCGTATGTGCAGGCCGAAGCGGACGCGCACCTGGCGAGCACCTTGCGCGCACAGGTGGCGGCGAGCCTGCCCGAGTATATGGTGCCCAGCGCGTTTGTGCGGCTCGATGCGTGGCCGCTGACACCGAACGGCAAACTTGATCGGCGTGCACTGCCCGCACCGGATGACGAGGCGCTCGCGCATCAAGCGTATGAAGCGCCGCAAGGCGAACTTGAGACGACGCTGGCGACGATTTGGGCCGAGCTATTGAGTGTCGAACGTGTGGGTCGGCACGACAGCTTCTTTGCGCTCGGCGGCCACTCGCTGCTGGCGGTGCAGCTCATTGAGCGTCTACGGCGTCGGGGCTTGAGTGTGTCGGTGCGGCTGCTGTTTGAGGCGCCGACGCTCAGTGCGTTGGCGCAGACGTTGGGTCAGCGCCGTGACGTGGCGGTGCCGCCCAACGTGATCACGCCCGACACGACGGCAATCACGCCGTCGATGCTGCCGCTCATTGAGCTGACGCAAGCGGACATTGATAAGATTGTCGAGCAGGTGCCGGGCGGGGTGGCGAACATTCAGGACATTTATGCGCTGTCGCCGCTGCAAGACGGGCTGCTGTTTCACCATCTGCTGGCCAGCACAGGCGATCCATATCTGCTGATCGTGCAGTTGGCCTTTGACACGCGAGCGCGGCTTGACCAGTATCTGCACGCGCTGCAGCAGGTGATCGATCGTCACGATATTTTGCGCACCGCATTCGTGTGGGAAGGGCTGTCCACGCCCGCGCAAGTGGTATGGCGCCACGCACGGCTGCCGGTGACCGAGCTGAC
>NZ_PRDW01000070.1 GCF_002927045.1 Mycetohabitans endofungorum | reverse complement strand
TGAGGCTCCCCCCAAATCAGGGCCGTTCTAAAGTGGAAATTTCCGGCTCTTCGGGGTGGGCCGAATCGGCCCGGGGCCTGCACTGGCAGGCGAACTCGGCAGGCGTCATCCACTGCAGTGCAGAGTGGGGACGCGCCTCATTATAGTACTGGCGCCAGACCTCGATTTTGCGCCTGGCGTCCTCGAGCGACAAGAACCAATGCTCGTTTAGGCATTCCTCACGCAAGCGCCCGTTGAACGACTCGTTCTTGGCGTTATCGGTTGGCTTGCCAGGACGAGAGAAGTCAATCTCAACGCCCCTCTCATACGCCCACTTGTCGAGCACCTTGGAGATGAATTCGCTGCCATTGTCCGCCTTGATGAAGCGCGGTAACGGCCGGCCCACAGCAATGCGATCTAGCGCCGCCACGACGTCTTCACCGCGTAGTGTGGCGCCTACCTCGATGGCCAAGCATTCGCGCGTATAATTGTCCACAATTGTCAGCGTGCGCAAACGCCGACCATCAAACAGTGCGTCAGCGACAAAGTCCATACTCCAAATCTCGTTGATCGCGGTCACGAGCTGCTTGGGCTGCCTCAGCCGCGCCGCCTTGTTTCGCCGTGGCCTCTTATGCCGCAATGACAGCCCCTGCTCACGATAGAGCCGGTAAACTCTTTTATGATTGTCGCGCCAGCCTTCCCGACGCAGCATCACATGCACCCGGCGATAGCCGTAGTGCACGCGTGTTTGCGTGATCTGCTTGATGCGCAGGGCGATCGCGCTCGAATCTCGTGCGATTGACTGATAGCTGTACACCGAACGCGACAACTTCAGTACCCTGCAGGCCTGGCGCTGGCTCACGCCAAAGCGTTGCATCAAATCCGTGGTGAGTTCACGCAGCCGGGAAGGCTTCAAAGCTTTTTTGATAGCACATCCTGCAACATGCATTTGTCCAGCGACAGCTCCGCCACCAGCCGCTTGAGCTTCGTGTTCTCCTCTTCGAGCTGCTTCAGGCGACGCAGCTCCGACGGGCCCAGGCCCCCATACTTCTGGCGCCAGTTATAAAACGTCGCATCGCTGATGCCCATCTTGCGGCACACCTCAGCTGCCGGCGTGCCCAGCTCTGCCTGTTTCAACGCAAATGTAATCTGTTCTTCAGTGTATCGGCTCTTCTTCACGACATGACCTTCTGCTTGTCAAGGTTGCATCATGCCGGATTTTTCTACTTTTGAATGGCCCAGTTTTTTGGGGTAGCCTCAC
>NZ_PRDW01000069.1 GCF_002927045.1 Mycetohabitans endofungorum | reverse complement strand
GGGTATTTCGATACCATCGTGATCAACTCGGTGGTGCAATATTTCCCCAGTGCCAACTACTTAATGGAGGTGGTCCGCCAAGCGATGGACCTGCTGGTGCCCGGTGGACGTGTTTTCATCGGTGACGTGCGCAATCTTAACCTGCTGAACTGTTTCACCACCGCGGTGCAGTTGCACCAAGCCGACCCTGCGACCGATGACAGGTCTAGCTTAAACCGGCGTATCCAGCAAGCGCTGCTTGCCGAAAAAGAGCTGCTGCTAGCACCAGCCTTCTTCAGCGCACTGCCAGACAGGATCGACACGATTGCGGCGGTTGATATTCAACTTAAGCGCAGTGACTACCATAATGAATTGAGCCGCTATCGCTACGACGTGGTGCTGCGCAAAGGACCCGTCAACACATTGTCGCTCGCCCAAGCGCCACAGTGGCGTTGGGGACGAGGCATCGTTGAGATCGAAGCGCTACAGACATTGCTTGCCACAGAGCGTCCCGCTCAGCTGCGCATCACGGGTGTGCCTAATGCAAGGCTAGCGCTGGAGATAGAAGCGATGCAGGCGCTTGAGCATAGCGATGATATCGGCCTGATTCAGCGTCAGTTCATCACCGGCGACGCGCAAACGATCGGATTGGCGCCCGAGGCATTTTACGCTCTGGGAGAGTCACACGGATATTGGGTTGGCATCACTTGGTCAGAACATGATGCCCATGCTTGCATGGACGTCGTGTTCGTGCAAGCCAGTGAGATGGCGCAAGCGATGCCCACCGATGTGTACCTTGGGCCCGCCAACAACGACCAGCCGTCACCGTTCAGCTACGCTAATCAACCGGCTAGCTTCGATCCCTTTGCAGACATTCGCCGCTATGTGGCGACACAACTGCCTGATTACATGGTGCCGGCCGCGTTCGTGCGACTGGATGCGTTGCCCCTGACGCCCAACGGCAAGCTCGATCGTCGTGCGTTACCCGCACCGGATGACGACGCGCTCGCGCATCAGGCGTATGAAGCGCCGCAAGGTGAGTTAGAGGCCACGCTAGCGACGATCTGGGCGGAGCTATTGGGCAACGAGCGTGTGGGCCGGCATGACAGCTTCTTTGCTCTGGGTGGCCATTCGCTGCTGGCGGTGCGTTTGATGAACCGGGTCAGGGCGCTGGGTGCTGAGATGCCGCTAACAAGCTTATTCGCGTCGCCGACGCTGGCGGCGTTCGCGGCGGCGGTGAGTGCGCAGTTGAACCAGCAAGTCAACGCATTGCCTGAGATCACACCG
>NZ_PRDW01000068.1 GCF_002927045.1 Mycetohabitans endofungorum | reverse complement strand
GCGCTGTAGAGGGGCATGGTGCGCGACTCTTTGCGTATCGGACAATCGCCATAGCCGGTGCGCTAACGCATCCATTGGGGCGTCTTGATACGATGCTAGCAAACGCGGTGCCCGCTGGGACCCTGTTTCGTCAAGTTTGGCCTATTCATGAGAAACCTGTTGTGTCCCAGCAGGCACTTTTGGTTGATCAGCGCGGCCAGATGCACCATGGTCAGCCAGAAGATACGCCAACTGACGACGCAGAATACCGAAAAGAGACTAGTCAGCCGCTTTGTCGTGCGCAATAGTGTGTCTTGCACGGTGATCTGAGACACGCCCTTAAGCCGTACTTCATCCATCTCGTGGGTGACCGCGTGGCTTCTGGTTGCAAATTTTTAATTTTATTGTTTCTTTCATTCAAGACTTGTCGTTTAAGCAAAGGTAATGGACTTGAGTGCATCATGGCGGGCGCTTTACAGTTTTTCAATCCGGTGCTAAGCGCCGCGATTACCTGAATCTTTGTAGCGTCTCTTAACAGCTGGGCACAGTGCTTGCGGAACGTGAAGCAGATAACGTCGAGCTGATGAGTCAAGGAACGGGTGCGTTGCCGTAGCCGTATGGCTCAATAAAAGTGATGTCTGGAGGGAAAAATGAAGAAGTACTCCAGTACTGAACCCAATGACGCCGCGCCTGTGCGACGTACTGGCTTGCCCTGTTCTTTTTAACTGTCTCGCTTGACCGACTGTAATGCCCATCCGCGCGCAGCGTCACGCGCGTTATGCTCAGCGTTTTCGCTAAAGCTTGACATAAATTGATCGTGGCGTGATCGTTGGCCGGCCAAGTGACGCGAGTGGCGCACTGACGCGCGCCGATGAGTGGCCCTGATCACCGCAGTGAATGGTTAAGAATTGCACGCGACGTGTCGTAAAAGCCATAGTGGTTCCCGACGAGCAACGATAGGTTCTGATTGCGTCGTCGTATCATTTAGTACACCTATTAAATATCAGGCTGCTCGGTCGCCTGAATCGGAGTTTTGTTATGGATGCTAGCATCACGCCCGTTACGTATGCATTAACCACTGCCCAAACGGAGATCTGGCTCGCGCAGCAACTGCACCCAGGCAGCCCCATCTACAACATTGCGCAGTACACGGTGATCGAAGGCGTGATTGAGCCGGCCGTCTTTGAAGCGGCATTGCGTCAAGTCATCGATGAGGCGGACACCCTGCGCTTGCAATTTGTCGATAGCGATGACGGGCTGCGGCAGAGGATTGGTGCACCCGCATGGTC
>NZ_PRDW01000067.1 GCF_002927045.1 Mycetohabitans endofungorum | reverse complement strand
GAGCGCTCGATTGATTTGGTGGTGGCCCAGCTGGCGATCCTCAAGGCAGGGGCCGCTTACGTACCGATTGATCCGCGCGCGCCCACAGAGCGGCAAAGCTGGATCGTAAGCGATTGCGCCGCCCAGTTGTTGCTCACCGATGCGCACACCGAAGTTACGGCTGCTGTGCCCACAGCGTTATTGCGCCTGGATGTGTCAGACGAAGCGCAAACGGAGCACTTCCCAACGACGTGCCCGCAACCGGCCTGCTGCAGTGCTGATACGGCCTATGTGATGTACACGTCGGGCTCCACTGGCACGCCCAAGGGCGTACTGGTGCCGCATCGAGCGATTGCGCGGCTCGTGATCAACAATGGCTATGTTGATGTTGGAGCGGATGATCGCATCGCATTTGCGGCCAACCCGGCTTTTGACGCAAGCACCTTTGAGGTCTGGGCCCCGTTATTAAATGGCGCGGCGGCTGTCGTGATTGATCATGACACGGTGCTGACGCCAGCGCTGTTTGCGCAAACATTGCGCGAACAGCGCATCAGTGTTTTGTGGTTGACGGTGGGTTTGTTCAATCAAATGGCCATGGAATTGGGCCCAGTCTTTCCCCAACTCAAGGCCTTGATTGTCGGAGGTGACGCGCTAGATGCGAGCGTGGTGGCGCAAGTGCTGCGACAGACGCCTCCTCAACAGCTGATCAACGGTTATGGTCCAACCGAGAGCGCCACATTCGCGACGACTTATAGGATCACTGCGGTGCCCAAGGGCAATGTCAATATCCCGATTGGTCGGCCGATTGCAAATACCCAAGTTTATCTGCTCGATGCACACGGCCAGCCGGTGCCGCTCGGTGCGGTCGGCGAGCTGCACATCGGTGGCGCGGGGGTCGCGCATGGCTATCTGAACCGCCCGGAGCTAACTGCCGAGCGCTTTGTGCGCGATCCGTTCTCAGATGCACCGAATGCGCGAATGTATAAGACGGGCGACTTGGCGCGTTATTTGCCCGATGGAAACCTGGAGTTTATCGGGCGCAACGATGAGCAGGTCAAGATTCGCGGCTTTCGTATTGAGCCCGGTGAGATCGAGGCGTGCTTGGTGCAACACGCGCAGGTGCGCGATGCAGTGGTGCTCGTGCGGGGCGAAGGCATGGATAAGCGGCTTGTCGCGTACGTGGTGGCCGAGCCGGATGACGCGCTGGTCAGCAAGTTGCGCACGCATATAGCTGCTCGCTTGCCCGAGTATATGGTGCCGGCCGCGTTTGTGCGGCTCGATGCGTTGCCCTTAAC
>NZ_PRDW01000066.1 GCF_002927045.1 Mycetohabitans endofungorum | reverse complement strand
CGTTTGCTCCTGCGGCGTGCGCGGCGCGCGGTAGTGCGCCGACGCAAAGTCGGGCGCAGGCAACGCACGGCGGTCCAGCTTGCCATTGGGCGTGAGCGGCAGTGCATCGAGTAAGATCACCGCCGCAGGCACCATATACTCGGGGAGCTGCGTTGCCGCATAGCGGCGAATGTCCGCCAGCTGATCGAAGTTGGCCGGATTGTTTGCGTAGAAACTCAACGGCTGCTTGTCGCTGCCCCGCGGCGGCAAATACACATCGCTTGGCGTAGCTTGCGCTGCTTCGCTAGCCGGCACAAACACAATATCCATCGAGGCTTGTGCATCATGCTCCGACCACGTCACACCGACCCAATAACCCAGTGACTCGCCCAACGCGTCAAACGCCTCAGGCGCCAGCCCTATCTCCTGGGCGCTACCCGTTTGAAGCTGCCGCTGAACCTGAGCCAAATCGCAGCCGTCTTTCAGCGCCTGCATCGCCTCCACTTCCAACGCCAAGCGCGCATTCGGTACACCCGTCACGCGTAGCTGAGCCGGACGCTCACCCGCCAGATGCGCGCGCAGCGCATCAAGCTCCAGCACATCCCGGCCCCAGCGCAGCTGCGGCGCCTGCGACAGCGACAGCGCCTTGACCGGCCCCTTGCGCAGCACCACCTCGTAGCGGTAGCGACTGAGCTCGTTGTCGTAGTCACCTCGCTTGAGCTGGATATCGACTGCCCCTATCGTGTCGATCGTGTGCGGCAGCGCGCTAAAGAAAGCCGGGGCAAGCAGTAGCTCCTTCTCCGCCAGCAACGCTTGCTCGATCCGACGACGCAAGCTAGCCAGATCGGTTGAAGCATCCGCTTGATGCAATTGCACCGCACTGGCAAAGCAGTTGAGCAAACTGTAGTTGCGTATATCGCCCAGGAAGAGGGCGCCGCCCGGCACAAGCAGGTCCATCACCTGACGCAGCACATCGAGCAGATACTGGGCATTGGGGAAGTACTGCGCGACCGAGTTGATCACAATCGTGTCGAAGTAGCCCGACGGCAAGCCCTCGGTGACATGCGCCGCTTGCGTGCGTAACTGCACCCGCTCAGCCCAGTCCGGCTGCTGCGTCAATTGCGCACGCAGTGCCTCGATCGTCGCAGCGGAGAAATCCGTGCCCCAATACGCTTCACAGTGCGGCGCCACCTGCGCAAGCAGCAAACCGCTGCCTACGCCGAGTTCAAGCACCCGCCGTGGCTTGAGCGCTAGAATGCGCGCAACAGCCGCCGCGCGCCATGCTTGCATATCCGTCAGCGGAATCGGTTGA
>NZ_PRDW01000065.1 GCF_002927045.1 Mycetohabitans endofungorum | reverse complement strand
TCCGCGTCGTCTTGATAGTACGTATCGTAGACCTTCTGCCATTCTTCGACTTGATTCGCCTCCGTCGCAAGATCTCGCTCAGCAGGGGCTTCATCAAGCACGATATAGCCAACCAGTTGTTGACTTCCAGCCTGCTCCTCTCGAGCGATTACCGCAGCTTGCGCCACGCCCGGGTGAGCCTGCAGCACCGCCTCAATCTCGCCCAGTTCAACCCGGAAGCCCCGAATCTTGACTTGCTGGTCCGCACGGCCGATAAACTCCAGTGCACCATCCGAGCGCCAATACGCCAGATCGCCCGTCCGGTACAGCCGCGCACCGCTCGCATCGAACGGGTGAGCAATGAAACGCTCGGCGGTCAACCCCGGTCGGTTGAAGTAACCCCTGGCCACGCCCGTACCGGCTATATATAATTCCCCCACGACGCCAACCGGCACCGGACGCAAGCACGCGTCTAAAACGTAGGCCGTGGCGTTATCTAGGGGCGCGCCTATCGGCATCGACGCTTGCGCTTGATACGGCGCCTCGATCAGATGGCAAGTGGCAATGGTCGTCTCGGTCGGTCCATACCCATTGATAAAGCGCAGGGTGGGGCAGTGCTCAAGCACGCGCTGCGCCGCCGCGGACGAGACAATATCGCCGCCCACCGTCAGCTGACGCACACTGCGCAGATAGCTTAAGTCACCTTCAGCCATCACTTGAAACAGCCCTGCGCTCAACCATAGCGCGCTCACCTGATGCGCTCGGATGGTCTCTTGCAGCACGTGCACATCCAACTCACCCGGGGGCACAATGACTGCCTGGCCACCGCACAGCAGCGGCGTCCACAGCTCATACATCGACACGTCAAAGGCGTGCGACGAATGCAGCAGCACGCGATCGCGCACAGCTGACAAGCGCTGATCCAAGGCCATATAGCGCACCGTGCGATGCACAATGCCCACGCCCTTAGGCTGGCCGGTCGAACCCGACGTGTACATCAAATACGCCAGTTGCTCGGGCGAGCACGCCACCGCGGGGTTATCGCTTGGCTCCTGAGCGAGTGACGCATCGGCATCGACGGCAATGACATGGGCAGTGAGCGCATCGCAGCGCGCTTGCAAAGTACGATCTGTCAGTACGACGGGCGCTTGCGTTTCACTCAATAACGTGTGCAGCCGACTGTCGGGCCATTGCTCGTTCAGCGGCATATAGACGCCACCGGCTTTAATGACGGCCAGCGCTGCCACTACGCGCTCGGGCGAGCGTTGCATCAACACGCCCACTGGCGTCTCCGTCACCACGCCCAGCCGGATCAG
>NZ_PRDW01000064.1 GCF_002927045.1 Mycetohabitans endofungorum | reverse complement strand
ATCCGTTAGATACGCTGTGGGGCGGGGTTAAAGGCGCGTATGGGCTCATCACGGATCCTCAGGGCACTGCGCAGCAGATGCAGGAGGCGACGCGTGCTGTTGTGGTCCAAGCGGGGGAAGGGAATTTCAAGTCCTCAGGTGAGCAACTGGGGCAGCAGTTGGGGGCGACGGTCATCGGTACGGCGGCAGGTATTGGGACTGGGAAAACGGTTGCTGCGATTAAGGGTAAAGCTGCGCCAGTCATAGATAACAATGCCGCGGCACATGGGGAAAAACATGTTACGAGCAGCACGACTGGTACAGTATGGGATTCAATAAAGGCGACACAGCCAACTCATCCTGGTTCTGTTATCCCGCAATCATTTGAGATGTCACTGTCAAACGGGCAGAAAGTTTGGGTACATGGGAATGCTACTGAACATTTAGCAGAATACGCACAAATGGTTGCTAATAATAATTCCCCAGGCGTTGTCCGACTTACAACGCAGCAGCAGCTTGCAAGTTTACATGGTGCAGTGAATGCCGCGGCTCAAAATGGCATAACTTATAATCAATTGTTAAATATTGGAGGGTGGGAATTGAAGTTTGCTCCACCGAGGCAAATAGGTCAGCTTCCTGTCCTTATTCATGCACTTCCTATTAATGGGCAAATATAGAATATGGAAATAAAAATCGAGAAGCCGTTTCATCTAAATTTTGATGTTGTTGAAATTGATGAGCATGTCCCATCGATGAAGGTCAGAGTCTCAATTTGTGTGCAACAGTTTGGGCACAGTTTGGAATATAGAGGAAATTTGTGGTTTGATTGCGCTTGCTGGGATAAATTTATATCAGATTTAAAAAGTATAGATGTGGTTGAAGCTAAACTTACGGATATGAGCTGTTACTTTGCTTTAACGTTCTGTACAAATTCTGGGTCTGGTAAACCAGAGGTCTCATGGGAGGTGAGGAAGGTTAGCGTAACGGGTGCTGCAGTTACGGCAACATTTAGGTCAGCGCTTGACGCTGATACTTTAAGATATGTGAAATTTCAGTTCGAAGAGTTTGCTCGGTGGTGGTAGTAGGTGATCAGGTTCCCCCTGTTTTTGCGTTCCAAAAACTAGAGGTTATGCAGCGGCCTTCTTTGCGTTCTGAACTTTGGTCCAGTTCTGAAGAAATTGTTCCAGAGAAACAAAGCTGAGTGACCCTGGTCCGCAGAACTGCTCCATTCTCAAGCCAGGGCGGGGGCAGTGCCAGTTTCAACGTGCAGAACGGCAACGCGCGCGGCAACTACGCGAGCGTTGCCGAGCAGGCAGGGATCGAGGCTGGCGAAGGCGGTTTTGACATCGCGGT
>NZ_PRDW01000063.1 GCF_002927045.1 Mycetohabitans endofungorum | reverse complement strand
GAAACGGGCGCACCGGTGTTGCTCACAGATCAGTCGCTGCAAGAGCGCTGTCTGGTGCAGTCCGCGCAAGTGATCGTGGTGGACGCCGATGCTTCCCTGGGCAGTGAGTCAAGCGAAAACCCGGCGGTGGCGTGCCAGCCTGAGCAGCTAGCGTATCTGATGTACACGTCAGGCTCCACGGGCAAGCCCAAGGGGATTGGCGTGACGCATCGCAACGTACTGAATCTGGCGCTCAACGGACGTTTGGAGGGGGCGCGAGAGCGTGTGTTGCTGCATTCGCCGCATGCATTTGATGCATCCACGTATGAGCTGTGGGGTCCGTTGCTGAACGGAGGGCAGATCGTTATTGCGCCTGCCGGTCAGCTTGATGCACGAGCGCTGCAAAGCATCATCATGCGTCATCAGGTCACTGCTTTGTATTTGACGACCGTGCTGTTCCATCTCATTGTGGAGGATAAACCTCGTAGCCTTGGCAGCGTACGCAAGCTTTTGGCAGGAGGCGATATTCTGTCGCCAGATGCGGCACAGACGATACTCGATCAGTATCCCGATCTCACCTTCATACATGTTTATGGGCCGACGGAGACCACTACCTTTGCAGCGTGTTATGCGATACAGGCGCCGTATCAAGCAGAAGCCTCGGTGCCCATTGGCATGCCGCTGGACAATGCGCAAGTCTATGTTTTGGATACGGGGCTGCGGTGCACGCCTGTGGGCATCGTAGGTGAACTCTATATTGCCGGCACGGGCATGGCCCGGGGTTACTTTAACCGCCCAGAGCTGACGGCTGAGCGTTTTGTGGCCAATCCGTTTGGCCCTGCCGGGACACGTTTGTATCGTACCGGTGATCTGGTGCGCTGGCGTGCGGACGGTACGTTGGACTTCGTTGGACGGGTGGACCAACAGGTCAAGATCCGGGGCTTTCGGATCGAGCTGGGTGAGATCGAAGCGGCACTGCGTCAGCATCCGGGCGTGGCGCAAGCCGCGGTCATGGCGCGCGAGTCTCATGTTGGGCACAAGCAGTTGGTCGGCTATGTGGTAGCGGATGCGCAACAGGTAAGCGAGCTGGATGTGATGCAATTACGCGCGCATGTTGCCAATCAGTTGCCCGATTACATGGTGCCTGCCGCCATCATGCAACTGGATGCGTTGCCGCTGACACCCAATGGCAAGCTGGACCAAAAAGCGCTGCCCGCGCCTGAGTTTGCGCTGGCGCACTATCGTGCGCCGCGCACGCCACAGGAGCAAACGCTGGCCGAGCTGTTTGCCGAAGTGCTCGGCTTACCCCGCGTGGGCATTGACGACAGTTTCTTTGACCTGGGCGGTGACAGCATTATCTCCATTCAG
>NZ_PRDW01000062.1 GCF_002927045.1 Mycetohabitans endofungorum | reverse complement strand
TACGCCACCAGCCGCTTAGCCGAGCCCTCACCGGTTGCCAGCACCACCGCATCACGCACTTGCGGATGCGCCATTAAGCACGCTGCGATCTCACCGGGTTCAATCCGAAAGCCGCGGACCTTGACTTGCTCATCGTTGCGGCCCAAGAATTCCAGATTGCCGTCCGGTAAATAACGCGCCACATCACCGGTCTTATACAGCCGCGCATTAGCGTCCTCTGAGAACGGATCAGGCACAAAGCGCTCAGCGGTCAACTCCGGACGGTTCAGATAGCCGCGTGCGACCCCGGCGCCACCAATATACAACTCACCGACCGCCCCCAATGGCACCGGCTGCCCATGCGCGTCAAGCAGATAAACGCGCGTGTTCGCAATTGGTCGGCCAATCGGGACCTCACCGCTGAAGTCACGTGCACCATGCCATGCTGTGGCACAAACGGTTGTCTCCGTGGGGCCGTAGGCATTAAAGACCGTGCCTTGTTCAGCTAAGTCTCGAATCAACGTTGCACTGGGGGCTTCACCTGCCAGAATCAGCGTCAAGGACCAACCAAAGCTGGCCAAATCTGCGCCATGTTGAAGCAGTGCAGGCGGTAAAGTCGCGTGCGTAATTGCATGGCTTGCCAAATAGTCCCACAGCGCATGCCGATCATGCCGGGCCGTCTCGGGTGGCAGATACAACGCTGCACCGCTGCCAAAGGCCATCAAGATTTCGGAGGCACTCGCATCAAAGCTGAACGACGCAAACTGCACAATGCGGCTGGCTGGCTGCACGCCAAAACAGGCGATCTGCGCCAGAGCAAGGTTCACCACGCCCCGATGCTCGACCATCACGCCCTTCGGGGTGCCGGTCGAGCCCGACGTATAGATCACATACGCCAAATGCCGGGCCGTCAGGCCCGCCACCGACGGATTCGTGTCCGGCAACGCCGGCAGGATGGTCGGATCGAGCACCGTACACTCGGCCAGCGCCACGTCGCTCAGCGCAGCGCGCCCGGCCGCATCCGCGAGCACAATGTTCGGTGCCGCATCAGCCAGAATGTGCGCCAAGCGCTCACCCGGATACGCTGGATCGAGCGGCACATACGCGCCACCCGCTTTCAAAATCGCCAGCAGCCCCACCACCAGTGCGGGACTGCGCTGCACGCAGATCGCCACCCGCGCATCGGGCTTGACGCCCCACTCGAGCAACTGGTGCGCGAGGCGATTGGCCCGGGCATTCAGCTGCGCATAGCTCAGCGTCTGCGCTTCAAACACCAGCGCTGGCGCCTCGGGCGTGCGCTCGACCTGCGCTTCGAACAACTGGTGGATGCATAAGTGCGCCGGATAGTCCCGCTGCGTCGCATTCCACTCGACCAACAGCCGATGCCGCTC
>NZ_PRDW01000061.1 GCF_002927045.1 Mycetohabitans endofungorum | reverse complement strand
CCGCCCACAATTCATTGCTGATTTTGCGTCTTGCCATGACCTCAGGATACGCGCCTTACGGCCTGACGTCCAGGTTGCGTTAGCGACTCTTAGTGCGGTCAGCACCTTCGCGAGCGACGGTAAAAACGACGGCAGCGACGAAGTCATGTGCCCAACGAAAGTCGGCGACGCGACCGGCATGACGCGACTGAACACGTCGTCGAGCAAGTGTGCGGCGTGTGCGTCAGGCAACGCCGCTGTCTCGGGGAGATCGATCATCGAGAACGTCGTTTCGGCATCGGAATGCGCACCACCCGGTTTGAACCGGTTGCTTGCAAAAAACGCGACTGGGTGCTGCGCGATCAGCTGCTCAAGCCACACGAATTCGCCGCGGTCCGCGTCGAACCATTGCAACACATCGTTCAGCTCGCGTGCTGCGCTGTCATTATCGGGCAAGCTAACCATGACTACTATCGGTTAGCGCGATCGAATTCGCGCTTAAGTATATTGAGCATTTCTGCACTGTAAAGTTTATCGTACCGCATTCGTCTGTCCTTGAGTTTGTTGCTTCTCCAATTCATTTAGCTTGCGGGCCAGAATAGGACCAATGAGGGCCGTCGATTCCGGCTTAAGCATTTCTCCATGACTGCAGTGAACATTGCAAACTTCGATATTCCCGCGCACATAAGGGTTCCACGCATCAGGCGTGACTAGCGTTTCAAATCCCGCCTCTGCTACCGTGGCTCGAAACAATAGCGCATCACCGCCATACTGCGGTAAAGAATAATCTCTTACGATACACCCATTATTCTTTGCAATTTCCTCGGTGTTTTCCAATAAATGCTCATCCATCGCCGCGACTAATTCATTGCCATAGTAGTCGGCGAACACATCTTTAACCATCGCCTGGTCAAATTGATCTTCTTGCTCTCCAAAAGCTTTGCCCGCAAAAGGGGTACTATCCAGTAACGCCAGCAACGCCACTTTTTCGCCTTGGTGTTCAAGTCGGACAGCCATGCTATGCGCCACATTGCCACCGAGGCTCCATCCTAATAAGCAGTAAGGCCCTTTGGGTTGAACACGGCGCATTTGTTCAAGATAGTCTGACACCATCTCGTCAACAGTAGACGCAAGCGGGCCTGTTCCATCGAACCCCCGAGCCTGCAAGCCATAAAGGGGCTGATCGGGGTGAAGGTAATTGGACAGGCCCATATAGCTCCAGCTCAAACCCAATGCGGGATGAATGCAGAAAAGAGCAGGACGGCTGCCTGTCGGCTTAAGAGGAAGTAGAACGGAAAACGAGTTTTCTTGAATCCCGTCATGCTTAACTAAATGGCGGGCCAAGCCTGCGAGAGTGGGCGCCTCGAACAGTGTGCGAATAGCAAGGTCAACCCCTAACGCTGTGCGTACACGATTGATTAGGCGCATGGCCAGCAGCGAGTGTCCCCCCAGCGCAAAGAAGCTGTC
>NZ_PRDW01000060.1 GCF_002927045.1 Mycetohabitans endofungorum | reverse complement strand
GGCGCGTATGTACCGCTCGACCCAGCGTATCCGAGTGAGCGCTTGGTGCACATTCTCGCTGATGCGGCACCGAACATTGTGCTCGCGGATGCGGCCGGGCGTGCTGCGTTGGGCGACGCGGCGCTGGCCGAGTGTACGGTGCTCGATCCGACCATCCTGCCGGCGTTGCCGGACACGAATCCGTCGGTAGCCGGGCTGACGGCCCGGCATCTGGCGTATGTGATCTATACGTCGGGCTCGACCGGCACCCCGAAGGGCGTGATGGTCGAACATCGGGGCGTGGTGAACCTTGCTCTGGCGCAGATTGCCTGTTTTGGGGTGCAGCCAACCAGCCGCATTTTGCAGTTTGTCTCGTTCAGTTTCGATGTAAGCGCCTCCGACATTTTTACAACCTTAGGTTGTGGGGCAAGCTTGTATCTGTCTCCCGAGACGGCCCGGCATGATCGAAACGGATTATGGAACTATTTGATCAGGCATCAGATCACGCATGTCGCCTTACCCCCTGCGCTGCTTCAAAATGGTGAGGGACTGCCGCACCTACATACACCTTTAACTCTAATTGTGGGAGGTGAAACGCCCAGTGCAACGTTGGTTCGAGACTTAGCTGAACAAGGCACGGTCTTTAATGCCTACGGTCCCACGGAGACGACCGTTTGTGCCACAGCATGGCTTGGTGCACGTGATTTCAGCGGTGAGATCTCGATTGGCCGGCCGATTGCGAACATACGCGTTTATCTGCTCGATGCGCATGGGCAGCCGGTGCCACTGGGTGCGGTCGGCGAGTTGTATATTGGTGGTGCGGGGGTCGCACGCGGCTATCTGAACCGTCCGGCGCTGACCGCTGAGCGCTTTGTGCCGGATCCGTTCTCGATTGAGCCCGATGAGCGGCTGTATAAGACCGGGGATGTGGCGCGTTATTTACCGGATGGCAATCTGGAGTTATTGGGGCGCAACGATGAGCAAGTGAAGATCCGCGGCTTTCGGATTGAACCGGGTGAGATTGAAGCGTGCTTAACGGCGCACCCGCAGGTGCGCGACGCGGTGGTGCTGGCAACCGGTGAGGGCTCGGCTAAGCGGCTGGTCGCGTATGTGCAGGCCGAAGCGGACGAGCACCTGGCGAGCACGCTGCGTGCACAGGTGGCGGCGAGCCTGCCCGAGTATATGGTGCCCAGCGCGTTTGTGCGGCTCGATGCGTGGCCGTTGACGCCGAACGGCAAGCTCGATCGGCGTGCACTGCCCGCACCGGATGACGCCGCACTGGCGCATCAAGCGTATGAAGCGCCGCAGGGCGAACTTGAGACGACGCTGGCGGCGATCTGGGCCGAGCTATTGGGTGTCGAACGTGTGGGGCGGCACGACAGCTTCTTTGCGCTGGGGGGACACTCGCTGCTGGCCATGCGCCTAATCAATCGTGTACGCACAGCGTTAGGGGTTGACCTTGCTATTCGCAC
>NZ_PRDW01000059.1 GCF_002927045.1 Mycetohabitans endofungorum | reverse complement strand
CGGTCGATCGGTCGGTAGCGCCAGCCGCACCGGTGTATCGGCGAGCGTCACGCGCCAATAGTCGCTTTGCGCCTGCAGCCGCTCGCCCGTGAGCCTCTGTCGTTGCCACGCCGCATAGTCCGGATATTGAACCGCCAGCGGCAGCAGCGGATCGGCTTGCGCCCCGACGCTCGCCGCGTACAGTGCGCTCAACTCACGCGCGAGCACCCCGATCGACCAGCCGTCCGACACAATATGATGTTGCGTGAGCAGCACCACGTGTTCGTCATCGGCCACTTGAATGCCGCACGCGTGGATCAACGGACCGCGCGCCAGATCGAGGGGCGCGTGCGCGGCTTCGTACCTTAAGCGGGCCAGTTGCGCCTGTGCGTCTGGTACGCCGCGCAGATCATGCCAGCGCAGCGGCACGCCCGTGTCCGCCGGCAGCAGCCGCACCTGCGGCTGACCGTCAACGCTCACAAACGTCGAGCGCAGCGCTTCATGGCGGGCGAGGAGCGCATCCAATGCCTGTTGCCAGGCCGCTCGATCAAGCGGCCCGCGCACGCGCAGCGCCAGCGGCATATGATATGTGTCACTAACCCCATCAAGCTGTGCAAGGAACCACAGCCGCTGCTGCGCGAACGATAGCGGCAAACTGCCTTCGCGCGACACCGGCGTGATCTCGGGCAGCGCATCGGCGCCTTGTTGCCAGTGGGCTTCGAGCGCCGCGGCAAACGCGGCCAACGTAGGCGTCGCGAACAAGGTGGCCAGCGGCACGTCGGCACCCAGCCCTCTGACCCGGTTCATCACCCGCACCGCGAGCAGCGAGTGGCCGCCGAGCGCAAAGAAGCTGTCGTGCCGACCCACACGTTCGACACCCAATAGCTCGGCCCAGATCGTCGCGAGCGTCGTCTCAAGTTCGCCTTGCGGCGCTTCATACGCTTGATGCGCGAACGCGTCGTCATCCGGTGCGGGCAGCGCACGCCGATCCAGCTTGCCGTTCGGTGTCAAGGGCCACGCGTCCAGCCGCACAAACGCGCTGGGCACCATATACTCAGGCAGGCTCGCCGCCACCTGTGCGCGCAGCGTGCTCGCCAGTGGCTCATCCGCTTCGGCCTGCACATACGCGACGAGCCGCTTATCTTGGCCTTCACCCAGCGCCAGCACCACCGCGTCGCGCACCTGCGGATGCGCCGTTAAGCACGCTTTGATCTCGCCCGGTTCAATGCGAAAGCCGCGAATCTTCACTTGGTCATCGTTGCGCCCCACAAACTCCAGATTGCCGTCCGGTAAATACCGCGCCACATCCCCGGTCTTATACAGCCGCTCATTAGCGTCATCGGAGAACGGATCCGGCACAAAACGCTCGTCGGTCAGCGCCGGGCGGTTCAGATAGCCGCGCGCCACCCCCACGCCACCAATATACAGTTCACCGACCGCACCCAGTGGTACCGGCTGGCCGTGCGCATCGAGCAAATAAACGCGCGTGTTCGCAATCGGCCGGCCA
>NZ_PRDW01000058.1 GCF_002927045.1 Mycetohabitans endofungorum | reverse complement strand
CACGTATGAGCTGTGGACCCCGCTGCTGAGCGGTGGGCAAGTAGTGATCGCCCCGCCGGGCAGGCTTGACGCTCAGACGCTGCAAGAGACAATCAAACGGCAACAGGTTAGCGCGCTCTTGCTAAGCGCAGGGCTGTTCCGATTGATGGTTGAAGACGACCTGAGTTATCTCGCTGGTGTACGCCAGTTGATCGTGGGAGGCGATGTTGTTTCACCTTCTGCAGTGCAGCGAGTACTCGAATGTTGTCCTGCGATTGATTTGGTGAATGCATATGGGCCGACTGAGATTACGGTAATCGCAACCCTTTATTCAATGCAGGCGCCGTTCGCGGCGCGAGCATCCATCCCCATTGGCACGCCGCTAGATAACGCGCAAGTCTACGTGTTGGATGCGGGGCTGCGTCCCGTTCCTGTTGGTGTGCCTGGTGAACTATACGTTGCAGGCACCGGGATAGCCAGGGGCTACCTTGATCGCCCAGGATTAACTGCTGAGCGCTTCGTGGCCAATCCGTTTGGCTGCACGGGGACAAGGATGTACCGCACGGGCGATCTGGCGCGCTGGCGTGCGGACGGCACGTTAGATTTTATGGGCCGTGCCGACCAGCAGGTCAAAATCCGTGGCTTTCGAATTGAGCTTGGCGAGATCGAGACGGCGCTATGCCATCATCCAAGTGTGGCACAAGCTGCAGTTATCGTCCGTGAGGAACGCCCCGGATACAAACAACTGATTGCCTATGTGGTAGCCAACTCGCAGCAACTAGGCGAGTTAGAGCCGGCCGAATTGCGCCAGTATTTGGCGCAGCAGCTACCTGATTACATGGTGCCTGCGGCCGTGGTCTTACTCGATGCGCTGCCGTTGACGCCCAATGGTAAATTGGACCAAAAAGCGCTGCCTGCACCGGAGCTTGTCTCGGACCATTACCGAGCGCCACGCACGCCACAGGAACAGACGCTGGCCGAGTTGTTTGCCGAAGTGCTCGGCTTGCCACGCGTGGGCATTGACGACAGCTTTTTTGACCTGGGCGGGCATTCGCTGTTGGCTATGCGTTTGGTTAGCCGTTTGCGTACCACCTTGGGCGTTGAAATCGCCGTTCGCACATTATTTGAAACTTCTACCGTCGCGGGCTTAGCACAGCGTCTTGGGCAAGGTGCTGCTGTACGCCCGCCGCTGTGCCCACAGCCACGCTCGGAGAAACTACCGCTGTCTTTTGCGCAGCGCCGACTGTGGTTCATTCACCAATTTGAAGGGCCTAGTGCAACTTATAACATTCCATTACCACTGCGCTTATCCGGCGCATTAGATACAGATGCATTGCAAGCGGCGCTGAACGACCTGTTAGCCCGCCATGAAAGCTTGCGCACCGTTTTCGCCGAAACTGATGGTGTCGCTGCGCAAGACATTCTGACCGTCGAAGCGGCTTCGTGTACATTGGAAATAATCGACGTGACAGACGAGACGCTGCCGCAGGCACTGGAGCGGGCAGCGGCATATTGTTTTGATCTGTCTAGCGAGGTTCCACTGCGTGCTTGGTTGTTCCGTCTTAAT
>NZ_PRDW01000057.1 GCF_002927045.1 Mycetohabitans endofungorum | reverse complement strand
TGCGCCTCAAACAACTGAACCAGCGTTGCTTCAGGCATCGCGCGCTCGGTCGCATTCCATTCAACTAGCAGCTGCTGCCGCTCCGCCGCCTCAAGCAACTCGATACCCCCAATCGGCTGCCCGGGGTCCTGCGCTATCGCTTCGAGTAGACGGTTGAAACGCCGCATTAACTGCTCAACGGTCTTGTTATTGAACAGGTCGCAGCGATAGCCTAGATGGAATGACAGTCGTGCACCAGGAGCAACAACCAAACTCAGCGAGTAATGCGTAGTATCGCTGCCGCTAAGTTTCGTCAACTGTAGGCCGCCTGTAGTCGTTTGCAAAGCCTGCCAATTAACTGGATAGTTTTCAAATACTATTAAAGTATCAAATAACTCTCCTAATCCAGTAAGACGCTGAATATCGGATAGGGCCAGATACTGATACTCGACCAACTGGGTTTGCTGATCTTGAATAGCAGTTAGCAAATCTGCGATCGGCTGTTTTGGACTGGCTTGCAGTCTTAACGGTAGCGTGTTGATCAACAAACCTATCATATGCTCAACGCCAGGCAGTTCTGGCGGGCGTCCAGACACCGTTACGCCAAAGACCACATCATCGCGCGCTGTCAAATGACTTAGCAAAAGACCCCAAGCGCCTTGTATTAACGTGTTCAATGTCAAGCGATGCTGGCGGGCTTGCTGCGTCAACGCATACGTTAGTGATTCGGGCAAATCCCAGTTCAACGTTTGTTGCCGAACTAACGACTTAAGTTGTGCCGGCGCCAATCGGGTAGCCTCATCTAGGCCCGCCAACGCAGATTGCCAAGCATGTTTGGCCGCAGCGTAATCGCGGCCTTTGAGCCAAATTAAATAATCACGGTAAGGCGCCACGCGCGGCAACGTGCGCCCACTACCGCTGTTCGCATACAATTCGAACATCTCTTGGACAAAAAGTAGCCCTGACCAACCGTCCATTAGAATATGGTGACATGTCAAAACAAGCCGATGGCGGCACGCCGTAAGACGAATCAAACTGAAACGCAGTGATGGTGATTGACGGAGTTCAAAGCGGCGTGAGCCGTCCTCTTGCAAAAAGCGCGCACATTCAGCTTCTTGAGCAGCATCGCTCAATCCGCTTAGATCAAGTTCCTGCCAAGGCAGCTGTACATCACGGGCAATAACCTGCACCGGCTCATCCAGCCCCTGGTACACAAAGCTGGCCCGCAAGTTGGCATGGCGTTGCAGCAAAGTCTGACAGGCATGACGCAGCGCTTGGCCGTCTACGGCGCCTTCCAAATCAAGCACCAATTGCGTTACATAAGCATCCGCCGATTGCGGATCATACAATGCGTGAAACAGCAGGCCCTTTTGCAATGGAGAAAGCGGCCAAATCTCCTCGATCTCGGGTTGCTCGGCTTCCAACTGCTCAATCTGCTCTTGATTGAGCTTGACAAGCGGCACGTCCGACGGTGTCAAACCGCCCACATGTGGCTGCGCGGCGTAGGCAACCAGCGCTTCTAGGGCTTGGAACCACGTCTGTGCCAGTTCTTGGATCTGCTCGGCGGTAAATAGCGCGCCAGCCCAAGTCCAGTTGGCCACCAACTCGGGTCCATCGGTACCGTCCATGGTCATCGCATTGAG
>NZ_PRDW01000056.1 GCF_002927045.1 Mycetohabitans endofungorum | reverse complement strand
TGCCGCTCTGTGGGCGCGCGCGGATCAATCGGTACGTAAGCGGCCCCTGCCTTGAGGATCGCCAGCTGGGCCACCACCAAATCAATCGAGCGCTCCAGCAGCGTGGCAACAGACTGCCCGGGGCGGATGCCCAGATCGATGAGCCGATGCGCGAGGCGGTTGGCCCGTGCGTTCAATTGCGCATAGCTCAGTGTCTGCTCTTCATGCACCAGCGCAATGGCTTGCGGACTGCGCGCCACCTGATCTTCGAATAACTGATGCACACACCGGTGTGCCGGATACTCACGCTGCGTCGCATTCCATCTTTGAAGCAGCAACTGACGCTCATCCGCTCCCAGCATCTGCAGCGTTGCCACCGGTTGCTGTGGGCAGGCCACCATCGCCTGCAACATCGTCGTCAGATACCCCACGTGCCGCTCGATCGTCGCGGGGTCAAACAACGCACTCGCATAGTGCAACGACCCAATAATTTCCTCGCCTGCTTCATACAGATGCATTTCCAGGTCGAACCTGACCATGTCGTAATCAAGCTCGCCAGGCGTGACGTCCAGCCCGGGCAGGCGCCACTGCCCTGTCTCATTGCTCTGCCACGCGAACATCACCTGAAATAGAGGCGTATGATTTAAGCGGCGCGGCGGCTGCACGATCTCGACCACTTGCTCGAACGGCAGATCTTGATGCGCCTGCGCGTCCAGCGTCGTGCGCCGCACGCGCTCGAGCAGTTGCGTGGTCGTCGGTTCGCTCTCCAGATTCACGCGCAACGCCAGCGTATTGACAAAAAAGCCAATCAACGGCTCGATCGCAGCATGCCCTCGATTGGCGCTGGGCGTGCCGATGACCAGATCCTGCTGGCCTGATAGGCGCGCGAGCACCGCGCTCCACGCGGCGAGCACCGTCATAAATAGCGTCGTGCCGTGCTCACTGCTCAAACGCTTGAGCGCTTGCGTGGTTCGCGCATCGATCTGCACCGGCACGTGCGCGCCGGCAAACGACTGTTGCGCCGGGCGCGGCCGGTCTGTCGGTAGCGCCAGCAGCACCGGCGCGTCGGCCAGCATCGTGCGCCAGTAGTCGCTCTGCGTTTGAAGCCGCTCGCCCGACAGCCACTGACGCTGCCAGGCCGCATAATCCGGATACTGGATCGCCAGCGGTGGCAATGAATCAGCTTGGGCTCCAACACTGGCCGCGTACAGCGCGCTTAACTCGCGCACCAGCACGCCAATCGACCAGCCGTCCGACACAATATGGTGCTTTGTCAGCACCAATACGTGCTCGTCGTCGGCCAATTGGATCACGCATGCGCGCATTAGTGGCCCGCGCGCCAAATCAAACGGCGCACACGCTTCATCGGCGTTCAAACGCGCCAGCTGCGCGTCGGCATCAGACACGCCGCGCAGATCATGCCAGTGCAGTGGCACGCCCGTGTCAGCCGGCAACAGCTGCACCTGCGGCTGACCCTCGACACTGACAAACGTCGAGCGCAGCGCCTCGTGGCGCGCGAATAGGGCATCCAGCGCTTGTTGCCATGCTGCCCGATTCAGTGGCCCATGCAAATTCAGGATAAGCGGAATATGATAATTAGCGCTTGTCTCATCAAGTTGAGTGAGGAACCACAGCCGCTGCTGCGCGAACGACAGCGGCAAACTGCCTTCGCGCGAGACCGGTGTGATCTCAGGCAATGCGTTGACTTGCTGGTTCAACTGCGCACTCACCGCCGCCGCGAACGCCGCCAGCGTCGGCGACGCGAATAAGCTTG
>NZ_PRDW01000055.1 GCF_002927045.1 Mycetohabitans endofungorum | reverse complement strand
GTTCCCGCTGACGCCGAGCGGCAAGCTCGACCGCCATGCGTTGCCCGCGCCGCACGCCGATGCCTTTGCACGTCAAGCGTATGAAGCCCCGCAGGGCGAAGCTGAAACGACGCTGGCAGCGATTTGGGCTGAATTATTGGGTTTAACGCACATCGGTCGACATGACAGCTTCTTTGCACTGGGTGGAAATTCGCTGCTTGCCGTGCAGATGATCGACCGCTTGCGCCGCGTTGGCCTGATGCTCTCCGTACGCGCGCTATTTGAAACGCCTACGCTCAGCGTATTGGCGCAATCTCTGGGTCAGCACCGGGAAGTGGTCGTACCACCCAATCGCATCACGCCCGACACTACAACGCTGACACCGGAGCAACTGCCGCTCATCGAGCTTACTCAGGCTGACATCGACCGGATCGTCACACAGGTGCCGGGAGGCGTGGCAAATATCCAGGACATCTATGCATTGTCGCCATTGCAGGATGGCATTCTATTTCACCATTTGCTTGCGGCTGACCGTGATCCGTATCTGCTGACCACCCAAATGGCTTTTGCCAATCGGCAAGTGCTGGATCGCTATCTAGAGGCGGTCCAGCAAGTGGTCAATCGCCACGATATTCTGCGCACCGCTTTCGTCTGGGAAGGACTGTCCGTCCCTGCGCAGGTGGTTTGGCGTCATGCATCGCCGGCCGTTACCGAACTTGAGTTGAATCCGGACGATGGGCCAGTCATCGAACAACTGTTACGGCGCTTTGACCCTACTCAATATCGGATCGATTTAACTCAAGCTCCCCTACTCCACTTCGTCATCGCTCAAGATGGCGATGGCCGCTGGCTGCTGCTCGAGTTGCTACATCATCTTATCGGTGATCATGCGACGCAGGAGATCATGCAAACCGAAGTCCAGGCTTTTCTCGAAGGACGAGGCGACGCGTTGCCGCCCGCGCGACCCTTTCGCAATCTCGTGGCACAAGCGCGCCTGGGCATGAGCGAAAGTGAGCATGCGCGCTTCTTTACCGAGATGCTTGCCGATGTGGATGAGCCCACGTTGCCGTTCGGGTTGACCGACGTGCATCGTGACGGCACGCAGGTTACTGAATCGCACCGGATGCTGCCGCAGGACTTGAATGATCGGCTGCGCACGCAAGCCAAACAGCTGGGCGTGAGTCTGGCCAGCTTATGCCATCTGGCTTGGGCGCAGGTACTGGCGCGAGTCACTGGCCAGCAGCAAGTGGTATTTGGCACCGTGTTGTTCGGTCGCATGCAAGCAGGTGACGGCGCTGACAGTGCCATGGGATTGTTCATCAATACGTTACCACTTCGCGTCGATCTGAATAACAGCGTTCAAGACGGTGTGCGTCACACGCATGCCCGCCTGGCTACCCTGCTTGAACATGAACATGCGTCGCTGGGACTCGCACAACGCTGTAGTGGCGTACCCGCCGGTACACCGCTGTTCAGCGCGCTGCTGAACTATGTGCACGAAGGAGTGTCGCCCAGCGAGATCCAGACCACGCCCGGCATCGAATTCTTGGGTTCCCAAGAGCGTGACAATTACCCTCTCGGACTGTCGGTGGAAGATCGCGGCCACGCGCTGGGGCTAACTGCCCAGGCCGTGCAGCCGCTCGATCCCGATCGGATATGTAGCTATATGCAACAGGCGTTGGAAAGCCTGGCCACGGCACTCGAGCACACACCGGATCTACCCGTCCAGCAACTGAACGTGCTGCCAGCTAACGAGCGCACACTGTTACTCGAGACGTGGAACGC
>NZ_PRDW01000054.1 GCF_002927045.1 Mycetohabitans endofungorum | reverse complement strand
TTTTGCGAAAAGCCCAGCCCAGATGGCAGCGCACAAGGGCTGGAAGGGTTTATCGAGTACGCGACGGACTTATTCGATTGCCAGACGGTTCAGCGTCTAGCCACTTACTTTACCCGCTTGCTTGAAGCGGTGGTGGCGGATCCCGCTCAACCGATCCACAGCATCGCACTGCTGGGTGTTGCAGAGCAAGAGCAATTGCTGCTTGCATGGAATGACACGGTACAAGCGTTGCCCGCTGCGACGCTGCCAGCGTTGTTTGAGGCTCAAGTGGCCCAAACGCCTGACGCAATTGCACTGATTTTTGAAGAGCAACGGATCAGCTATGCCGAGCTCAATGCTCAGGCTAATCGTCTGGCGCATCAATTGATCGAACAAGGCATCGTAGCGGATACGCCGGTAGCCATTTTGATGCAACGTGCGCCCGAGCGCGCCATAGCCACGCTGGCCGTGATCAAGGCCGGCGGCACCTATGTGCCGCTACACGAGCAATGGCCCGATAGCCGACTGCGCACCATTTTGAGCGAAACCGGCGCGCCGGTGATGCTCACGGACCGTACGTACCAAGCACGGTGTTGCGTGCTGGGTGCGCAGGTCATCGTGGTTGACGCCAGTGCATTGCTGAATGACGAGCCAAGCGACAATCCCGCTATTGCATGCTTGCCCGAGCAATTAGCCTATGTGATGTACACGTCGGGCTCCACCGGTCAGCCCAAAGGCATTGGCGTGACCCATCGCAATGTCGTCAATTTGGCGCTGAACGAGCGTTTGGCCCAGGCGCGCGAGCGTGTACTGATGCATACGGCGCCGACTTTCGATCTGTCCACTTATGAGCTATGGACGCCGCTGCTCACCGGTGGGCAGGTGGTTATTGCACCGCCCGGTGAATTCGATATCAGGACGTTACAAGATGTTATCTTGCGTCACCAAGTCAGTGCACTTTGGCTGACTTCGGGGCTGTTTCACCTGATGGTTGAAGGCGACCTGAGCTATCTTCGTAGTGTGCGTCAGCTGATTGCGGGCGGCGATGTGGTCTCAGCCGCGGCGGTCAAGCGGGTGCATGAGCACTGTCCTGAGGTCGGGGTGGCGAACGGCTATGGGCCGACTGAGGCGACCGTACTGTCAACCCTTTATGCGATCCAGGCACCGGTCTCAACACAAGCGCCGATCCCGATCGGCACGCCGCTGAACAATGTACAAGCCTACGTTTTAGATGCGGGACTACGCCCCGCTCCTATGGGGGTACCGGGTGAACTGTACATTGCAGGCACAGGGGTCGCCAGAGGGTATTTTAATCGCCCGGCGCTCACTGCTGAGCGCTTTGTGGCTAACCCGTTTAATGCGGATGGCGCATGTATGTACCGCACGGGCGATCTGGTGCGTTGGCGCCCAGACGGTACGCTGGACTTTGTTGGTCGTGCAGATCAGCAAATTAAGGTTCGGGGCTTTCGGATTGAGCTGGGTGAAATCGAGGCCGCGTTGTGCCGTCACCCGGCTGTGGCGCAGGCGGCGGTTATCGCGCGTGAAGACCACGCTGATCACAAACAGCTGGTGGGTTACGTCGTACTGGATAAAGCTTGTTGCGAACGTAGTGCAGATTCGGAGATGCGCCAAGTCGACGAATGGCAAAAGGTTTACGACACGCTTTATGACGACGCCGCGCATCACGCACTTGGCGAGAACTTCAGTGGCTGGAATAGCAGCTACGATGGTCAACCGATTCCGCTGACGGATATGCAAGCATGGCGCGCGGCGGCTGTTGCGCGCATTCTAGCGCTCAAGCCACGGCGGGTGCTTGAACTCGGCG
>NZ_PRDW01000053.1 GCF_002927045.1 Mycetohabitans endofungorum | reverse complement strand
GGGACATCCGATATTCAACGCAACATCATTGCCACCGAACTGGGATTATGAACCGACATAGTACAGCGATGCGCCAGCGCAGCGATCGAATCAGGCACGTGTCGCTGTGCGCGCTAAGCAGCCGCGCGGCACGTAGTGCGCAGGTGAGGCAGGCGGGCTGCGGATGTCAGCGTTTTTTTACTGTCTTCTTGAATGAGGCGTTGGGCAACAAGAAATACATAGGCAGCCATGCACAGCATGAGCCCCGCGCCATCCTCATTCTCCGAAGGGCCTGAGGCCGAACCGCTGCTTGAGGTCCTGGTAGTCGCGCTCAATGCGCCAGCGCATTGTGGCACGTGAAACAGACCTGCCAATGGGTGCCTTCGGGCAATATTGAAGGCTAGTACGTGTTCGGCCCAGGCTGTGCGTTGGGCCACTCGATCAACAACCATTCCTCGTGGCGCGCAGTAAAGCGCCATGCTGGGCCATGAATTGCAGGAGCTGACTGCGGCTAAGTTTCTCGCGCAGGCCACCATGTTAGCATTCTGCATGAAACGCTCATCGACGATGACTCCGCATGATACGGTCTTCAGGCAGTTCCTCACGCATCCGAAAATTTTAACCCTGCATTTGCCCACGCAGTGGTTAGTGCAGTGCGACCTGGACACATTGCGTCTTAAGTCGGGCTCTCTCGCCCTGGCAAGCCAACTGATAACGCGAAGAACGAGTCGTTCAACGGGCGCTTGCGTGAGGAATGCCTAAACGCGCATTGGTTCTTATCGCTCGAAGACGCCAAGCGCAAAATCGAGACTTGGCGCCAGTACTATAATGAGGTGCGTTCCCACTCTGTACTGCAGTGGATGACGCCCGCCGAATTCGCCCGTCAGTGCAGGCCCCGGGCCGATTCGGCCCACCCCGAAGAGCCGGAAATTTCCACTTTAGAACGGCCCTGATTTGGGGATAGCCTCAATTTAGCTTGCGGGCCAGAATAGGACCAATGAGGGCCGTCGATTCCGGCTTGAGCATTTCTCCATGACTGCAGTGAACATTGCAAACTTCGATATTCCCGCGCACATAAGGGTTCCACGCATCAGGCGTGACTAGCGTTTCAAATCCCGCCTCTGCTACCGTGGCTCGAAACAATAGCGCATCACCGCCATACTGCGGTAAAGAATAATCTCTTACGATACGAGAATTATTCTTCGCAATTTTCTCGGCGTTTTCCAATAAATGCTCATCCATCGCCGACACTAACTCATTGCCATAGTGGTGGGCGAACACATCTCTAACCATCGCCTGATCAAGTTGATTTTCTTGCTCTTCAAAAGCTTTGCCCGCAAGAGGGGTACTATCTAGTAACACCAGCAACGCCACTTTTTCGCCCTGGTGTTCGAGTCGAACAGCCATGCTATGCGCCACATTGCCGCCGAGGCTCCATCCTAAGAGGCAGTAAGGCCCTTTGGGCTGAACACGGCGCATTTGTTCAAGATAGTCTGACACCATCTCGTCAACAGTAGACGCAAGCGAGCTTGTTCCATCGAACCCGCGAGCCTGCAAGCCATACAGGGGCTGATCGGGGTGAAGGTAATTGGACAGACCCATATAGCTCCAGCTCAAACCAAATCCGGGATGAATACAGAAAAGAGCAGGACAGCTGCCTGTGGGCTTAAGCGGAAGCAGAACGGAAAACGAGTTTTCTTGAATCCCGTCACGCTTAACTAAATGGCGTGCTAAGCCTGCGAGGGTGGGCGCCTCAAACAGCGTGCGAATAGCAAGGTCAACCCCTAACGCTGTGCGTACACGATTGATTAGGCGCATGGCCAGCAGCGAGTGTCCCCCCAGCGCAAAGAAGCTGTC
>NZ_PRDW01000052.1 GCF_002927045.1 Mycetohabitans endofungorum | reverse complement strand
TCACGCCCAATGGCAAGCTGGACCGCCGTGCGTTGCCTGCGCCCGACTTTGCGTCGGCGCACTACCGCGCGCCGCGCACGCCGCAGGAGCAAACGCTGGCCGAGTTGTTTGCCGAAGTGCTCGGCTTGCCCCGCGTGGGCATTGACGACAGTTTCTTCGACTTGGGCGGCCATTCATTACTGGCCACGCGTTTGATGAGCCGTATTCGCACGGCTTTGAACGTCGAGCTGGCGATTCGAACATTATTCGAAGCGCCTACTGTTGCCGGCTTGGTGCCACGTCTTGCGCAAGGTACCACTGCGCGGCCGCCATTACTTCCTCAACCACGTCCCGGCACACTACCATTGTCCTTTGCACAGCGCCGGATGTGGTTTATTCAACAGTATGAGGGTGTTAGTGCAACTTATAACATGCCGTTTGCTTTGCGGTTATCCGGTGTGCTGGATAAACGAGCTTTGCAAGCTGCGCTTCAAGATATCCTCGTGCGTCACGAGAGCCTGCGTACCGTTTTTATTGAAATAGACGGTATGCCCGCTCAACGCATTCTCGCGGCCAAAGATGCATCTTTTGTGCTGGAAACTGTTGAAGTAAGCACTCAAGCATTGCCTTTTGCGCTGAGCGAAGCGGCGATGCACACGTTCGATTTATCTAAAGAAATTCCTATACGCGCATGGTTATTCAGGCTTAATGCGCAGGAGCATATGCTGTTAGTGCTGATGCACCATATTGCAAGTGATGGCTGGTCATTTGTACCGTTAGCTCGTGATCTGAACACTGCCTATGCAGCACGTCTCCAAGGGCAAGCGCCGGATTGGGATCCGCTACCAGTGCAATACGCGGACTATGCGCTATGGCAGCAGGATCTGTTAGGGCGCGAGGAAGACCCTAATAGCCTGATCGCACAGCAACTCGCTTATTGGCGGCAAGCGCTGGCTGGATTGCCACAGCGTCTGGAATTGCCAACTGACCGGCCGTATCCTCTTGTTGCTAGTTATCGCGGTGCCCGTGTCGTGCGGCATGCTGACGTGACCTTACGCGCCGCTTTGCAGGCGCTAGCTCATGAACAGCAAGCGAGTCTGTTCATGGTGCTACAAGCCGCGTTGGCTAGCTTATTAACCCGTATGGGGGCTGGCACGGACATTCCCGTGGGCAGCCCCATCGCCGGGCGCACTGTTGAGGCAGTGGATGACTTGGTTGGCTTCTTCGTCAATACTTTGGTATTGCGCACCGACACCTCTAGAAATCCTAGCTTTCGTGCCCTGTTACGACAGGTTCGTGAAACCTGTTTGGCTGCTTATACGCATCAGGATGTCCAGTTTGAACGTCTTGTGGAAGTACTGAATCCGGTGCGTTCGACGTCGCATCACCCACTCTTTCAAGTTACGCTAACGCTACAGAATAATGCTTCGCCACAATTTGACTTACCTGGGTTGAGAGCATGCGTGCAAGATGTTGAATTGCCTATCGCTCAGTTTGACCTTGCGTTTTATTTTGATGATGTGTTGAATCCGGACAAATTCACGGTAACGATTGAATACGCGACCGATTTGTTTGATCACGACACGGTTGATAAGTTGGCACAACGCTTCATTCGACTGCTTGAAGCGGTGGCGCAATATCCTGACCAGCCGATCAACAACATCGAATTGCTTGAGGCGGCGGAGCGGCAGCAGCTGCTGGTTGAATGGAATGCGACCGAGCGTGCGATGCCTGAAGCAACGCTAGTCCAGTTGTTTGAGACACAGTGTGCTCAAACGCCGGATGCGCCCGCGCTGATCTTTGACGATCAAGTCATCAGTTATGCCGCGCTGAACGCACAAGCCAATCGTCTTGCGCATCGTCTCATCGGGCAGGGCGTTGTGGCGGACACGCCGGTTGCGATCTTGATGCAGCGCTCGCCGCAATGCGTGATAGCGACGTTGGCGGTAGTCAAGGCGGGCGGCGCCTATGTGCCGCT
>NZ_PRDW01000051.1 GCF_002927045.1 Mycetohabitans endofungorum | reverse complement strand
GTTGGAAACAGCTCGTCTCTGTAGCAGTAAGCCGCGAACGCGCCGGGCTTTCTCACCAGTGACCAGATCAGATGCCGGTAGTCGATTCGCCGCTGGTTGCGCCCGCTCAAGCGCGGCAGAGTAAGAACATGTGCCGTCCCGTGGTAAAGATCCAAGTTCTCCGAGCGGATGCGCGCCTTCAGCGTGGCGCCGATCAATCGTGACGGCACCGAGTAGTGATTGTTGAGAACCCGAACCAAACTAAAACGAGAAACGCGCACCGTGACTTCGCGCGTGAAGTCCAACGGCGCTGCGGGCAGCGCTCTAAGCGCCGCTCGGTCCGCCTCGAATCGTTGCGAGCGCGTGAGATTGCGCTGCCGAACAAGTTCGCCAAGAAAGTGTTTGTAGTCGCTGCGCGTTGCGAAGTCTCGCGTGCCGCGAACCCGTAGCACCTGGTCCACGGCCTCTTTGAGGCGGAAGTGCGATTGCTCGACGTCGCCGTTTTGATTAGCGCATCCGGCCATGTTCGCTGATGGCTGCATGCCGTAATGAGAAAGCAATGCACGATAGTTCTGCGTGAACTCATGCACTCCTTCGCGATCCAGGTCACGTACGGCCGCAGTCAGATTGTCGGTGCGATGCCATTGTGGAATACCGCCGATCTGCCACAGACATGCTTCAAGCCCTTCAGCCAGCGCCTCAAAGCTCTCGGAGAAGCAAATGCGCACGGCTTCCACGTTCGAGTACGTCAGCACCAGGTGGTAGACTAGATGCGGGAATGCCGTGCCCGAGATCGTTACTCTGAGCCTATTCATTGAGGTGAAATCGGATTGAGCCATGCGCCCGGGCACATGCTCCTGTGCAAACATGACTTCTTGTTCCGGGCCGTGACGAACTCGCCACGCTTGAATGTGCCGCTGCAACGTGCGCAGCTGGCCTTCTTGATATCGCTCCGGAAACGCTTGGCACAGCAGCGCGGATAAGGTCTTGGCCTGCAATGCTGTCAGCAGCACGTTGAAAATGACTCTTCCCCACTTTGTGTGAAGTTTCACGTCACAAGTCAGCACTGATTCAACACGCAAGTACGAAGCAGTTGGAAGCCGGCGCGGCCATACATTTGGCGCTTGAGTAACTTGAGCCGATTGACATGGCCTTCGACGATGCCGTTGCTGTAGAGTGTGAGCAGTGCAGCGTGTACGGCATCGTAGTCGTGGCCAATGCCTGCTGCAAACCGCTGCATTTCTGGTACACCGCTGGCCTGCGCTTGACGCAGCCAGCTTGCCAACGCTTGATGTGCGCGGCGCTTGACCATGTCAGTGAACTCGAGCGACAGCCGCCGGATTGTTGCTATTTGGGGATTCTGCTCGGCGAGTCGTTGAACAAAGCGCTGGACGTGACGCTTATCGCCGTTGATGAGTGCGGCCGTGCCCCGACCCACTAACCAGCGGCCTACGCGGCGAGTGGAAGGCACCGCTCGTGACACAGGGGTACGCAGCTGCTGCGTGATTGCACAGGCTTGTCGCCAAGACTGAAGGGCTTGGCGTACGATGCCGCAACCGCCGTTGAACCCTTGGCCCACGATTGCCCAATACAACCTCGCCGCGTTTTGGCAACCTTCACGCCAGCGCTGGGCAAGATACGCTCGATAGAGATCCAACTTGCTGGCTACTGGTGGCCGTTGCGCCCGCTCAGGGAACCCACCGGCGTTGACCTAATGCCTCACCGTACGCCGATCCAATGCCGTGATGCGCGCAATCGCGCGTATTGCCATCCCACTTTGATGGTGGCGCATGACCGCCTCATAGCGCGCGCTCAATGTCCAGTAAAAAGCGAGGTGTTTTAAACGGGGGCGGTTCCCAAAGCACAACGCCCGCTTCGGGTGGAAGCGGGCGCTGGGGGGAAGGGGGGAGCCTGACGATTACCTACTTTCACACGGGCAATCCGCACTATCATCGGCGTGGAGTCGTTTCACGGTCCTGTTCGGGATGGGCAGGG
>NZ_PRDW01000050.1 GCF_002927045.1 Mycetohabitans endofungorum | reverse complement strand
GCTTTAATGACGGCCAGCGCTGCCACTACGCGCTCGGGCGAGCGTTGCATCAACACGCCCACTGGCGTCTCCGTCACCACGCCCAGCCGGATCAGGCGATGGGCCAAACGGTTCGCTTGAGCATTGAGTGCCGCGTAACTAATTCGCTGCTCTTTAAAGATAAGTGCAATGGCTTCAGGTGTTTGGGCTACCTGCTCTTCGAACAACTGGTGCACGCACTGATGCGACGGATAATCGCGCTGCGTCGTATTCCATGTTTCTAGCAGCAAGGTTCGTTCGTCTTCGGGCATCACCTCCAGTTGCTGAACCGGTTTGTCATGCGCATGCTCGAGTGCTTCGACGAGGCTTTCCAGTGACCGCTGCATATACCCGCACACACGATTTGGGTCGAGTGGCTGTGCCACTTGGCAACCCAAGCTTAAAATTTGCTTAGAATCGTCCACTGACAATGTGAGCGGATAATTAGTACGCTCCTCTGCGCTTAATAACTCGACACCGTCGACCATCAGGCTGTCAGCCAAAGGCGCCGCATTATGCCGATAGTTGAGTAGCGCACTAAACAGTGGCCTGCCTGTCGGCACCCCACTGCAGCGCTGCGCGAGTGCCAACGACGCATGTTCGTGTTCGAGCAGTGCAGCCAAACACGCGTGTGTGTTTCGCACACTGTGCTCAACATTACCGTACAAATCCACACGCAGCGGCAACGTATTAATGAACAGCCCCATCGCACTGTCCGCGCCGTCCCCTCCTTGCATCCGCCCAAACAGCACTGTGCCAAACACCACTTGCTGCCGGCCGCTCGCACGCGCCAGTACTTGCGCCCACGCCAAATGGCACAAGCTAGCTAAACTTACGCCCAAGTTTCTGGCCTGTGCGCGCAGTCGATCGTTTAACTCTTGTGGCAGCGCTCGGCCCGCCTCGGCGATTTGACTACCATCGCAATGTACATCCTCTAACCCGAACGGCAGCGTGGGTTCCTCCACGTCAGCCAACATGTCAGTAAAGAAGCGCGCATGCTCCTCTTCACTTACACCCAGGCGGGTCTGCGCGACTAAGTTGCGAAACGGCTGGGCCGGTGGCAATGTGTCACCCCGTCCCTCAATGAAAGCCTGCACTTCATTATTAATGACCTCCAGCGTCGAATGATCGTTAATTAAATGATGCACCAATTCGACTAATAACCAGCGGCCATCGCTATCTCGCGCAACGACGAAATGCATCAGGGGAGCTTGAGTTAAAACGATGCGATGCCGACGAGGATTAAAGCGCTGGGCCAGTTGCTCGGTGATCGGCCCGTCAGCCGGATCCAACGCAAGTTCAGTAATCGGTAGCGACACGTAACGCCAGACGACCTGTGCAGGCGTTGACATATCTTCCCAGATAAACGCGGTGCGCAAAATATCGTGGCGATTGACGACATGCCGAACTGCATCAAGGTAGCAATCGAGCCGTTCCCGATTGGCAAAGGCCTTTTGAAAGGTCAAAAGATAGGGATCACCGTCGCTGGCCAGTAGATGGTGAAACAAGATACCGTCTTGTAGCGGTGACAACGCATAAATATCTTGGATGTTTGCCACCCCATCCGGCACCTGCCCGACGATCCGGTCGATGTCAGCTTGGGTCAGGTCAATTAGTGGCAGCATCTCCGGTGTCAGCGTGGTCGTGTCAGGGGTGATCGCATTCGGAGGTACCGCCACTTCACGGTGCTGGCCCAGCGATTGAGCCAACGCACTCAACGTAGGTCTGTCAAACAGCGCACGTACAGACACCCCCAGACCAATACGGCGCAGGCGCTCAATCAAGCGCACCACAAGCAGCGAATGGCCCCCGAGCGCAAAGAAGCTATCATGCCGGCCGACACGCTCCACCCCGAGTAGTTCGCTCCAAATCGTCGCCAGCGTGGTCTCTAGCTCGCCTCGCGGCGCTTCATACGCTTGATGCGCAAGTGCACCAGCGTCTGGCTCAGGTAGCGCACGCCGATCCAGTTTGCCGTTCGGCGTTAAGGGCAACGCATCGAGCCGCACAAACGCGGCCGGCACCATATACTCGGGCAAGCGAGCAGCTATATGCGTGCGCAACTTGCTGACCAGCGC
>NZ_PRDW01000049.1 GCF_002927045.1 Mycetohabitans endofungorum | reverse complement strand
CGGCTGGCTCGACCCTTCTCCGTACGATGCCGCGTCGCTCATCGACATCGCTTGCATATCGGACGGCTTCTTATCCCAGCGCGACTCTTTCCGAATCTTTGGCTGGCCCGATCCTTCTCCGTACGATGCCGAGTCGTCCATCGACATATCTTGCATATCAGACGGCTTCTTATCCCAGCGCGACTCTTTTTTCCGCGCCTTCGGCTGGCTCGACCCTTCTCCATACGATGACGCGTCGTCCATCGACATATCTTGCATATCGGACGGCTTCTTATCCCAACGCGACTCTTTTTTCCGCGCCTTCGGCTGGCTCGACCCTTCTCCATACGATGACGCGTCGTCCATCGACATATCTTGCATATCGGACGGCTTCTTATCCCAACGCGACTCTTTTTTCCGCGCCTTCGGCTGGCTCGACCCTTCTCCATACGATGACGCGTCGTCCATCGACATATCTTGCATATCGGACGGCTTCTTATCCCAGCGCGACTCTTTCCGAACCTTCGGCTGGCCCGATCCTTCTCCGTACGATGCCGCTTCGCTCATCGACATCGCTTGCATATCGGACGGCTTCTTATCCCAGCGCGACTCTTTCCGAATCTTTGGCTGGCCCGATCCTTCTCCGTACGATGCCGCGTCGCTCATCGACATCGCTTGCATATCGGACGGCTTCTTATCCCAGCGCGACTCTTTCCGAACCTTCGGCTGGCCCGATCCTTCTCCGTGCGATGACGCGTCGTCCATCGACATCGCTTGCATATCGGACGGCTTCTTATCCCAGCGCGACTCTTTCCGAACCTTCGGCTGGCTCGACCCTTCTCCGTGCGATGACGCGTCGTCCATCGACATATCTTGCATATCGGACGGCTTCTTATCCCAGCGCGACTCTTTCCGAACCTTCGGCTGGCCCGATCCTTCTCCGTACGATGCCGCTTCGCTCATCGACATCGCTTGCATATCGGACGGCTTCTTATCCCAACGCGACTCTTTCCGAAGCTTTGGCTGGCTCGACCCTTCTCCGTACGATGGCGCGTCGTCCATCGACATATCTTGCATATCGGACGGCTTCTTATCCCAGCGCGACTCTTTCCGAACCTTCGGCTGGCTCGACCCTTCTTCGTACGATGACGCGTCGTCCATCAGCGTATCTTTCGTATCGACTGTGTTTGACCTCGCCTCGTCAGAAATCAACAATGCAGTAACAATCCCGAGCACACACAGCTTCCTTGATAAAGCGAACCTGAGGTAATTGGAGCGACGAACGAACGGAGCACCATAAACTGCTACCGGCGTTACATTAGGAATCCGCATTTAAAGTCTCTTATCAATAGCCAAGTGCTAGTCGGATGGGATAAACATGAACAGTACGCGTAGACCCGCTCCTACGCAATCAGACGCGAAGCTTGATGCGGAATTTAAAAGGAATTCGTCGGCTCATCAACATTCTAGTTAAAAGGTTTATTGTCATAGCGGCATCAAAGGACACCTTTAACACCGTAACCATTAATTTAAATTAACTTATCCAAAATTTTTCGACGGTGGTCCGTACTGCACGCGGAATGGTGGAACAGCAACACCATGCGCTCGCGTCTCATGGCCACAGCGTTCCCTGCCGCACCATACCATTGCAGACGCGACATCAATATGAATGCGCTACCGTCTGTTCGCCGCACCACTATCAACAATGCAGCGATAACATCTTCGGGCACTGCTGAGATTTTAGCGGCCGATATGGCCGGCGCGCCGCTCGATGATCTGAAGGATTTGTTATGGGCGCTGCAAATACTAAAATCCCTAACAAAATAAGCCGCTAGGACTGTCAACCTGTATCTTGGTCTGTTAACTGCATCGTTGTTTTGCTGGCAATGAGGTCATGGAATTACACGCGGCGTCGCACACACGCGCGGACAACATGATGCCAACAGCGGATCACGCAAAATGGACTGGTTCGTTGCGCGTTGCTTGTCCGAGCGACGCCATTCACGTTCCGAGGCTTCGATCATGACCGTCATTGGCTATGCGTTTCTCGACAATGGCAGTGGCGCGCATCGCACCGCGGGGCACGCACTGGGCCCGTGCGCGTTGCATCACGCCAGCGATGACGCGTCA
>NZ_PRDW01000048.1 GCF_002927045.1 Mycetohabitans endofungorum | reverse complement strand
TCCGGGACACCGAAAGGGGTCGCAATAAGCCAGCGCAACGCGGTGAGCTTCGTCGAATGGGCCTCGGCTGCCTTCAATGTAACAGCACAAGACCAGGTATCCAGCCACGCTCCATTGCACTTCGACCTGTCGATCTTCGACCTTTATGTCTCCGTTAAGAACGGCGCATGCATTCACCTGATCGACGCCGACCTTGCTGCAAGCCCACGTCATCTCGCCACATTCCTATCCGCCCGGGCGATCACGGTTTGGTATTCGGCACCGGCCATTCTAGGTATGCTGGCCGAACAGCACAAGGGGCGCAGCCTTGCTCCGAACCGGCTACGGCTCGTGCTCTTCGCCGGGGAAGTCTTCCCCATCGCAAAGTTGCGCAGGTTGCTGCAGCTGTGGCGCAAACCAGCCTACTACAATCTGTACGGCCCCACCGAGACCAACGTGTGCACTGCTTACCGTGTCCCCAAACCCATACCGGCAGAGCGCGTCGAACCGTTGCCGATCGGTCATCCCTGCGACCACTGCAACACAATCGTCGTCGATGAGCATCAACGACCGGTACCCGACGGTGAACCCGGCCTGTTATGCGTCACAGGGCCCTCTGTCGTGACCGGCTATTGGAATGCTCCCGAGAAAACGGCTCAGCGATTCTTTCAACTCGACGGCCAACGCTGGTACAACACCGGGGACATCGTTCGCTCCTCGTGCGAAGGCTACCTCTTCCTGGGGCGGCTTGATCGTATGATTAAGCGTCATGGATACCGGATTGAGTTGGATGAGATTGAATCGTGCCTGGCAGCGCACCCTGAACTGACCGCCTGTGCGGTGGTCAGCTCCGGTTCCGACGGGAACACCACCATCACGGCATTTGTCGTGGCCCGCGATGCCCCGGTCTGCCCAACAGATTTGAGTCGGTTCTGTTACAACCGACTCGCACGGTACATGGTGCCCGACCAATTCCGCTACCTTCCTGATCTGCCCCGCACCTCGACGGGCAAGACCCACTATCAACTTTTGGAGCGTCAGTGCGATGCCAAACCCAATTGATGAACGACGAATCGCGCTGCGCGAGCATGCCGCCTGTTTTGCCCGCGACCAGCTCAGTACAGACATCGCAGCCTCCGACCGTGCCAGCACTTTTCATCGGGACGGCTGGCAGCGATGCGCAGAATTTGGCCTATTCAGTATGGCCATACCCGAGAATTGCGGCGGAGCGGGCGCGCCTCTGTCCGACCTGCTTGCCGTCATGGAAGGCCTGGGGTACGGCAGCGAAGACCTGGGACTGCTGTTCTCGCTCAACGCTCACCTGTGGACCGTCGCCCTGCCGCTGGCCATCCACGGCACACCGGCACAGCGCTCGCGCTTTCTGCCAGGCTTGATGGATGGCTCGTTGATTGGTGCCAATGCCTCGACGGAAGACGAAGCAGGCTCGGACGTGTTCTCCCTGCGCACCCAAGCTGTACGAGACGGCGACAGCTATGTCCTGAACGGTTCGAAAACCTACATCACCAACGCCCCCATCGCTGATCTGTGCGTCGTCTACGCCACCATCGACCCCACGCTCGGTCCACTTGGCGTCACCGCGTTCCTAGTCGAGACGACAAACCCAGGCCTGGAGCTGAGCCCGCCTTTGGAAAAGATGGGACTGCGCACCGCACAGATGGGCCGGATCACGCTCAAGGACTGCCGTGTCTCGGCCGATGCGATACTGGGACGAGAGGGACGAGGCGTCAAGGTCTTTGAAAGTGCCATGGAATATGAACGTGGGTGCATCCTTGCGACCACGTTGGGTGCCATGCGTCGCCGCCTTGAAGCATGCATTACCCACGCGCGTACCCGCCGCCAGTTCGGCCAACCCATTGGGAAGAATCAGGCCATCTCCCACCGTATTGCCGACATGAAAGTCAACCTAGATGCCGCGTGCGAACTCGTCTACCGGGTAGGGCGGCTCAAGGATGCGGGTAAGGATGCCACGATGGAAGCGGCCTGCGCAAAGCTGTTCGTCTCTGAGACGTACACTCAATTCTCGATAGACGCACTGCGCATTTACGGCGCACAAGGCTACCTCGCTCAAAGCCCCACTGAAAGAGGGCTGCGCGACGCCATCGCATCCATCCTCTATTCGGGGACATCCGATATTCAACGCAACATCATTGCCACCGAACTGGGATTATGAACCGACATAGTACAGCGATGCGCCAGCGCAGCGATCGAATCAGG
>NZ_PRDW01000047.1 GCF_002927045.1 Mycetohabitans endofungorum | reverse complement strand
TGGCCGGCCGATTGCGAACACGCGCGTTTATTTGCTCGATGCGCACGGCCAGCCGGTACCACTGGGTGCGGTCGGTGAACTGTATATTGGTGGCGCAGGCGTCGCGCGTGGCTATCTGAACCGCCCGGAGTTGACCGCCGAGCGTTTCGTGCGCGATCCGTTCGTGGACGAGTCGGATGCGCGGATGTACAAGACCGGTGATTTGGCGCGTTATTTACCGGATGGCAATCTGGAATTCTTGGGGCGCAATGATGACCAAATCAAGATCCGCGGCTTTCGGATTGAACCGGGGGAGATCGAAGCGTGCTTAACGGCGCATCCGCAGGTGCGTGATGCGGTAGTGCTGGCAACAGGTGAGGGCTCGGCTAAGCGGCTGGTCGCGTATGTGCAGGCCGAAGCGGATGAGCACTTGGCGAGCACCTTGCGTGCACAGGTGGCGGCGAGCCTGCCTGAGTATATGGTGCCCAGCGCGTTTATGCGGCTCGATGCGTGGCCGCTGACGCCGAACGGCAAACTCGATCGGCGTGCACTGCCCGCACCGGATGACGAGGCGTTCGCGCATCAAGCGTATGAAGCGCCGCAAGGCGAACTTGAGACGACGCTCGCGGCGATCTGGGCCGAGCTATTGGGGGTGAAGCAGGTCGGTCGGTACGACAGCTTTTTTGCGCTCGGAGGCCACTCGCTGTTGGCGGTGCAACTCATTGAGCGCCTGCGGCGTCGGGGCTTGAGTGTGTCGGTGCGGCTGCTGTTTGAGGCGCCGACGCTCAGTGCGTTGGCGCAGACGTTGGGTCAGCGCCGTGATGTGGCGGTGCCTGCGAATGCGATCACGCCCGACACAACGGCGATTACGCCGTCGATGCTGCCGCTCATTGAGCTGACGCAAGCGGACATTGACAAGATTGTCGAGCAGGTACCGCAGGGCGTAGCTAATATCCAGGACATTTACGCACTGTCGCCACTGCAAGACGGGCTGCTGTTTCACCATCTGCTGGCTAGCACAGGCGATCCGTATCTGCTGATGCTGCAGTTGGCCTTTGAGACGCGCGAGCGGCTTGACCAGTATCTGCACGCGCTGCAGCAGGTGATCGATCGGCACGATATTTTGCGCACCGCTCTCGTCTGGGAAGGTGTGTCCATGCCCGCGCAAGTGGTGTGGCGCCACGCGCGGCTACCGGTCACCGAGCTGACGTTGGACGCCGCTGACGGGCCGATCGCGGAGCAATTGGCGCGGCGCTTTGATCCGCGTCACACGCGCTTGGATCTGACGCAAGCGCCGTTGCTGCATTGTGCGATCGCACAAGACAATGAGGGGCGCTGGCTACTCACGCAGCGGCTGCACCATTTGATTGGCGATCATTCGACGCTGGAAGTGATGCACGCAGAGGTGCACGCGTTCATCGGAGGTCGAGGCGACTCGCTGCCGCCGGCGCAGCCGTTCCGCCATCTGGTCGCGCAAGCCCGGCTAGGTGTCAGTCAAGCTGAGCACGAGCGTTTCTTCACTGAGCAGCTTGCGGACATTGAGGAGCCGACCCTGCCGTTTGGGCTGGCGCAGGTACAGCACGACGGCAGTGACGTGAGCGAGTCACACCGGATGCTGCCGCCGGCGTTGAACGATCGGCTGCGCGCGCACGCCAAACGGTTGGGCGTGAGCTTAGCGAGCCTATGCCACTTGGCGTGGGCGCAGGTGCTCGCCCGCGCGAGCGGCCAACCACGCGTGGTGTTTGGCACCGTGCTGTTCGGGCGGATGCAAGCAGGTAGCGGGGCCGATCGTGCGATGGGGCTCTTTATCAATACGCTGCCGCTGCGCGTGGATTTAGACGGCAGTGTGCAGGCGTGTGTGCGGAGCACGCACGCGCGGCTGGCGGCGTTGCTCGAGCATGAGCATGCGTCGCTGGCGCTTGCACAGCGCTGCAGCGGCGTGCCGGCCGGTACGCCGCTCTTTAGTGCACTGCTCAATTACCGGCACAATGCGATGGATTCAAGCGAGCGCGGCGGGCTACCGGGTGTGGAGCTGCTCAGCGCGCAGGAGCGTACCAATTACCCAATCGGGCTGTCAGTGGACGATGATGGGCAATCGTTGGGACTGACAGCCCAGAGCGCGCCGTCGCTGGAGCCCGAGCGGGTGTGCGCGTATATGCAGCAGGCGCTGCACAGCTTGGCCGACGCGCTGGAGGCGGCGCCCGACACCGCAGTGCAGAAGCTGCAGGTGCTGCCCGAGGCCGAGCGCGAGTTGCTGCTTGACACGTGGAACGCGACGCAGCAGGTGTATCCGTCGCACGTGTGCGTGCACCAGTTATTTGAGGCGCAGGTCGAGCGCACCCCCGAGGCGCCAGCGCTGGTGTTTGAGGATCAAACGTTTAGTTATGCCGCGCTGAACGCCCAAGCCAATCGCCTCGCGCACCAGTTGATCGAGTGGGGTGTCAAGCCCGATGCGCGGGTGGCGATCTGCGTGCAGCGTAGTCCCGCACTGGTCGTGGGGCTGCTGGCGATTTTAAAGGCCGGCGGCGCGTATGTACCGCTCGACCCAGCGTATCCGAGTGAGCGCTTGGTGCACATTCTCGCTGATGCGGCACCGAACATTGTGCTCGCGGATGCGGC
>NZ_PRDW01000046.1 GCF_002927045.1 Mycetohabitans endofungorum | reverse complement strand
AGTTGGCCAACGTCAATCGATACGCTTGGCGCCGGCCCGTCGCCTTGAATGGTCGTGGCCGCTAGCGTGTCGTAAGGCACGTGGTTCGCACCGCTCACCACGTTCAAGTTTTTGGCGTAAATTTCGGTGTTCACCCGCACCGCGCGCGCGATCAGGTCGACTTGATCGATGTTCGACGCATTAAACTCCGCGCCATGCACGGTCACCAGCCCACGCGACACATTGAAGCCGGCTAGCGAGCCGTCTGCGCCATAGTACGGTTGTCCGGTCGTCAGCGTCGCCCGGCTTGTGTTAATGAAGCCACCGCCGTTCACGACAATGCCCGACGGATTAGCGACCACCACCTCAGCGCGCGGACCGGCCACCTCCACAGGGCCACGCAGCTGGCTTGCCTCTAGGCTATGAACCTCGTTGACGATGAGGCGCGCCGACTGATTCGGGCCGAAGTGCGGATTGCCGTTGATATAGCCTGCTCGACCCGTTTTAACAATCGCCGAAGCATTGTTTAGGATCGCGCCGGGCGCTTGGACGTCGAACTGATGGTAGTGATTGACCGACACGCCTGCCCCGGACGGCCGGGCAATATCGACCTGCGGCAAACCATTTTGCGTTTGGATGACTCGCGTCTCTCCCCCCGGAACCGGCACGATTTGCGCAAGACCCCACGCTGGCCACGCGCTCAACCAGAGCGCCACGAAGCGGGCGCGGCCCACACGCCACACTGGCTCAACACCCACTAGAATCCAACGCGTTGCCATATAGGTTAGCCTCGTCGGGCAATTTAACTACCCTAGTATAAAGATTCGCCATTGGCCAACCGCCTGTGCCGTGCTCCGGACACCGCCCCCATTCAATCGGAAAAAATACTGCGCGGGACGGACCGGCCCACCCCAGTGGGCCGCCCCGCCATGCCAATATCAGGTCCCCGCTGGCCGCGCCAGCCCCTGTTCGCCAAGGAGCACCTGCTTTGCCAACCTCGACAGCACGGGTATCTATTCGCTACGCTGGCTCGCTTGCAGGATGCACGGCCCTGCTGCTCGGCGGCATAGGCACCAGCCCCGGGGCGCTGGCGCAAAACCCGCCTGAACCGACGCGGCAAACAACCTATCCGGAACAGCGGCTTGAGCAACAGCGCCAGGCACAAGAGCGCGAACAGGCCATCAACACTCCTGCTGTACGCTCCAGCGCACCACCCGCCGCGGCTTACCCGGTGTTGCCCATCGAGCAGCCGTGCTTTCGCCTTGAGCGCCTCGCGCTTAAGGTGCCCGAGCTTCTACCGGCATCCGTGCGCGCACAAGGCGCCTCGGCGCTGCCCCAGGACCGCTTCGCATTTGCACGTCAATGGCTGGCGCACTACGCGGGTCAATGCGTCGGCAAGCAGGGTTTGGACCGGATTGTCAGTGGGCTAACACAGGAGATTTTAAGCCGCGGCTACATCACAACACGGGTTATGCTGGCCGAGCAGGATCTGTCGCACGGCGAGTTGACCGTCACGCTAGTGCCAGGCGTGATTCATGCCGTGCGTTTCTCGGAGCCGACGATACGCGGCACATGGAAGTCTGCGTTTCCAGCTAGAGCCGGCGACGCGCTGAATCTGCGCGATCTTGAACAAGGCCTGGAGCAGCTCAAGCGCGTGCCGAGTCAGGACGTCGACATGCGGATTGAACCCGCCCAGACGCCAGGCCAAAGTGACGTGGTGATCCAGCTGAGGCGCGCCAAGCCGTGGACGATCGTCGCAGCAGTGGACAACTCGGGGGCGCGGGCGACCGGCAAGCTGCAAGGCCACATGAGCATCGGCATCGATAACCCACTGGGCTTGAACGACATACTGAACGTGGGCGCCAACCATGATCTCAGTTTCGGCGACAAGCGGCTCGGCTCGCACGGCTGGAACGCTGCCTATTCGATCCCGTATGGATACTGGACCGCATCGCTGTCCGCCAGTACCAACACCTACTACCAACAGATTGTCGGCGTGAACCACACCTTTGTCGCAAGCGGCAACAGCCAGTTCGTCGACGCGCGCGTGCATCGCACACTAGCGCGCAGCCAGGCCGGTGTGTTCGGTGTGCAGCTACGCGGCATTAAGCGCTTTGGCGCGAGCTTTATCGAAGACACCGAAATCAAACCACAACGACGTAATAATACGTTTATCGAGTTGGGCTTGACCCATCGGCATTATGTCGGCGGCGCACAGTTTGACGGCCTGCTCGCGTACCGGCATGGTCTGGATTGGCTCGGTGCAACGCCGGCGTTGCCACGCGGCTATCCGACGTATCGACTGCGCATGGCATCGCTTGATGCAAATCTGTCCGTGCCGTTTACGCTCGCGAGCCAGCCGTTGCGCTACGTCAGTGCCGCACACGGGCAGTTCACCAACAACCGGCTTTTTTATCTGGATAGCTTGACCATCGGCAGCCGCTACACGGTGCGTGGTTTCGATGGCGAGACAATGCTCGCCGGCGAGCGCGGCTTTTACTGGCGCAATGAACTGCAAGCGCCCATCGCGCACACCGGGCAGCACGCCTACGCGGCGCTTGATTATGGCCAAGTCTTCGGTCCACTGACACGAGACCAGGGCGGCACGCGGCTCGTTGGCACGGC
>NZ_PRDW01000045.1 GCF_002927045.1 Mycetohabitans endofungorum | reverse complement strand
TACTGGTCAAGCCGCTCACGACTGTCGAAAGCCAGCTGCACCAGCAGCAGATACGGATCGCCGTCGCTGGCCAGCAGATGGTGAAACAGCAGCCCGTCTTGCAGCGGCGACAGTGCATAAATGTCCTGGATATTGGCTACGCCACCGGGCACCTGCTCGACAATCTTGTCAATGTCCGCTTGCGTCAGCTCAATGAGCGGCAGCATCGACGGCGTAATCGCACTCGTGTCGGGCGTGATCGCGTTCGCAGGCACCACCACGTCACGGCGCTGACCCAACGTCTGCGCCAACGCACTAAGTGTCGGTGCCTCAAACAGCAGCCGCACCGACACACTCAAGCCCCGACGCCGCAGGCGCTCCATGAGCTGCACCGCCAGCAGCGAGTGGCCCCCGAGCGCAAAAAAGCTGTCGTGCCGACCCACACGCTCGACGCCTAATAGCTCGGCCCAGATCGTCGCCAGCGTCGTCTCAAGTTCGCCTTGTGGCGCTTCATACGCTTGATGTGCGAGCGCGGCATCGTCCGGTGCGGGCAGTGCACGCCGATCGAGCTTGCCGTTGGGCGTTAAGGGCCACGCATCGAGCCGCACAAACGCGCTGGGCACCATATACTCGGGCAGGCTCGCCGCCACCTGCGCGCGCAAGGTGCTCGCCAGGTGCGCGTCCGCTTCGGCCTGCACATACGCGACCAGCCGCTTAGCCGAACCCTCACCGGTTGCCAGCACTACCGCATCACGCACCTGCGGATGCGCCGTTAAGCACGCTTCGATCTCCCCCGGTTCAATGCGAAAGCCGCGAATCTTCACTTGGTCATCGTTGCGCCCCACAAACTCCAGATTGCCGTCCGGTAAATAACGCGCTAAATCCCCGGTCTTATACAGCCGGGCACCCGCGTCATCGGAGAACGGATCCGGCACAAAGCGCTCCGCGGTCAGCGCCGGGCGGTTCAGATAGCCGCGCGCCACCCCCGCACCACCAATAGATAACTCGCCGACCGCACCCAGTGGCACCGGCTGCCCGTGCGCGTCCAGCAGATAAATCGTCAGATCCGGAATCCGTGTGCCCACCGGACTGCCCGCTTGCTCGCTGTCTTGCTGCCGAAGTGGCCGATACGTCACATGCACAGTCGCTTCGGTAATCCCATACATGTTGATCAATTGCGGATGACGCTCGTCGTGCGTGGCATACCACGCCTGTAAGCTCGTCGGCTCCAGCGCCTCCCCTCCCAAGATCACATAGCGTAATTGATCTGACAAGGCGCGGTGTGCTTGGCTGGCCATCAACGCCTTAAACGCACTGGGGGTCTGATTTAATACGGTGACACCCTGCTCACAGATCAACTGGTAAAAAGCGTCGGCAGAGCGGGCAATGGAATGGGGTACGATGACAAGCTTGCCGCCATAACGCAGTGCGCCCCACAGCTCCCAGACCGAGAAATCGAACGCAAACGAGTGAAATAGGCACCAAGTATCATGCTCGTTAAAGCCATACCACGGTTGCGTCGCCTCGAACAGACGCACCACTTGGGCATGTTCGACCATCACGCCCTTTGGGGTGCCGGTCGAGCCCGACGTGTAGATCACATACGCCAGATGCCGGGCCGTCAACTCGACTACCGACGGATTCGTGTCCGGCAACGCCGGCACGGTAACCGGATCGAGCACCGTGCACTCGGCCAGCGCCGCGTCGCCCAACGCAGCGCGCCCGGCTGCGTCGGCGAGCACAATCGCCGGTGCTGCATCGGCGAGAATATGCACCAAGCGCTCACTCGGATACGCCGGATCGAGCGGTACATACGCGCCGCCGGCTTTCAGAATCGCCAAGAGCCCCACAACCATCGCCGGGCTGCGCTGCACGCAGATCGCCACGAGCGTGTCCGGCTTGACGCCTAACTCAATCAGCTGGTGTGCCAAGCGATTGGCTTGTGCGTTCAGCTGCGCATAACTGAACGTTTGATCTTCAAACACCAGCGCTGGCGCCTCGGGCGTACGCTCGACCTGCGCTTCGAATAGTTGGTGCACGCACACGTGCGACGGATACGCCTGCTGCGCCGCGTTCCACGTGTTAAGCAGCAACTGGCGCTCGGCCTCGGGCAGCACCTGCAACTGCTGCACTGGAATCTCGGGCGTCGCCTCGAGCGCGTCAGCCAAGCTGTGCAGCGCCTGCTGCATATACGCGCACACCCGCTCGGGCTCCAGCGACGGCACGCTCTGGGCCGTCAGCCCCAACGATTGCCCAAAGTCCTCGACCGACAGTGTCAATGGGTAATTGGTGCGCTCCTGCGCGCTGAGCAGCTCCACACCCGGTAGCCCGCTGCGCTCATTCGAGCCCATCGCATTGTGCCGATAATTGAGCAGCGCACTAAAGAGCGGCGTGCCCGCCGGCACGCCGCTGCAGCGCTGCGCGAGCGCCAGCGATGCGTGCTCATGCTCGAGCAACGCCGCCAGCCGCGCCTGCGTGCTCCGCACACACGCCTGCACACTGCCATCCAGCTCCAAGCGCAGCGGCAGCGTATTAATAAAGAGCCCCATCGCACGATCGGCCCCCTCACCCGCTTGCATCCGACCAAACAGCACGGTGCCAAACACTACGCGTTGTTGGCCGCTCGCGCGCGCGAGCACCTGCGCCCACGCCAAGTGACACAAGCTCGCCAGACTGACGCCCAACCGTTTGGCGTGCGCACGCAACCGATCGTTCAACGCCGGCGGCAGCATCCGGTGTGACTCGCTCACGTCACTGCCGTCGTGCTGTACCTGCGCGAGCCCAAACGGCAAGGTCGGCT
>NZ_PRDW01000044.1 GCF_002927045.1 Mycetohabitans endofungorum | reverse complement strand
TCGTCAACCGGACCAGCGAGCAGATTATGGTTCGTCGATGAATGCTCGCCAAACGACAGCTCGTAGTCAAACGGCATCACGTTGACCTTGATGCCGAATAGTGACTGCCCGGGCGGCAGCCCAAGTTGACGCCGCAGTGCTTCGCTCGGGTAACGTTGGTGTCGCAATCCGCTTTGCATCGCCTGCGCGGCCTGCTGCATGAACGACGACAGGTTCATCCCTGGTTGTATTGTGAGCCGCAGTGGCAATGTATTGGACTTCATACCAGGAATATGCCGGTCGCCACCGAAGCGTGCCTGAACCGGAAGACCCAATACGACGTCTTGCTTACCCGTGAATCGATAAAGATACGCGGCCATCGCCGCCGTCATAAACTGTGTTAGCCGAGGAGCGTCCGATGCAGTGTCACCCAGCGCCTGGGTGGCCAGGTAAGTCGTCTGACGCAGCCGCTGCTGTAAGGCAGGCACGGCGCGGCTTGCCAGCGCCGCAGGCTCAGGCCAATGGGCGCAGTGCTTGAGCCAATACGCTTCGTCTTGTGCCCGTTGGGCGGATGCCTGATATTGCGCATCGCTATCCAATAGCTGTCGGATCGAGCCAAAATCACATGCCGCCGGCGCCGTGCCCGCGCATAGCGCGCTATACACGTGTGCAACGCGTTGGACGATCAGGTACTGGCCATATCCATCCATCATGATATGGTGATAGCGTTGGTACCAAATCCATTGCGCGGGCGCCACTTTCAGCAACGCATAGCAAAAAAGCGGTCCCTGCATCAGATTGACCGGCTGCTGATAGTCGGCCCGCATCCACGCCTGGGCCGCTGCCTGAGGATCGGCTTGTGCCGTGAAGTCCAGCACCGGCATTGACCATGCGGGTGAACCGATTCTCTGCCGCAGCCCGTCATCGCTGTCGACAAATTGCAGGCGCAGGGTGTCGGCCTCATCGATGACTTGGTGCAATGCCGCTTCAAAGACGGCCGGCTCAATCACACCATCGATCACCGTGTACTGCGCAATGTTGTACACGGGGCTGTCGGGATGCAGTTGCTGCGCGAGCCAGATTTCGGTTTGCGCACTGGATAACGGCTGGGTAACAGGCGTAGCGCTAGCATCCATAACAAAGCTCCGATTCAGGCGACCGAGCGGCCTGATATTTAAAAGGTGTACGAAACGATACAACGACGCAATCAGAATCTCTCGTTGTTCGGGAACCACTACGGCTTTTATGACTCGTCGCGTGCAATCCTTAACCCTTCACTGCAGCGACCAGGGCCACGCATCGGCATGCGTCAGTGCACCGTTCACGGCACTTGGCCGGCCAGTGATCACGCCACGTCCCATTGATATCAAGTTTAGTGAAAAGTGAAAAACACTAGACATAACGCGCGTGATACTGTGCACGAATTGGCATGACAGTCGGTCAAGCGAGACAGTTAAAAAGAACAGAGCAAACCAGTGCGTCGCACAGGCGCGGCGTCATTGGGTTCAGTACTGAGGTACTTCTTCATTTTTCTCCAACCATCACTTTATTTAGCCATACGGCTACGGCAACGCACCCGTTCGCTGACCCATCAGCTCGACGTTACCTGCTTCACGTCTCGCAAGCACCGTGCCTAGCTGTCAGGAGTCGCTACAAAGATCCAGATAATCGCAACGCTTAGCGCCTGTTGAAAGACTGTAAAGTTCCCGCCATGATGCACTCAAGTCTATTATCTTCGCTTAAGGCGACAGATCCTGAACGAATTAAACGATAAAATTAAAACTTGCAACCAGAAGCCACGCGGTCACCCACGAGATAGATGAAGTACGGCTTAAGGGCGTGTCTCAGCCTCACCATTCGTGACCAGAATGGTGAGGCTGAGCGGGCAACATTGGAACTTCGATATCGCCCCGCAAGACCGTACTACCGCCAATGGACAAGCGGCGTCGGTATCCCGCTCTGGCGTTGACAGGGATTCACGCCCTTGAGCGAGCAGCACCCACAGCAAGCGCATTCAACGGAAGCTGGCCACCCATTTGCCTGTCACGTCTCGCAAGCTGGCTGTCGTAAAACTCGACGGGTATGCCTTACGATGAAAAAACTGAAGTGTTCCACCCAGTCCTGAAACCGGGATGCAAGGCACACCGTTGCGCACGGCAGAGCGGCTGCCTAATCTCATTTCGGTACATAGAGCCGCCCAGCTATTGAGATAATTTTTACTAGATCAGCCCAAAAAATAGCTTAAATAATGCTCGCCGGCGTGTTTGACAGCGTCCTTTCAGTTAGCTTGCCCATAGGGCGTGAGGTGTTTCTGATACTGCCTCACCCAGGCGGGATCTTCGGAACACAGTGGCGCACGGCGACTTCATAGGTGTGCGATAACGCTAACTCAGCATGTGTGTACCGATGACGTTGGCAGTCGCGTCCATTTCTATTAAAAAAGCATCCAAGGGTTTTTTAATGGGCATGGACTCGCGTTGCCCTTCTCCCAGTCCTAATTGGCCCTATACGCAAGGGAAAGCCGGCAAGGCAGTCGCTGCGCGGCGGAGGCTCCGCCACACTTATTGCTCCAGGCCGTGCCAGCGGGTGCAGGCGGGCAGCAGTCACCATTCGGAGGGGTAGCAACAACCACAACTTGCGGTGTCCATGCCGAGAAATAGGCCAAACTTGACGAAACAGGATCCCAGTGGGCACCGCGCTTGCTAACATCGTATCAAGACGCCCCAATGGATGCGTTAGCGCACCGGCTATGGCGATTGTCCGATACGCAAAGAGTCGCGCACCATGCCCCTCTACAGCGC
>NZ_PRDW01000043.1 GCF_002927045.1 Mycetohabitans endofungorum | reverse complement strand
CAGTGCCTTACGCAGTTCGCTTGGCGCTCAGTGGCGCCGCGGGTGCGCGCCTAGCGCAGCGGCTGGGCATTTCGATCAGCGGCGAAACGGTTGCGCGTTGACTCAAACGCAACGGCCAGAAGCACGTCGCGATGGCATCGCCGCTTACCATTATTGGCGTTGATAACTGGGCATTTGGATGCTGTCATCGCTATGGCACCCTACTAGTCAATCTGGAGATATGCCGGCCATCGGATTTGCTGCCAGAACGTAATGCAACGACGGTGGCGAGTTGGCTAAACGGCCACCAAGCAGCCCAGTTGGTGTCACGTGATCGCGCTGCCGTCTATGTAATGATCCGGCACAACACGGTTTAGCACTTGACATCGAAGTTGAGTGTTATAGATTGAAGTCAAGGCTTCGTTTTCTGAAGGGCGCATCCGATACAGCCAAGCTTCATGCCGGTGCCACGCGATTACATATTGTTGGTCTATAAGCATGTGCTTAGTATTGCTTTAGTAGTTAATGTTGTACATCGCAGCATTGATTGGATTGTGCGTTGCGTAGCCCCATAAGCCGAAGCAACTAGTCAAATTCGTAAGCACTGCAAACAAGTTTAAGGGCCGAAGGGCGTACTTTTCCTATCGTGTTATGTGAATCGCTTCATGCGTCAGATGAATGAACGTTCCTTTAGTGGCCCAGCATGAGCACTTTTGATGACGCTTTTGAGCAGCTCATTGGCAATGAAGGGGGTTACTCCAATCACCTTCAAGATCCTGGCGGTGAAACCATGTGGGGTATCACCCAACGGATCGCGCTCTCAGGAGGCTATACCGGCCCCATGCAGGATTTGCTGCGTGAGACAGCCAAGCACATTGCCAAGGCGCTTTACTGGGATTCGCTGCGCTGCGACAGCTATGATGCGCGTGTTGCGTTTCAGGTCTTATGCCAATTACAACGGCGGCCCTGTTGTCGTTTGGATGCAGCAAGCCAGCGGCGCGCTCGCCGACGGCAAACTTGGACCAAAAACGATCGCCGCGGTGCAAGCGGTCGCCCCAGAGCTATTTATCCTGCGTTTTGTGGCCGCGCGCCTAGCCTATTTAACCGCGTTGCAAACTTGGCCCAGCTTTGGGCACGGCGGATCGCCACCAATCTGAGGGTAGCCGGAGCTTAATCATGTTACCGATTGTTTTTGCTCTTGCGCAGTTCGCGCCCCAAATCGCACAGTGGATTGGTGGTGGCCGAGCCGAACAGGTTGCGCAGAAAGTGGTCACCATCGCCCAAACGGTTACCGGCACCAGCACGCCGGAGCAGACGCTGGCTGCAATCCAAACCAATCCTGAGCTTGTTCACCAATTTCAAAAATTGATGGTCGAGAGCCAAGGCAAGCTGCAGTGTATCGCCGCTGAATTAGAGAAGGCGAGCACCACTGCCAACGTCGAAACGGCAAAGATGAACGCCGCCGACCGCGCCAATGCTCGGCGGATGACGCTAACTGCACAAGGCCGCATCCCGCGTAACCCCGCTTGTTTATGTACAAGTGCCCTATTTTTTGTGACTGACGCCCACTTCTGGCTCTCATTTTCCCGCACACCGGTTAAAACGCTCGACTTTGGCGTATTTGTCAACATTAAAGGCGTAGTGATCGAGATGAATTTGGGTGAAAAATCTTTTCGGCTCGTCCCCTACGGCGAAAAAGCAGGCCGCAATGTTTGCCAGCTTCGCGACCGATCCGGATACCTATGCTACAACTCAAGCGCTAAATTCTATGGTGGGCCGTAATGAGATGGTATTGCCACTGTTAAGGGGGAGTAATTACGAGAGCTTCCTATGCCTAATTCAACGGTAGCAGCAAGTGAGAACGTGTTGATGATTAAGGTGCAAATCTATGGGTAACCAACGAACCGTCCTTGATAACAAGGACACACTGACTAAACAAGGCAAACCTTATGCCAGTACCAAGTGCAAATGCGACGACAAGGATGCACTACGTGAAACTTGTACTATGGCCATCCTCTACTACGACCTCGTTAGTCGCCAAATCCGTACATTGTCTTCTAACGGCACTTTCGCCCCCGTTAACTCCAATCCTTGGTTGCAAAAAAAGACGTTTGATGCCGACGAAAAGACGTTTGATGCCGACGGTAACACAAAGCAAAGCTTGCTGGAAAACAGCATTGGCAAAAAGGTGCCGGCACAGCCAGGAGGTAATCTAAAAGTTGCTACCACGGCTGCTGAGATAGCGTCTAAGACTGCTATCCCGGATGAGTCGAAGCCACAGTCTTTCGGGTCTGCGCTCGCGAACTCCGCGTTCGGCAAGTTGATCGCGCGTGGCGAGGGCGACTACAACAGCGTGAATCGCGGCGCGCGCTGGAGTTACAAAGCTGGGACTGAAAATTTGGGCGGGATGACAGTTGCGCAGGTGATGGCGCAGCAGCTTAGTGCCCGCTTCAATGCGGCAGGCCGCTATCAAATCACCGGCCCGACGCTCGGTGAAGCCTTTATTGCAATGGAGCTGACGGGGGCTGAGAAGTTTGACCGGGCCCTACAAGACCACATCTTCGGCGAATACTTGGTCAAGGAGAAGCGACCGGCAATCGCTGACTACATCGCGGGGCGCAGCGACGATCTCCTCGCGGCATTGCTCGAGTCGTCGAAAGAGTGGGCAAGCGTCGCAAATCCTAATAAGCCTCCGACCCCTGATAGTCCTAAGGGCGTCAGCTATCACGACAAAAAAGGCAAGAATAAGGCGACGATCTCGGCCACCGAGATGAAGACGGCACTGCGTAACACGCGCGCAACGTACGCAGTCCAATTGGCGCCGCTGGACACGCCCAATAAAGCGCGTTCGGTTAAAATCAAATAAAATACTAAATCAACGTAAACGGAACATCCGGTCCGGCGGCGACCGGCAATGCCATC
>NZ_PRDW01000042.1 GCF_002927045.1 Mycetohabitans endofungorum | reverse complement strand
GATGAAGCCCCTGCCGAGCGAGATCTTGCGACGGAGGCGAATCAAGTCGAAGAATGGCAGAAGGTCTACGATACGTACTATCAAGACGACGCGGACTATCCATTTGGTGAAAACTTCAACATTTGGAAGAGCAGCTACGACGGTCAACCGGTCCCATTGGCGGATATGCAAGCGTGGCGTGCGGATGCGGTTGAGCGTATCCGTGAGTTGCAACCGCGGCGGGTGCTGGAGATTGGCGTAGGCACGGGACTGCTGCTCGCGCACGTAGCGCCCCATTGCGGCGCGTATTGGGGCACAGATATTTCCGCTCCCGTTATTGACGCACTGAAGGTTCAAGTAGCGCAGCATGCTGAATTGGCAGAGCGCGTTGAGCTGCGCACGCAGCCCGCGCATATTACCGATGGTTTGCCACAAGACTACTTTGACACCATCGTCATTAATTCTGTTGTACTACATTTCCCAAACGCCGATTACTTAATTGATGTATTGCGTCAGGCCATGGCGCTACTTGCACCGGGAGGCGCGATTTTCGTCGGGGATGTGCCCGATTTGCGACTGTTCGAGTGTTTCGTAAGTGCCGTTCAATTGCACCAGGCGGATCCTACAACGGATGACCGCGCCAGTGTACGCCGACGGATTGAGCAAGCCCAGTTGGCCAGAAAGGAATTGCGTTTGGCGCCGGCTTTCTTCAGCACGTTGCCCCGGACCATTGATGAGATTGCGGCGATCGATATTCAACTCAAACATGGTGATTACCATAATGAATTGAGCCGTTACCGCTACGATGTGGTGCTGCGCAAAGGACCAGTCAACACGCTATCGTTGGCGCATGCGCCGCAGCTGCATTGGGCAGCAAAGTCCACCACCCTCGAGGCGGTGAGGACGCATTTAGCCGCTGAGCGTCCCGCCTGTCTGCGCATTGTCGGGGCGCCCAATATGCGCGTAGCGTGCGAATTAGAAGCCATGCAGGCGCTTGATAACGACGATTGTGACCTTAAACAGATCCAGCATCGGCTTAAAACGAGTCATACACAAGCCATGACGCCCACTGCCGAAGATTTCTACGCATTGGGCGAATCGTTGGGTTATTGGGTCGGTGTCACATGGTCGGAACAGACCGCCCCAGCATGCATCGATATTGTGCTGGTGCAGACAGGCGACATGGCTTGCGCTATCCCGACGGATCTCTACTTGCCGCCTTCCTCTAGCAGCGGACAATCCCCTCATGCTTATGCAAATAACCCGACAAGCTTAGATCAATTCGCGGATATTCGCCAGTATGTAGCCACACAACTACCCGAATACATGGTGCCGGCTGCTTTCATGCGCCTGGATACATTGCCACTTACACCGAACGGAAAACTTGATCGCCGTGCCCTGCCAGTTCCAAACAGCGCGCTGTCAGAACAGCTATATGAAGCGCCGCAAGGTGAGCTGGAAACTACGCTTGCGGCGATTTGGAGTGAGCTGCTTGGCGTTGAGCGTATTGGCCGTCAAGACAGCTTTTTTGCACTGGGTGGTCATTCGCTGCTTGCGGTACGCATGATTGAACGCTTGCGCCGTCTTGGGTTGACGGTCTCGGTACGCACATTGTTCGATTCGCCCACGCTGGCTGCCCTCGCCCAATCGCTCGATCAGCACCGTGAAGTAGTGGTGCCGCCCAACGTGATCACGTCCGACACCACCGCGATCACGCCGCAGATGTTGCCGCTCATTGACTTGACTCAAGAGGATATTGATCAAATTGTTGAGCGGGTGCCAGGTGGGGTGGCAAACATTCAAGATATTTATGCGCTTTCGCCGCTGCAGGACGGGATTTTGTTTCACCACTTGCTGACCACTGACGGCGACCCGTATCTGCGGATGGTTCAGAAATCATTTGATGATCGGAAGGCGCTCGATCACTATCTCAATGCGCTCCGGCAGGTCGTTGATCGTCACGATATTTTACGCACTGCCTTTGTGTGGGACGGGTTGTCTACCCCTGCCCAGGTTGTCTGGCGCCATGCACCGCTGCCGATTACTGAGCTTGTTTTGGATCCGGCTCAGGGACCCGCCATCGAACAACTAACTCATCGCTTCAATCCTCGTCGTCACCGTATCGATTTAACTCAAGCCCCGTTGATGCACTTTGTGATCGTGCAAGACAGCGATGGCTGCTGGCTGCTATTTGAGTTGGTACACCATTTAATTGACGATCACGCGACACTGGAAGCCATGCATACTGAGGTGCGGGCTTTCGTTGATGGCCGGGGCGATACCTTGCCACCGGCCCAACCCTTCCGTAACTTGGTTGCGCAGGCACGCCTGGGCGTGAGTCAAGAGGCACATGAACGCTTCTTTACCGATATGCTCGCTGACGTGGAAGAACCGACACTGCCGTTCGGGCTCGCCGATGTGCATCGTGACGGCGCGCAAGTGACCGAAGCGCAGCACCAGTTGCCACAGGCATTGAACGATCAGTTGCGCGTGCAGGCCAGACGTTTGGGCGTAAGCGTAGCCAGCTTATTTCATCTGGCGTGGGCGCAGGTGCTCGCGCGTGTGAGTGGCCAGGAGCGGGTGGTATTCGGCACAGTATTGTTCGGGCGAATGCAAGGTGGCAACGGCGCGGGCAGCGCGATGGGGCCGTTTATCAATACACTGCCGCTGCGGGTGGAACTAGACCATAGCGTTGAGCATGGCGTGCGGGATACGCAAGCACGCTTGGCCGCATTGCTTGAACACGAGCATGCGTCGCTGGCACTCGCGCAGCGTTGCAGTGGCGTGCCGGCGGGCACACCACTCTTTAGCGCGCTGCTTAATTACCGGCGCAATGTGGTGCGGCTGGGTGATAAGCAATCGGGGGAGGGTGCGGATTTTCTAGATGTAGAAGGGCGTACCAACTACCCACTCACGCTGTCGGTGGATGATGCCGATCGAGCGTTAAGGCTCAGCGTTCAAGTGGCACGGCCGTTTGACGCAAACCGTGTGTGCGGTTATATGCAGCAGACACTGGAAAGCCTAGCGCAAGCGCTCGACCATACGCCAGACTTGCCGGTTTGGCACTTAGAAGTGCTGCCCGGCGAAGAACGTGCACTGCTGCTTCAAACATGGAACGCGACGCAGCGCGAGTATCCGGCACACCGGTGTGTACACCAGTTATTCGAAGAACAGGTGGCGCGCAGCCCGCAAGCCATTGCGCTGGTGTATGAAGAGCAGACACTGAGCTATGCGCAATTGAACGCACGAGCCAACTGCCTCGCGCATCGGCTCATCGAACTGGGCATCCGCCCCGGGCACTCTGTTGCCACGCTGCTTGAGCGCTCGATTGATTTGGTGGTGGCCCAGCTGGCGATCCTCAAGGCAGGGGCCGCTTACGTACCGATTGATCCGCGCGCGCCCACAGAGCGGCA
>NZ_PRDW01000041.1 GCF_002927045.1 Mycetohabitans endofungorum | reverse complement strand
GAGCGGCATCGGCTGTTGGTCGAGTGGAATGCGACGCAGCGGGACTATCCGGCGCACTTATGCATCCACCAGTTGTTCGAAGCGCAGGTCGAGCGTACCCCCGAGGCGCCAGCGCTGGTGTATGAATCGCAGACACTGAGCTATGCGCAGCTGAACGCACAAACCAATCGTCTCGCGCACCAGTTGATCGAGTTAGGCGTCAAGCCAGACACGCGCGTGGCAATCTGCGTCGAGCGCTCACCGGCGCTGGTCGTCGGCCTGCTGGCGATTTTAAAGGCCGGCGGCGCGTATGTGCCGCTGGATCTAGCGTATCCGAGTGAGCGCTTGGCGCACATCCTCGCCGATGCGGCACCGAGCATTGTGCTCGCGGATGCGGCCGGGCGCGCTGCGCTGGGCGACGCGGCGCTCGCGTCATGCACGGTGCTCGATCCGGCCACGCTGCCGGCGTTGCCGGACACGAATCCGTCGGTAGCCGCGCTCACCGCCCGGCATCTGGCGTATGTGATCTATACGTCGGGTTCGACCGGCACGCCGAAAGGCGTGATGGTGCCGCATCATGCGATTGCGCGGCTGGTCATCAACAATGGCTATGTTGACATTGGCACCGGTGATCGTGTGGCGTTCGCAGCGAACCCGGCTTTCGACGCGAGCACGTTTGAAGTGTGGGCACCGCTGTTAAATGGCGCCACCGTCGTCCTATTCGATAGGGATGCGGTGCTGAATCCCCAACGTCTAGAGGAGGCACTTGCCCGATACAGGGTGACCACACTTTTTCTGACAACGGTGTTATTCAATCAGCTGGTTCCTTTGATGGCCCCGGCTTTGGCGCGATTGAAATATTTGCTCTGTGGTGGAGAACAAGAGAACCCTGAGCGCTTCGCGCAGCTACTGAAGCATGATGGGCCGAAGCATTTGATCCACTGCTACGGGCCGACCGAGAATACGACTTTTTCAACGACTTATGAGGTCACTGAGCTTGGCGATCGAGCTGAACGTTTACCGATTGGTCGGCCGATAGCGAACACGCGCGTTTATTTGCTCGATGCGCACGGCCAGCCGGTGCCGCTGGGTGCGGTCGGCGAGTTGTATATGGGTGGCGCCGGGGTCGCACGCGGCTATCTGAACCGCCCGGAGTTGACCGCCGAGCGTTTCGTGCGCGATCCATTCGTGGACGAGTCGGATGCGCGGATGTACAAGACGGGTGATTTGGCGCGTTATTTACCGGATGGCAATCTGGAATTCTTGGGGCGCAATGATGAGCAAGTGAAGATCCGCGGCTTTCGCATTGAACCGGGGGAGATCGAAGCGTGCTTAACAGCGCATGCGCAAGTGCGCGACGCGGTGGTGCTGGCAACCGGTGAGGGCTCGGCTAAGCGGCTGGTGGCCTATGTGCAGGCCGAAGCGGATGAGCACCTGGCGAGCACCTTGCGTGCACAGGTGGCGGCGAGCCTGCCTGAGTATATGGTGCCCAGCGCGTTTATGCGGCTCGATGCGTGGCCGCTGACGCCGAACGGCAAACTCGATCGGCGTGCACTGCCCGCCCCGGATGATGACGCACTGGCGCATCAAGCGTATGAAGCGCCGCAAGGTGAGCTCGAGACGACGCTCGCGGCGATCTGGGCCGAGCTATTGGGGGTGAAGCAGGTCGGTCGGCACGACAGCTTCTTTGCGCTCGGCGGGCACTCGCTGCTCGCGGTGCAGCTCATTGAGCGCCTGCGGCGTCGGGGCTTGAGTGTGTCGGTGCGGCTGCTGTTTGAGGCACCGACGCTCAGTGCGTTGGCGCAGACGTTGGGTCAGCGCCGTGACGTGGTGGTACCTGCGAACGCGATCACGCCCGACACGAGTGCGATTACGCCGTCGATGCTGCCGCTCATTGAGCTGACGCAAGCGGACATTGATAAGATTGTCGAGCAGGTGCCGCAGGGTGTGGCCAATATCCAGGACATTTATGCCCTGTCGCCACTGCAAGACGGGCTGCTGTTTCACCATCTGCTGGCCAGCACAGGCGATCCGTATCTGCTGATGGTGCAGCTGGCCTTTGAGACGCGAGCGCAGCTTGACCAGTACCTGCATGCGCTGCAGCAGGTGATCGATCGGCACGATATTTTGCGCACCGCGTTCGTCTGGGAAGGTGTGTCCTCGCCCGCGCAAGTGGTATGGCGCCACGCACAGTTGCCGGTCACCGAGCTGACGTTGGACGCCGCTGACGGGCCGATCGCCGAACAATTGGCGCGGCGCTTTGATCCGCGTCACACGCGGCTGGATCTGACGCACGCGCCGCTGCTGCACTGTGCGATCGCCCAGGATAGTAGGGGGCGCTGGCTACTTATGCAGCGGCTGCACCATTTGATTATCGACCACTCGACGCTGGAAGTGATGCACGCGGAGGTGCGGGCGTTCGCCGAGGGTCGAGGCGACACGCTGCCGCCGGCGCAGCCGTTCCGCCATCTGGTCGCGCAAGCCAGGCTGGGGGTGAGCGAAGCCGAGCATACGCGCTTTTTTACCGAGCTGCTCGCGGATGTGGAGCCGACCTTGCCGTTTGGGCTCGCGCAGGTACAGCACGACGGCAGTGAAGTGAGCGAGTCACACCGGATGCTGCCGTCGGCGTTGAACGACCGGCTGCGCGCGCATGCGAAGCGGTTGGGCGTCAGTCTGGCGAGCTTGTGTCACCTGGCATGGGCGCAGGTGCTCGCCCGCGCGAGCGGCCAACAACACGTGGTGTTTGGCACGGTGCTGTTTGGGCGAATGCAAGCGGGGGAAGGTGCCGATCGTGCGATGGGGCTTTTTATCAATACGTTGCCGCTGCGCGTGGACCTGGACGGCAGTGTAGAGACTGCCGTGCATGCGACGCATGCGCGGCTGGCGGCGCTGCTCGAGCATGAGCATGCGTCGCTGGCGCTTGCACAGCGCTGCAGCGGCGTGCCAGCCGGTACGCCGCTCTTTAGTGCGCTGCTCAATTACCGGCACAATGCGATGGATTCAAGCGAGCGCAGCGGGCTACCGGGTGTGGAGCTGTTGAGCGCCCAGGAGCGCACCAATTACCCAATCGGGCTGTCAGTGGATGATAATGGGCAATCGTTGGAGCTGACGGCCCAGAGCGTGCCGTCGCTAGAGCCCGAGCGGGTGTGCGCGTATATGCAGCAGGCGCTGCACAGCTTGGCCGACGTGCTCGAGGCGACGCCCGACACCGCAGTGCAGCAGCTGCAGGTGCTGCCCGAGGCCGAGCGCGAGTTGCTGCTTAACACGTGGAACGCGACGCAGCAGGCGTATCCGTCGCACTTATGCGCGCACCAGCTATTCGAAGCGCAGGTCAAGCGCACCCCCGAGGCGCCAGCGCTGGTGTTTGAAGATCAAACGTTCAGTTATGCGCAGCTGAACGCACAAGCCAATCGCCTCGCGCACCAGTTGATCGAGTTAGGCGTCAAGCCCGATGCCCGAGTGGCGATCTGCGTGCAGCGTAGTCCCGCACTGGTCGTGGGGCTGCTGGCGATTTTAAAGGCCGGGGGCGCGTATGTACCGCTCGACCCAGCGTATCCGAGTGAGCGCTTGGTGCACATTCTCGCTGATGCGGCACCGAACATTGTGCTCGCGGATGCGGC
>NZ_PRDW01000040.1 GCF_002927045.1 Mycetohabitans endofungorum | reverse complement strand
AGGCCGCCTGCGCGGGACCTGCAAGCCTGCCAGACGCCATCACCGCCATGCCCGATCAGCGCTCATCGGATGTGACCCTGCCGCTTCAGAAAAATTTGGATGCGGCGGTAGCCGTAGTGCGGATACTGCGCCGACAGGATGCTCATTGCCGCAAGCACCGGAGCATCCCGCCCGGCCAGCTTCGATTCATAACGCAGCGCTGATCTTGCCACCGACATCAGCGCGCACGCGCGTCGCTCCGATAGTCCCCGCGCCTTCGCGTAGGCAACCTGCTTGCGCCGTGCGAGCGCGCTCAACATTTTTTTGCGTTGATCTCCTTCATCACGTCCAATTCGAGATCACGTTCGGCCAGCATCTTCTTGAGTCGTGCATTCTCCCGCTCAAGCTGCTTCAGCCGCTTCACGTCTGCAGCTTCCAGAGCGCCCAAATGCTGCCGCCAGTTATAGATCGTCTGCTCGCTGATCCCGTGCTTCTTCGCTACCTCCACGACCGGCGTCTTGTCCGCCTCGCGCAGGATCATAACCCTCTGCTCTTCCGTAAACCGGCTCTTCTTCATGACTTCCTTTCTCCGTTGGAAGCCATTCTCTCAAGTTTCAACTGGGCCGAAAATCGCCGGGCAGGTCAGCGCCGGTGCTGGCCGGGCATTGGACATCGCGGATTTTGGCGGCCCAATCGAGAGCGCTATTCCGCTCGTGACGGGCGTCGATCTGCTTGCGTAGCACCGCTATCTCGGTTTTGGCGGTGGCTTGTGAGTGCAAGGCGCAAAAAACCCTGATGACGTTCCGACATTTGAGGATTTGGGCGTCGGAAGTAAGCTATGCATGTGGTTGTCTCGCCAGCCTTCCCGACGCAGCATCACATGCATTCGGCGATAACCGGAGTGCACGCGTGTTTGCGTGATTCTACTTGATGCGCAGCATAATCGCGTTCGAACCTCGTGCGACTGACTGATAGCTGTGTACCGAACGCGACAGCTTCAGTACTTTACAGGCTTGGCGCTGGCCTGCGCCAAAGCGTTGCATCCGATCCGTGGTGAGTTCATACAGCCGGAAGGCGTCAGAGCATTTTTGACAGCACATCCTACAACACGGCTTTGTCTAGCGACAGGTCTGCCACCCGCCGATTAAGCTTCGCGTTTTCTTCTCCGAGTTGTTTCAGGCGACGCAGCTTCGGCGGGCCCAGGCCACCATTGATTTTGCAGAAGCCGTGGCTTCTTTACGCACCGGTTCTTACCTTTCTACTCAATCGTGCGTCCGCCACGCTATCAGCAGTATGAAGCCGGTCAATGGTAAAACGAATTATTCACAACAAGTATCACTGAATATTTTAGTGAGCTGTTCAGTCCGTATTGGAATTATTGGCCTAGGCCAGTGTCGCACGAATCTTACATTCTTTAATTTTCATAAGTTAATTAAAAATTTCATTTTTTTGTACTTGACGCAATGTCAAGTACTAACTTTAATTAAACAAAACAGGGAAGAACTTTAAAGGTGGTCCCTTGAGGCCTTTCCTTGCTTATTGAAAAAATTTCTGGGAACAGCGAGATGAGAAAACGAAAGTGGTCCGCCCGGCAGCGCAGGGCCGTGCTCAACGCGTGGGACGCGGGACGCACGGTTTTAGAGTTGTGTAAGAAGCACGACATCAGCCGAGCGACTTTGTACTTATGGAAGGAAATTTATACCGGTATGTCGACCGAGGCAATCGAGCGATGGGACAAGCTTGCACGCGAGCGCGCAGTATTTCAGCGTCAGCTAAAGTGTGCGAAAGCGGACCGGGCACTATTGCAGGCTGTGCTGCAGACTCTTGAGCTGACGGTGGAGCAAAAATGTAGGTTGGTACGGTGGTCTCGTGCACAGCATCTAAGTAGTGCTACAAGAACATGCGTGCTGCTGCGACTGTCGCGCTCGAAATTGAAGCTTGACGCAATGAACGAAGCGCAGTTTTCGCACGAGAATAAACAACAATAGTGAAGCTGCCACGCGCTGAAGCGCTACATGTCTTAAAACTTCCCGATTTGGATTGCGTTTCATCACTGCCTACGATACCAGATGTGAGCCGCCGAAAGTAACACCCGACAAGGATAGGAACCTGAACTGGGTTCGTTGCGGCGCAAATTTGACGGTGTAGGAGGCCGAATGGCGAGCACAGCAGCGGGAATAGCGACGACGTATCCGATCCCAACCTATCGTTTTAAGGTGGTGGTCGGTAGCGAAGAAATGGCGTGCAGTGCGGTGTCGGGATTAGAACTGGGCGTCGAGACGATCGAGTACAAGGATGGTACCGGTGCGGTTCGACGTATGCCGGGCCAGCGCCAAGCGCTGCATATCACGCTACGGCGTGGAGTGGTGAAAGGTAAAAGCCAACTTTACGATTGGATCAACTCGATTTCGCTGAACCAAGTGGAGAAAAAAGACATTTCCATCAGTTTGACCAGTGAAGCGGGTGACGCACTATTGGTGACCTGGAATATCACCGACGCGTTTCCAACAAAGCTTTCGGCGCCACACTTTGATGCGAGCAGCAACGAGGTGGCAATCGAAGAGGTTTCATTGACCGCAGACCGTTTGGCAGTCGAATTTCATTAATTGTCGGCACTTGTGGGCACTGCGAAAGCGTCTGCCACAGTATGCGGCGTAAGATCACACGTACTTGAGGACAAGGAGATGACAAACCTCACCTATCCAGGCGTTTATATCGAAGAGGACGCGAGCCTTGCGCTGTCGATCGCAGCGGTCTCAACCGCAGTGCCAGTGTTTGCGCACGATGGCACACTGATTACGGACACCACGGCGGTGCGAATCAACTCGTGGCTGGATTTCATGAAGCAGATCTCTAAATATGAAGCGGGAGGAACTGGGCCAGAAAGAACTGGGCTGAAAGAAACTGAGACCGCAAAAGCAGAAGCGGCAAAAGCAAAAGCAGAAGCAGAAGCGGAAAAAGCTGAAAAGGAAAAAAATGAAAAAAAGGTGAAAGCAAATTTGTTATACGTATCGCTTAAAACATATTTTGAGAACGGTGGAGGCTATGCGTACGTATGCCCGACCGGTCAACTGACTACACAAGTGCCGGGCTTGGACGATATCACGCTAATTGTTGCGGCCGGCCAGCCTGTACAATCAGCGGTTGATCAACTATGTGTGGAAGGTGCATGCCTGTTTGCATTGCTGGATGGGCCAAGCACTGTTTTGCCAGCGGAACCTGGCACCACGCCAGCGGGATCTGGCACCCCGCCAGCGGGACCTGGCACCACGCCAGTGGGACCTGGCACCACGTCAGCGGGATCTGGCACCACGTCAGCGGACCCTGGCACCACGTCAGCGGGATCTGGCACCACGCCAGCGGGACCTGGCACCACGTCAGCGGACCCTGGCACCACGTCAGCGGGATCTGGCACCACGTCAGCGGACCCTGGCACCACGTCAGCGGACCCTGGCACCACGTCAGCGGGATCTGGCACCACGTCAGCGGGACCTGGCACCACGTCAGCGGACCCTGGCACCACGTCAGCGGACCCTGGCACCACGTCAGCGGGACCTGGCACCACGTCAGCGGACCCTGGCACCACGTCAGCGGGATCTGGCACCACGTCAGCGGACCCTGGCACCACGTCAGCGGACCCT
>NZ_PRDW01000039.1 GCF_002927045.1 Mycetohabitans endofungorum | reverse complement strand
CAAATGCTGGAAGCGGATGAGCGTCAGCTACTGCTGCAAACATGGAATGCGACGGCGGCTCCTTACCCAGCCCACCAGTGCCTTCATCAGTTGTTCGAGGCGCAGGTGCAGCACAGCCCCGATGCTACTGCGCTGGTGTATGAAGAGCAGACGCTGAGCTATGCGCAATTAAACGCACGGGCCAACCGCCTCGCGCATCGGCTCATTGAACTGGGCGTTAAGCCGGACGCTCGAGTGGCGATCTGTGTCGAGCGCTCGCCGGCAATGGTCGTGGGGCTATTGGCGATCCTGAAAGCGGGCGGTGCTTGTGTGCCGCTCGATCCCGCGTATCCGTGCGAGCGCCTCGCGCATATTCTGCATGATGCCGCGCCACCGATTGTACTAGCCGATGCAACGGGCAGGGCCACGTTGGGGGAAGCGACGCTTGCGTGCCGAACCGTACTTGAGCCGGATGTAGCGCTCGATCAAGCTGCACTCAACCCGCAGGTAGCCGAACTGACTCCTCGCCATCTTGCCTATGTCATCTACACATCGGGCTCCACCGGCACGCCGAAGGGCGTGATGATCGAACATGTTCAAATTGCACGCTTATTCGAGGTTACAAAGCTTAACGGTACGTTAAATGAAGATCAGGCGCTGTTCGACCGGCCACGAGGTTATAGTCTGACGTCTGCCGATCGCGTTCTCCAAAAAACATCCTTTAACTTCGATATCTCAATTTGGGAGCTTTTTGGGACGTTGCTCAATGGCGCGGCCCTTGTTGTCGCAGACGCTGACGTTCATAAAGACCCTGTTGCCTTGATGAATCTCATTGTCCAGGAGCGCATCACGACTGTCCACTTTGTGCCATCCATGCTCAGCATTTTCTTGGATACGGAAGGCGCTCAGCGATGCACATCGGTAAAGCATTTGATTTGCAGTGGCGAAGCACTGCCCGGTGCGACTGTCCAGCGGTGTCAAACGCTGCTGCCTGACGCGCAAGTTCACAACTTGTATGGTCCCACTGAAAATCTTATTGGTACAACGTTTTGGACCTGTCCAGTGGCCTGTGTAGAAGACAATATTCCAATTGGGCGGCCGATTGCGAACACGCGCGTTTATTTGCTTGACGCGCACGGCCAGCCGGTGCCACTGGGTGCGGTCGGCGAGTTGTATATTGGTGGTGCGGGGGTCGCGCGTGGCTATCTGAACCGCCCGGAGTTGACCGCCGAGCGCTTTGTGCCGGATCCGTTCTCGATTGAGCCCGATGCGCGGCTGTATAAGACTGGGGATCTGGCGCGTTATTTACCGGACGGCAATCTGGAATTCTTGGGCCGCAACGATGAGCAAGTGAAGCTTCGCGGCTTTCGGATTGAACCGGGGGAGATCGAAGCGTGCTTAACGGCGCATCCGCAAGTGCGTGATGCGGTAGTGTTGGCAACCGGCGAGGGCTCGGCTAAGCGGCTCGTCGCGTATGTGCAGGCCGAAGCGAACGAGCACCTGGCGAGCACCTTGCGTGCACAGGTGGCGGCGAGCCTGCCTGAGTATATGGTGCCCAGCGCGTTTGTGCGGCTCGATGCGTGGCCGTTGACGCCGAACGGCAAGCTGGATCGGCGTGCACTGCCCGCACCGGATGATGACGCGCTCGCGCATCAAGCGTATGAAGCGCCGCAAGGCGAACTTGAGACGACGCTGGCGGCGATCTGGGCCGAGCTATTGGGTGTCGAACGTGTGGGTCGGCACGACAGCTTCTTTGCACTCGGGGGCCACTCGCTGCTGGCGGTGCGGTTGATAAACCGGGTCAGAGGGCTGGGTGCCGATGTGCCGCTGGCCACCTTGTTCGCGACGCCCACGTTGGCGGCGTTTGCTGCGGCGCTCGACGCCCCCTTGCAACAAGGCGCCGATGCGTTGCCCGAGATCACGCCGGTGTCGCGCGAAGGCAGTTTGCCGCTGTCGTTTGCACAGCAGCGGCTGTGGTTCCTCGCGCAGCTCGATGGGGTGAGTGACACATATCATATTCCGCTGGCGCTGCGCGTGCGCGGGCCGCTTGATCGGGCCGCATGGCAACAGGCATTGGATGCGCTGTTCGCGCGTCATGAAGCGCTGCGCTTGACGTTTGTGAGCGTTGACGGTCAGCCGCAGGTGCAATTGCTGCCGGCGGACAGGGGTGTGCCGCTGCGCTGGCATGATCTGCGCGGCGTGTCCGATGCCGACGCGCAGCTGTCGCGTTTGACCGCCGATGAAGCGTGCGCGCCGTTCGATCTGGCGCGCGGTCCGTTGATCCACGCGTGCGGCATTCAAGTGGCCGACGACGAACACGTGATGTTGCTCACGCAACACCATATTGTGTCGGACGGCTGGTCGATCGGCGTGCTCGCGCGCGAGTTGAGTGCACTATACGCGGCGAGCGTCGGGGAGCAAGCTGACCCACTGCCGCCGCTAGCGGTTCAGTATCCGGACTATGCGGCGTGGCAACGACGGTGGCTCACGGGTGAGCGGCTGCAGGCGCAAAGCGACTATTGGCGCACGACGCTGGCCGATGCGCCGGCGCTGCTGGAACTACCGACCGATCGGCCGCGCCCGGCACAACAGTCGTTTGCCGGCGCGCACGTGCCGGTGCGCATGGATGTGGCCACGACGCAAGCGCTCAAGCGCTTGAGCGCTGAACATGGTACGACGCTATTTATGACGGTGCTTGCCGCGTGGAGCGTGGAGCTCGCACGCCTATCAGGTCAGCACGACGTGGTCATTGGCACGCCCAGCGCAAATCGAGGGCATGCTGCGATCGAGCCGTTGATCGGCTTTTTTGTCAATACGTTGGCGTTGCGCGTCGACTTATCCGACGAGCCCAATACGAGCGAACTGCTTAAGCGCGTGCGGCGCACGACGCTGGACGCGCAGGCGCATCAAGATCTGCCGTTTGAGCAAGTGGTCGAGATCGTGCAGCCGCCACGCCGGCTCAATCACACGCCGCTGTTTCAAATGATGTTGGCGTGGCAGAACAATGAGCCAGGCGAGTGGCGCTTACCTGGGCTCACGGCCACGCCGGCTGAGCTCGAGTATGACGTCGTGAAGTTCGATCTCGAGCTGAACTTATTTGAGGCAGGCGACGAGGTCGTCGGCAGCTTAGCGTATGCGACGGCGCTGTTCGACCGATCCACGATCGAGCGGCACGTCGAGTATCTACAGACGATGTTGTGCGCCATGGTGGCGTGCCCCCAGCAGCCGGTCGCAACGCTTGAGTTGCTGTCGCCGGCTGAGCGTCAGTTGCTGCTGCAGACATGGAACGCGACGCAGCAGGCGTATCCGTCGCACGTGTGCGTGCACCAGTTGTTTGAGGCGCAGGTTAAGCGCACGCCCGAGGCGCCAGCGCTGGTGTTTGAAGACCAGACGTTTAGCTATGCGCAGCTGAACGCACAAGCCAATCGCCTCGCGCACCAGCTAATCGAGTTAGGCGTCAAGCCCGATGCGCGCGTGGCGATCTGCGTGCAGCGTAGTCCCGCACTGGTCGTGGGGCTGCTGGCGATTTTAAAGGCCGGGGGCGCGTATGTGCCGCTCGACCCGAGCTATCCGAGTGAGCGCTTGGTGCACATTCTCGCTGATGCGGCCCCGAGCATTGTGCTCGCGGATGCGGCCGGGCGCGCTGCGTTGGGCGACGCGGCGCTGGCCGAGTGCACGGTGCTCGATCCGGCCGAACTGCCGGCGTTGCCGGACACGAATCTATCGGTAGCCGCGCTGACGGCCCGGCATCTGGCGTATGTGATCTATACGTCGGGTTCGACCGGCACGCCGAAGGGCGTGATGGTGCCGCATCATGCGATTGCGCGGCTGGTCATCAACAATGGCTATGTTGACATTGGCACCGGTGATCGTGTGGCGTTCGCAGCGAACCCGGCTTTCGACG
>NZ_PRDW01000038.1 GCF_002927045.1 Mycetohabitans endofungorum | reverse complement strand
TACTGGTCAAGCCGCTCACGACTGTCGAAAGCCAGCTGCACCAGCAGCAGATACGGATCGCCGTCGCTGGCCAGCAGATGGTGAAACAGCAGCCCATCTTGCAGTGGCGACAGTGCATAAATGTCCTGGATATTGGCCACACCCTGCGGCACCTGCTCGACAATCTTGTCAATGTCCGCTTGCGTCAGCTCAATGAGCGGTAGCATCGACGGCGTAATCGCACTCGTGTCGGGCGTGATCGCGTTCGCAGGCACCACCACGTCACGGTGCTGACCCAACGTCTGCGCCAACGCACTGAGCGTCGGCGTGTCGAACAGCGCGCGCACGGATAACCCGATTCCCCGACACCGCAGGCGCTCAATCAACCGCACCGCCAGCAGCGAGTGGCCCCCCAGTGCAAAGAAGCTGTCGTGCCGACCCACACGCTCGACGCCCAATAGCTCGGCCCAAATCGCCGCCAGCGTCGTCTCAAGTTCGCCTTGCGGCGCTTCATACGCTTGATGTGCCAGCGCGTCGTCACCCGGTGCAGGCAGTGCACGCCGATCGAGCTTGCCGTTCGATGTTAGCGGAAACACGTCCAGCCGCACAAACGCACTGGGCACCATGTATTCAGGCAACGCGGCCGCCACCTGCGCGCGCAACGTCCCCGCTAACGCGTCATCAGGATCAGCCACCACATACGCCACCAGCCGTTTATCTTGGCCTTCGCCCAGCGCCAGCACCACCGCGTCGCGCACTTGCGGATGCGCCGTTAAGCACGCTGCGATCTCGCCCGGTTCAATGCGAAAGCCGCGAATCTTCACTTGCTCATCGTTGCGCCCCAAAAACTCCAGATTGCCGTCTGGTAAATACCGCGCCACATCCCCGGTCTTATACAGCCGTGCACCCGCTTCATCGGAGAACGGATCGGGCACAAAGCGCTCAGCGGTCAGCGCCGGGCGGTTCAGGTAGCCGCGTGCGACCCCGGCGCCACCAATATACAACTCACCGACCGCACCCAGTGACACCGGCTGGCCGTGCGCATCGAGCAGATAAACGCGCGTGTTGGCAATCGGCCGGCCAATGCTCTCAATCAATGCCTCACCACGATGCATCGGCCGCCACGTCGAATAGGTGGTGCTCTCCGAAGGCCCATAAAGGTTACAGAGACGCTGGATGGGCGTTTGCTCAAAGATTTGTTTAGTTAAGCGCGCTGTTAGCGGCTCACCCGCCAGGTTAATCGTAGTGGCCGAAGATAAGTTAGCCTGATGCGCCAGCAGGGACTGCAGCGCGGAAGGCACTGTATTAATCAGTGACACAGGCTGCGTCTGCTGCATTAAAGCCAATGCGTCCTTGACCAAGTGAACGGTCGAACCTTGCGCGAGCGGCACAAAACACTCGTAGACGGACAAATCAAAACTGATTGAGGTGGCAAATAGCGTATGCTGCGTCTCCAAAGGCGTAAAGGTTTGCACCGCCCAGCACAAGAAATTGACGGCTTGGGCATGCTCGACCATCACGCCCTTCGGGGTCCCGGTGGAGCCCGACGTATAGATCACATATGCCAGATGCCGGGCCGTCAGGCCCGTCACCGACGGATTCGTGTCCGGCAACGCCGGCAGCGTGGTCGGATCGAACACTGTGCGCTCGGCGAGCGCCGCCTCACCCAACGCAGCGCGCCCGGCCGTATCCGCCAGCACAATGCTGGGCGCCGCATCGGCGAGGATGTGCACCAAGCGTTCACTCGGATACGCTGGATCCAGCGGCACATACGCGCCACCCGCTTTCAAAATCGCCAGCCCCCCCACGACCAGCGCGGGACTGCGCTGCACGCAGATCGCCACGAGCGTGTCTGGCTTGACGCCTAACTCGATCAGCTGGTGCGCGAGACGATTGGCTTGGGCATTCAGCTGCGCATAGCTCAACGTCTGGTCTTCAAACACCAGCGCTGGCGCCTCGGGCGTGCGCTCGACCTGCGCTTCGAATAGCTGGTGCACGCACTGATGTTCCGGATACGCCTGCTGCGTCGCGTTCCAAGTCTGCAGCAGCAACTGGCGCTCGGCCGGTGATAGCAACTCAAGCGTTGCGACCGGCTGCTGGGGGCACGCCACCATTGCACGCAACATCGTCTGTAGATACCCGACGTGCCGCTCGATCGTGGACCGGTCGAACAGCGCCGTCGCATACGCTAAGCTGCCGATGATCTCGTCGCCTACCTCACACAAGTTCAGCTCGAGATCGAACTTCACGACGTCATACTCGAGCTCAGCCGGCGTGGCCGTGAGCCCAGGTAAGCGCCACTCGCCTGGCTCATGGTTCTGCCACGCCAACATCACTTGAAACAGCGGCGTATGATTTAATTGCCGCGGCGGCTGCACGATCTCGACCACTTGCTCAAACGGCAGATCCTGATGCGCTTGCGCGTCCAGCGTCGTGCGCCGCACACGCGCGAGCAGCTGGGCAGTATCCGGTTCGCCCGACAGATCCATGCGCAACGCCAGCGTATTGACAAAAAAGCCGATTAACGGCTCGATTGCGGCATGCCCCCGGTTTGCGCTGGGCGTGCCGATGACCACGTCGTGCTGGCCTGACAGGCGCGCGAGCACCGCGCTCCATGCGGTAAGCACCGTCATAAATAGCGTCGTGCCGTGCTCCGCGCTTAAGCGCTTGAGCGCTTGCGTGGTCGATGCATCGATCTGCACCGGCACCTGCGCGCCGGCAAACGATTGCTGCGCCGGGCGCGGTCGATCGGTCGGTAGCGCCAGCCGCACCGGCGCATCGGCCAGCGTCGTGCGCCAATAGTCGCTTTGCGCCTGCAGCCGCTCACCCGTGAGCCACTGTCGTTGCCACGCCGCATAGTCCGGATATTGAACCGCCAGCGGCAGCAGCGGATCAGCTTGCGCCCCGACGCTCGCTGCGTACAGTGCGCTCAACTCACGCGCGAGCACCTCGATCGACCAGCCGTCCGACACAATATGGTGCTGCGTGAGCAACACCACGTGTTCGTCATCGGCCACTTGAATGCCGCACGCGCGGATCAACGGACCGCGCGCCAGATCAAACGGTGCGTGCGCAGCTTCATGACGCAAGCGGGCCAGCTGCACGTCGGCATCGGGCACCTCACGCAGATCATGCCAGCGCAGCGGCACGCCCGTGTCCGACGGCAGCAGCTGCACCTGCGGCTGCCCCTCGACGCTGACAAACGTCGAGCGCAGCGCTTCATGACGCGCGAACAGCGCATCTAATGCCTGTTGCCAGGCCGCTCGATCAAGCGGCCCGCGCACATGCAGCGCCAGCGGCATATGATATGTGTCACTCACCCCATCGAGCTGCGCGAGAAACCACAGCCGCTGCTGGGCGAACGATAGCGGCAACCTGCCTTCACGCGACACCGACGTGATCTCGGGCAGCATATCGGTGCCTTGTTGCCAGTGGGCGTCGAGCGCCGCGGCAAACGCCGCCAACGTGGGCGTGGCGAACAAGATCGCCAACGGCACGTCGGCACCCAGCCCTCTGACCTGGTTCATCAACCGCACCGCCAGCAGCGAGTGGCCCCCGAGCGCAAAGAAGCTGTCGTGCCGACCCACACGTTCGACTCCCAATAGCTCCGACCAGATCGCCGCGAGCGTCTTCTCGAGCTCGCCTTGTGGCGCTTCATACGCTTGATGCGCCAGCGCGTCAGCGTCCGGTGCGGGCAGTGCACGCCGATCGAGCTTGCCGTTCGGTGTCAACGGCCACGCGTCCAGCCGCACAAACGCGCTGGGCACCATATACTCAGGCAGGCTCGCCGCCACCTGCGCGCGCAAGGTGCTCGCCAGGTGCGCGTCCGCTTCGGCCTGCACATACGCGACCAGCCGCTTAGCCGAGCCCTCACCGGTTGCTACCACCACCGCGTCGCGCACCTGCGGATGCGCCGTTAAGCACGCTTCGATCTCCCCCGGTTCAATGCGAAAGCCGCGAATCTTCACTTGGTCATCGTTGCGCCCCACAAACTCCAGATTGCCGTCCGGTAAATAACGCGCTAAATCCCCGGTCTTATACAGCCGCGCATCGGCGTCCTCTGAGAACGGATCCGGCACAAAGCGCTCCGCGGTCAACTCCGGACGGTTCAGATAGCCGCGCGCGACCCCCGCGCCACCAATAGATAACTCGCCGACCGCACCCAGTGGCACCGGCTGGCTGTGCGCGTCCAGCAGATAAATCGTCAGATCCGGAATCCGTGTGCCCAC
>NZ_PRDW01000037.1 GCF_002927045.1 Mycetohabitans endofungorum | reverse complement strand
GCGAAGTCGGCGCGATGCTCTTTAACAAGTAACAGCCGATAAGTGTGGGTACTTGATGGTGCGGGCGAGCTGCGCCCGGGGGTAACAGCCCGGGTGGAGCGACGCGAAAGAATCATTAGGTCTCATACGAAATGAAGGTAGGTTTTGAGAGATCGAAACCTGTCAACGTTTTGAGTTGAGCGACAGGGTCCTTTGGGGCCCGAACAAGTAACAGGTTTGAACTGAAGAGTTTGATCCTGGCTCAGATTGAACGCTGGCGGCATGCCTTACACATGCAAGTCGGACGGCAGCGCGGGCTTCGGCCTGGCGGCGAGTGGCGAACGGGTGAGTAATACATCGGAACGTGTCCTAGAGTGGGGGATAGCCCGGCGAAAGCCGGATTAATACCGCATACGCTCTGAGGAGGAAAGCGGGGGACTCGCAAGGGCCTCGCGCTCAAGGGGCGGCCGATGGCAGATTAGCTAGTTGGTAGGGTAAAGGCCTACCAAGGCGACGATCTGTAGCTGGTCTGAGAGGACGACCAGCCACACTGGGACTGAGACACGGCCCAGACTCCTACGGGAGGCAGCAGTGGGGAATTTTGGACAATGGGGGCAACCCTGATCCAGCAATGCCGCGTGTGTGAAGAAGGCCTTCGGGTTGTAAAGCACTTTTGTCCGGAAAGAAAACGGCCTGGCGAATAACTGGGTTGGATGACGGTACCGGAAGAATAAGCACCGGCTAACTACGTGCCAGCAGCCGCGGTAATACGTAGGGTGCGAGCGTTAATCGGAATTACTGGGCGTAAAGCGTGCGCAGGCGGTTTGCTAAGACCGATGTGAAATCCCCGGGCTCAACCTGGGAACTGCATTGGTGACTGGCAGGCTAGAGTATGGCAGAGGGAGGTAGAATTCCACGTGTAGCAGTGAAATGCGTAGAGATGTGGAGGAATACCGATGGCGAAGGCAGCCTCCTGGGCCAATACTGACGCTCATGCACGAAAGCGTGGGGAGCAAACAGGATTAGATACCCTGGTAGTCCACGCCCTAAACGATGTCAACTAGTTGTTGGGGATTCATTTCCTTAGTAACGTAGCTAACGCGTGAAGTTGACCGCCTGGGGAGTACGGTCGCAAGATTAAAACTCAAAGGAATTGACGGGGACCCGCACAAGCGGTGGATGATGTGGATTAATTCGATGCAACGCGAAAAACCTTACCTACCCTTGACATGGTCGGAACCCTGCTGAGAGGTGGGGGTGCTCGAAAGAGAACCGGCGCACAGGTGCTGCATGGCTGTCGTCAGCTCGTGTCGTGAGATGTTGGGTTAAGTCCCGCAACGAGCGCAACCCTTGTCCCTAGTTGCTACGCAAGAGCACTCTAGGGAGACTGCCGGTGACAAACCGGAGGAAGGTGGGGATGACGTCAAGTCCTCATGGCCCTTATGGGTAGGGCTTCACACGTCATACAATGGTCGGAACAAAGGGTTGCCAACCCGCGAGGGGGAGCTAATCCCAGAAAACCGATCGTAGTCCGGATTGCAGTCTGCAACTCGACTGCATGAAGCTGGAATCGCTAGTAATCGCGGATCAGCATGTCGCGGTGAATACGTTCCCGGGTCTTGTACACACCGCCCGTCACACCATGGGAGTGGGTTTTACCAGAAGTGGCTAGTCTAACCGCAAGGAGGACGGTCACCACGGTAGGATTCATGACTGGGGTGAAGTCGTAACAAGGTAGCCGTATCGGAAGGTGCGGCTGGATCACCTCCTTTCTGGAGCAACAAGCTTGCGCTTCAAGTACTCACGCTTATCGGCTGTGAAAGTCACAGGGACAGACGAAGGGTCTGTAGCTCAGTCGGTTAGAGCACCGTCTTGATAAGGCGGGGGTCGTTGGTTCGAATCCAACCAGACCCACCATGCGAGTCTGGTGTGCGACGAGCGCGGCGCGCAGCGCGCGGCCCGAGAAGCCAAAGGGGGGCATAGCTCAGCTGGGAGAGCACCTGCTTTGCAAGCAGGGGGTCGTCGGTTCGATCCCGTCTGCCTCCACCACTGCTCAATCGCGAGCGCTCCAACGCTGAGCGCTGGCGATTGACCCGTGGGTCAAGCAGTGCAGTATGGCTGTGACGTTCTTTAACAATCTGGAAAAAGAAGCAGTAATGTCTATTGGATGCGTCTTGAGATGGGCGCAGAAGATAGATGGGTAGTGATTGACAGTATTGTTTTGAGTGATCTGAAAAGACGCTTGGAAGATACGGCACAACGCGAAAACTCAACCTATAGCGGGTGCGTTGCAAGACGGACTTGTTATAGGGTCAAGCGAACAAGTGCATGTGGTGGATGCCTTGGCGATCACAGGCGAAGAAGGACGCGGTAGCCTGCGAAAAGCTGCGGGGAGCTGGCAAACGAGCTTTGATCCGCAGATGTCCGAATGGGGCAACCCGGCCCGTATGGGTCATCCGTGACTGAATCCATAGGTCATGTGAAGCGAACGCGGCGAACTGAAACATCTAAGTAGCCGCAGGAAGAGAAATCAACCGAGATTCCCAAAGTAGTGGCGAGCGAAATGGGATCAGCCTGTACCATTTAGCATCTGAGTTAGCCGAACGCTCTGGAAAGGGCGGCCGTAGCAGGTGATAGCCCTGTAGGCGAAAACTGAGGTGTGGAACTAGGGGTACGACAAGTAGGGCGGGACACGTGAAATCCTGTCTGAAGATGGGGGGACCATCCTCCAAGGCTAAATACTCGTGATCGACCGATAGTGAACCAGTACCGTGAGGGAAAGGCGAAAAGAACCCCGGGAGGGGAGTGAAATAGATCCTGAAACCGCATGCATACAAACAGTCGGAGCCTCGTAAGGGGTGACGGCGTACCTTTTGTATAATGGGTCAGCGACTTACGTTCAGTAGCAAGCTTAACCGGATAGGGCAGGCGTAGCGAAAGCGAGTCCGAATAGGGCGATTAGTTGCTGGGCGTAGACCCGAAACCAAGTGATCTATCCATGGCCAGGTTGAAGGTGCGGTAACACGTACTGGAGGACCGAACCCACTAACGTTGAAAAGTTAGGGGATGAGCTGTGGATAGGGGTGAAAGGCTAAACAAACTTGGAAATAGCTGGTTCTCTCCGAAAACTATTTAGGTAGTGCCTCGTGTGTCACCTTCGGGGGTAGAGCACTGTCATGGTTGAGGGGTCCATTGCGGATTACCTCGCCATAGCAAACTCCGAATACCGAAGAGTGCAATCACGGGAGACAGACGCCGGGTGCTAACGTCCGACGTCAAGAGGGAAACAACCCAGACCGCCAGCTAAGGTCCCTAAAATTGGCTAAGTGGGAAACGAAGTGGGAAGGCGAAAACAGTCAGGAGGTTGGCTTAGAAGCAGCCACCCTTTAAAGAAAGCGTAATAGCTCACTGATCGAGTCGTCCTGCGCGGAAGATGTAACGGGGCTAAGCCAGTTACCGAAGCTGCGGATGCGCACGCAAGTGCGCATGGTAGGAGAGCGTTCCGTAAGCCTGCGAAGGTGCATTGAGAAGTGTGCTGGAGGTATCGGAAGTGCGAATGCTGACATGAGTAGCGATAAAGGGGGTGAAAGGCCCCCTCGCCGTAAGCCCAAGGTTTCCTACGCAACGTTCATCGGCGTAGGGTGAGTCGGCCCCTAAGGCGAGGCAGAAATGCGTAGCTGATGGGAAGCAGGTTAATATTCCTGCACCGTCGTTAGATGCGATGGGGGGACGGATCGCGGAAGGTTGTCCGGGTGTCGGAAATCCCGGTCCCTGCATTGGAGAAGGCGCTTTGGCAAATCCGGGCGCATGATTCAAGGGTGTGGGGCGAGCGGCTTTTAAGCTGCGAAGCAATTGGAAGTGGTCCCAAGAAAAGCCTCTAAGCTTCAGTCTAACGAGACCGTACCGCAAACCGACACAGGTGGGCGAGATGAGTATTCTAAGGCGCTTGAGAGAACTCGGGAGAAGGAACTCGGCAAATTGGTACCGTAACTTCGGGATAAGGTACGCCCTGTTAGCTTGACTGGCCTGCGCCAGGAGGGTGAAGGGGTTGCAATAAACTGGTGGCTGCGACTGTTTAATAAAAACACAGCACTCTGCAAACACGAAAGTGGACGTATAGGGTGTGACGCCTGCCCGGTGCCGGAAGATTAAATGATGGGGTGCAAGCTCTTGATTGAAGTCCCGGTAAACGGCGGCCGTAACTATAACGGTCCTAAGGTAGCGAAATTCCTTGTCGGGTAAGTTCCGACCTGCACGAATGGCGTAACGATGGCCACACTGTCTCCTCCCGAGACTCAGCGAAGTTGAAGTGTTTGTGATGATGCAATCTACCCGCGGCTAGACGGAAAGACCCCATGAACCTTTACTGTAGCTTTGCATTGGACTTTGAACCGATCTGTGTAGGATAGGTGGGAGGCTTGGAAGCGCGAACGCTAGTTTGCGTGGAGCCGTCCTTGAAATACCACCCTGGTTTGTTTGAGGTTCTAACCTAGTGCCCTGAATCGGGCACGGGGACCGTGCATGGTAGGCAGTTTGACTGGGGCGGTCTCCTCCCAAAGCGTAACGGAGGAGTACGAAGGTACGCTAGGTACGGTCGGAAATCGTGCTGATAGTGCAATGGCATAAGCGTGCTTAACTGCGAGACCGACAAGTCGAGCAGGTGCGAAAGCAGGTCATAGTGATCCGGTGGTTCTGTATGGAAGGGCCATCGCTCAACGGATAAAAGGTACTCTGGGGATAACAGGCTGATACCGCCCAAGAGTTCATATCGACGGCGGTGTTTGGCACCTCGATGTCGGCTCATCTCATCCTGGGGCTGTAGCCGGTCCCAAGGGTATGGCTGTTCGCCATTTAAAGAGGTACGTGAGCTGGGTTTAAAACGTCGTGAGACAGTTTGGTCCCTATCTGCCGTGGGCGTTGGAAGTTTGAGGGGGCCTGCTCCTAGTACGAGAGGACCGGAGTGGACGAACCTCTGGTGTACCGGTTGTCACGCCAGTGGCATCGCCGGGTAGCTATGTTCGGAAGAGATAACCGCTGAAAGCATCTAAGCGGGAAACTCGCCTCAAGATGAGACTTCCCCGGGGACCCGATCCCCTTGAAGGGTCGTTCAAGACCAGGACGTTGATAGGTCGGGTGTGCACGCGCAGTAATGCGCTCAGCTAACCGATACTAATTGCCCGTAAGGCTTGATCCTATAACTGGTCCGTTTTAGCGTTGTGCCGTCAACTCACGTCACCCTCCTACTCCACTGCTTCTTGATCCAGATTGGCTGGCGCGCCCACCCGCGCGACAGCACCCCCTTTTGCCTGATGACCACAGCGAGTCGGTCCCACCCCTGCCCATCCCGAACAGGACCGTGAAACGACTCCACGCCGATGATAGTGCGGATTGCCCGTGTGAAAGTAGGTAATCGTCAGGCTCCCCCCTT
>NZ_PRDW01000036.1 GCF_002927045.1 Mycetohabitans endofungorum | reverse complement strand
GAGCGCACGCCCGAGGCGACAGCACTGGTCTATGAGGACCAGACGCTCAGCTACGCTCAGTTGAATGCCCGGGCGAATCGCCTCGCGCATCAGTTGATCGAACTGGGTGTGCAGCCTGATGCACGGGTGGCGATCTGTGTGCAGCGTAGTCCAGCGATGGTGGTGGGGCTGCTGGCGATCCTGAAGGCGGGTGGGGCATATGTGCCGCTCGATCCAAGTTATCCAGACGAGCGGCTCGCGCATATCCTCGCGGATGCGGTGCCGGACATTGTGTTGGCTGATGCAGCGGGCCGGGTGGCGCTGGGTGGCGCGGCCTTGACCGATCGCACAGTGCTGGACCCGAATCGGCTGCCGGCGCAGTCGGAGACGAACCCTTCAGTGCCTGTGCTGACGTCTCGTCATCTGGCGTATGTGATCTATACGTCAGGTTCCACTGGCATGCCCAAGGGCGTGATGGTTGAGCATCGCTCCATTGCCCGACTGGTCATCAACAATGGTTATATCGATGTTGGGGCTGCTGATCGTGTGGCGTTTGCAGCCAACCCAGCATTTGACGCGAGTACTTTTGAAGTTTGGGCTCCGTTACTTAATGGCGCAGCTGCTGTCGTCATTAGTCGCGACACGGTGCTCAATCCTGCTGCTTTTGCTCAAACTTTGCAGGAACAGCGCATTAGCATTTTGTGGCTCACCGTTGGGCTGTTTAATCAGTTGTTTATAGAACTAGTGCCGGTTTTCCCGCAACTCAAGGCATTGATTGTAGGAGGAGATGCACTGGATGCCAACGTGGTGGCGCAAGTGCTACAGGGTACGCCACCCCAACAATTAATTAATGGGTATGGCCCGACCGAGAGCACGACGTTTACAACGACGTATAGAATCGACGCCATTCGGGAAGACACGCTCAGTATCCCAATTGGCCGGCCGATCGCGAACACGCAGATTTATTTGCTGGATCGCAATGGTCAGCCGGTGCCATTAGGCGCGGTGGGCGAGTTGTATATTGGTGGCGCGGGCGTCGCGCGGGGTTACCTGAACCGTCCGGAGCTGACCGCTGAGCGTTTCGTGTGCGATCCGTTCTCGGCCGAGCCTGATGCGCGGATGTACAAGACGGGGGATTTGGCGCGCTACTTGCCCGATGGCAATCTGGAGTTTCTGGGCCGCAACGACCATCAAGTCAAGCTTCGCGGCTTTCGGATTGAATTGGGTGAGATCGAGGCATGCTTGACTCAGCATGCGCAGGTGCGCGAGGCGGTGGTGCTGGCCGTGGGCGAAGGCTCAGATAAACGGCTAGTCGCGTATGTGGTGGCTGAGCCCGATGACGCGTTAGCGGGCACGTTGCGCACGCATGTGGCGGCAGCGTTGCCCGAGTACATGGTGCCCAGTGCGTTTGTGCGGCTCGATGCATTGCCGTTGACGCCGAACGGCAAGCTGGATCGCTGCGCATTGCCGGCACCCAGCGCTGACGCGTTTGCGCACCAAGCGTATGAAGCACCACAAGGCGAGCTCGAGATCATGCTGGCCGAGATCTGGACCGAATTGCTCGGTGTGGAGCAAGTGAGCCGACACGATAACTTCTTCGTGCTCGGTGGCCATTCGTTGCTGGCGGTGCGCTTGATGAACCGGGTGGCCACGCTGGGCATCGTATTGCCGCTGGCCACGTTGTTTGCTGCACCCACATTGGCCGGCTTGGCCGCCGTACTTGAGGAGCAACGCACGTCAGACAGTGCGGCGCTGCCTGTGATCACGCCGATCTCGCGTGACGGTGCGTTGCCGTTGTCGTTCGCACAGCAACGACTGTGGTTCTTTGCCCAGCTTGATGGTGCGAGCGATACGTATCATATGCCGATGGCATTACGCCTGCGCGGTACCTTGAACCGAGTGGCGTGGCAACAAGCGCTGGATGCGCTGTGGGCGCGTCACGAAGCGCTGCGCTCGGCGTTCGTCAGCGTCGACGGTCAGCCGCAGGTGCAGCTGTTGCCCGCTGAGATGGGCGTGCTGATGACCTGGCATGACCTGCGCGGCGTGCCTGACGCGGCTACCCAGCTGGTGCGCCTGAGCGCCGAGGCGGCCCAAGCGCCGTTCGACCTGGCCCGTGGCCCGTTGATCCGTGCGTGCGGCATTCAACTGGCCGAGGACGAGCACGTGATGCTGCTCGTGCAACACCATATTGTGTCGGATGGCTGGTCGATCGGCGTGCTGGTGCGCGAGCTGAGTGCGCTGTACCGTGCAGCCTGTGGTGAGCCGGCTGATCCATTGCTGCCGCTGACGATCCAATATCCGGACTATGCGGCCTGGCAGCGGCAGTGGCTCTCGGGCGAGCGGCTCAAGGCACAGAGCGAGTACTGGCGCACGCAGCTGGCCGATGTACCGGTGTTGCTGGCGTTGCCGACCGACCGGCCGCGGCCGGCGCAGCAATCGTTTGCCGGTGCCTGTGTGCCGATTCAGATCGATACACCCACCACGCAAGCGCTGAAGCGTTTGAGCCAAGCGCAAGGCGCGACGCTATTCATGACAGTGCTCGCGGCGTGGAGCGCGGTGCTCGCGCGGCTGTCGGGGCAAGAGGACCTGGTCATTGGCACGCCCAGCGCGAATCGTCACCACCCCCAAATTGAGCCGCTGATTGGCTTCTTTGTGAACACGTTGGCGTTGCGGGTGGATGTGTCCGGCGAGCCGAGCGCCGCGCAGTTGCTTGAGCGGGTGCGGCGCACGACGTTGGGGGCGCAAGCGTATCAGGATGTGCCGTTTGAGCAAGTGGTGGAGATTGTGCAGCCGCCGAGGCGGCTTGATCATACGCCGTTGTTTCAGGTGATGTTTGTGTGGCAGAGTAACGAGCGTGCCGTGTGGGATTTGCCGGCGTTAGAGGTCACGCCAGCGGACTTAGCTTACGATGTGGCCAAATTCGATCTGAATCTGCACTTGTATGAAGCCGGTGGAGAGATGGTCGGCGTTCTGCACTATGCGACGGCGCTGTTCGATCGTGCGACGATCGAGCGACACGTCGGGTATTTGCAGACGATGTTGCAGGCGATGGCCGCTGACGCATCACATCCTGTGACGCGCGTCGAGTTGCTGTCGCCGGCCGAGCGCACGTTGTTGCTGCAGACGTGGAACGCGACACAACAGGATTATCCATCGCATCGGTGTATTCACCAATTGTTTGAAGCACAGGCCGAGCGCACGCCGGATGCAACGGCATTGGTCTATGAGGATCAGACGCTTAGCTATGCGCAATTAAACGATAGGGCAAACCAACTGGCGTATTACCTCCGTACCTTAGACGTGGGTCCGGAAGTCGTGGTGGGGTTATGCGCCGAGCGCTCGCTTGAGGCAATCATTGGCCTATTAGGCATTCTAAAGGCAGGCGGCGCGTATTTGCCGCTGGATCCCAGCCATCCGGCCGAGCGCTTAGCGTCTATGTTGCGCCAGGCGAGCGTCGCGGTGTTGGTGACGCAATCCCACCTTAAAGCGAGGCTGCCTGAAATCCAGGCACGACGTATTGATCTCGATAAGGATTGGGCCAAGATTGCCGCGTGTCCCAAGACACGACTGGACAGTGGGGTCACGGCCGAGCATCTTGCTTACATTATTTATACCTCAGGTTCGACAGGACAGCCTAAAGGGGTGATGCATTCGCATCATGGCGTTGTCAATTATTTAAGTTTTCTGACTCGCCATTACGCCATCACGTGTGCGGATACTATTTTAAATATTACGGGTCTTGCCTTTGACCCTTGTATGCGCGACTTGTTTGGTCCGTTGACAGCAGGCGCACGCGTGATCATCGTGCCAAACGAACAGGCTAAAGAGCCAGGCCGCTATCTATCAGCGATTCGTGAAAGGTCGGTGACGAAATTGCTGAGTATCACGCCAAGCTTTTTGCGTAGTCTTTGTGAAACCGTACCGAAGGGCCCCATTGCATCGTCGTTGAACACTATCTTGACCTCTGGTGAGCCGCTAGAGGCAAGTGTATGTGAACAGGTGCATAAAGCGTTTGGCCCTCAAGTAACAGTGGTCAATCAATACGGTCCAAGCGAATGCACGATGGCGTCAACGTGGTTCAAGGCCGACGCCCAGCAGGAAGGAAGGGTGCCGATTGGTCGGCCGGTGCCCAATGTGCGAGTCTATGTGCTGGGGCAGCATTTGGAGCTCATGCCGCTAGGTGTGACGGGCGAGTTGTATATTGCGGGGGCGGGGGTGGCGCGTGGCTATATCAACCAACCTGAACTGAGCGCCGAACGCTTTATACCGAGCCCATTTGAACCCGGCGAACGGCTATACCGGACAGGTGACCTGGCAAGATGGCGCGTGGATGGACAGTTGGAATATATCGGCCGCGTGGATCAGCAGATTAAGATTCGGGGCTTTCGCATTGAACCCGGTGAAATCGAAGCGGCATTGGTCAAGCATCCGAGCATCGCGCAGTCAGTGGTGGTGTCACGCGAGGATCATCCGGGTGACAGACGTTTGGTGGCCTATTGGGTCGCGGCTGACGGTGAGGCGATGACACCGGTCGAACTCAAAGCCTATCTTAGCCAAACGCTGCCGGATTACATGGTGCCGGTCGCGTTCGTGCAGCTTGATATGCTGCCTTTGACATTGAGCGGCAAGCTGAACCAGCGTGCGCTGCCGGCGCCAGACGGCGCGGCTTTTGCGCTGCAAGTGTATGAAGCGCCACAAGGTGAGATCGAGACCACGCTAGCGGCGATCTGGAGCGAGTTGCTGGGTGTCGAACGAGTCGGTCGGCACGATAATTTCTTCGCGTTGGGTGGGCATTCACTATTGGCGGTGCGCTTGATGAACCGGGTGGCTATGCTGGGCATCGCATTGCCGTTAGCAACGTTGTTCGCTGCGCCGACGCTGGCCGGGTTGGCCGCGGCATTGAATGCGCAACGTACGGACCGCGCCGTGCTGCCGGTGATCACGCCGGTGTCGCGTGACGGTGCGTTGCCGTTGTCGTTCGCACAGCAGCGGCTGTGGTTCCTTGCACAACTCGACGGCGCGAGCGACTCGTATCATATCTCGCTGGCACTGCGGCTGCGCGGCACGCTTAACATCACCGCGTGGCAGCAGGCACTGGATGCGCTATTTGCGCGTCACGAAGCGCTGCGCTCGGTGTTCGTCAGCGTTGACGGTCAGCCGCAGGTGCAGCTGTTGCCTGCTGAGACGGGCGTGCCGATGGCCTGGCATGACTTGCGCAGGGTGCCCGACGCGGATACGCAGTTAGCTCAGCTCAGCGCCGAGGCGGCCCAAGCGCCGTTCGACCTGGTCCATGGCCCGCTCGTGCGTGCGTGCGGCATGCAGTTGGCCGATGACGAGTACGTGATGCTGCTCGTGCAGCACCATATCGTGTCGGATGGCTGGTCCATGGGGGTGCTAGTGCGCGAACTGAGTGCGCTGTACCGTGCGGCTTGTGATGGGCAGACGGATCCGTTGTCACCTTTGACGATCCAGTATCCGGACTATGCGGTGTGGCAGCGTCAGTGGCTCACGGGTGAGCGGCTTGAGGCGCAAAGCGAATACTGGCGCACGCAGCTGGCCGATGCCCCGGTGTTGCTGGCGCTACCCACTGACCGGCCTCGTCCGGCGCAGCAATCGTTCGCGGGTGCCTATGTGCCGATTCGAATCGATGCGCAGACAACCCGTGAGCTCAAGCGTTTGAGCCAAGCGCAAGGCGCGACGCTGTTCATGACGGTGCTCGCGGCGTGGAGCGCGGTGCTCGCGCGGCTGTCGGGGCAAGAGGATCTGGTGATTGG
>NZ_PRDW01000035.1 GCF_002927045.1 Mycetohabitans endofungorum | reverse complement strand
ACCGCGATGTCAAAACCGCCTTCGCCAGCCTCGATCCCCGCCTGCTCGGCAACGCTCGCGTAGTTGCCGCGCGCGTTGCCGTTCTGCACGTTGAAACTGGCACTGCCCCCGCCCTGGCTCACGTTAAGCCCAACGCCCGCGCTATGCTGGTGCGCCGCACTCATGCTGGTGTCCTGGACGCTCGCCACATTCAGGTCGCCCTGCACGTCGGCGACCACCCGATTGCCCTTCACGTTCGCGCCCACAACGTTCGTATCACCGCCGCTCTTAATCGTCACGGTCTCGCGTGCGCGAACGTGCGTATTATTCTGCATCGCCCCGTCCGAGTTGCCGTCGCCGTTGGCACGCGCGGCCGACGCCGACACGCCGAGCCCCTTCGTGCCGATCGATACGCCGACGCTGCCGCTTGTCGAGCCATTGTCGTGACGCACACGCTCAGTGTCGGTGCTGTTGAGCAGATCCACCCGATCGGTGGCCGCAAGATGGACGTTTTGCGCATCAATCTGCGAGCCGCGAATGATCACGTTCCCTTGGCCTTGGTCCTTCTCGCCCGTCGCCTGGAATTTTGCGAGCCCGCCTACCTGCACGCGATTGCCGCGCGCCTGCGTACTGTCCTCGCTGAACGCTGAGCGGCTGCTGGACGAACCGACGCTCACCGTCAGCTTCGCTTCGGGCAGCTCGCCCTGGGCCAGCGTGCCTAATTCGCCCGGCACCGACTGATACGCATCGTACAGGCCACTGGCCCCGGCTATCCCGCGCAGCGCCCGTACCCGATCATCTTGACTGTGGGCGCCCGCGCTGGCCTGCTGCACGACATTATTCACCGCTGCGATGCCCGGCGTTTGAACCCCGAGCGTCACGCCGCTTTGCCGCATCGCCTGTTGTCCGCTATGGTGCTGTTCATCAGTCGCAGTCTGCAGCGTCACCGTCTTCGCCGTGCCCACCACGTCCTTCGCGGCGATGAGATCGCTGCCTTTCACGTGCAGTTCGTTGCCCGCCTCGATCGTCACGCTGTCCTTGACCGAACCGACCACGCTGCCGTGATGCGTAACCGACGAGGATTGCGCCTGGTCCGATTGCGCGCGCGAGCCAATCGTCACGGCCAGTCCGTCTCCGGATAGCAGGCCCGATTGACGGTGGCGGTAGTCATTCGATTCCTGCGCCGTGCTTTGCGCGGTACCGATATTCACGTTGTTTGCCACCGCCAATGCCGTGCCATGCGTGCTCACCACGGCACTGCCCCGCACGTTCAGGTCATGACCCGCTGATACGCTCACCGTCTCACCTGACACCAGTGAGCCGTTCGCGTTGCTGCCCGCATAACTGCGCGCAGTATCCGTTGATGAACTTGACAAAAATTTGTCCGCTTCGGAATGGCTGGCCGCATCGCCGCGGGTACGCGTACGCGTCTCGGCGATCGTTACGTCGCCCGACGCAGCTAGGTTCACCGCGCCATTACCCTGTCCTTTCGTGCCGGCTACAATATTTGAGCCCAGCACTTCAAGCCGTTTGCCGGACGCAGCTTGACCCGCCACCACCGTGGCACTGCCACCTGTTGACAGCTGGCTAGCCACGTTCGTCTCCACCATATGATTGTCATACGCCCAATCACGACCATGCGCACCGGTCAAATTCACAGCGGCGCGATTTGTCGCGCCCCGAATGGTGACATGGCCTGCGCCGACAAGCGCCATATCCGCGTCCGATGTCAGCGTGCTACCCGTCACACCAATATCGCCACCGCTAGCTACGCCCAGGCTGCCGCCCGTGTGCAGCGCACTGCCCACCTGTGTCGTATTCTGATATGCGCTGGTATTGCGTGCATCGCTGTGCGTCTGAATGGTCGAGCCCGTCTCCACTGTACCGATGTTCACCGCGTGGCCTGCCATCACGCCAAGATTGCCCCCCGTTGTCACCCGCGCGCCTTTCACCGTCAGGTCATGACCGGCCTGCATCAGCATCTCACCGCTCGCGTTCAGCGTACCGAGCGCGCCGATCGACGTATGCGTCGACGTGCCGGTCGTGAAATGCTGGGCCTCAGTACGAGTGAGCGACTGATTGATGATGTCGCGGCCGGCCATCAAGGCGAGGTTGTCGGCATGGATAGCTCCCCCCAAATTCTGGATGTCGTTGCTCGCAGCCAGTGCCGCATCGCCCTTCGCAGCGATCGTCCCGCCTTGATTCACGATGTCTGTGCCCTTGATCTGAACGGTATTGCCCGAGATCAGTGCGCCGCTCGGCGTCACATCGACGTGGTTCGATTTCGCGAGGTACACTTGTGGCGCAAGTACCGTCTGCTGGCTGCCATCCGCTAGCGTGACCGTTTGATTCACCAACCAGACGATGTCCGTCGTCAGTGCCTCCATCTGGGCGTCCGTTAGCGCTATGCCGGGTTTTAGGCTGAACTGTTTGCCAAACGCCGCGCCATGGGTCATCAGCTGCTTGTATTCGTCCTCGTTGCTGGTAAAGCCCTCCAGATAGCGTTTGCCCGTCAGCTGAGTCACCTGTGCCATGACCAGCTGCGACTCGTAATAGCCATCACCGATCCGTTTTTGAACGGTTTGCGGGTTCAAATCGAGCTGGCCAAGCATGTAATCACTCGAGACGAACTGGGTATAGCTTGTGAAACGCGGATCGGTGACCACCAGATACGGATGATTGGGTGCCGATTGGATGGTAAACAAACCACTCGTGGGCAACTTCAGTTGAGGCCGGCTAGTGCGCACGCCCGCGACCGTCTTAATTACACCGAGCGTACCTGAGCGCTGTTTTGCGCCCCTCGGGGCTCCCACGCCTTGGCCCTTAAGATCTATATCCGGCAGACCCAGTGCAGCTGCGTCCGCGCCCACCGGTACGGGCGTCGCCTGCACACTGATATTGCGAGTCTCGCCTGCGTCAATGGTGACAGCCTGGTTGCTCGTGACCGTGCCGCCGGCGATGCCAGTCGTGAAGGTGATGGAGGGATTCGTCCACGTAACCCACTGTGCCGGGGTGCCGGGATAGGGATCTTTCACGTGGTTATACCCGGATCGGTTGGTGAATGAATACGTTTTGGTCAACTGGGTTGACGTATTCTTAATCACCGCGGCGCCATGACCGTTCGGCACCTTTTGGCCATTGACGTTCAAGTCGCCACCCGCGGCGATCGTGCCATTGTCGTTGTTCACCAGCTCACCGATCGTCAAGTTCATCGCCGCGCCTGAGGTCAACAGCGCGGGCGCACCGCTGTTGGGCGACAATTCGGTCTCGGTCACCGTTTGGTGAGCGATCCGCTGGGTCTCGACCGGCCAATGGCCTTCGCGGCGCCTCTCTGTTTCTTTCATAAACTGTGTGTTCGGGTCGGTATAGCCCGGGTAAGTTTCGATTCGCACACAGTTTGTTGTGCAATGACCGTACTGGTTCGAGTAGGCCGTATTGCCAAAACTTCTCAAATAGGTATTTTTTGAAAACTTTTCATCCCACGCGGTACCGCCCTGCTGATCCGGATTCGACTGTCCGTGTTTCACATCATACGCATAGAGTGTCACTTGACCGGCCGGGAGCGTAACACGCGAATCTTGCTGATACTGAGCTTGATGCCCCCCATTGGGCTTCCAATACGTCAGGCCACTATTCTTCCACTCGAACACCGATGCGTTCCACGGCAGGTTCACGATAAGCTGAGTCACCCAATGGCCGTCTGGGATCAGGATTGGCGTCGATGAGATGATATCGGCTGGATTGACATAGTACGCGTGGTGCATGTGCACATTCGCATCTTGGGGCCTCCACCACGGCAATTGGCGCATGGTGTGCGTCGAACTCGACGAGCGGGTCTCTATCTGTACATTTTGACGGATATTGTTGAGCTGACGGGCCGCGATGTTCATCAGACCATGCGCTTCCATCATCGACGACAAATTGTTCACCGTGTCAATTAGATTAATCAGTCTGCCGCTTGCATCCTTCTGGTCATCTTTCGCGATGTTTAAGTCGCCGAGACTAACAAGCGTTGCGCCGTTCCGGTTCGTGACAGTGTTGGCTCCATAGAGGTTGACCTGCTGCGTGCCCGCCATGACCGCCTGCGCACCATCGTTGACGATCGTGTTCGCCGTGTGCGTGAGTGTGTCGCCGATGATCGAACCCGTGTTCGTCAGATGCTGGCTGGTCGTCGTAATCGTATTGCCGTCAATTTTCCCTTCGTTGATTAGCTCGCCGCTGCCGGCCTCAAGCGTAGTTATCCCCGTGCCAGTCACCCCTTGTATGCCCGACCTGATCTCGCCTCGATTGATTAAACCGTTCGAGCGGGTGGTCAGATTACCGACTGCCGACAGCTTGCCAGTGTTCGTCAGCTGACCCGTCGTTGAGAAGGTCAGGTTGCGGTTTGCAGTGACCTGGTTGTTCGCACCGTGCGTGTAGTCGCCTTGCAGTGAAATGGCCGCATCTCGACCGCCGATGAACTGGCCATCGCCGATGAGCGAGACCGCGCTGAGCTCCAGGTCCCGTGCGCTCGCGATGGTGCCGGCATGCTGAGTCAGCACGCCGGTCCGAATCGTGATGTCGCCACTTGAGCCTTTCGGATTCGCGATCTGGCCGCTCGTGTTGTCAAGGCTCGCGACAGTCAGCTTGACCTTCGTCGCGCTGATCTGGCCGTCCACATTCGATAAGACGGCGTGCGGCTGCTCGACGGTCAGCACACCATCCGCCGTGAGTTGGCCCACATTCGTGAGCTGGTCCGTATTCTTAAAAGTCAGGTCCCGATCGGCGACAATTTGGCCGTTCGCGCCGTTTTGCACAGCGGCGCTGTCGATCGTCACGTTCCCTTTGCCGCGAATAACACCCCTATGGGTCTGGCCGTTCGTATTGGCATTATGGATCGACGCGGCCTTAATCAACGTGTAAACCGTACCGGTGTCGGCGATTTGACCATTCGTATTGTCGAGCTCTTGGGCGGATACGGCGAGCGTGCCGGTGGAACTCAGGTTGACGAGCTTGCCCTCCTGATTGAAAAGCGTATCGGCGGACGATACTTCGAGCCCATTCCCGCCTTGCACGACACCTTGATTGTTTTTGAACGTCGACGCAGAGGTGAGTGTGACGGAGCCGGTCTTCGTACGGATGACACCGCCGGTATTGTCAATCGATTGACCGTCCACATTGAGCACACTGGCCGAGTCAATCAAACCACTAAGGTTTGTCAGCGTGCTGGCGCCAGTCACTTTCAGTGTGCCGCTGCCGCCGTGATAAAGCGTGCCGCTATTGTTCGTCAAGCTGCCTGCTTCAGACTTGAGAATTAGATTTTCGCCGTTGCTTCGAATCGTGCCCAATGTATTATCGAACTTGTGGGTTACGCGAACCGCTGTGTCGCCTTTGCCCGTTTGTGCAATCAACCCTTTCTCATTCGTGAGCGAATCGGCCGTCACATCCAACCGTTTCGCGCTCAGCGTACCGTTATTGTTATTGATGGACTGGCCGCTGACCTTCAGCATTCCTTTCGCCGTGACGCGACCTCTGTTGGTGAGCGTGCCGGCCTGCACTTTGACGTTGCCATTGCCGCCAATCACGCCGCCTTGATCACCCATCACCGTATGACCCGCCGCGTTCGTCAGTGGGCCCACCGTCGTCACCGACAGCGCATCATCGCTTTTCGATGTGACGCGCCCAGCCGTATTATCCAGTGAGCCGGCCTTCACAAGGACGCCCCCGGCTGCTCGCGCGAGCCCGCGCAGATTGTCCATCTTCCCCGCTACGTCGATATCCAATGTCGATTCTGAAAAAATCTGCCCGTCCTGATTCGACAATGCCGCAGCGCGGATCGTCTGCGTGTCGCCTGACGACAGCTTGCCTTGGTTATGGTTCACTACGCCATCATCCGCGATGATGCGCGCAGTGCCTTGTGACACCACTTCCGCGCCGGTCAGGTCAATATCGCCAGACTTCGCGTGGAGTTCCAAATGACCGTCGGTAAGGGTGTTACTGTGCTTCAGGTCAACGGCGGCACCTTCAAGCGTCATGTTGCCGCCCGCCAATTGATGGCCTGTGGCGACCAGCGAACCGGTGGCCTTGACCTCGAGCTCGCCTGCGCTGTCGATCACGCCGTCGGCATCGGCCCCGGCACCCAACCCGCCGCTTGAATTCACGCTGTGCGCTTCGACCTTCAAGTTGCGTTGGGCTGCGAGCGTACCGGTATTGGTCAGCAAACTCTCGCTTGAAACCGACACGTCTTGTTTGCCGTAAAGCTTGCCATCGTTTTGAATGTCGGCCTGCGCGCGCACGCTTAATAGGCCGCTTGCATTGGTTTGACTCGTTGGCGTAAACGTGAGCTTGCCGTTCGAGCACAGCGTCAAATCACCAGCCTGCGCGCTAATCTCACCCGCGCTGTGCACTCCCACGCCGTGTTCGGTGCCAACCATCACAATCCGATCGGCGTACATACCGCCGAGTTGGCCAACGTCAATCGATACGCTTGGCGCCGGCCCGTCGCCTTGAATGGTCGTGGCCGCTAGCGTGTCGTAAGGCACGTGGTTCGCACCGCT
>NZ_PRDW01000034.1 GCF_002927045.1 Mycetohabitans endofungorum | reverse complement strand
ACCGCGATGTCAAAACCGCCTTCGCCAGCCTCGATCCCTGCCTGCTCGGCAACGCTCGCGTAGTTGCCGCGCGCGTTGCCGTTCTGCACGTTGAAGCTGGCACTGCCCCCGCCCTGGCTCACGTTAAGCCCAACGCCCGCGCTATGCTGGTGCGCCGCACTCATGCTGGTGTCCTGGACGCTCGCCACATTCAGGTCGCCCTGCACATCGGCGACCACCCGATTGCCCTTCACGTTCGCGCCCACAACGTTCGTATCACCGCCGCTCTTAATCGTCACGGTCTCGCGTGCGCGAACGTGCGTATTATTCTGCATCGCCCCGTCCGAGTTGCCGTCGCCGTTGGCACGCGCGGCCGACGCCGACACCCCGAGCCCCTTCGTGCCGATCGATACGCCGATGCTGCCGCTTGTCGAGCCATTGTCGTGACGCACACGCTCGGTGTCAGTGCTGTTGCGCAGATCAACCCGATCGGTGGCCGCAAGGTGGACGTTTTGCGCATCAATCTGCGAGCCGCGAATGATCACGTTCCCCTGGCCTTGACCCTTCTCGCCCGTCGCCTGGAATGTCGCGAGCCCACCCGCCTGCACGCGATTGCCGCGCGCTTGCGTACTGTCCTCGCTGAACGCCGAGCGACTGCTGGACGAACCGACGCTCACCGTCAGCTTCGCTTCAGGCATCTCGCCCTGGGCCAGCGTGCCTAATTCGCCCGGCACCGACTGATACGCATCGTACAGGCCACTGGCCCCGGCTATCCCGCGCAGCGCCCGTACCCGATCATCTTGACTGTGGGCGCCCGCGCTGGCCTGCTGCACGACATTATTCACCGCTGCGATGCCAGGCGTTTGAACCCCAAGCGTCACGCCGCTTTGCCGCATCGCATGTTGTCCGCTATGGTGCTGTTCATCAGTCGCAGTCTGCAGCGTCACCGTCTTCGCCGTGCCCACCACGTCCTTCGCGGCGATGAGGTCGCTGCCTTTCACGTGCAGTTCGTTGCCCACATTAATCGTCACGCTATCTTTGACCGAACCGACCACGCTGCCGTGATGGGTGACCGGCGAGGATTGCGCCTGGTCCGATTGCGCGCGCGAGCCAATCGTCACGGCCAGTCCGTCTCCGGATAGCAGGCCCGATTCCTTCTGGTCGTAGTAGGTCGACGACTGTACCCTGTCCTGCGAGGTCGTCATGTTGACATCGCGACCCGCCTGCAACTTCACATCATTCGTGCCGACCACATGGCTGCCCGTGATGTTGATGTCCCGGCCACTTGCCATCGTCACGCCGTCGGCTGAAATCGTGCTGCCTTGACTGTAGGCCGCCGTCCGGTCAATACCGCTCGCGGCCTGGGACCCGCTCACGACATTGCTGTGGCTATGCGTCTCGTGCGAATGCAACACGTGCGTTTCAGTCACCGCGCCCACGTTCACGTCTGCGGCCGCCAGCAGGTTCGCACGGCCCTTGTCCAAACTGATCGCACTGCCGCTGACCGTGATGTCCTGACCCGACACGATATTGACGGTATTGCCGCCCTTGAGTGTCGTGCCCGTGAGTGTCTGATTCAACGTATGCAGCGTCTCCGCATAGCTGCCATGACTGTCGCTGCCCGAGCTGTTGCTGTTCGTGGTCGTTGTCGCGCTCGCCGAGCCGAGTGACACGTCCCCCTTGGCGACAATGTTGCCGCCTTGCCCGAGGTCGATCTGCGCACCCTTCGCCGTGAGGTCGCCGCCAACGTTGATATTGGACATACCGCCGACCTTGACCGAGCTGCCGACAACGCGGTTGATGTCCGTGTTCGATACACCGTTCGCACGCTGTACGATTTTGTGCTCGCCAATCTGCTGCGCGCCGAGCGTCCAGTGACCGCCGATATCGGTACTGAGATCGCCGCCAACCACAAGATTGCCCGCATGCTGCTGGACGTCCCCCCCAGTCACGATGCTCGCGTCACCCGCCACCTCCAATTTCGCGGTCGGTCCCAGCCTCGTCGTGACACGCGTCGCGCCGTCACGGCTCACCTGGTGCGTCGTCTTCGTCGCGGTATCAAGAACCAGATCTTTCCCCGCATCCAGTTGCAGGCTGCCGGCCTTCACGTTGGCCGACGTCAGGTCGATCTTGCCCTCGGTCGTGAGCGACATCAAGTCGCCGCTTTGCAGCACGCCAAAAGCGTTGTCGATTTGCTTGCCCTGAATGGCGAGCGTATGCTCTGCCTTGACGGTGCCGCTGTTCGTGAATGACTGCACATTCTGCAGATCGATATTTGTCGCGGTAATCAGCGGACCGTCCATGTTTTGCTGGCTAGCCTTCGCCAGATACACGACCGGCACTAAAACCAATTGACCGTCGACCACGCGCGTCTCCATCATCACCACGTTGCCCGTCAGCTTCGACACCTGTTCGGCTGACAAGCTCACGCCAATCGGCAAATCAAGCGACTTGGACAACTCGGCACCGGCAGCCATCAGAGACTGGTACATTGACTGCACATCCGTGTGCGGACCGAGCACCGCCTTACCCGTGAGCGCCGTAACCTGATTGCGCACTAGTTGCTGTTCGTAGAATCCATCGCCGAGACGTTTCGCGAGGGGCGTAAGATCGACGCCGATTTGCTTGAAGAAGTAATCGCTCGAAATGAAATGCTTGTGGTTCGTGAACGCGGGGTTCGTCTCGATCACATAGCTTGGGTTCGGTGCGGGATTCGGTCTGAACAACCCGCCTTGCGGAATCGTCAGGTTGTTCAGCACGTTTAGCGCCGTGGCACTCGCAATGATTGGATCGACGATCGTCGATACGCTGCCCCGTACTGGCATCCCCGGCAATTTCGTCCCGCTCACGTTGCCGTTGAGCGAGCTGATCTTCGGCCCTGACACCGACTGGCCGGGGGACAGGCCGAGCGACGGAATCGATGCGTTGCCCGTCGGGTTGTTGATGCTCACGCCCGTGCCGGAAATCGTGCCGCTGGCCCCCCAGGTCGCATCGTAACCTGGCAGCCTGTAATCCTTGATGTCGGCAGGTGCCGCTTGCGTATAGCCTCTTGGACGGCCAGTGACGAACGGCGCATCGCCAAACGGCAACTGCCAGTTGTGTTCACTGTTGTCGTAGTTGTTGTAATGATACTGCCCCGAGTACCTCACTCTGACCATCGGCGCCTGCTGGCCGGTGGCGGCCCAGCCATCCATGTCCAGGTGGGTGGGTTGCTGGATATCGCCGACTGCCGCCACATTGCTCCAATAGTTTTGCAGCAGGCCGACTGCCGACGCGTCGAGGGCTCCACCCGAGATGATCTGTCCGGCTGGGCTGATGTCCGTCACGGTGTTCGCGACCGCCTTGCCCTCGTAGGTCGTGTACTGATATGTGCTGTTCCACTGGCCGCCATGCGGCGGCTCGGTGAATGCGCCGCCAATCATGCTCGCCATCTCCGGGCTGGGCTTGTCGACCCAAGGGACACTGTGACCGTAGCAGGCCTCCATATAAATCGCAGTGCAGCCTTGCATGCTGATGTTGTGTCGCGCTAGCAAGGCCGGGTCAACGTTTTCGGTGAAGCCCGAGGTCCTCATCACGCGGCGTGTGTTCAGGACCCTGTCGGCATGCAACTGCATTGGGCCACCGGACTCGATCCGCGCGGACTGGTTATTGATCAGCGCAGCTCTCGTGTAATGACCATTGGCATCCTTGCCTCCGGCCAACACGACCTTACCCATGCCGACAATTCCCGTTTGTGCCATCGTGTCAGTGGCCGTCGTGTCGTCGCGGTTCTCGATGTCGCACGCGAGAATTTCCAGCAGGCCTTGGCTGTCCGAGGCGCCTATCAGCGCCGTCGGCCCCAGATTGGACACCGTACCGTGCGCCTGAATCGTCGCACTGCCGCCAACCAGCGTTCCGGTATTGGTCAGATGGCCTGAATGCGTACGGAGCCAACTAACCGCCGAGATCGAACCGGAGTTGACGATATTGCCTGCATTGACGCTCAGATTGGGGACCCATTGCAGGTTCGCGTGGTTTGTGAACGTGCCCGGCAACGTGAAGGTCAGGCCGTGACCGACCTTGAACTGCGTGTCGGAGACTATCGTGTAATCGCCTTGCAGATGCAACGTTGCATCGTTGGCCGCGCCGTATGTGCCGCCGCCTTGCAGCGTGGTCGCCGCTACCGTCAGGTTGCGCGTCGAGCTAATCAAGCCGTCCGTGTTCGTCACTGCGCCAGTCATTGTCACGTCCACGTCGCCGTTAGAGTTGGCGAGATTGCCGATTTTGCCGCCACGATTGTCCAGCGTGGCCCCTTGAACGTGGAGCGTCGCGCCGCTCAGTTGGCCACCTTGCGCGTTGACAATCGACGCCGCACTTACCGTCACATCGCCGTTGCCCGTAATCTTGCCCATGTCGGCAACACCGCCCGCATGACTGTTGACGATTTGGTTTGTACCTTGCACGGTCATGCTGCCCGTGCCGAGATCGTTGATCGAACCGTCAGTATTGTCGATCGACGCGGATTGAATCTCGAGCGTACTCGTATCGCCGGGCGTCGATTGGCCCGCCTGAATATGGCCGGCCTGATTCACGAGCGCGCCTTCATTCGTCAATGACAGGGACATGTCCGAGCGCATCAGTCCTTGCGTATTATTGACATCGCCCTTGATCGTGGCGATGATGCCGCGTTGGGCCGACACGGCCCCTTGTACGTTGTTTAGGTCGCCGGCTTCAATAAGCGCCTGGCCCATGCTCTCGATCCGACCCGATGTATTATTCAGACGGCCTGCGCTGTGACTCGGCGCCACCGTCAGCACCCCTGTGCCGGCATGCGTAATCGTGCCCCCTGAGTTGATCAGCTCAGCGGGAGCGAGCGTTAGCTCATGGCTGTTGGTCTTGAGCGTGCCGTCGTTCGAGTTGTCGATCTTGCCACTTACCTCAACGGTCATCGGCAACGCTTGCCATTGCGTGATTTTGCCGCCGCGGTTCGTAAGGTCCGTCGCCTTCAATGCAAGCTGGTTGGCTTTGATCGTACCTTCGTCGTTATCTAGCGTTGAATCGACCGTCAGGCTCAAATGGGATGCGCTGATCAAACCACCGTGATTCGACAGCGTGGTGCTATGAAGGATCGCCGCCCCCGCGCTTGTCTCCAATGTGCCGTTGTCGTTCGTCAACGTGCCGCCGAGCGTCGCGGTGAGTCCGGTTTGACCGACCAGGGACCCCGACGTATTGTTGAGGGTGTTCGTTTGGACGACGATCTGGCCGTTGCTGTCGATCTTACCACTGACGTTCGAAATCGAGCCTGTGCCATTGCCGAGCGTGAGCGTGCCGTTGCCTGCGTGATAAAGCGTACCGCCGTCATTAATCAACGCCGCGGGGGCAAGTTTCAGATCCGTGCTGTTGGTCTTGAGCGTGCCGTTGTTCGAGTTGTCGAGCGTTCCGCTAACGTTGACGGCGATCGGATCGGTTCCGGTCTGCGTTATGGAGCCGCCGCGATTGAGCAAGTCGGTCCCGTTCAACGACAACCGATCTGCCTGTACGGTCCCGGAACGATTGTCCAGCGTCGTTCCGTTCAATGTGGCCGCCTGTCCTACGATCGTGCCGCCGGCATTATAAAGACGCGAACCCGCATCGACCGTGACGTTCTGAGCGGCCTTCAGCAGTCCGTTGCCATTGTCAACAAACTGCTGTCCGATCACGCGCAGATTCGCCGTGGTCGACATCGTGCCGTGATTGGCGACAATTCCTCCTTGCACCGTCACGTCGCCGTTGCTACCGATCACACCGCCTTGCGCGCCGTTCGCCGTCGTGCCCGCTGTGTTCGTCAACTGGCCGCTCGTCGTGACGGATAGGCTGTCGCGGTTGAGCGACGTCACCCAACCGCCAGAATTGTCCAGCGATGCGCCGTCGATAGTCATGTTGCTGGCGCTCTCGATGATGCCTTGCTGGTTCAAGATTGCACCGCTGTGCACCTCGACCGTACTTTGCGACAGCAGCTCGCCGCTCTGATTGGCAACTTGTCCGCCTGTCTTTACTAGTAGCGGGCCTTGCGCCGAGACTTTGCCGCTTTGGTTCGATACGCTGCCGCCCATCAGCGTCACGTCCGCGCCGCTCGACAGCTTGCCGTGGTCGTTAATTAATGCGCCCGATGCGGTCGCCTTGATCCCGCCTTGCGTGCGCGTCGTCGCGGCCGATAGGTCTAAGTCGCCCGCGTTGGCGTTCAACGTCAGGCCACCATTTGCGATGGTACGGCTACCGGCAAGATTCACGTTGCTGCCCGTCAGGGACACGTCGCTGCCTGCGCCGTGCTTGCCGGTCACGCTTAACAGCCCCGTCGCCGTCACTTGCAGGTCGCCGGATTGGCCCATTGAGCCGTCGCCATTCACGCCCGCGCCGAGCGTACCAGTCGAATGGACGCTGCCGGCGTTCACCGTGACATCCTTCTGGGCCGTCAGCATTCCGCTGTGGACGAGGTCGGCGCCCGTATTCACAGACAGGTACTGTCGGCTATCGATCGTACCGCGATTGTCGATCCCGCCAGCGGCCGACAGCCTGATATTGCCGCTCGCCGTCGTCTTACCCATCGACACCAAGCGGCCTTCGCTCGTCAGCGTCAAATCACCAGCCTGCGCGCTAATCTTACCTGCGCTGTGCACTCCCACGCCGTGTTCGGTGCCAACCATCACGATTCGATCAGCGTACATACCGCCAAGTTGGCCAACGTCAATCGATACGCTTGGCGCCGGCCCGTCGCCTTGAATGGTCGTGGCCGCTAGCGTGTCGTAAGGCACGTGGTTCGCACCGCT
>NZ_PRDW01000033.1 GCF_002927045.1 Mycetohabitans endofungorum | reverse complement strand
AGCGACGAGCGAGCGCAAGAAGGATGCTCTTGACAAGCTGATCGCCGCACACGCGATTGCCCTGGACGTTATTCTCGTTACCAACAACGAGCGCGACTTTGCCAACTATCCCGGTATCAGGCTCGAAAACTGGCTCAACAAGTAGAAAACTCCAACATGTTTATTAATCTCGGAATTTGGAACGAAGAGCCTCGCCACGACAATGGGAGTGAACAAGGTACGCGCAAATTCCTATCATAATCCTTGAAGTTATGAAATTCGCTCGACTTATGTTCGAATTACCATAAGCGTCTAGCCGCCTAAATGCCAGAGCACCGTTGCAATGCCAGTGCTGCCTCATCAAGGGCCTGGATGCATCGGATTGATGGCGTTTTGCTTGGTCTCGCGGGGCGAGCGCTGCGTTGAACTACTGTCGCTGCATGCGGCATCCAGTGAGCCGCAAGCCTCGCCGTGGCGGCTTCCCGATCGCAGGTGCTTGGCAAAATGGTGCATCGTGGTCGAGGCCGACGGATGCAATTATGCTATTACTTAGGGGCTTTCCCGTCATACCGCAATCCGTCTCGCGCGGGCGGTGCGACGGGCATTGCATGTCGCGCTGCAAGATAGGCATTGACTTTGACGCTCCCAGCAGCGCCAGGCAAGAAGCCGAGCTTGAAGCGACGCAACAAGTCTTTGATGCCTCGCAAAACATATTGGCAAAATGCTCGTCTATTGCCCTCACTCGCAAGTGAAATTGGCTATCCTTCCGCTTGCGGGAAAAATTTCGCTTCACGTCCGCTATCGCCCGCTGCCGTACCATATACGATGATTACACCAACTGGTAATGTCCGGCACAACATGCGGTTTGCCTGAATCGACATGCCGCGTCCGTCGCGGTGATGCAGAAAAGAAAAAACGCCCCCTCCGGCGAAGTGCAAGGCGAGCATTTTAAGGAAAGTCACGTCATGTTTCTCTCGTGGCAGGAAATGGTGGCAGCGCTGACGCCCAAACGGCTGGATGACTTTGCGTGAGACAAGGGCTGGCCTGATGTGGGACATTCACGGCCGGATGCCGCCCACACGAACGTAATGATTTAGCCGTCGCTGCTGGAGCGACCGCGCAACAAAGTGCTAGGTACGTTGCTACTCATTATGTATGGTGTCTGGCAAGGGCAGGTGAGCTATTTATCGTCCAGCGTCTGGTCGCTTCGTTCTCGTAAGACGCTGCGCAGCTCGGGCGAGCGCAGTAGCGCCGGCCACCGACACGTCGAGCGCGCGGTGAAGGCCCTTTTGTCCTGCTAAGAAAAAAGTTCGGAATGCGTGCCAGCTCGGACGAAGATCACTAAGCCATGCTTGCCGATATCAGCGAGCTTATAAATAAGCAGAAAATCGCCCCAACGTGACACTCCCGGTGATTGTCCCACTCTCCCGCAAGCGAGTGATCCAACCACTCAGCAGCAAGCGGGCCATCATTGGCAACAAGCAACGTCATGACCTCTTTCAACCGGTTCATATCGTACCGGCCCGAGTAAGACAGACGTTGCCAGTCCTTGAGAAATGCTTTGGTGTAATCTGACGCGCGCGGTAGAGTGGCCCGCTTACTTTCGGGTGTTCTTTTCAAGGTCATTCATCAAGGCGTCAGAAGTTGCGAAGCGAACGTGGCGGCTCTCGATGATTTCGCGAGCTTCAGCCATGGCGGCACGGCTGGCCGCATTGGGCGCTTGGATCGCAAAGGGCAGCGCTTTGTCTGCCACGATGCGCGTCAGGAAGACTCGAATGGCATCAGAGACAGTCAGCCCCATCGAGGCTAACGTTTGCGCAGCCTGCGCTTTGACGGTTTCGTCAATACGAATGTGAACCATTGTCGTTGTAGCCATTGCGACCTCCTATCATGTGAGATACATTGTATCTCACCAAGCGATGGCCAGCAAGACACACTGTGTTTTTGATTGGGGTAGCTTCTTAGTGCGGAAAATCATACGGCAAGCGGCCTCACTTCTTAGTGCACGCGGTGCTGCGAGCAGTGAGCAGCTTTTTCAACCCTTTCACCGACACGCATTCGTCAGGGGCTGGGTAGCCGAACAATTCGATGAGCGAGAGGTCAGGGAGTCGTTTAGTCGGATTGATTGGGATGCACTGGCGCATACCCGATCCGGCAAGGCTAGCCAACAGCAATCTACACTGATTCCGCGTCAAAACCGTGGTAGCCACAATGTGGTGCGCACCATAACATTAGATGAATATAAGCGGCTGGCCCGTTATCTTGGTCGCCTGCCGACCAGTGCTCTCCGGAGCGATGATGATTCGAGGCCTGCCCGAGATCGGCTATGGGCTGACCTATGCTTGCTAACCGGCCTGCGGCCACATGAGCCTTTGTATAAAAAGCGAATGTCGGTGACGGCGTCACGGCGTCTTTTTGAGCGCACGCGTGGGCGGGCGCGGCCGCCCAATCGGGCCGGTGGCCCGACCCGATGCGGTCTTGGTGGGTGTGCGTTGCCGCACGCGCCGCGCTTTTTCAGCGTCGGCGGTCACGCGCTGCAGCGCGGCTAAGCTGCCTTCCAGCACGCCAATTTGCTGGCGTGCGTCCCCCAATTGCGCTTGTAGCGCTTGCCGCTCAGCGCGGCGCTGCGCGTCACTCTCGTCAGCGCGTCGCACCGCCGCATCCCGTTCCTTGATCAGACGCGCGCTGGTGCGGCGCTCATGCTCGGTCTCCAAGAGCGCGCGCTTTTCGGCCGCTTGCAGCCGCGCTTCGGCGCGCGCGGTGTCGGCCCGCAGCTTATCGAGTTCGCGGGCAAAATCGGCGCGCGCTTGGGCGAGTGCGGCGTCCCGCTCCTGTGCATCGCGTTGCAAACGCTCGACTTCCGTGTGCAGTGTCTGGCGCGCTGCTTCAGCCGCCGCAAGCGCGGGCTCCAGTTCCTGCAGGCGTGCCTGCGCAGCGAGCAGCGCCGCGTGGTGCGTCTCGAGCATGCGCTCGGCGTGCGCCGCGGCCTCTCGGGCGGCGGCCACCTCGGCGGCGGCCGCGTCACGCTCGACACGCACCTCGGCACGCATGTCTTCTAGCGCCGCGTGCGCGGTGGCCGTGGCTCGCTCCCACAGCGTCGCGATGAGCGTGCCGGCGGCGTCGCGCAGCTCGGTGGGCAAATCCGGATGGTCAAGCTTGACACGACTTTTTTCACGCAGCTCGCGCCAGAACTCGGCGAGAACCTCGGTGGGCGTGCCCATGCTGCCCTTGCGCACCAGTTGGTACAGGCGGTTCGCGGTGGGGGTGATGCCAAAATGAAAGAACAATAGCGCGCACACTTCGCGATACAACTCGCGCGTATTCGGATGCGCGGCCTTCAAGCGCGCGATCTCGGTGGCCAGCGCCGCGTCAGGGGGCAGGGCATCGCTCATCACAGTTTCCGTGAAAGATTTTCTTGAATAATACTACGTAATACATTAAATATCTAACACATTTGCCGCACTACACGACATTACGCCTATAATGTCGTGTAGCATAAACCAACGTCGTTTGTTGTTTAACCCCCGCCCTGGGAGCGCCCCACCCATGCCCGTCACCCCGTTCACCGCCGTGCAACCGGTCGAGACGCTCGTGTTGCCCGAGCGCCTGGACGGGCGCGACGGCACCAATCGCGGCACGCCCGAGACGGCGCAGCTCGCCGCGCGCCACGACCTGGACGCCGTGCGCGCCTGGCTATCCAATTACGCCGACACCCAAACTACGTTCGAGGCCTACCGTAAGGAGGCCGAGCGGCTCATGCTGTGGGCCGTCGTGCAGCTCGGCAAGCCGCTGTCGTCGCTCACGCACGAGGATCTACAACAATTCAACGCGTTTCTGGCCGACCCGCAGCCCGCAAACCGCTGGGTGTCGGCCACCGGGGGTAAATATGCTCGCAGCGATGCCCGCTGGCGGCCCTTTAATGGCCCGCTGTCCGCAGCGAGCCAGCGGCAAGCGCGGGTGATCCTCAACGGCCTGTTCACGTGGCTGGTGGACGCCGGCTACCTGCGCGGCAACCCGATGGCGCTACTGCGCCAGCGCGCCAAGCGCTCGGCGCCGCGCATCACGCGCTACTTATCCGTGTCGCTGTGGGACGAGGTCAAACACTTTGTCGAGCAGCTGCCCCAAGAAACGGCCGCGCAGCGCGCGTACGCTGCGCGCTGTCGCTGGCTGACCACGCTCTTTTATCTGCAAGGTCTGCGCCTCTCCGAGGTCGCCCACGGCACCATGGGCGACTTCTCCCGACGCCTGGGCCCGGACGGACAGGACCAGTGGTGGCTCGAGATCGTGGGTAAGGGGCAACGCGCGCGGCGCGTGCCCGCGTCGCCAGAACTGATCGTCGAGCTGGCCCGCTACCGGCAGGCGTGTGGCCTGCCCTCGCTGCCCCGCCGGGCCGAGGACACGCCGCTGATCGTGCCCTTCCGTGGCCCGCGCCGCGGCCTGTCGCGCTCCGCCCTGCATGACGCGATCAAGCGGATCTTTCGCGACGCCGCGTCATGGCTACGCGCGCGCGGGCCCGCCTTCGCCGATCGGGCCGACGAACTGGTGCGTGCGTCGGCGCATTGGCTGCGACATACGGCCGGCTCGCATCAGGCTGACGCCGGCCTCGATCTGCGCACGGTGCGCGATAACCTCGGGCACGTGTCGCTGACCACGACGAGCTTGTATCTGCACGAGGAAGAGGACACGCGGCACCGCCAGACGGTGCGCGGCCATCGGATGAACTGGAGCGACCAAGAGCCGGTCGAGCCCCCTGCTCGGGAGTCACAGCGCTAATTGCCGGCTCGCTGCGCTTGCGGTGCGAATCTAGCGTGAACCCGTGCCTCAATGTGTTCACGACCGCCCCCCACTCTTTAAATGGACAGTAGTTTAACGCGCCTGCCCTACAGCCCATTGCCCAGCCAACCGAGTGACGCGATAACGTGATCTCCTACGCCAAGCCCCGAATCGGCACCTGCACCATGACGGCGACTGACACCACCGTGAGAATGAAACACGGTTCCGATGACAGGCGCACACTTTAACTATGACTACCAGTAACTTTTAAGTTACAATAAAGAATGACTGAACTGCTGCGATATCGACAAGAGAACGGACGCGAGCCCCTGACAGAATGGCTTAATGGGCTACGCGACCGCGTTGCGCAGGCGCGCGTGCGGCTTCGACTGCGTCAAGTGCAAGCAGGCAACTTCGGAGACTGTGAGCCGGTTGGAGAAGGAGTGCTGGAATTGCGTGTACACGTCGGTCCTGGTTACCGGGTCTATTGTGGGCGGCATGGCAATGCGCTCGTGATCCTGCTGTGCGGCGGCGATAAGCGTTCGCAAACGGCAGATATCCGGCGTGCGAAGGAATACTGGATTGACTGGAAGCGGAGGCAAGCGTGACGAAGGCAAAGGCAACCGTGTCACATCACGAGCGGGAAATCGCGGAGCTGCGCGCCGATCGTGATCTGGCCATTGAATACTTGAAAGCGGCGATGGAATCACTCGATAATCCGAAAGAGCGTGCCGGCGCTCTACTAGCGCTGCGCACGGTCGCGGAAGTCTATGGCGGATTAGCATGGGTTGCGGCCGAGGCAGGAATCACGCGCGAGGCGCTTTATCGCGCGCTTTCACCGAAAGGCAATCCCACCTTGAAAACCTTGCTGGCCGTACTGAAGGTGGTCGGCATGCGCCTGTCAGTGGAACCAGTAGATCATGCGCACGCGTAACCGTCAGCGCTTTAGCTCAGCAGTTCTGGGTTCGCGCACTCGAAGCCGCCTACTCGAACACGCGTGAGCTGTACCGCGGAATGTATGCGATGATGTTCTTTCGTTTCGGCGGATGTATCAGGAAACTTGTGTGCCGAGGTCGGTTAAAAGATCTCAGCTTATGGCGTTCGTAAACCGGTCGCCGAACAGAATGGCGAACTGATTGACGGCTTGCCGCCAAGTGATAGGCGGCATCTTCCAATCCTTTTCGATGTTGCGCAAGGCCAGATACAACAGTTTGCTGGCGGCTTCGTCGCTCGGGAAGTGGCCGCGGTTCTTCACAATCTTGCGCAGAGCTCGTGTTAGTTATTGGCTGCTCCTGCGACCCGCCCAACGGCCCGCGATGGCGGAGAAGCTGCGCCGCGCGAGCCCACACTGGATGCGGCACACTTACGCGTCACATGCGCTGGCCCGAGGCGCCGAGCTGATCATGGTGCGCGACAATCTGCTCCATTCGTCAACCTCGACGACGTCGATCTATCTGCACAGCGACGAAGTGCAGCGAGCCCGGCGGTTCGATCAGGCGTTTGAGGCGCGAAAGGCCTAAAATAATATGAGCGCGTCGATCGCAAATTGGCCAAATGAGGCGGCCTGGTGACGAACGAGATCACGATTGTGCCGGAGCAACGACCAAAGTTATTGCAATGGGATACACGATTCGAATATTTCTGATCACGCCGGACGAGGGCGTCCTGAAGATCGGAATGACGCGCTACTGGAACATGCTCGGTGCTCCGGATAGTCATCGCCTGCCGGAGTTTGCAGATCAGCGCTGCGCCTCGCGCACCTGACCATTGAGCTGATGGATCGCAAGCCCATGCACGTGGTCAATCGGGATTTTGTGATTGTCACTTTTGATGCGCGGGGCCGTCTCAATGTCGATCAAATCAAGCACAACAGGGAGCACTGCGAAAGTTGTCGATGCCGCGACCCGCTTTACCGTACAAAGCAGTCAATGGATGCCAACACCTGCCTTGATCCAGGCCCTTGATGAGGCAGCACTGGCATGCAACGGTGCTCTGGCATTTAGGCGGCGAGACGCTTATGGCAATTCGAACATAAGTTAAGCGAATTTCATAACTTCAAAGCTTACGATAGGAATTTACACGTACCTTCCCCCCTTATCGTGAAGGCTCTTCGTTCCAAATTTCGAGATTAATAAACATGTTGGAGTTTTCTACTTGTTGAGCCAGTTTTCGAGCCTGATACCGGGATAGTCGGCAAAGGCGCGCTCGTTGTTGGTAACGAGAATAACGTCCAGGGCAATCGCGTGTGCGGCGATCAGCTTGTCAAGAGCATCCTTCTTGCGCTCGCTCGTCGCT
>NZ_PRDW01000032.1 GCF_002927045.1 Mycetohabitans endofungorum | reverse complement strand
GTTGGAAACAGCTCGTCTCTGTAGCAGTAAGCCGCGAACGCGCCGGGCTTTCTCACCAGTGACCAGATCAGATGCCGGTAGTCGATTCGCCGCTGATTGCGCCCGCTCAAGCGCGGCAGAGTAAGAACATGTGCCGTCCCGTGGTAAAGATCCAAGTTCTCCGAGCGGATGCGTGCCTTTAGCGTGGCGCCGATCAATCGTGACGGCACCGAGTAGTGATTGTTGAGAACCCGAACCAAGCTGAAACGAGAAACGCGCACCGTGACTTCGCGCGTGAAGTCCAGCGGCGCTGCGGGCAGCGCTCTAAGCGCGGCTCGGTCCGCCTCGAATCGTTGCGAGCGCGTGAGATTGCGCTGCCGAACAAGTTCGCCAAGGAAGTGTTCGTAGTCGCTGCGCGTTGCGAAGTCTCGCGTGCCGCGAACCCGTAGCGCCTGGTCCACGGCCTCTTTGAGGCGGAAGTGCGATTGCTCGACGTCGCCGTTTTGATTAGCGCATCCGGCCGTGTTCGCTGATGGCTGCATGCCGTAATGAGCAAGCAATGCACGATAGTTCTGCGTGAACTCATGCATTCCTTCGCGATCCAGGTCGCGTACGGCCGCACTCAGATTGTCGGTGCGATGCCATTGCGGAACACCGCCGATCTGCCACAGGCATGCTTCAAGCCCTTCAGCCAGCGCCTCAAAGCTCTCGGAGAAGCAAATGCGCACGGCTTCCACGTTCGAGTACGTCAGCACCAGGTGGTAGACCAGATGCGGGAATGCCGTGCCCGAGATCGTTACTCTGAGCCTATTCATTGAAGTGAAATCGGATTGAGCCATGCGCCCGGGCACATGCTCCTGTGCAAACATGACTTCTTGTTCCGGGCCGTGACGAACTCGCCACGCTTGGATGTGCCGCTGCAACGTGCGCAGCAGGCCTTCTTGATATCGCCCCGGAAACGCCTGGCACAGCAGCGCGAATAAGGTCTTGGCCTGCAATGCCGGATCTCGCTTGAGATGGCCCTCAACCCATGGCCAATCGACGCTAAACGGATTCTCCCGCGTGCGATGCATGCGCGGCTTCTTCATTTGACTTGGTAACGTGCCAGCACGCTCTTACTTACGGACCGTGCGCTCACTCATACCTGTTCGCGCTGCCGCCAGCTTCTGGCTCGCCCCTTTGCGCCGTTCTTCCCGCAACAATTTGATTTCTCCGTCTTTTTTCATGCTGGCTCCGCAAGGAGCCGCATGATAGCGACGGCCGCAACCTCAACAGTTCAGCCGCCGAACACCGGCAAATCTAGTTGGCGCCACCGGCAAAAGTAATTGTCACCAGACAGCCCTTTTTGGAGGGCCAGTGCTTACAAGGGAGGTAATCGTGGAAATACGTGTGCTGGCCTGCCAAGGATTGGGAATCCGGGAGATCTCACGGGAACTGGGATTGTCGAGGAACACCGTGCGCAAATATTTACGCAGTTATGCTGAGCAGGAGCGCACGCCGCGCTCGGGGCGTACACACAAGCTCGATCCGTTCAAAGTCTATCTGCATGAGCGGGTTCGAGCAGCGCATCCGGCCTGGCTGCCGGCGACAGCGCTGTTGATCGAGATCCGTGCGATGGGTTATGACGGCGGCCTGACGCGGCTTCGGGCCTATCTTCGGTCGTTGAAGTTGATCAAGGCGCCGGAGCCGCTGGTGCGTTTCGAGACCGATCCGGGACAACAAATGCAGGTCGACTGGGTCGTGTTCCGACGTGGCAAGCTGCCGCTGTCGGCATTCGTCGCGACGCTAGGTTACAGTCGAGCGAGTTACGTCGAATTCGTGACCGACGAACGATTGCCGACACTGCTGGGCTGCCACGAGCGCGCGTTCGACTTCTTCGGCGGCGTTGCGCGCGAGGTTCTGTACGATAACGTCAAGACAGTTGTGATTGGCCGAGACGCTTACGGTCCCGGACTGCATCGCTATCAACCGGGCTTGCTCGACTTTGCGAAGCACCACAACTTCGTGCCGCGACTGTGCAAGCCTTACCGAGCCAAGACCAAGGGCAAGGTAGAGAGCTTCAACGGGTACCTGCGCCGCAGCTTCTACAATCCACTGGCGAGCCGGTTGGCTCAGGATCGGCTCGCGCTGGACGCGACCACGGCGAACGCCGAGGTCGTGCGCTGGTTGAGGGACGTCGCCAATGTGCGTATCCACGGCACGACCGGGCAGCCGCCGCTCGAGCGTCTCCTGCTCGAGCAACCGAAGCTACAGCCCTTGCCGCAGCCGTGGCGCGCGAGCTTGCCCTGTGCCTGCGTGCCAACGATGCCGCCGCCGTCGCGGTTCGATAATACGCCGCTGCAGCATCAGCTGTCGGTCTACCAAGCCCTGTTGACGGAGGCTCGGTGATGGACATCCAACACGAACGAATCCTTGAAGCTTGCCGCCAACTGCGCATCGACACAATGGGGGAGCAGTACAGCATGCTAGCGGCTAGGGCGGCGGCTAACCAGCTCACGTTTGCCGACTTCTTCGAGGCACTGTTGAAGTGCGCGATGAACGCGAAGCACACGCGCACCAAATCCATGTTGCTACGCACGGCAGGCTTGCCTGTACTGAAGACACTCGAAGAGTTCGACTTCACGTTCGCTCATGGCGTCACGAAGAAATCGGTGCTGGAGCTGTCGTCGATGGCCTTCGTGGAGCGCGCCGAGAACATCGTGCTGCTCGGACCGAGTGGGCTTGGCAAAACGCATCTGGCGATCGCGCTGGGCTACATCGCCACGCAGATGGGGATCAAGACGCGTTTCATCGGCGCGGCGGATCTTGTTATTGCGCTGGCAGCCGCCTCTCGACAGGATCGACTGGCCGCCTTGGTTGAAGCCCAGTCCTGGCACGCAAATGGAATCGTCTAGCCCATGCCATTCCATAGTTGGATCAAAAGCTTGCCGAAACGCTTGCGTAGCCGCGAGTGCGCAAATTCGCTTTCTCCAACTTCATGCTCAAACCAGGCTTGATTCTCTGCCTTTCGGTTCCCTGCCATCTCGTTCGCACGCCGGTCATCATAGATGCCAAGTTACCAGGATTCGCGATTGAGATGTGGGTAATTGCAAGCCTCGCGAGCCGCTTACGGCGCCAACCGCCACGACGTCATACAACCGGTACAGCCGATTGACGCCATCGTGTTGATTGGCGGACGGCGCGGCCGGCCGCTGAGCCACCGTTGGCCGTATGTGTGCAAACCAAGGCTACGACCGCGACACAGTACCGGCGCAACTTTTATGAGCGAACACCCCCACGAGCCTTGGCCGATAGGGCAGCCTTATGCTTTACGCTCAGGCTCGATCACCGAAAGCTTTCCCATACTTTCAATCAAACTCGCGGGACGCATATCGGTCCAATTTCTTTCAATGTATTCCAGACAAGCCTGCCGTGCATCAGGCCCATGAACAGCCCGCCAGCCTGCCGGTACCTCGACAAAGTTAGGCCATAGCGAATGCTGGTTTTCGTCATTAACCAGCACCAGAAAAGTGCCATTGGGATCATCAAAAGGGTTGCTCATTCTAAAATCTCCTTTTCTCTTTGGGACGGTTGTTGCTGCGATAACTGATCCAGCTTATGTGCCAGAGTGCAACCAATCTCAGACATCGGCTCCGGCCTATCCATGTCCGAGTGTTTACACGAAACGTCGTGAACTTCTATGCTTCCGAGCACATAGGGCTTCCATGTATCGGGAGAAACAATTCCTCCAAGTTTGCCAGGTTTTGATCCGCCTACCACGATAGGGTCATCTTCGGCTATGGTTGCACGGAAGAAAAGTACATCTCCACTATAAGTTGATGGAGAAAAACCCTTCAGCATGCAAGCAAAGTTCTCCAAAACCTCATAGATATTTTCCCATGAATTTTTATGCTCTTGTATGGCCGAAATGAATTCTTCACCATAGCTGGAAATAAATTTATCGTAAATCGTATCTTTGTACTGGTTGAGCTTTCGTTCTCTGCTTAAAAAGGCAGGGTCGGCGTCAGTATCCAACAAGGCCAACAGCGCCACCTCTTCACCCTGCTGTTCAAGTTGAACCGCTATGCTATGCGCGATATATCCGCCCAGAGACCATCCTAGCAACCGGTAAGGCCCGTTCGGCTGGACGTGACGAATTTGCTCAATATAATCCACCGCGACAGCTTCGATCGTTGGCTTGAGTGGCCTGCTCCCATCAAACCCACGCGCCTGTAAACCATAAAGGGGTTGGTCAGCATGCAGGTAATGGGATAGCCGAATATAATTCCAACTTAAACCAAACCCCGGGTGAATACAGAAAAGCGGTGGGCGAGTGCCTTTAGTTTTAAGCGGAAGCAAGACATCAAAGGAGTCTTGTTGTGTGCCGTCCCGTGTAAGCAAACGCTGCGCCAACTCAGCAATGGTCGGCGCTTCGAACAGTGTCCGAATTGTGATCGCAACCCCGAAGCTAGCATGAATACGGCTAATGAGTCGGATAGCCAGCAGAGAGTGCCCTCCTAAATCAAAGAAGTTGTCGTGAATTTGCACCGTTTCCAGCCCAAAGATATCCGCCCACAACTCGACCAGCTTCTTTTCTATTGGTGTCCGAGACGGCGTCAAATCAACAGCCGGCAAGGCTTTACGATCAAGCTTGCCATTGGACATCAGAGGCAGGCGATCCAATAGGACGATCGTGGCTGGAACCATTGGCTCGGGTAATTGCGTTGCCATATGCTGACGCAGATCAGTTGGATCAGCGCACGTACCGCTTTCAGCAGCAAGCGGCTGAAGAACCGCATAACCGATCAACCGCTTTTGGCCGCCGCGCTCTTCACAGACAGTGACTGCAGCCTGCGCCACGGCCGGATGGCGACATAAAGCGGCTTCCACTTCTTCAAGCTCAATACGCCAGCCATCAATTTTAATCTGCCGATCGGTACGACCGATGAAGCTTAGCGTTCCGTCCGACATCCAGCGCACCAGATCCCCCGTGCGATATAAGCGTGTGCCTTCCGGGCCAAATGGATTAGCTATGAAACGCGCCGCGGTCAGCCCCGGTTGATGTACATAACCATGCGTTAAACCAGCGCCCGCCACATACAATTCGCCGATCGCTCCAATGGGAACAGGTTGCAACCCTCCATCCAGAATATACGTCTGTACATTGTTTAGTGGCGTACCAACCGGCACACGGGAATCTGTTGAATAGTCCCCCTGCACAGCATAGAGCGTGGCGAACGTCGTTGTTTCTGCCGGCCCATGGCCATTGACCAGATCCATCTTGGGACAAAATGCACGTACCCGCTGTACGGCCGTGGAAGAAAGAACCTCTCCCCCTGTTATTAATTGGCGCACGCTGCTGAGATAACCTAAATCTGCATCAGTCATTAGGTAAAATAGCCTTGCGTTTAACCAAAGCGCACTAATTTGGTAACGCTTGATGACCTCTTGCAAGATCGGTACGCTGAGCTCGTCTGACGGCGCAATGACGACCTGCCCTCCAGTAAGCAGCGGCACCCACAATTCATAGAGTGACGCGTCGAAGGACGTCGGTGAATGCAGCAATACACGCTTCGCTGCTGCCGTCAAACGCTCGTCCAAAACTAAATTAACAATATTACGATGTGTGACACCAATCCCGTTAGGCAGGCCGGTGGAGCTCGACGTATACATCAAGCACGCAAGCTGCTCGGAAACGCAAACCACAGACGGATCATGGCTCGGCGCGTGGGCTAGCAAAGGCTCGGCATCAATGACTAGGACTCGCACATCATGCACAACGCAGCGCGATTGCAAAGCACTATTCGTTAATAAAATTCGCGTACGTGTTTCAAGCAGTACAGCTTGCAGCCGGCTATCAGCGTCGGAGATATTGAGCGGGACATAGTTCGCACCGGCTTTAACCACAGCCAAAATAGCGATGATCTGTTCAAGCGCGCGCGGCATCAAGATTGCAACTGGCATATCCGGTGCAACGCCCTGTTGGATCAGGCGATGCGCGAGCCGGTTCACTCGTGCATTGAGTTCGGCATAAGTAATCCTTTGGTTTTCGAAGACTAATGCGATGGCCTCAGGTGTTTTGGTCACTTGAGCTTCAAACAGCGTGGGTAGGGTCACCTCGGGTATCGGATGCGAATTGTCATTCCAGCGCGTCAATAAATGTTGCCGTTCTACGGTATCGAGTAATTCTATGTGGCCAATCAGTTGATTGGGATCCCGCGCAATTGCTTCGAACAGACGCGTCAAGCGTTGCATCAACCGCTCCGCCGTTTCACGATCAAACAAGTCGGGCCGATAGCCCAACCGGAATGACAGCCGCGCACCAGGAATAGCAGTCAAGCTTAGCGGATAATGGGTAGTGTCACTGCCGTTAATGTTTGTAATCCGCAAATCGGCAGCGGCCACTTGCAATGCATCGCGATCAAACGGATAGTTCTCAAATACGACCAGCGTATCAAACAGCTGGCCAAGTCCAGCCAAACGTTGAATGTCAGCCAAATCGAGATGCTGATGTTCCATCAAGCAGCTTTGCTGATCCTGGACGTGTGTTAATACATCGATGATCGGCTGTGCTGAACTGAATTGGAAGCGTAATGGTGGCGTATGAATCAACAAGCCCACCATGTGTTCGATACCCGGCAATTCGGGTGGACGCCCAGCCACCGTTACACCGAAGACCACATCATCACGCCCGATCCACTGGCCTAACAACAAACCCCAGGCACCTTGTACCACGGTATTCAATGTCAGGCGACGCAGGCGGGCCTGCTGGCTTAGCGCTTGGGTGATCGTTTCGGAAAGCGTCCAAGCAAGCGTGGCTTGAGACGTAGACGAAGGAAGCCGTGTAGGTGCCAGGCGTGTCGATTCCTGAAGTCCGGCCAGCGTCTCGCGCCAAGCCCGCTCAGCTGCGGCGCGATCACGTCCGCTGAGCCAAGCTAGATAATCGCGATAGGGTGTCACACGAGGCAGCACGCGCTCATCTGCGCCATTGGCATACAGCGTGAACAATTCGTGGATCAACACCGGCATTGACCAGCCGTCCAGCAAAATATGATGGGAGGTCAAAACCAATCGATGCTGACTCGCTGACAGACGGATTAAGCTGAAGCGCAACAGCGGCGGGCGAGCCGGATCAAAGTGGCGTGAGCGATCTTCTTGTAACAAAAGGTGACACTGTGACGCACGCTCGGTCTCGTCCAGTTCACTCAAGTCGATCTCCCGCCAGGGCAGTGCAACTGTGCGTTGAATGACCTGCACCGGCTCGTTTACCCCCTCGTACACAAAACCGGCACGCAGGCTAGCGTGACGCTGTAGCAGCGCCTGTATCGCGGCCTGGAGCGCTTGACTATCTAGCACGCCCTCCAGATCGAGAACCATCGGCATAACGTAAGCGTCCGTACTAGACGCTTCTTGTAAAGGCTGGAGAGCATGAAAGAGCTGCCCCTTTTGTAACGGGGAAAGCGGCAAAATATCTTCGAGGTTGGGCCACATCGCTTCCAACTGTTCAATCTCACCTTGATTGAGCGTGACAAGCGGCACGTCCGACGGCGTCAAACCGCCCACATAGGGCTGCGCGGCGTAGGCAACCAGCGCTTCTAGGGCCTGAAACCACGTCTGTGCCAGCTCTTGGATCTGCTCGGCGGTAAATAGCGCGCCGGCCCAAGTCCAGTTGGCCACCAATTCGGGTCCATCGGTACCGTCCATGGTCATCGCATTGAG
>NZ_PRDW01000031.1 GCF_002927045.1 Mycetohabitans endofungorum | reverse complement strand
GCGCTGGTCAGCAAGTTGCGCACGCATATAGCTGCTCGCTTGCCCGAGTATATGGTGCCGGCCGCGTTTGTGCGGCTCGATGCGTTGCCCTTAACACCCAACGGCAAACTGGATCGGCGTGCACTACCCGAGCCAGACGCCGACGCGCTCGCGCATCAAGCGTATGAAGCGCCGCAAGGCGAATTGGAGACCACGCTGGCTCAAATCTGGGCCGAATTGCTTGAGGTGGAGCGTGTCGGCCGGCATGACAGTTTCTTTGCACTCGGGGGCCATTCGCTGCTTGCGGTGCGCTTGGTGAACCGGGTCAGGGCTTTGGGTGCTGACGTGCCGCTTGCGGCCCTCTTTGCATCGCCGACGCTGGCCGCGTTCGCGGCGGTGGTGAATGCGCAACTGAGCCAGCAAACCAGTGCGCTGCCTGAGATCACACCGATCTCGCGCGAAGGCGGCTTGCCGCTGTCGTTCGCGCAGCAACGGCTATGGTTCCTCGCGCAACTCGATGAGGTCAGTGGTACCTATCACATCCCGCTTGTACTGCGTGTGCGCGGGCCTTTCGATCGGGCTGCATGGCAGCAAGCGTTGGATGCGCTATTCGCGCGCCACGAGGCGCTGCGCTCGACGTTTGTCAGTGTCGAGGGTCAGCCGCAGGTGCAGTTGTTGCCGGCCGGCACAGGCGTGCCGCTGCACTGGCATGATCTGCGTGGGGTGCCCGATGCCGACGTGCAGCTGTCGCGTTTGAGCGCCGATGAAGTGCATGCGCCGTTCGATCTGGCGCGCGGGCCGCTGATGCGTGCATGCGTCATTCAGCTCGCCGATGACAACTATCAGTGCGTGCTCACGCAGCATCATATTGTGTCGGACGGCTGGTCGCTTGGCGTGCTGATAAGAGAGCTCAATGTATTGTACGCGGCAAGCGTTGGGACGCAGGCCAATTCGCTGCCCGCGCTGACGATCCAGTATCCGGATTATGCAGCCTGGCAGCGTCAGTGGCTATCGGGTGAGCGGCTTCAAGCGCAGAGCGACTACTGGCGCGCGACGCTGGCTGACGCCCCGGTGCTGCTGGAACTCCCGACGGATCGGCCGCGCCCAGCGCAACAGTCGTTTACCGGCGCGCATGTGCCGGTGCAGATCGATGCACGAACCACGCAAGCGCTCAAGCGCCTGAGCGGTGAGCACGGCACGACGCTATTTATGACGGTGCTCGCCGCGTGGAGCGCGGTGCTCGCGCGCCTGTCAGGCCAGGATGATTTGGTCATTGGTACGCCCAGCGCCAACCGGGGGCATGCTGCGATCGAGCCGTTGATCGGTTTTTTTGTCAATACGCTAGCGTTGCGTGTCGACTTATCCGGCGAGCCCAATACAAGCGAACTGCTTAAGCGCGTGCGGCGCACGACGCTGGAGGCGCAGGCGCATCAAGACCTGCCGTTTGAGCAAGTGGTCGAGATCGTACAGCCGCCGCGCCGACTTAATCACACGCCGCTGTTTCAGGTGATGTTCGCGTGGCAGAACAATGAGACAGGGCAATGGAGCTTACCCGAGCTGGATGTCAAGCCTGGCGAGCTTGATTACGACATGGTCAAGTTTGACCTGGAAATGCATCTGTATGAGGCCGGTGAGCAGATCACCGGGGCGTTGCATTATGCGAGTGCGTTGTTTGACCCCGCGACGATCGAGCGGCACGTGGGGTATCTGACGACGATGTTGCAGGCGATGGTGGCCTGCCCACAGCAACCGGTGGCAACGCTTCAGATGCTGGGGCCGGATGAGAGTCAGTTGTTACTGCAAACATGGAATGCGACAGCGTCTCCCTACCCAGCCCACCCGTGCATTCATCAGTTGTTTGAGGCGCAAGTGGAGCGCAGCCCCGATGCCACTGCGCTGGTGTATGAAGAGCAGGCACTAAGCTATGCGCAATTGAACGCACGGGCCAACCGCCTCGCGCATCGGCTCATTGAACTGGGCGTCAAGCCGGACGCCCGAGTGGTGCTCTGTGTCGAGCGCTCGCCGGCGATGGTCGCGGGGCTATTGGCGATTCTGAAAGCCGGTGGTGCATATGTGCCGCTCGACCCCGCGTATTCGTCCGAGCGCCTCGCGCATATTCTCGCCGATACCGCACCCACGATCGTGTTAGCGGATGCGGTTGGGCGCGCTGCGCTCGGTGGTGCGGTACTTACCTCGTGCACGGTGCTTGATCCCAATAGGTTGCCGGAGGCTGCGGATACCAATCCGTCAGTGTCAGGCCTGACGGCGCACGATCTCGCGTATGTGATTTATACGTCCGGCTCGACAGGCATGCCTAAGGGCGTGATGGTTGAGCATGCGCAGGTGGTGCGGCTATTTGACGCGACTCACTCCTGGTATGGATTCAATGAGCACGATACCTGGTGCCTGTTTCACTCGTTTGCGTTTGATTTCTCCGTGTGGGAACTATGGGGCGCGTTACGTTACGGCGGCAAACTGGTCATTGTGCCCCATCATATTGCCCGCTCTGCCCAAGCGTTTCACCAATTGGTTTGTGAGCAAGGCATCACCGTACTAAACCAAACGCCTAGTGCGTTTAAGGCGTTTATCGCTAGCCAAGCACAAAGCGCCTTATCGGATCAATTACGCTATGTGATCTTTGGTGGAGAGGCGCTGGAGCCTGCCCTCTTGCAGGCATGGTATGCCACGCGCGATGAACGCCGTCCGCAATTGGTCAACATGTATGGGATTACCGAAACCACCGTGCATGTGACTTACCGGCCGCTTCGACAACAGGACAGTAAGCAAGCGGGTAATCCGATTGGCGTACGGATCCCAGACCTGAAGATTTATCTGCTCGATGCGCACGGCCAGCCGGTGCCGCTGGGCGCAGTTGGGGAACTGTACATTGGCGGGGGCGGTGTGGCACGGGGCTACCTGAACCGTCCGGAGTTGACCGCCGAGCGCTTTGTGCGCGATCCGTTCTCGGATGCACCGGATGCGCGGATGTACAAGACGGGCGATTTGGCGCGCTATTTGTCCGACGGCAATTTAGCGTACGTGGGCCGCAACGATGACCAAATTAAGATTCGCGGCTTTCGCATTGAGCCCGGTGAGATCGAGGCGTGCCTGGCTGCGCACACACAGGTGCGCGATGCGGTGGTGCTCGTGCGGGGCGAGGGCATGGATAAGCGGCTTGTCGCGTACGTGGTGGCCGAGCCGGATGACGCGCTGGCTAGCACGTTGCGCATGCATGTAGCCGCTCGCTTGCCCGAGTATATGGTGCCGGCCGCGTTTGTGCGGCTCGATGCGTTGCCCTTAACACCCAACGGCAAGCTGGATCGGCGTGCGCTACCCGAACCAGACGCCGACGCGCTCGCGCATCAAGCGTATGAAGCGCCGCAAGGCGAATTGGAGACGACTCTGGCGACGATCTGTACGGAGCTATTGGGCGTCGAGCGTGTCGGCCGGCATGACAGCTTCTTTGCACTTGGGGGCCATTCGCTGCTTGCGGTGCGTTTGATGAACCGAGTCGGTGCGCTGGGTGCCGACGTGCCGCTTGCGGCCCTCTTTGCATCGCCGACGCTGGCCGCGTTCGCGGCGGTGGTGAGTGCGCAACTGAACCAGCAAACCAGTGCGCTGCCTGAGATTACGCCGGTCTCGCGCGAAGGCAGCTTGCCGCTGTCGTTCGCGCAGCAACGGCTATGGTTCCTCGCGCAACTCGATGAGGTCGGTGGTACCTATCACATCCCGCTTGTACTGCGTATGCGTGGGCCTTTCGATCGGGCTGCATGGCAGCAAGCGTTGGATGCGCTATTCGCGCGCCACGAGGCGCTGCGCTCGACGTTTGCCAGTGTCGAGGGTCAGCCGCAGGTGCAGCTGTTGCCGGCCGGCACAGGTGTGCCGCTGCACTGGCATGATCTGCGTGGGGTATCCGATGCCGACGCGCAACGGATGCGTTTGACCGCCGATGAAGTGCACGCGCCGTTCGATTTGGCGCGCGGACCGCTGATGCGTGCATGCGTCATTCAGCTTGCCGATGACGAACACGTGTGCGTGCTCACGCAGCATCATATTGTGTCGGACGGCTGGTCGCTTGGCGTGCTGATAAGAGAACTCAGTGCATTGTACGCGGCAAGCGTTGGGGCGCAAGCCGATCCGCTGCCAGCGCTAACGATCCAGTATCCGGACTATGCGGCGTGGCAGCGTCAGTGGCTGTCGGGCGAGCGGCTTCAAGCGCAGAGCGACTACTGGCGTGCGACGCTGGCTGACGCCCCGGTGCTGCTGGAACTACCGACGGACCGGCCCCGCCCGGCGCAACAGTCGTTTGCTGGTGCACACGTGCCGGTGCAGATCGATGCGCGAACCACGCGTGCACTGAAGCGCTTGAGCGGTGAGCATGGCACGACGCTATTTATGACGGTGCTTGCGGCGTGGAGCGTGGTGCTCGCGCGTCTGTCAGGCCAGGACGATTTGGTCATTGGCACGCCCAGCGCGAACCGGGGGCATGCTGCGATCGAGCCGTTGGTCGGTTTTTTTGTCAATACGTTAGCGTTGCGCGTGAATTTGGAGGGCGAGCTGACGACAGCACAGCTGCTCGAGCGCGTGCGGCGCATGACGCTGGACGCACAGGCGCATCAAGATCTGCCGTTTGAGCAAGTGGTTGAAGTTGTGCAGCCGCCGCGCCGGCTCAATCACACGCCGTTGTTTCAGGTGTTGTTCGCGTGGCAGAGCAATGAGACAGGACAGTGGCGCCTACCCGGGCTGGAAGTCACGCCTGACGAACTCGATTACGACATTGCTAGGTTCGACTTGGAAATGCACTTGTATGAGACAGGTGAAGAGATCACCGGGTCGTTGCACTATGCGAGTGCGTTGTTTGACTCCGCGACGATTGAGCGGCACGTGGGGTATTTGACGACGATGCTGCAGGCGATGGCGGACCGCCCACAGCAACCGGTGGCAACGCTGCAGATGCTGGGTCCGGAGGAGCGTCAGTTGCTGCTTCAGACGGAGAACGCGACAACGGCTTCCTACTCAGCCCACCCGTGCATTCATCAATTGTTCGAGGCGCAGGTGCAGCGCAGCCCCGATGCCACTGCGCTGGTGTATGAAGAGCAGACACTGAGCTATGCGCAATTGAACGCACAGGCCAACCGCCTCGCGCACCGGCTCATTGAACTGGGCGTTAAGCCGGACGCTCGAGTGGCGATCTGTGTCGAGCGCTCGCCGGCAATGGTCGTGGGGCTATTGGCGATTCTGAAAGCGGGCGGTGCGTATGTGCCGCTCGATCCCGCGTATCCGTGCGAGCGCCTCGCGCATATTCTCGCTGATACGGGGTCAGCCATCGCGTTAGCGGATACGGCTGGTCAGTCTGCGCTGGGCGACACGGTTATGGCGTCATTAACCGTATTGGACCCTAACGTACTGCCAGAAAGCGCGACCACCAATCCACAGGTGCCTGGATTGAGCGCTCGCCATCTGGCGTATGTGATTTATACGTCCGGCTCGACCGGCATGCCCAAGGGCGTCATGGTCGAGCATGCTCAAATTGCCCATCTATTTGATGTCACGCAACTGGACGACGCGCATAAGAAAAATCAAGCGTCGATGAAGCATCCCGTTTGGATGCGACAAGCGTATGGACTGACGCCTGACGATCGTGTCCTGCAAAAGGCGCCCTTGACTTTCGATGTCTCGGTCTGGGAGTGCTTTTGCACATTGCTCAATGGCGCGACCCTCGTCGTGGCAGCGCCCGGTGTGCATAGGGATCCGTCTGCGTTAATGGAGTTGATGATCCGGCAGCGCATCACGACGGTTCATTTTGTGCCCTCCATGCTCAGCATGTTTCTCGCCACTGACGGTGTTCAGCGCTGCACGGCGGTGAAACGCCTGCTTTGCACGGGAGAAGCCCTCACGAGTACGCATGTCCGGCTTTGCCAGCGTCTTTTACCCCACGCCCAACTGCATAACTTGTATGGCCCCACCGAAGCAACGATTGGTGTGGCGGCGTGGACTTGTCCAGCAGATTATGCGCAGGACACTATTCCGATTGGTCGGCCCATTGCCAATAACCGACTTTACTTACTGGATAGACACGGTCAGCCGGTGCCGCTGGGGGTGACTGGCGAGTTGTACATCAGCGGCGCCAGTGTCGTGCGTGGTTATTTGAATGAACCTGACCTGACCGCCGAGCGCTTCTTGCTCGATCCGTTTAGCGATCGTGAGGGCGCTCGCATGTATAAGACGGGTGACTTAGCGCGTTACCGATCTGACGGGAATTTGGAATTTCTGGGACGCAATGATCACCAGGTCAAGATTCGAGGTCTTCGAATCGAGTTGGGCGAGATTAAAACATGCTTGGTTAGACATCCGCAGGTGCAAGAAGCTGTCGTGCTTGCATTGGGTGAGGGAATTGACAAGCGGCTCGTCGCGTACGTGGTGGCCGAGCCGGATCAACAGCTTGCCCATGCGTTGCGCGCGTATCTTACGGCCAGGCTGCCTGACTATATGGTGCCGGCCGCCTTTGTGCGGCTCGATGCGTTGCCGTTGACGCCCAATGGCAAGCTGGATCGGCGTGCGCTACCTGAGCCAGACGCCGACGCGCTTGCGCATCAAGCGTATGAAGCGCCGCAAGGCGAATTGGAGACCACGCTCGCGACGATCTGGGCGCAGCTATTGGGCGTTGAGCGTGTCGGCCGGCACGATAGCTTCTTTGCGCTCGGCGGCCATTCTCTGCTTGTAGTGCGTTTGATGAACCGAGTCGGCGCGCTGCTAGGTGCTGACGTGCCGCTGACGGCCCTCTTTGCATCGCCGACGCTGGCCGCGTTCGCGTCGGTGGTGAGCACGCAACTGAACCAGCAAGTCAATGCGTTGCCTGAAATCACACCGATCTCACGCGAAGGCAGTTTGCCGCTGTCGTTCGCGCAGCAACGGCTATGGTTTCTTGCGCAGCTCGATGAGGTCAGTGATACGTATCATATTCCGCTGGCGCTGCGTGTGTGCGGGCTGCTTGATCGGGCTGCGTGGCAACAAGCGCTGGATGCCCTATTCGCGCGTCACGAGGCGCTGCGCTCGACGTTCGTGAGCGTCGAGGGTCAGCCGCAAGTGCGGCTGTTGCCGGGCGGCACAGGCGTGCCGCTGCACTGGCATGATCTGCGCGGCGTGCCCGATGCCGACGCGCAGCTGTCGCGGTTGACCGCCGATGAAGCGCGCGCGCCGTTTGATCTGGTGCACGGGCCGCTGATCCGCGCGTGTGGCATCCAATTGGCTGATAACGAGCACAGGTTGCTGCTCACGATGCACCATATCGTGTCGGACGGTTGGTCGTTTGGCGTGCTGGTGCGCGAGTTGAGCGCGCTGTACGCGGCCAGTGTCGGAGCCCAAGCTGATTCATTGCCACCGCTGGCGATCCAGTATCCGGATTACGCGGCCTGGCAGCGTCAGTGGCTGTCAGGTGAGCGGCTTCAAGCGCAGAGCGACTACTGGCGCACGACGCTGGCCGATGCGCCGGTGCTGCTGGAGTTACCGACGGATCGGCCGCGCCCGGCACAACAGTCGTTTGCCGGCGCGCATGTGCCGGTGCAGATCGATGCACGAACCACGCAAGCGCTCAAGCGCCTGAGCGGTGAGCACGGCACGACGCTATTTATGACGGTGCTTACCGCGTGGAGCGCGGTGCTCGCACGCCTGTCGGGCCAGCATGATGTGGTCATTGGCACGCCCAGCGCCAACCGGGGGCATGCTGCGATCGAGCCGTTGATTGGCTTTTTTGTCAATACGCTGGCGTTGCGCGTGAATCTGGAGAGCGAACCGACGACCACGCAACTGCTCGAGCGTGTGCGGCGCACGACGCTGGACGCGCAGGCGCATCAAGATCTGCCGTTTGAACAAGTGGTCGAGATCGTGCAGCCGATGCGCCGGCTCAATCACACGCCGCTGTTTCAGGTGATGTTTGCGTGGCAGAGTGATGAGATAGAACAATGGCGACTGCCGGATCTGGGTGTCACGCTTGACGATTTCGATTACGACATCGCTAGGTTCGACCTGGAAATGCATCTGTATGAGGCCGGTGAGCAGATCACCGGGTCGTTGCACTATGCGAGTGCGCTGTTTGACCCCGCGACGATCGAGCGACACGTGGGGTATCTGACGACGATGTTGCAGGCGATGGTGGCCTGCCCACAGCAACCGGTGGCAACGCTTCAGATGCTGGGAGCGGATGAGCGTCAGCTACTGCTGCAAACATGGAATGCGACGGCGGCTCCTTACCCAGCCCACCAGTGTATTCATCAATTGTTCGAGGCGCAGGTGCAGCGCAGCCCCGATGCCACTGCACTGGTGTATGAAGAGCAGGCACTGAGCTATGCGCAATTGAATGCACGAGCCAACCGCCTCGCGCACCGACTCATTGAACTGGGCGTTAAGCCGGACGCTCGAGTGGCGATTTGCGTCGAGCGCTCAACGGCGATGGTCGTAGGACTATTGGCGATTTTGAAGGCTGGTGGCGCGTATGTGCCGCTCGATCCCGCGTATCCGTCCGAGCGCCTCGCGCATATTCTTAATGATGCGGCGCCGGCAATCGTGTTAGCCGATGCGGTTGGCTGCGCCGTGTTGGGAGAGGTAGCGCTCGCGTCGTGCACGGTGATTGATCCAAATGAGCTGCCTCCCCTGGCGGATACCAATCCGTCTATCTCAGGCCTTACCGCCCGCGATCTTGCCTACGTGATTTATACATCCGGCTCAACCGGCAAACCCAAGGGCGTCATGATCGAACATCGTAATGTAGTCAATTTCCTAGTTTCGATGTCTTCCTCTCCTGGCATGTCGAGTCACGACCGGTTGCTTGCCGTGACCAGTATTTCTTTTGATATTGCTGGCTTAGAGCTTTACTTACCGATGAGCCATGGTGCGGCAGTCGTCATTGCTAGCCGTAGGGAAGTTACCGACCCGAGCATACTTCAAAAGCTTATTGACGAACAAGAAATTAGCTTGATGCAGGCCACGCCAGCGACTTGGCGGGTTCTTTTAGAGCGGTCAAAGCATATGCCCGGTCTGACGGCTTTATGCGGAGGAGAAGCATTACCGTCTAGTTTATCAATACGGCTTCGCGACGCTACTAAAGTTACATGGAATTTGTACGGACCTACTGAGACCACCATTTGGTCTTCTATTTACTGTATTGCTGAGCATCAAGATGCGGTTGGACTGACAACCCCTATTGGTAGACCTATTGCGAACACGCAAATTTATCTACTTGACGCGTATGGCCAGCCGGTGCCGTTGGGTGCGGTCGGAGAGCTATACATCGGTGGTGCCGGTGTCGCCCGTGGCTATCTGAACCGTCCAGAATTGACGGCTGAGCGCTTTGTACCTAATCCGTTCTCGGATGCACCCGACGCGCGCATGTACAAGACGGGTGACCTGGCTCGCTATCGGCCCGATGGCAATTTGGCGTTCGTTGGCCGCGGCGACCAGCAAGTCAAGATTCGCGGTTACCGGATTGAGCCCGGTGAAATCGAGGCTGTCCTTCAACGTCACCCTGCTGTGGCGCAAACAGCCGTTATCGCGCGCGAAAATCGTTTTGGAGATAAGCAGTTAGTCGGCTATGTTGTGCTTGGCGATACTTCTAATCAATCTGATTTTGCAGAAGAGGCAAACCAAGTCGACGAATGGCAAAGCGTCTATGATGCCTATTATAGTAATGAACAAGTTTATCCTTTCGGCGAGGATTTTAGCGTCTGGAAGAGCAGCTACGACGGTCAACCGATCCCGTTAGCGGATATGCAAGCGTGGCGCACGGATGCGGTTGAGCGTATCCGTGAGTTGCAACCGCGGCGGGTGCTGGAGATTGGCGTAGGCACGGGACTGCTGCTCGCGCATGTAGCGCCCCATTGTGACGCGTATTGGGGCACGGATTTTTCTGCGCCTTCCATTGAGACATTGCGCGCTCAGGTGGCGCAGCAGCCGGAACTGGCTTCCCGTGTTCAATTGCGCACGCAGGCTGCGCATGTCACCGAGGGCTTACCCTCCGGGTATTTCGATACCATCGTGATCAACTCGGTGGTGCAATATTTCCCCAGTGCCAACTACTTAATGGAGGTGGTCCGCCAAGCGATGGACCTGCT
>NZ_PRDW01000030.1 GCF_002927045.1 Mycetohabitans endofungorum | reverse complement strand
AGCGAATCATAGGCGAATGTCGCGCTCACCACAAGGGCTAGCAGATATTTTTTCAGCGCACCCTCTTTGTCACCTTGCTCGCCCCTCCCTAGTACTACAGCCGTAGAAGTTCGGCGCCTGGAGGGGCACACCCGCGGCTTTGATAGTGGGGGCTGCTGTGCACGCCCCTGATGGGTGCGCCGCCAGATTGACCATTCAAGCGCATGATCGATCGAATGAATCGCGCGCCATACCAGGGCGGCACAACAGTCGGCGAATTTCCTGTAGGCTCAGCGGCACCGTCCCTTCAGGTGTTTTTTGTCCTGGACCCGAAGCGCAACGAGTGCCGCATGTGCCATGCAGGGCCAGCGTGATGTGACGATACCAGGCGCGCCTGTAGTGGTCTAATGAAACCGGACACTGATCTAGGCGAGAATGCTCGCCATGAAGAGGTGTCTGATGACGAAGCAGCGACGTACGTTTTCCCCGGAATTCAAACAGCAAGCCGCCTGTCTGGTGCTCGACCAGGGCTATAGCCATATGGAGGCGAGCCGTTCGGTCGGCGTCGGCGAGACGGTACTGCGTCGCTGGGTACACCAGCTTCAGCAGGAACGTCAGGGCATCACGCCGGATCAGCAACGCATTAAAGAATTCGAGGCGCGTATAGAACGCCTCGAACGTGAGAAGGCCATTTTAAAAAAGGCTACCGCGCTCTTGATGTCGGAAGGCATCGAACGTACGAAGTAATTGATCGGATCTGCGGGAGCGAATCGATCGAACTGATCTGCTCGGTATTTGGCGTATCGCGCTCCTGTCTGTATGCGTACCGGGATCGTGCCAAATACGTTGATGCCGAACGCATGGCGTTGCGTAGCCGAGTTCACGAGCTGTTCGTAGAGAGTCGCAGTTCCGCCGGCAGCCGCAGCATCATGGGCATGATGCGGGAGGAAGGCACGGCGATTGGCCGTTTCAAGGTCAGTCGCTTGATGGAGGAGCTGGGACTGATCTGCAAGCAGCCTGGTGGCCATGCGTACAAGCAGGCGACGGTTGAGCGGATCGATATTCCGAACCATCTCAACCGTCAGTTCGAGGCTGATGCGCCGAATCAGGTCTGGTGCGGCGACATTACGTATGGTACGCCCAGCCAGCGTAGCCCGCCCGCATGGGGGTGAGCTGCTTGAGCATGTCTGGAATGCAGTACCCCGGAGAAGTTGACGTTGGGGTATGCCCTTCCTCTGCTGCGAGAGGAAGTGAGCCGAAGCGGCGGTGACTTGCCGACACTGGCAAGGTGACGTAGTCCGTGGGAAACGGGGCTTGCGGCGAAGCGGTTACGCCAAGATGAGCCTCTAGGCTGAGCATGGGACGGTTGAGGAACACGAACCTGTTAAACCGCATCTGAGGGTTGAAATGTCACCTCTGCCCACACCGCTTTATGGGCGGAACGCGGACTGTTGCCGGTTACACGTATGGCCCGGCAGCACGAGGGCTGACTGGATATGTATGCTGGTCGGCAGGGAACCACGGGGAGCGCGCAGTTAGACCGAGGTGTTCGCGACGACTTGCGGCAAGCAAGGATAAAGACTGCGATAGGCAACCTCGCCCATGCGTTGAGTCCAGCATGTGAACTGGGGAAGGTCTGCACGGATGCCAAGGGAGTGTGCCCCCGATGACGTGCAGGCTGGCGGAGCCTCCGTAGTAGTCCGAGGTCGGGAGAACCGGCCACACGGCGAAGGGAGGCAGTTTAAGTGGTTTGCTTGGTTAATTAACTGACCATAGTGAGGTGAAGACCTTTGATAATCAGTGAAATGCAAAGCAAACTGGCGACGTGGTCAACGGAGAACAAAGAGCGCAAGTTCAATCGACTCCTGAGACTGATTGCCGATAGAGATTGGCTGAGCGAAGCGGCTCGCATTACGCTGGTATCCAGCGGAGCTCGCACGCCGGGTGTGGACGGAGTCGACAGACGCACGTTGGGAGCAAATCTCCAGCATGAACTGGCGACGATACGCGAAGAGCTATTGGCGGGCTCGTACAGTCCGCTGCCCGCACGACGCGTGTACATACCGAAAGCGAACGGCAAGCTCAGGCCGCTTGGCATTCCGAGCCTGCGTGATCGGATCGTACAACGGGCTATGCTGATGGCGATGGAGCCGATATGGGAGAGCGATTTCCATCCGGCTTCATATGGTTTCAGACCGGCCCGTAGTGTTCATCACGCGATTCGCACGGTGAAGCTTCAGCTACAGGACGGTGGCGAACACAGTGTCGCCGGACGCTGGGTTATCGAGGGCGATCTCGCCAGTTACTTTGACACCGTTCATCATCGTCTTCTTCTAAAGGGGATCCGCAAGCGGCTTGCCGACCAGCGCTTTCTTGCCTTGCTGTGGAAATTTATCAAGGCGGGGTGCGTTGATCGTGATCTGTTTCGTGCCGCGAGTGAAGGCGTTCCTCAGGGCGGTGTCATTACGCTGCCAACAATAGAGCAAACTCGCGAGTAAGATGGGGCCTGCGCATTTCAAAGGAGTGTCTAGCGCCGTGGTCCAGAAGCTGTTCCAAGGTTGATGTGGACCTCGTCCTTGAGACGGTCGCTCCCGCTGACAGGAAGGTGCAGCGATGACCCGCGGACGTAAAAAATGGCGTGTACGTCAGGCTTTTGAGCCGAGCCGCCATGCCCAGGAACAGTTGCAAAAGGCGTACGAGCAGCTTAGTCCGATCGAAACACGCTCCACGGTACAGTCGTGTGCGGGACGCTCTGCCACGTCCAATCAAGCGAGCCTTAAGCGAGGTAGACAATGAGCAAAGCTGCGGTGGTGGCACTCTATGCGCGGGTATCTTCCGAGCAACAGAACAAACGCGGCACGGTTGAAAGCCAGCTCGCCGCTCTGAAGGAGCGTATTTCAGCTGATGGCGCGCAGATTGCCGAGGACATGTGTTTCGTTGACGCTGGCGTGAGCGGCGCGACGCTGATCAGGCCGCAGCTGGAGCGACTCAGGGACTGTGCTGCGCTTAGTGCGATCGATCAGCTCTATATCCTGTCACCGGACCGGCTGGCGCGCAAATATGCGCACCAGGCGCTGCTGATGGAAGAGTTCGCGGCTTGCGGTGTGCAGGTTGTGTTCCTCAATCATGCAATCGGGACGACGCCGGAAGAGTCGCTGTTATTGCAGATGCAGGGCATGATCGCGGAATACGAGCGGGCGAAGATCGCCGAGCGCCATCGTCGTGGCAAGCTTCACGGCGCAAAACGCGGCAGTATCAATGTCTTGTCCGGGGCACCCTACGGCTACCGCTACATTCGCCGGCAGCTTGACGCAACACCGGCCCGCTACGTGATCGAACTGCCCCAAGCCGCGACGGTTCGGTCAATCTTCCAGTGGGTGGGGATGGAGCGCTTGAGCATAGGGGAAGTGGTACGCCGCCTCACCGACTCGGGCACAGTGACGGCGTCGGGCAAGCCGTACTGGGACCGCAGTGTAGTATGGGGCATACTGCGCAATCCTGCGTACATGGGACGAGCTGCGTTCGGCAAGACGCAGTCGTGCGATCACCTGGCGCGTGTGCGTGCCCAGCGCCACAGCGCCGATGTACCCAGAAAGCCGCATTCGACAACACGTACGCACCCGCAGGACTGGATCGAGATTGCGGTGCCAGCCATCATCAGCGAGGCGTTGTTCCAGTCAGCCCAGGAGCAGCTTGCCGAGAATCGCAAGCTGGCACGCCACAGACGCGAGAGTGCGCCGCTACGCCTGCTGCAAGGGTTGACGGTCTGCGGCCAATGCCGTTACGCCTATTACGCGAAGAAGGTGAGCAAGGCTGCGGCTAAGGGGCATCAGCGTAACTATGCCTATTACCGCTGTGTTGGAACCGACGCCTATCGTTTCGGCGGCCAGCGCATCTGTGACAATCTGCAAGTGCGAACGGACAAGCTCGATGATCTGGTATGGCAGCAGGTGGTGCAATTGCTCAGGCAGCCGGAACGATTGAAGAACGAATATGAGCGCCGACTCGATATGATGGAGCGCAACGAGAGAAATAGCCTGGCCACGAGCCACCTTGAAAAGCAGCGAATTCAGCTGGAAAAAGGCAAGTCCCGGCTGATCGACAGCTATGCAGAGGGTATCATCGATAAGACTGACTTTGAACCGAGGATGCAGCAGTTGAAGAACCGGATCGAGCAGATTGACCAACAGATCCTCGAATCCAAGCAACAAGGGGCGGTGCAAAGCGAGCTGTTTCTCGTTATCAACCGGCTCGAGGAATTTGCCGGCGCCATCACCCAAAAACTGGATACGATTGAGCTTGAAACGAAGCACAGGATTGTGTTGGGTCTGGTCAAGCGCGTCGAAATCCATAAAGATGAAATCGTCGTTGTGTTCAGGGTCGACCCACAGGCGGGGGCGCTCGCCAACGAAAACTCGAATGATTCAGACCACGGAGTGAAAAGTACGCAACATTGTACGAGGCGTACTCTCACCCCTGTTATCCAACATCATGTTGCACGAATTCGATGCGTGGATGGAAAGGAACTACCTAAGCAAGAAGGTGCGCAAAGATCGATGGGCGTGGAACTTCGCCATTCTCAAACAGCGTCCCATTACTGTGCGAGAAAACCGCCAGTGGAAACCAGCTGTCGCCTACTGTCGGTATGCAGATGACTTTGTGATCGTGGTCAAAGGAACACGGGAACATGCCGAGGCAGTGCGCGAAGCATGCCGAGAGTTTCTCGAAGGGGAACTGAAGCTCACGCTGAATATGGAGAAGACCCATATCACGCATGTGAACGATGGCTTTGTCTTCCTTGGTCACCGAATCATACGCAAGCGTGGATCACGCGGTCGCATGCGGCCTGTAACGACTATTCCGTGGGAGAAGTATCGAGGCTTTGCCGCGAGGCTCGTCAAGCAACTATCGGGCAACTATGGCATGAACCGGATGGATCTGATGGAGAGCCTGAACCGGCAGATCGCCGGCTGGGCTGCCTTCTATCAATTCACTGACTTCACGGCCACCATGTTTAGAAAACTGGACCGCACGGTCTTCTGGAAATTCGGCTACTGGCTCGCGCGCAGGTATCGGCGCGGGTTCAGTTCGCTGATGCGCGACTACATCCGGGCACCAGAACCGGGACAGGCTACGACATGGGTGCTGCAAGGCCAAAACAGTCGAGGTTGGTATGGGGTGGTGGCGCTTCGGCGTCTTGTTACCAGCCGAAAGGGCCAATTCAGGTGGCGTACGCCGTCGGAAAATCCGTACATCATGCGCGATGAGGCCCGGAACACCATCGAGTCGCGCTATGCCGATGTCGCCTTTGCTATGAGCAACGCTTGAATGGAGAGCCGGATGCGCTGAGAGGTGCAAGTCCGGTTCGGGGAGGAGAGGCAGGGAGATAGTTCGACTACGCCCTGCCTCTTACTCCACTCTGGGCGCAAGGCCGTTGGCATTATCTGGCGGCGGTGCTCGACCTGCCCACGCGGCGGGTTGTTGGCTGGGCGTTCTCGACGCGTCCGGATGCCAACTTGGTCGTGCAGGCGTTGGAAATGGCCTATGAGCAGCGTGGCCGACCGCAAGGATTGCTGTTCCACTCGGATCAGGGCGGTCAGTATGCCAGCCGGAAATTGCGTCAGCGGCTGTGGCGCTATCGGATAAAGCAGAGCATGAGCCGTCGCGGAAATTGTTGGGACAATTCGCCGATGGAGAGGTTGTTCCGCAGCTTTAAGACAGAATGGCTGCCACCAGTGGGTTACATGTCGGCACAGGAAGCACACCGGGATATCAGTCACTACCTGATGCACCGGTATAACTGGATACGGCCGCATCAGTTCAATGACGCACTGGCTCCGGCGGTTGCGGAAGAAAAATTTAATGCAGTGTCCGGAATCAGTTGACCACTACAGCCTCATGCCGTTTCGGCAAAGAGGTTATTTCAAAAAAATGATCTAATCAGGAGAGACATCGTGCTAGCAACAGTCACGGCGAGCATCCATTTGAGCAGCAACGATTCGCCTTTGGCTTGCGTAAATCTTTTATCAAGGTCGCCTCTGACTTCCGCGAATTTTTTGTCAAGCTCGCCCTTTACTTCCGCGAACCCCTTGTCCACCTTGGCATCCAAAGCGGCCAAACGTCTATCCACTTCAGCAAAACGCTTGTCCATCTCAGCAAAGCGCTTATCCGTCTTGGTTTCCAAGTCAGCCAAATGCTTGTCCATTTGGACATCCAGGCGGCTCTCGAGTTTTTCCAACTCAGCGTGCAGGTCTGCTTTAGTCACAAGCTGGTTAAGGTTGGCCTCGAAGATATCCGCAAACACCTCGGCCTCCGCTTCAGCCTGCGCAGGCGGCACGCCGGCGGTCTTGAGCCGGTTGGCAAATTTCAGTGTGTCGAAGGCGATGGCGGCCATGGCGAAATATCAGAAAACGAGCCAGATACCATGCAGCATAGCACAATAGTGTAGCGCTTCCAGACTAAAGCACGCTATCTAGGCACTTCCGCGCAGCTCGCACAGCCCGAGACATGGACTGGCTCCATTTCCACGATCTGCGGCACAGCGCCGCGAGCCAGATGATCAATCAACGCGTAGACCTCTATACCGTGGGAGCCGTGTTAGGGCATAAATCACACGCTAGCACGCAGCGCTACGCCCATCTAGCCACCGAATCCTTGAGGGATGCCATCACGCGGATCGGACAAAATTTCCCCCACCATAAAAAACGCGGGCTGCGTGACATGCGCGCAAACCCGCGTAGATATTGGTGGGCCTCCCGTGAGTCGAACACGGCACCAACGGATTATGAGTCTCCAGGTAAATTTATAAATATCATTAAGTTACACAGAGATCCATTCCGCAACAGAAATTAGGGCTCAATTCGCAAACCCTTGTCCTGCTTAGGGCGGCTTTAGCGTTGCGGAACAGAATCCGTGGCCTGTTGGGTTTGTTCCGGGGTTGCGGACTATACGTCAATGACGTATAATTGATTCACGCTAACGGTCGTTGAAACCCTGCTCTTCAAGAGCCTTGTATCCGACTACTGGACCGAAAACGAGCGCGGAGAGTTCTGCTCCTGGCTCGCCAACAACCCCGATGTGGGGGATGTGATTCCGGGTTCCGACGGATGCGCTGGAAGCGCCAAGGTAGCGGGAAGCGCGGCGGTGTCCGCGTCATCTACTACAATCGGCTCGCGAACGGCGAAATCTGGTTGCTCACGATCTACGCCAAGAGTGCGCGGGAGAACATCCCCGACCACACGCTCAAGGCAATCAAGGAGGCTATCGAGAATGCCTAAGACCGAAAAGGAACTCATCGCGCGTGACGCGACGCGCGACATCGAGGCGGAACTGCTGCAAGCAGTGAAACAAATGAAGGCTGGCAAGGCTGCGCGGACTACCAAAGTTGAAGTCAGCGTAGCGAGCGAGGCGCGTCGCGTCGTCGGTCTGTCGCAAACTCAGTTTGCTACGGTACTCGGCGTTTCCGTGCGCACCCTTCAGGAGTGGGAACAGGGGCGTCGCAAGCCGACCGGTGCTGCCCAGCGCCTATTGAGCATCGCGACCCGTCATCCAGAAGTTTTGATTGAAGAGTTGGCCGTCAGTTGAGCCGTGTGATGAACTAGCTCGCTAGCGCTAATCGGTTAGGGTCGTTCTCCTCGGCAAGGTGGGTGAGGCCGGTCGTTCAACTAGACTTTTTCGCCAGTCGCCCGAGAATCCGAATGTTGGCGCTGGTTTGGGTTCAGAAAAACTGTGAGCACCGTGACATTCGGCGTGAGAAACCAATTCGCCTCCCCGTTCACATCCATCGCCCACCAACGAGCGTTCTTCGGGGCCTTCTTCCAATCGACTTGAGGTTATATCGTTTCCTCAGGAATGGCTTTCACGGGCCGCTCCGACTTGAGATGGTCGTGTGCAATTTACATCACGGCTGGTGCTTGCCGCAATCCGCTGTCTCCAGTCTTACCGCGCACACGTAACCTTGAAGCTTGTCTATTTTGTGCTAGCCATCGGCAACGATAAAAAAATTTATCGCACAGTGGTTACGTAGAGGCCGAATGTGAGTGGATACCTGCGGACACACATGCGCCCGTAACAGTGCCTTCACAATTGATTGGCGAAGCTGCGCCCTGCCGTTTCCTTACGGCGCGTTTCCATCACAGCTCACCTGCAACACTTGCAATTGTATTTGTAAATACCTATATTTTCTGCGGGCCCGTTAGAATGGGTAATTAACAAACTTCTTCATGGAGTGAGGTTAACCATGTGCAAAACAATCAAACCTATTTTGATGCTTTTGTTCTCGCTTGTGGCATCGTCAGCTTGGGCCGATATCGGAGATGTTGATACTGAAGGATACTCCATGGTCACTCGCAATCAGACCAGCACAATACGGGTCCAAGACATTCAAGTGACAAACGTTGTGGAAGAAGGCGCTGAATGTCCTGAAAATGGTCGCCAAGCAAGGAATGCCAACGGGGCGCCACTTTTTTGCCAATCTGGGGTATGGAAAACTGCATTGGCAGGTGCCAAGATACGCACCGTATTTAGCGAGTTTGGAAACATAGCTAACCCGCATACTGGAAGTCCTGATGTCGGCCTTGCTACTTGCAATGCAGACGAAATCGTTATCGCTGGTGGCGGCAACTGCCAAAACGGAGGCATAGCATGGTTACACACGTCAGGGCCTCACGGCAATGGTTGGATGGCCAATTGTTATGCGGGTAACCACGGCGACAACCCCGCTCAGGCGATCGCTATTTGCTTGTCTATCCGGTGAATTACGGAAACATCCATTTTCACGCAAATGCAAATGGGGTTTGCACGGCAAGCTTTATTCCAAAACAAGCTGGATCATCAATCATGTGACTAGTGGCCTAATATTGGAGCGGGCTTGTCAATCCAGTGCATCGGCTGACAACGCCCGCAGTACAACCCAATGGCTGCTTTTAATAGCAGATTGGCGAAATGTTCAGACCATGGTCGAGTACAAGGTCGTTTCTCGCCTCCGCTATGTATCACGCGTAATGTTTGGTCCATGACGGCAACAATATTTGCTTATTGGCAACTAATCGACTGCGGCCGTACTGCACAAACGTAGCTTTGGAGCGCACGAGCTTGCCTATCTCTCGCTGATCGTCGGCCGCGACGGCAAAAACGTGTTGCGCCGAGATTGGATCACGGCCAGCAAACCCTTGTCCCGCTTGGGCACATTTTTGCATTGTGAAAAAACCGCTTGTTGATAGGTACTACGATGGTAGTTTAAGTCTGCATCCTAGCGCCGTTATAGCTAACCATGGCTGACATTCCGTAAGCCACAGATTACAATTTCAACATGATTACGATCCGCACCACAGAAGTCTTTTGACACATGGTTCAATAGCTTCAAGAACCACATGGCAAAACACCGCATCCAGGCTCGCATTGACCGTCTGACAATGGGCAATCCAGACGACACGAACAGTGCGAGTGCCCCGATTGTCGAGCTGCGGATTGATCATGGTCCCGGTTACCGGGTCTACGTACAGCGCGGCGCTGTGATGATCATTCTGCTGTGCGGTGGCGACAAGTCCACTCAAGCTGCGGACATTAAAGCCGCCCATCGGATGTTGAACTGCCTTGATACGGAGTGAAAGATGGACAAAATCAAGACCCGGCCATGGGATTCGGCCGAGCACCTGAAGACCGAAGAAGATATCGCCGAATATTTTGAGGCATGCCTTTTGGAAGGCGGCGATGATCCTACCTTCATTGCCCAAGCACTTGGCGTGATTGCCCGGGCGCGTGGTATGACACAAGTTGCCCGCGATGCGGGCCTGACACGAGAGGGTCTATATAAGGCGTTGTCAAGTGAGGGTAATCCGAGCTTCGGAACAATTTTAAAGGTCATCAAAGCGCTCGGGCTGCAATTGCACGCAACGGCGCATGCTTAATGCCGAAAAAGCTTACGATTACTACCCAGCGGACTGAACCGACATCGTGTTTGGATTGCATCCCGCCGTCTGTGGCTGCACCGTACACACGTAGCGCTGAAGCGCCCGAAGCTTGTCTATTTCTCGCTGGTCATCGGCAGCGACGGCGAAAATGTGCGATTCACGGACATCGTTTCGCTTTTTAGAGGGCCGTTTTCGTGGCGTGTTGGAACTTGCATCTTCTATCGGAGCCACGAGTTCCAACACGCGCCGGTGATGTGTAGCAAGGGTCTTGTCGAGTCGCCATTCGCGGTGTTGGACGCGCTCTTTCAGTTCGTCGTAGGCACCGGCTACCTCTTCCGAGAGAGGTGTCAGTTCGCCCAGTTCTGCTATGCGATCGACGGGCGTCTTGCCGCCGAGTGATCCGTGCGGGCGGCGCCAGTTATAGTCGAGGTGCCACTGTTCAA
>NZ_PRDW01000029.1 GCF_002927045.1 Mycetohabitans endofungorum | reverse complement strand
CGCCGAGTTCAAGCACCCGCCGTGGCTTGAGCGCTAGAATGCGCGCAACAGCCGCCGCGCGCCATGCTTGCATATCCGTCAGCGGAATCGGTTGATCATCGTAGCTGCTATTCCAACCGCTAAAGTTCTCGCCAAAGGCATGCCCTTCAGTCTGGCTATAGTGAGCGTCGTAAATGTTTTGCCATTCGTCAACCTGCCGCGCTTCAGCGGCCTGGTTGCGCTGCGTCGCCCCCTTGTTCAGGACAACATAGCCCACCAGCTGTTTGTGATCGGCGTGGTCTTCACGCGCGATAACCGCCGCCTGCGCCACAGCCGGGTGACGGCACAGCACGGTCTCAATCTCGCCAAGCTCGATGCGAAAACCGCGCAGCTTAACTTGCTGGTCGACGCGACCGAGAAAGTCAAGTATGCCATCTGAGCGCCAGCGCACCAGATCGCCCGTACGATACATACGTGCACCGGTACGGTCAAACGGATTGGCAACGAAGCGCTCAGCCGTCAGCCCTGCGCGGTTCAGGTAGCCACGCGCCAGTCCCGCGCCGGCAATGTACAGTTCACCCGGCACGCCAGCGGGAACGGGCTGCAGTTGCGTATCCAGCACATACACTTGCGTGTTGCGAACGGGACGACCAATGGGTGATACGGTCTCGGTCAGCGTTGGACTCGGCAACAGGCTGCCCAACACCGTGCATGCCGTCGTCTCAGTAGGGCCATAGGCGTTGGCCATCTGTCGCCCTGGGGACCAGCGTTCTACAAGCGGAGGCGGGCACGCTTCGCCCGCCATGATTAGATGCGAGCAAGAAGCCAAACTCTCGGCCGGTTGTGCCGCCAAGACGCTGGGCGGTAATGACGCATGGGTGACACCCTGCTGCGAAATAAGGGCCGCGAGCGCTTCTCCCGGCAACAAATGCTCCGCACGAGCCAACACTAACGTCGCGCCTGAGAGCAACGCCATGCACAGGTCCCACAGCGCAAGATCGAAGTTAAGCGACGCAAATTGCAGCACACGACTGTGCGCAGTCAAGCCAAGCTGCTCAATTTGACTGGCGCTCAGGCTCGGAATACCAACATGGGTGACAATAACGCCCTTGGGCTTGCCGGTGGAGCCTGACGTATAGATAAGATAAGCGGGATGCTCAGGCCGCAACGGTTGACAGCGTGTGGCATCGCACGGCGCGATATCCGATAGACATGCCAGTTGTGCGACGACAGCCGCATCGTCCAAGCAAAGCCGCTGGGTGCTTGCGTCGGGCAAGCGCTCGGCGGTCAACGTATCGGTGATGATCAGCCGAGGCTTGGCATCAGCCAACATAAAAGCGAGCCGATCTGGCGGATAATCTGGATCCAGCGGTAGATAGGCTGCGCCCGCCTTTAAGATGGCAAGTAGCGCGATGACCATCTGTGGCGAACGGGGCAGCGCCAAGGCGACAATATCTTCGGGACCAATGGCCTCGGCAATCAAGTAATGCGCAAGACGGTTGGCCTCGATATCGAGCTCAGCGTAGCTGATCCGTTGCTCTTCGAAGGCCAGTGCGATCGCGTCAGGCGCTTTGGCCACCTGGGCCTCAAACAACGCTGGCAGCGTCGTGGCAGATACAGGTTGTGCGGTGCTGTTCCAATCAACTAATAGCTGCTGCCGCTCCGCCGTATCCAACAGTTCGATTTGCTCGATCGGCTGTGCGGGATCGCTAGCAATTGCCGCAAGCAAGCGAGTGAAGCGCTGTGCGAGCCGCACAACTGTATCGTGATCGAATAGATCCGTGGCGTATTCAATAAACCAGGTCATCCCTTGCGCGCTGCCATTCGCGCTGGGTGTTTCATAAAAATTGAAGAAAAGATCGAACTTCGCGGTATGGATGTCGACGGGTTCCGGCGCAACGCGCAGCCCCGGTAAATCGAAAGGCCTCACTGCGGCATTTTGTAGTGCCAGCGCCACCTGAAATAACGCGTGGTGCGCGGTTGAGCGCACCGGATTGAGCAACTCGACCAGACGCTCGAACGGCGCATCTTGATGCGCATATGCGGCCAGGCAGTTTTCACGTACCTGCTCAAGCAACGCACTGAAACTCGGGTTACCTGAGGTGTCGGTGCGTAACACCCACATGTTGACAAAGAAACCAATCAAATCTTCCAGTGTTTCATCGGTACGCCCAGCGATGGCGCTGCCTACTGGAATATCGGTGCCCGCACCCAAGCGAGTCAACAGGCTGGCCAGCGCAGCTTGCAACACCATGAATAAGCTGGCTTCATGCTCACGCGCCAGCGTTTGCAATTTGCCATGCAATACCGGGTCAATCTGCATCGGCAAACAAGCACCACGATAGCTGGCAACGGGCGGACGGGGACGATCGGCAGGCAGTGTCAGTTGCTCGGGCAAGTCTGCCAGCCTCGCTTGCCAGTACGCAAACTGGCTCGCGATGACGCTATTGGGGTCGTCCTCGCTCCCAAGCAACGCCTGCTGCCACAACGTATAGTCCGCGTATTGCACGGGCAGCTGCGCCCAGGTTGGGGCTTGTCCGTGAAGCCGGGCGGCATAAGCCTGGCCCAAATCGCGCGCCAGTGGTGCAAGGGACCATCCATCTCCCGCGATATGATGCAGCAATAGCAGCAGCACGTGCTCCTGCGCGTTAAGACGGAACAACCAAGCACGCAGTGGGACCTCGCTAGACAGATCAAAACAATATGCCGCCGCCCGCTCCAGTGCCTGCGGCAGCATATCGTTTGCCACGTTGGCGATTTCCAATGTGCATGAAGCCGATTCGACGGGCAGGATGTTTTGTGCAGCGACACCATCGGTTTCGGCGAAAACAGTGCGCAAGCTTTCATGGCGGGCCAACAAGTCATTCAGTGCCGCTTGCAATGCATCTATATTCAATGCGCCGGATAAGCGCAGCGGTAATGGGATGTTATAGGTTGCACTGGGTCCTTCAAATTTGTGGATAAACCACAGCCGGCGCTGCGCAAAAGACAGCGGTAGCACATTGGGACGCTGCAATGGGCGTAGCGACGGTCGCGCGGTCGTGCATTCTTGCGCGAGGCGCTGCGCCAACCTTGCAACAGTAGGCACTTCGAATAATGTTCGAATCGCCAGTTCGAGGTTAAAAGTTGTGCGAATACGACTGATCAAACGCGTGGCCAGCAGCGAATGCCCACCCAAGTCGAAGAAGTTGTCATCGACGCCCACCCGAGGCAAGCCGAGCACTTCGGCGAACAACTCGGCCAGTGTTTGCTCCTGCGAGGTGCGTGGCGCGCGGTAGTGGTCCGAGACAAATTCTGGTGCAGGCAGCGCTTTTTGGTCCAGCTTTCCATTGGGCGTCAACGGTAGTGCCGCGAGCCGCATGATGGTCGCAGGCACCATGTAATCGGGTAACTGCTGCGCCAAATACTGGCGCAATTCGGCCGGCTCCAATTCGTCTGCGTGCTGCGCATTGGCTACAACATAACCCACCAGTTGTTTGTGTCCGGGGCGATCTTCACGGACAATGACCGCCGCTTGCGCCACACTTGGGTGGCAGCATAGCGCCGTCTCGATCTCGCCAGGCTCGATCCGAAAGCCACGAATCTTGATCTGCTGATCGGCGCGGCCCACAAAGTCCAGCGTGCCGTCTGCACGCCAGCGTGCCAGATCGCCCGTGCGGTACATCCTGGTCCCCGTGCAACTAAACGGATTTGCCACGAAGCGTTCAGCTGTCAACCCTGGGCGATCAAGATAGCCTCTGGCTACCCCGGTGCCGGCAATGTACAGCTCACCGGGCACGCCAATAGGCACCGGACGCAACCCCGCATCTAAAACGTAGGCTTGCGCGTTATCCAGCGGCGTGCCAATGGGAATGGAAGCCTGCGTCGTGAACGGCGCCTGCATCGAATGGAAGGTTGAGAATACCGTGGCCTCAGTTGGGCCGTAGCCATTGGCGACACAGAGAGTGGGACAATGTTCGAATACCCGCTGTACCGCAGCTGGTGAGACAATATCGCCTCCTGCCACCAGCTGACGCACACTGCCGAGATAGCTAAAGTCATCACCTTCGGCCATTAGATGAAATAGCCCTGCGGTCAGCCAAAGCGCATTGACCTGGTGGCATACGATGACTTCTTGTAAAGTTCTTGCGTCAAATTCGCCAGGCGGCACAACGATGACCTGCCCGCCAGTCAACAACGGCGTCCACAACTCATACGTAGATGCGTCGAAAGCATGTGGCGAATGTAGTAGCACCCGACCTCGGGCATTTGCCAAGCGTTCGTTTAAGGCCAGATTCAATACATTGCGATGGGTAACGCCAATTCTCTTGGGTTCCCCTGTGGAGCCCGATGTGTACATCGAATACGCTAATTGCTCGGGCATACAAACCACGGCCGGGTTATGGCTTGGCTCACCCTCAAGCAAAGAATCGGCGTCGATGACGATGATGCGGGCGTCGAACTCGCTGCATCTCTTTTTCAAAGCACGATCGGTGAGTACCATTGGCGCGTGGCTTTCTGTCAGCGAAGAACGCAGCCGACTATCGGGCCATTGCTCATGCAGTGGCATATAAGCGCCGCCGGCTTTTATTACGGCCAAGGTCGCAATGACCCGTTCAGGCGTGCGTTGCATTAGAATTGCAACCGGCGTTTCTGGCTTGACACCTTGCTGAATCAGTCGATGCGCGAGACGATTGGCCCGTACATTGACCTCAGCATAATTAATCGTTTGATCTTCAAAAGCCAGCGCAATCGCATCCGGTGTTTTAGCCACCTGGGCTTCAAACAGAGCCGGTAGCGTCGTTTCAGGCATAGGGTGAGCAGTGTCATTCCATTCAACCAGCAACTGCTGTCGCTCCGTAGCGTCAAGCAAATCGACGCATCCTATCGATTGCTTAGGATTAGCGGAGAGAACATTGACCAATTTTAAGAAACGATCTTGATGTAATTTTAGATCTTCAATTGTATAAAGCGCTGGGTTTGCATCAAAATCAATTCTTATTTGGTCATTATGAGGCAAATCATAAAAAGCTATTGATAAATCCCCAACCGGACCATTAAAAATATAACTAGTGCTAGAGGTATGCGACCCAAAATAAAGAATATAGTCAAATAGCGTAAAGTTGATTGTAGGGCCCAACGTTCGTTGTTTCTGTGCCAGCCCCCACCTTTGCCTTATCAATTCAGTTTGATAACTTTGATGACGAAGTCCCTGCTGAATTTCTTTTTTTACCTGTCTAACCAATGAAGACAGACTTATATCCGGCTGCACGGCAAGTCTTATTGGAAGCTCATTAACCGCTGTGCCGGGCACGTACTTATCTGCTTCTGGTCGGCTTGCGACTGGAAAACCCAACACTACCTCTTGCGCACCAGTTAATCGATAAATATACGCAGCCATTGTGGCCGTAATAAGTTGCGCAAGGTAACTCGCCTCAGTATTGCTGGTACAATGCTTATATAGATCCGCTTTATCAATATGGATTGACTGACGCAAACAATGAATGGAAGCCGTTGCTTCCCGTCCAGCAAGCGTTGTAGGTTCGGGCAAAATGGCGCAATGCTTTAGCCAATACTTTTGGTCTCGCTTAAATTGAGTACAGGCACGGTAATGTGCTTCACTTTGTAATAGTAGCGAGGCCGAACCAAAAGAGCAGTCGCTGGCTGTCGCGCCATTGATGAGAGCGCTGTACACATGCGCCACACGTTGTGCAATCAGCATGAGCCCGACTTCATCTAGTAAAATCCGATGACAGCGCTGATACCAAATAAATCGGTTAGGTGCAGTTTTGAAGAGAGCGTAGCCGAAAAGCGGGCCATGTAGGATATCCACTGGCCGCTCATAATCGGCTTTCATCCAAGTGTCGGCAGCTGCCTGTGGATTTTCTTGCCCACTAGCATCGACCAAGGGTAAAGACCAATGTGGTGAACCCACAAACTGCCAAAGGCCGTCGCTATTTTTAATAAACTGAAGACGTAAATTATCGACCTCCCCAACCACCTGCCGCAAAGCAGTTTCAAACAATGCCGGGTCAATGGCGCCATAAATTTCCGTACATTGGGCAACGTTATAGCATGGGCTCTCTAGATGGAGCTGCTGAGCTAACCAAATTTCGGTTTGCGCAGCAGATAAAGGAAGCGTCACTGAATCAACGCAATCTTCTTCACGCAAATTGAAATGCTTCTTCATTCCTTAACGCTCCAAAAAGATGCCTATATCCATTGCTGGCGGCAATGCACTTAGCCTATTCGCCCTTTGCAACTCACCCAGTCACTGGTGTTAACATCACGCTTTCTTCAAGACGACAATGCGCTCAACATTTGCCCCCTCAATTGACGCAACACATCGAATACCCTGGTAATTCTATAAGCTTGTGCCAATTCCTATAAGTTTGCGCTAATTTTTTCGTCAATATCGGGTTTGTAAAATATAGCCTTACTCTTTACCAAACATATCGATCCAATATAATTTTCACTCCAACGTCTTAGGCAAGTCCGGTCAAAAGCAAAAGACACATAAATCCGCTTTAATGTGTACGGTGCTTCTTCCGCCGTTTTTGAGCGCGTTGCTGTACGTCAACATACATCGTCTTGACAGCACTAGCTGTTCTGTGCGCCATATATTCATCGAACCCACCCTCTGTAAGCAATGGCAGCGGAGCGGGGAAAGGTCTTCCACGTACAGCGAGGTAAAGCGGCGCGATAGGATCGCGTTGATGGACTTCGCGAAATCGATGAGCACTCGCGGCTGCATTAATAGAGCCTGAGATTGATGAAGTTGGTTCTTCTTCTTCAGGTGCGACACCAATTTGTGTCTTAATGAATTGGATATGCTCATCTCTCCAGAGACGCACATGATGATGTAAATAAATCAGGCCGCGCATTACCCTCACCTGCCAACCATCACGCTGGCTATTGATAAGAGCCATCGCTAACTTCAGCATGGCGTCATCATCCCTCGCAATATCCTCGTTCAGGCCGCTTAGCCGCAGTCTAAAAGCTCGTACTAGCAGCGGATAGACGGTACCGAAAAGCCCTTTGCGTAAATTGGCCGAATGAGATCCGCTCGTGATCCCCAGCGCAGGACGAATATCAGAATAGGCTTTTGGACTCAAAGTGCGTAGAATTGGCTTAATATTGTCATTTACCACCATGAGCAATCGGTGACAGATGTCAATTGCTGCGCTGATATTTTTTCCATTCGCCTCATCATTATCCAGCATCAGTGTAATACATGAGCAGCCTAACTGATTAACCACTTGCGTTAATATTTCACTAATTTGGTGATAGGCACGAAACTGCATCAGATAAGTGCTGCTCTTCAAATCAACCGAGTCGACCGCGCTTCGAATATCATCGTCCCGGACAACCTGTCGGTAAAATGCCGCATCATCTTGCCCGGGCAGCCTGAACACGCCGGGTAGACGTGCATCATTAAAAATAGAAAGCCAAATAAGCTCTGTATTTCGATTGATATATTCACTGAAATACACATACCTTTTGGGATCGTCTATGTCTTTTGTTGCAATGTCGCTGTCCGATTCCATCCCATGCGTACGCATGAAATGGTGCAACAAGCCTACGCTATGACGATAAGCCGTCAAACCTTCGGAAACACTTAGGCTCAGATGCTCACCGTCGAGCGAACCATCATCCATTTCGACAAGCGCTTGTGAGAGCTGAACCAGTGTGTCTTGAAAGCAGGCTGACCACTTAGCTTTTACCGATGCTTGTCCATAACGCTCACAATCAAGGTCCTGAACCATGCGTTCGGAGAGAACAGCAAGGTTATGCAAACAAACTTCGGCCCCTCGATAGATAGCAACAATAGCTGCAGCATAAGGAATAGATTGCGGCGCTTGATCTACCGCCTTCTCTAAATAAGATATTCCATGTAAAAGATCATAGCTCGCCAATACAGCGGCGCCATCTATTTCAGGATACGTCTTAAACGCCTGAACCCGTTCGACGATATCTTTATCATCGAGGGACTGCGCATAAAGCTTTCGTCGTGCATCCAGATCTGTGCGAGGAAGGCTGCTTTCGCTTTCGTTGAATGCTTTAATTTCATCCAAAATCTCACGCACTGAAGCGTTCTCTACTAGGTTCCCGGTTTCCATCATTACCTCGCATGGGTTACAGGTATCTCTCGACTATTTTCACTGAATGCAATCTTTTTCCATCTAAGTATGCATCTGACAATAGCACCGCTGAACTGCTGCATGCATAACAACGTGGCCGCCGTTGCCATAGTGTCCGGCCGGCGCTAGACGAGCCGGACTTTGAAAACATCCGCCGCGCCTGCCTCCAATGCCTGCGCAACCCGATACAGCTGCGTCAGATAAGCGACCAGCGAGGCCCGTGACTCGATCGTGCTGGATTGAGCCAAAGTAGGTTGCTTAAAAGAACAGGTTAACCTGACGTAGCTTTAAGGACAGTCGTCACCATCCCGCATGATGGAACATGCGTGATCGCTCCGTACTACACAAGACAGCTTGAGAATGGGATCGGTGGAAAAAGTCCGAGAACAGGATGGACAGAAAAAACAGTTGCACCGCACAGGGACGGCGCCATTCGATACAAGCTGGGGTACTTCTTCATAGTTGTTCCCTCCAGACATCGTTTTATTCATCAGGAATGGCTATTGCAAAGCCCTGTCCGCTGACAAATCACCTCATCGTTTGGCCACTGACTCATGACATGCCCAATCATCGTGTCTAGCTGCCATGTATCGCTCACGATGAATGAGGTGGTACTGACTATAAAGCATCAGCCTCGAAGCACTCAAGCACTTCATCCTTGCTTAAACCGACAAATGGTGGCAAAAAAATGACGAAGCGCTAACTGCGACAAACTGCAGTGGTCGATCCGCTACAGCTTAGGATGGCACAAAATACCGCCGATGCGCTGCATTTTTGCAGATTTGAATGCTTTAGCAGTGGTATCGCAACTTATCAACACGCGTCCAAACATCAGCTCACGGTCGCTCATTCCCGGCTCGCCCAATCGTGCAGCATGGCACGATATTGGCATCTTTTCATCAGCATCCGGTATGACACTGCAAAACTATTGTCATGTTCAGCGCCAATGACCTTGCCGCTCTTTCACCGCACGCAAACCCGGCTGCACGCCGGACATCACCGCGATTGCGTGACGCCAAGCAGCTCGATCACCCCGCCCCGGCTGCCCGCTAATCGCCATCCGCCTGCGCTACAATCATCTAGCTGCCGCTATGTGACGCTTCGATGTTTAGCCCGACATCGGACTAGTGTCGCTGTTTTGGTAAGGTGGCCGATTATCCAGTTACAACGCTGGGTTAGACCGCGCAACGGTAATTACCTTCGTACGGCATGCAACAAAACCATCGTCACTCTGCTGCTCGGTACCAGTATCATGGCCGCTAAGCTACGCGGTGCGTGCGTATTCCACGTGAAAACCACCATCGATCCTACGGAAAGGCGACCGGAGATTCCATAGAAAAGCGACCAGCAACCGGAGCGCTGGGGATGCGAGGATAACAGCGGCACGCTCGACGATTTGGTTCAGAGGCGCCCAATGCCGAATAAGAAATATGCCGTTGAGCGCAAAATTCGCGGCCAAACACCGGACGTACGACTATCGGTCCGTCAGCAACGTTGCGCGCCTTCGCTCCTCAGCCTGAAGGTCTGGCTGGAACACACGCTGTCTCAAGTCTCGGTTAAGTCTGGCCTGGCCAAGGCGATCAAATACTTGCTGACGCACTGGCGAACGCTCGCGCGGTACTGTGAAGACGGACAACAACACCGCCGAACGAGCCATCCGATCGCTTGCGCTCGGTAGGCGCAACTATCTGTTCACAGGCTCCGACGCAGGAGGCCACAGTGCGGCGGTGGTCTATAGCTTGACCGGAACGGCGTCGAGCCATTTGCCTACCTGCTCGCAGTGTTCGAGCGCGCTGCCGGTCATCCCAGCAACCGCATCTACGAGTGACTTTCATGGCGCTTGATACCGACGGAGCACGTCGAGCAGCAAGCCGCATAAGCGCGAATCCGATGGCGCAGGCCCGAAAACTGCCTTACGTTCAACCAATTCGTCGGCTCCCGACTATGTGCTACGCGTCGAGCTGCAGCACATCAAACCTGGTTATTGAGTTTCAGTCCGACCCGTAAATGGATATCGTAGAACACTTCCGCTATGCTGGGCCATTGCTGCCGTCAAGCAAACGCATCGCACGCTGCCATACCTGCTTGAACAGTGCGTCGTTCAACCGCGATGCTTCATCGAGCAGCCCGAGCGCTGCTAGTTAGCGCTGCGCGGGCAGCACGCGCTCAAGGGCGGGTTCGAGCAGCGAAAGCTCATGTACATGTTGATCTGGCGGTAGCAGCATCGTTAACGCACCCGGTAGGTAGCGTAACGCGCTGCCTAATTGATGCTCCGGCAGTGACAGCGTCAAATGCCGCAGATGAGCGAGGTACACTGGTCTTTGTGCCTCTGGCAGCATCGATACCCGATCGGCGCGCCCCGATGCGACGCTGGCAGGCATTGCATCCATTGGAACAGTGTTTCGTATAATTGTCTTATCAACGACCGTCGCGCTCTCAACATCATAACGATAAGCATAATGTTTGGAGGACGGGGAAGATAATGAGAATGCGCCTAGTACTTCGGCTAATGCCGTTATCAGTTCCGCCTGCCAGACGCGTCCAATGCGGGAAGCCGACCTAGAAGCGCCCGATATTCGCTTTCAATCTGCGGGGCGTCAAGCTATAAGTTTGACGGCGGTGTACGGCCGTAGATTGGTAACATCGATGCGACGGCGCCCCAAGTGCTGCCCTGCTCACTCAGGGCGTCGTCACCGTTTGTCCACCAGACTAGCGCGTGCGTATCGAGAACGATCACTGAGCCGCCGACCACTCAACGTCAACTGGTTCGGTCGGGTCGTCGTAACGGACAACGGAGCCGCGCAAAACGTCGAGGGAATTCCGCTCATGATTGCGGTACGGTCGGACCTCCAACGTCGGCTTGCCGTGATCGGTCACGACGACACTCTCGCCAGACGCTTCGACTTGGCGGAAAAATTCAAGCGCCTTCGCCTTGAATTCGGACTTCGAAACTTGGTTGGCTTCCATCGATGCGCTTAAAGTCACACGACCATAGGCATTGTCATTGTTATAGCGTGAAATGACTATCTATCCAAGTCATTTTGGTGCCACTCGTAAACGCCGCTTCGGCGGTTCGTGGGCCGACTCACCGTTGCGGGGCCATCGGGCAACGCGACATAATCCAGCTGACATGCTCAAGGAGCAACTGAACGGTCTCGATCGAATGGCCCTGCGCCGCTAGTAATCTGCTCACCCGTGACAGGTCCATTGCCCGGCGTATCAACGAGGGCCGCGCGTCGGCATGGGCCACCATACGGCGTCGGCACGGTCAAGCTGCCTCATGCCGGAACGGGATTATCACCGGACACGACTTCACAGCCACGATCGGTTCGACGTGAGGCCCCGCGGAAATGGCGCTTGCCACCCCGGGCGGGTACACCGAGTCGATTGCAGCCAGTACATCGCGCACGGCTGGCGAGCGCCCTTCGTCGCCGACTGATATGGCGCGACCCGGTATGTCGATGCCGAAATGCGAACGCGAAGTCGCGGTGAAGATCATCACGGTCGGCTTGCCGAGCGCATAGGCAAGATGCACGAATCCGCTGTCCATGCCAACCACGAGTTCAGATGCGTCGATCAGCTGCGCGCACTCTGTCACCGTGAGCTTGGGCAATACCTGAGCCTGCGGCACACCCGCGGCGATCCGGCAGGCTTCGTCGTGTTCCCGTTCCGAACCCCATGGCAATACGACCTGCAGGCCTCGCGCCGTCAAGGCCTGAGCCACGCCGATCCAATGTCCGGCCGGCCACTTTTTTGCATCGGCCGATGTCGCGTGGAACAGCATGGCGCGCCGCGCCGGCTCACCGGTCACCGATCGCGGCAACGCGGGCGGCAGCTTCAGGCCGAAATGCGGGCGTTCATCGATCGAATAGCCAAGTGCATCGCTGACACTGCGGCGCATCGCATACCAGGCGTTGGACGCAATTCGCCGATCAAACCGGTCAGTGTACGCGAATGCCGCACCTGCCTCGCCGAGGTTCTCGCGGCAGTAGCCATAACGCCGTCGCGAACGGGCGATGAATGCAATGATCGCGCTGTAGACACCGTGAATATCGAGCACCAGATCATAGCGCTCGCTGCGCAGCGTGCGAATCGACGCGACGATCGCCCGCAGATCATCCAGGTTGCGCGCTTTCTTGAAGCGTCGCAGCGACGCGCACAACACGCGGTCGACGCCCGGATTCCAGTGAACCACCTCGGCAAACGCCTCATCCGCCGCCCAATCGATCCGGGCCTCAGGAAAAGCGCGCCGATCACGTAGCCGGCCAGTTGCCATGCGAACGCTGACGCCAACGTCGCCGCACGCGTGAGCACCGCGTCGATGCGGCGATCCAATGC
>NZ_PRDW01000028.1 GCF_002927045.1 Mycetohabitans endofungorum | reverse complement strand
CTCGTCGAGCAAGGGTACCCGGTCTTGTTCACACCCACGGGGGCCTTGGTGCAGCGGCTACTGGCAGCAAAGCGCGATCTGCGTTTGCCGCAGGAGCTAGCGAAGCTGGATCGCTTCGAGTGCCTCATTCTGGACGATATCGGCTACGTCCAGCATAACCGAGATGAAATGGAAGTGCTGTTCACGTTGCTCGCTGAGCGCTACGAGCGCAAGAGCATCATCATCACAACAAACCTCGTGTTCTCAGAGTGGGAGCGCATCTTTAAGGATCCAATGACCACGCTCGCGGCCATCGACCGCGTCGTCCATCATAGTGTCATTCTCGACTTGATGAGCGTTGAAAGCTATCGGGCAAAAGCTGCCGGTGCCAAGCCGACGGCGTCAGCCCCGGTAGCAACATAGGGCGGCAATTTTAGTTGTCGTCGGCGGCGTTTGTAGTTGACGCCAGACAACGTGTCTTCGATTTCAGCTTAAATGAAGGCTGGAAGAAGTTAATGTACAAACGTGACACCTCGTAAAGGCAGTCAAGGGTTTGCGTCGCTTCAAGTCCACGCAACCGGCCATACCCGACGAGGCGGCGCACGACTGATCCATTCTTTTGCTCGAACCACGCCTGGTAGTTTTTCTTATACGCACGAGAGCGTCAGCTCGATGCGCGCTGCCTTGCAGAAGTCGAATACGGCCTCATTCATGAAGGCGGTATCGTTATCGCAATCCAGACCACGCAGCGCAAACGGCAATGCTCGGCTAACCCGTTCGAGGTGCTCGAGAACGAACGCACCGCTTCGATAGGGCATGGCCAGGCATTCGGTCCAGCCGGTCGCGATATCGGTCATCACGAAGCTGTGTACGAAGTCGCCGTCGATCTTGGTGCCACCGCAATGCTCGACGAAATCAACCTCGAGATAGCCGGGTGGCGGATGATTCCAGTTAGTGAAGGTGCGGATCGGCACGGCACGGCCAATTGCGTTACCCAGTGCGCCAGCGCGTCGGCGTTGACCTGCGAAAGCCTGTTCGCGCACGTCATGCAGCAGCCGGTCACCGGTGGCGGCGCTGATCTGACTCAGCCGTTGGCGAACCTGCTTTGATAGCGTCAGGTGACCATGCCGTGCCATCGCATCGGTCAGCGTTGGAATGAGCGCCTTCAGTCGTTTGCCGCAGATCCGATCGGCCGCCTCCCACAGCGTGATCAGCGCGGCCCGCACCTGATCGTCGTAGCGTCGCTGGGGGCCGGGCTTCGTCCTCGGCAGCACAGGCTCGCGGCACAGCACACGGATGGCGTGCTTGCGATGATATCCCGTCACCTGGACAAACTCGTCCAGTATCGCACGTTTCTCGCTCCGATCAGAACGGCGGTACCGCTCGCCAACCGCCTCTATCCATTCCCGTCGTATTGACATGCTGAGCCGCCTCGTCATCAGTCGTCCCCGCCAGCATTCTGACGGGTAACAAATTACATGAGGCAACAGGCTCCGATCGGTAGCAAAAAACCTGAGTCAATGCGTCAGCAAAAGTAATTTTCGCCAGACACTCGGGTATGAACTCGCGCTAACGAGATGTGGGTAATTGCAAGCAGGATACGGCGCTTACGGCCTGACGTCCAGGTTGCGTTAGCGACTCTTAATGGCTAATGTTTTGTCGGATTAGGCAAATAAAAACTCCTTGCATTCCTACCAAAGAGTTTTATAGTAGATTTACCTTGTTGCTTAAGCTGTGCGAGTAACAGTTGGGTTTGGTCATCTTATATAGTGAGAGCTGGCAATAAGATTGAAATGGGTAATTTTTCAAGGGCAGCGATTTTGCGTTCTATGAAAGCAAGGCTTGAAGTGAAATCAATGACAAGGTAACTTTAAATTAAACAGAGTCGCGTTTTCTTATGCGAGGCACCAAATTTACATATTTTTATTGTATCAATTCATTTTGACTTACCGCAAGTCGATTGCGACTTAAGCGTTTTCCTTGTCAAGGTGACGTTTTAATTAGCACAAGTACAAGTTAGTGTCCATCGCTTAGCGTTTAATACTGGTCATCGCATCTTTTCTTGAAAATGTGTAGCACAATTTATCCCAGATGACCAGGGAAGTATGTAAGCAGTTTGTCTTTTAAACGATGTTCTCGTAGCTTCCCTGTCTTTTTTAGTTGGCTATTTCAGACCCGGAGATATATTATGACCAGATTGACCGCCCCTAGCACCTCCCCCACGCCCAACGGGGACCAAAGCAAGCAAATCGAAGTAACCAACAACAGCGGCGTTACGGCTTGCATTTTAACCCCTACAACCAATAACCCGACTGATCCAGCCAACGGAGTCATGGTTTACGATCAATCTTTAGAGCTACTGAAGGCAACAGACGGCACGACGACCATCAACAATAATGCCACCCAAACCTTCACTCTCGACCAGTATTACATCGATCCCACCACCCATCAAAAAAAATACTCCACCCTTTACAACCTTTTGGTCAGTACGGCTGATTGGCTCTCGCCAGTGGCCAATCTGGGGGTGATCCAAATTATGTCGAAGTATGCGCCACAGACGGTAACCGCTGAATCGCTGAAATCGATGAAGGAAGCCGCAACTTTCTTTCAAACCATCAATGCTTATCCAAATTCCAAGCTAACTACTGATTTTCAGACTGCAATGTCCGGCGCCCAGACTGCTGCAAGCAAAGCAGCGGATGGGTCGTCGGGCTCCTCTGACGCCGTGGCTGACAGCATCGCTGACAACGTTAACAAGTTTTTTAAAAGTACCACCTCCTATAAAGACGTGACGCTGGCGAGCTTTGTTGCCATGCAAAGTTATTATCAAGCTTTTCCCTTCGCCTGGGCTGCTTACGGCGACAAAACTTTTTATCTTTACGCGACCACCGGCAGCACCACGCAGTTCATGGGCACTATTACCCTGACTAAGCCAACGACGTTAGACGTCACCTTACCCAACGCCGGATACAGTTGTACTTTTGCCCCGGCGGTCAAGCCATCTGACACTACGTCGGTGGAGGTAGACAACAGTCAGAGCAAAACTTTAGTGTATCTGAACGGATTGTTTGTCGATTCCGCTAGTCCCGACAACCCAGCGCTGGCGGTCAAGGGGCTGTTTATGGTTAAGTCGCAGTTCACTCAAACCCCGTCCGACACCGCTATCATTCCAGTACTCACCGGTACTGTCAACGGCATGATGGCGCTTGGCTTTGACCAGCCGCAAAAATCCGACGACAAGCAGCACTCTGACTACTGGAATGTGTTGTTTGCTCCCAAAGGAGTGGCCCAGATCTTTGAAAGCGTGATGGCTTGGGGCGGCGCGGTCATGCTGCTCCACTTTGTCGGAACAACTTTGTACGGCATCTACAAGTGGGCTCGCGGACTGGGTGCCGCCAAACAGCCAACCATGCAGGAAATGTTTGAGCAGCAACTGAAGTCGATTCAAGACGCTTTACAAGCGCAGAATCAGGACGTAGCCCAGCGAATGAGCGACGGCCAAATGAGCGCTCCGTCCAGCCCCGAAGCTGCTATGCAGGATTTGGCTGTCCAAACCGGCAACATCGCCGACGAGGTCAACGCAGCCTCCCTGGAAGATGGCGTCAACGCCATGAACACTACCATGCAAGAACTGGCGCAATACATGTCAGAAATGTCGCAGGATCAGTTGACACAGCTCGAAGGCCTGGGTGGCCAGTTGCAGGACGTTCAAAACGCGTTAACTAATGCAACATCGGAAACCTTACACACCGTGGTGCAAGAACAGGTGCAGGCTATGAAAGATTTACACAGCGGCATGGACGGTTTCGTAGACTCGGTCTCAGAATCTCTAAGTGCCCAATCCGCTGAAATGATCAAAAGCAACCAGACGGCCGTGCAAGAAATCAACAAGCAGATCGAAGAGTCGCAGGAGGAGCAGGAAAAAATTGTCGACGACGACGATCCGGCTGCCGAGCCGATCGATGAATGATACTTTCGGCCAGCAGCCGCCATTGACCGCTTCTGATCAATGGCGGTACCTTGCGTCCGTGCTCTCCCAGTCCGGTTCCCTGATCCAGATTCTCACAGACATACAACACCAAACGCCTAATGCTTCACACACTAACATTAATTAGCCAGGACAAAAGTCATGACTCAGGTCACCATTACCAATTCCCTCGCCCAAGCCCTTGACATCTATACTTTCACTGTGCCGGCAGGGGCCACTACCTCCGATCCCAATACCCTATATCCGTCCTACACTAAGGTCGGTTCAGTCCCAGCTAACCAGACATCACTCTACACTCTTGGTGAGCCCATCGAATCGCTGTCCTTTGTTCTGCCTGACACCGGCCTACCGGTCGCAACTGCCGTGGCCGGGCCACTCAGTGGCGGAACCGTGACAATCCCGGCCAATGCCGTTGATATTGCCAAGGCGGCCTTCGACTTTTACCAATCCTATACCGGTAGCCCATACAGCCCCGATAGTCTGGCGATCAACGACATCATTTTGACTACGCCAGACCTAACTAAACAAAAACCTCTTCTTGATGCCTGGTTTGCTTCGCATAAACTTAGCTTCAGTTATGAACTTTTTAGTGCCGTTTCCTTTTGGGCCGAAAACGATGTTCGGGCTTGGGGCGGAACAGGCGGAAAAACCTTTTACTGCTATTCACCGCAACCACCGCAGCCAATTATTCCTCTCGTCCTGCCGAAAACCGCTACCGGGCAAATCGTATTCAGCAGTAATGGTTGCGCCCAATATACTCCTTTAAACGAACAAAGAGGCAGTGGCACGCCAGTACCACTGACGTTCAGCCGCCGCGCGCTGACGTCGACTGGTGCCACTGACTCGTCCGGAATCAAGCTTACATTGGTTCTGCAAGACATGAATTTGCACAACGGCCAGCCCGACACCTACGAACCGTTCTTCCAAGGTAAAATCAATGGCGAAGATCTGATCGTACAACCTTATCAGGTGCCGCAATTGGCTTGGTGGATGGCCGCCTACAATCTGGCCAACGTTACCTACACCGCCATCAATATGGTGATGATCGTCCACACAGTGATTGATCTTGCTAAGGCGTTGCCCGGCTTATACAATGCCTTGCAAAGCGGCGGGCAGGCCTTACTTAACGCCGTAAAGAGCGACGCTAACGCGTTGGTCGACTGGATTTCCAATAAATTCGATGCCGCTGGCGTTGAAAACGGCGATCTAATCAACGTCGATGTCGACACCGATGTGGATACAGACGTCGATACTGATGTGGACACAGACGTCGATACTGATGTGGACACAGATGTGGACATTGATGTCGACATTGACGTTGACATTGACGCTTTGGTGGTAGTTGACGTTGACGTTGACATTGATGTCGATATTGATACCGATATCGACAACGTCGTCGATAATGTGGTCGACAATGTTATTGATGTTGATACTGACATCGATACCGATATCAACATCGACGAGTCGGCCCTGGTTGGACTGGCTAAGCGGGTCGGCTCATCTCTATGGGCTAATAAAGGAAAAATTTTCAAGTTTGTTTTTAAAAACGCTGCCGTGATGGGCGGCATGATCGGTGCCCAAAAATTGCTGGAACTTTGGTACAAAAAGGCGTCGATCAGCTACGCTGACGAACAGCCGTCCTCGGCATCTCCGCTCGGTGTGTTGATGAACTACATGGAAAATCCAGCCAACAGCATTGAAGAGCGTTGGACTACCTTTTCTTACTATGTGGAGGACGGCGCTGATGCCAATGAGCAGAACATGGTGGTTAGTGGCATCTTGTCCTTAAAAAACGACGCTGAGGATCAGGCTCTTGCCAACTGGCGGTGGAGCCAGCAGGACGCCGATACTGCACTGGCGGCCATGACTCAGTTTAGCGAGCCGGGACAGTGGCCACAAGCCTACGTCAAACTAGGACAGTACACGTATCAAAACAAACCGCTTCCACTGAAAGTCGGCGCTGGGGTCGCCCTAAAGTTTATCGCCAAAATCATGTGAACCTTAGGAGAAGAAAATCATGAATCAGGCACTGGCCTCGGACTATCCGACCTATGAAGACCATCAGCGGGCGTGGGAGGAATTGGCGGCAGGTATTGCTCGTCTAAAGCCCACCGTGCGGGAAATCGCAGACGGTGAAATCCCGCCCAATAGCAAACCCGGCACCCTAACTATCATAGGATCTGGAATTGAAACCATCGGCTTTTCCATTGGTGATGAAAAGATAATACAGGCCGCTGATAAGGTACTGTTTTGCGTCGCCGATCCGGCAACTGTAGTCTGGCTCAAACGGATACGACCTGATAGCCTTGACCTCTATGTTCTTTATGGCGAGGACAAGGTCCGCTATGTCACTTATATGCAGATGACCGAGGCCCAATTGTACTGGGTCCGGCAAGGGTTGGACGTGGTGGTGGTGTTTTACGGCCACCCCGGCATCTTCGTACTGTCCACCCACCGGGCGGTAATGATTGCCCGACGTGAAGGTCATCGGGCAAAGATGAAGGCCGGAGTATGCGCCCTTGATACCTTGTGCGCCGATCTGGGGGTTGATCCTTGTCATCCCGGCTTGCAAACTCATGAAGCTACCGATTGCTTAACTCGGCGCCGGCGGATTGATACCTCGCTGCACGTGGTTCTGTGGCAGGTTGGGCTGATCGGCGAATTGGGATACCGCCGCCACGGCTACCTCAATAGCGGATTTTCCTATTTTGTAAACTGGCTGATTGAGTCATACGGGCCCGAATACCAAATCACCCACTACGTCGCATCAAGGTATCCGACAATCGAGCCCTTGATTGCGATTCATGCCCTAAAGGACCTTCACGACCCCGAAGTTCAGTCCACAATCAACGGTATTTCCACCTTTTATCTGCCCCCACGCGACGTAGTGCCAACAGACCGCCAAACCGCAGTTGACCTCGGGCTGCTAAAGGATGGGCAAAGCCTAACGACTCCAAAGTCGCCCCTGCGCGAGATCGGTCTGTATGGTCCACGTGAAATGTTAGCCTTTGACGCGTTCAGGCAATTTTCCATCCCAAAGTCCTACCGCTGGCAGGGCAACACACGGGCTAGTAACTTCCTGATTGAACTGCGCTTTGATACTAGTTTGCAAAACCTGTACCGTCATGCGCCTGAGCAGGCCCTGAACGATCCGCGTTTTGTTGGTCTGTCGGACCGTGAGCGGCAAATGCTGGCCTCCCGCGATTCCGGCGCAATTCAGATCGCAGCCAAAGGAACCTATGTTCGATCGGAAGCCAACGAGAACATGATTCACTCGTTGATGGTCAGTAAAAAAGCTTGCTTTGATTTCCTTAGCCAAGTCCGTGGGAAACCGCTGACCTTGGCCCGAAAAACCGCTGTACAATGGGCTGAAAAGCACGGATACCAGCCAGATTGGTCTTGTTATCATGCCACGGTCGATCATCTGTACCGTACCACTTTGTCCCCGTGGACTGGGGTTTATGTTACGGTCGATGGCAGTACCGTCGTCACTCTAATCGGGCACCGCGGGAACCCGTTGCACAGTATTCTATATGTCAATGATCGCCGAATTCGCCACTTTACTTTGAAAGGAGGTATGGTTCAGTGGTTCGAACAACCGGGAGTTCCGTTCAACGGCTTCCTAAAACTTGACTTGCAGTCGTCAGGGGATCGACGCCTGGTCGGCAAACTATGGCCTCGTCAAAGTACCGCCAGCGACGCCAAAATTCTGACCGTTGATGCTGTCGATCCGGCAACCATTGCTATGGTCAACCGCCTATCGGTGCCCCCGCCACTGCGCTTTGGATCCTTTATCCTCCGCTCCAACGGTCGCTTTACCCGCGTTCCCACTCCAATGGTTCTAGCCGATGACCGGTTGATTATCGCTGGCAAACCTATTCCAGTGTTTGAATTGTCATCCGACAGTTTAATATGGTCGGAAGGTACCCGTGATTTTTACTCAGGAAACATTCGGTTTCTGCGAGATCCAGTGGCCGGTTCTATCGAAATCTACGGGGAGTGTCGTTCGCAGGAAGAAGCGATACCACTGCGCTGCTACGGGGCACGCCAGCCGGGGAATGAGGATCCCCCTCTCGCATATGATGGCCCACCATTGCCAGGGGCGGCATCAAAGCATCTTGCGACTCTTGCTAACGCTGCGCTGAGCACCGGCGGACTGATGCTGTGGCACAAGTGGGAAAAAGCCCATTTAGCGTCGTTAACCGTCGCCCAAGTTTTAGCTTCGCTGGCATAATCTGCCTCACCCTATTTCAGTCCCTATAAGAACGGAGAAGGCGAGTCAACCCTTATTTCGAGCCACGACTATGCATCGCCGCTTTATCATCATCAACTACGACACTGATCAGTATCCCTTTGCAAGGATTTTAGCCCGCGATGTGTTTCATGTCTCCCGCATTGACCGGCTCCACGAGTTCTGGCGGCGGCAGTGCGGGCGGTCCCGATTAACCTACCAAGATAACCTGTCCTTACGGACCTTAATGCAAAAACTGCCTGATGATTCCGCTTTCTACATTCTCTATCACCGCTGGATTGCTGATCAGCTGGCACCCTTTTATGCCAATTGTGTCCGTTACTCGGCGCATCCCAAAATGCGGGTCCATTTAGCGCGCACCGGCAGCGTCAGCGATTTTCACCGCGACGCCGACATTACGGGACGCGAAGAGCAAATCAATTGCTATCTGCCGTTCACCAATGTTCACGACGGTTGTACTCTGTACGTCGAAGATGATTATGGCAGTGACAATTATTCTCCTCTCAATTTGCGCTACGGACAGGCTTTGCTTTGGGATGGCGGCTTTTTGTACCATGGCAGCCGGTTCAACGATACCGACACCACCCGGGTTAGTTGCGATTTCCGTTTTCACCCCCGGCGTCCCGACCGTGTGCAAAGCCCGTGGCGGGATATTCTAGCTGACCGCCCTTCACAAAATGAGGGGCCAAATGCGCGTGATCTTGGTGTCTAACGCTGCGTCGGGGGGCAGGGCAAGCGCGACGAAGCTGGCCAGACTTGGTGGTTATCTCGCGCGTGCCGGCTCCACCTCCTGGCAATATCGTCATGTGGCGTGGCATCCGGCGTCTGACCGACATCCAGCTTGGCTATGGACTTGCTCTTTCAGATTGTGGGTAATTGTAAGCTCGCGAGGGCCGTTCGCACAGCGTGTCGCATGAAGTTTAAATGAGCTCGCCTTAATTTTTTGGTAGGAGCAAAAGTGGACGAGACGTTAAACAGGCACGCAGCCAGCGGTGGGGGCAAGCGGCACCCCAACTTTCCGCTCAAGCTTAACCGGTGACTGGCCGCGCGCGAGCCAATCGTAAATCGCATTGAAATTGTCATCGGCGGCGCACTGGCGGCATCCGAGTGCGCGGTGCAGGCCGTTGCGATCATCGAGCATGGCGGGTAGTGATAACGTATCGAGCGGCTGTGGCACGATGGGCGTCGGCGTTTGCAAGGTTTTACGCAGGCGCTCGTTTGGCTATGGGGACATGTCCAGACGCGCCACAAAGGCTGCATAAGCTTTTGGGGAAGCCGTCATGATGGTTTGGTCAAGCAACGCGTCTTCTGCAGCTGCCCGTGCCGCTTCCAACACAAAATCCGTACGATTTTTCCCTCGGACCTTCGCAGCCCGGTCAATCAAGCTTCGCTCCTTGGGCTTGATGCGCAGATTCAATGTCTCGCGCTTGGCAAGCGCTGTGTTGGAAGCTGGCAGGGTGGTTATCGCCAATGGCGAATGCTATTGCAGCATATTGCAAACATAACGTCATTACAGACTTCTGGCTTAGGCGTCGACCAGTCGCAGGCACCAACACCGGCGCCTGCGCAGGCCCACAGGATGACGAAGGGCGCGCCAGGATGACGAAGGGCCTTTGCGTAGTTGTGTGCGCGGTCGTGATTTTCGTCAAGACGCGGTTGCTGCCATCACATCGAGTCGTTATCATCCTGGACTCACTTCTGAGCCCGGCGCGCCAACGGACGTGCGTGGGTGCAACGGGGGGCTGCGGCAGAGGCTGGAAAACGCGGCATCCGGTCGGTAGCGCGGGTGAACGCGCACGTCATCAGAATACTGCGTACACTCGATGTAGCAGAAAATAGCCTTTCATATTACTTTGGTTTATTACTTTAACGTTGTCCAGGTCCGGCTTGGGCTGGCAAGAATGAACGAAAACGACGCATGTCGCCAAGGTAGCATGCGTCTACTGTGTGATGGCAGCAACCGCAAATCTCGCGTCCTGGTTAATCGTGACCGTCGCCGCCATGGCGGCGTTTTATGCTGTGATCGCCGCGGCGGTATCGCTGCGCGGGCGTCGCCCCCCGTATCCGGCACAGCTAAATGCGCCAGGCGCGCCGCTTACGCCGGTCAGCGTGCTCAAGCCGCTGTGCGGGCTAGAGCCGCGGCTGTTTGAGAATCTCGCGACGTTCTGCGAGCAAGATCATCTGTGCTTCGAATTGCTTTGCGGCGTCCACTCTCCGAACGATCCGGCGATTGCGGTCGTCGAGCGGCTGCAAGCGGCTTATCCGACATGCGACATCCGACTGTTTGTTGATCCGCATGTGCATGGCAGCAATCTGAAGGTCAGCAATCTGATCAACCTGGCCGCGCACGCCCGCTACGATACGATTGTCCTTGCCGATAGCGATATCGCGGTGCAGCCGCATTACCTGGCCTCGGTGTGCGCGCCGCTGGCCGATCCGGCTGTGGGCGTGGTCACGTGCCTATACCGAGCGCACGGCGTCGGTCCGTGGTGGACGCGGCTTGGCGCGATGTTTGTCAATGACTGGTTCGCACCGTCGGTGCGGGTCGCGCATGCCGGAGGATCGACCCGCTTCGGTTTTGGCTCGACGCTGGCGCTGCGGCGGCAGACCCTTGATACAATTGGCGGTTTCCAGCGATTGAAGAACTGTCTCGCGGACGATTACTGGCTGGCCGAACACGCGCGCGAAACCGGGCTCGCGACGGTGCTGTCGGACATCACGGTATCCACCGACGTCGCAGAGTCGCATTTCGGTGCACTGTGGCGGCGTGAAACGCGTTGGTTACGCACGATCCGCTCGATCAATCCGTTCGGTTTCGGCTTCCTGTTCGTCACGTTCACGTCGCCGTGGCTGATCGCGGCTGCGGCGCTCGCGCTGGTCCGGCCTGCGTCCCAGACGCTGTTGGGTGGCGTTGCCGCGGCGCTGGCCAGCATCGGCTTGCTCGCGCGACTGGTGCTGCACTGGCGTGGCGTCTACATCACCGGTGAGGTGGCTCGAGAGCACGACGCGCGCACCGTGCGCCCCTTCCTGCGCGATTTGCCGCTGGTGCCGTTGCGCGACATGTTGTTGTTGGGTCAATGGCTGAGCGCTGCGGTTGGCTCGCACGTATACTGGCGCGGCTCGCGCGTGCCGCTGGTCGGCACGCCATTGCCGTCGCGCAACCGTGAGTCGCTGTAGCGGCGTGCGTCCCGGACGATCGAGGTCACGGCTTTTTGGGGAACGTGGTGCGGCGTTCATCGCACATTGCGGAGCATTTGACTAAATGAAGACGCTTTTCTTGCAGGCTCCGTCATTTGACGGTTTTGACGGCGGCGCCGGATCACGCTATCAGGCCAAGCGCGAAATACGCTCGTTCTGGTACCCGACATGGCTCGCGCAGCCCGCCGCGATGGTGCCGGGCAGCCGCGTGCTCGACGCGCCGGCTGACGGCCTATCGGTCAAGGCGACGCTTGATATCGCGCAAGACTACGATCTGGTCGTTATCCACACGAGCACGCCGTCGTTCCCAACCGACGCGTTGTTTGCGCAGAAGCTCAAGGAGCGCAAGCCGTCGGTGATGATTGGCATGGTTGGCGCGAAAGTGGCGGTCGATCCGCATGGCACGCTCAGCGCGAGTGCGGCGATCGACTGGGTCGGCCGCGAGGAGTTCGACTATACGTGTAAGGAAGTCGCCGAAGGCCGGCCGTTGAAGGACGTCACCGGCCTGTCGTACCGGCTGGCCGATGGCTCGATCGAGCACAATCCACCGCGACCGATGATCGAGAACATGGACGAGTTGCCGTTCGTGGCGCCCGTCTACAAGCGCGACCTGAAAATCGACAACTATTTCATCGGCTACCTGAAGCATCCGTACGTGTCGATCTATACCGGCCGCGGCTGCCGCTCGCGCTGCACGTTCTGCCTGTGGCCACAAACGGTCGGTGGGCATCGCTATCGGGTACGCTCGGTCGAGAACGTGCTGGAGGAAGTGAAGTGGATTCGCGACAACATGCCTGAAGTCAAGGAGATCATGTTCGACGACGACACGTTCACCGACTTCAAGCCGCGCGTGGAGGCAATCGCGCGTGGGCTCGGCAAGCTCGGTGTCACGTGGTCGTGCAATGCCAAGGCGAACGTGCCGTATTCGACGCTGAAGATCATGAAGGAAAACGGCCTGCGGCTGTTGCTGGTCGGCTACGAGTCCGGCGACGATCAGATCTTGCTGAATATCAAGAAGGGGTTGCGCACCGATATCGCGCGCCGTTTCAGTGAGGACTGCCGCAAGCTCGGCATCAAGATTCACGGCACCTTCATCCTTGGCCTACCCGGAGAAACGCGCGAGACGATTCAAAAAACCATTGCGTATGCGAAGGAAATCAACCCGCATACGATCCAGGTGTCGCTGGCCGCGCCGTATCCCGGGACGACGCTGTACAAGCAGGCCGTCGAGAACGGTTGGCTGGAGGAAAACAAGGTCATCAACCTGGTCAGCCATGAGGGCGTGCAGTTGGCGGCGATCGGCTACCCACACCTGTCACGCGAGGACATCTATCACGGCCTCGAGGAGTTTTACAAGCGGTTCTATTTCCGGCCGTCAAAGATCTGGGAGATCGTGCGGGAGATGCTGACGAGCTGGGAAATGATGAAGCGCCGGCTGCGCGAGGGGATCGAGTTCTTCCGCTTCCTGCGAGCGCACGAGGCGTGACACAGTCGTCGGCCCGCGCATTGATCGTCACCGCCGACGACTTCGGACTGCATCCGCGCGTGAACGAGGCAGTCGAGCGCGCGCATCGCGAGGGCATCCTGAATGCGGCGAGCCTGATGGTGGCCGCGCCAGCCGCGCGCGATGCGCTTGAGCGCGCGCGCCGGATGCCGTCGCTGCGTGTCGGCTTACATCTGGTGCTGGTTGACGGCAATGCGATGCTGCCGCGTGAGCGCATCGCGTCCCTGGTCGACGCACATGGCCGGTTTGGCGATGCGATGGCTCGCGATGGGGTTCGGTTCTTTTTCCTGCCGCATGTGCGCCGGCAACTGGCCCGCGAGATCCGCGCGCAGTTCGACGCGTTCGCGGCGACTGGTTTGACGCTGGATCACGTCAATACGCACAAGCATTTCCACCTGCACCCGACCGTCTTGTCGCTGATCGTTGAAATCGGCCGTGATTACGGCATGCACGCGATGCGGCTGCCGCGAGAGGCTGACGCACCGCTGCTGCTG
>NZ_PRDW01000027.1 GCF_002927045.1 Mycetohabitans endofungorum | reverse complement strand
CAAATGCTGGAAGCGGATGAGCGTCAGCTACTGCTGCAAACATGGAATGCGACGGCGGCTCCTTACCCAGCCCACCAGTGCCTTCATCAGTTGTTTGAGGCGCAGGTGCAGCGCAGCCCGGAAGCTACTGCGCTGGTGTATGAAGCGCAGACACTAAGCTATGCGCAATTGAATGCATGGGCCAATCGCCTCGCGCATCGTCTCATTGAATTGGGGGTTAAGCTGGATGCCCGAGTGGCGATCTGCGTCGAGCGCTCGCCGGCAATGGTCGTGGGGCTATTGGCGATCATGAAGGCGGGCGGCGCTTGTGTGCCGCTCGATCCCGCGTATCCGTGCGAGCGCCTCGCGCATATTCTTAATGATGCGGCGCCAACGATCGTCCTAGCTGATGCAATGGGCAGGGCCACGTTGGGGGAAACGGCGCTTGCGTGCCGAACCGTACTTGAGCCGGATGTACCGCTCGATCAAGTTGCACCCAACCCGCGGGTAGCCGAACTGACTCCTCGCCATCTTGCCTATGTCATCTACACATCGGGCTCCACCGGCACGCCGAAGGGCGTGATGATCGAACATGTTCAAATTGCACGCTTATTCGAGGTTACAAAGCTTAACGGTACGTTAAATGAAGATCAGGCGCTGTTCGACCGGCCACGAGGTTATAGTCTGACGCCTGCCGATCGCGTTCTCCAAAAAGCACCCTTTAACTTCGATGTATCAATTTGGGAGCTATTTTGGACATTGCTCAATGGCGCGACCCTTGTTGTAGCAGACGCCGACGCTCATAAAGATCCTGTTGCCTTAATGGATCTCATTGCCCAGGAGCGCATCACGACTGTCCACTTTGTGCCATCCATGCTCAGCATTTTCTTGGATACGGAAGGTGTTCAGCGATGCACATCGGTAAAGCATCTGATTTGCGGTGGCGAAGCACTGCCCGGTGCGACTGTCCAGCGGTGTCAAACGCTGCTGCCTGACGCGCAAGTTCATAACTTGTATGGTCCCGCTGAAAATCCCATTGGTACAACGTTTTGGACCTGTCCAGTGGCATGTGTAGAAGACAATATTCCAATTGGGCGGCCGATTGCGAACACGCGCGTTTATTTGCTTGACGCGCACGGCCAGCCGGTGCCACTGGGTGCGGTCGGCGAGTTATCTATTGGTGGTGCGGGGGTCGCACGCGGCTATTTGAACCGTCCAGAGCTGACCGCTGAGCGCTTTGTGCCGGATCCGTTCTCAGAGGACGCTAATGCGCGGCTGTATAAGACCGGGGATCTGGCGCGTTATTTACCGGACGGCAATCTGGAGTTTGTGGGGCGCAACGATGACCAAGTGAAGATTCGCGGCTTTCGCATTGAACCGGGCGAGATCGAAGCGTGCTTAACGGCGCATCCGCAAGTGCGCGACGCGGTGGTGCTGGCAACAGGTGAGGGCTCGGCTAAGCGGCTCGCCGCGTATGTGCAGGCCGAAGCGGACGCGCACCTGGCGAGCACACTGCGCGCACACGTGGCGGCGAGCCTGCCTGAGTATATGGTGCCCAGCGCGTTTGTGCGGCTGGACGCGTGGCCGTTGACACCGAACGGCAAGCTGGATCGGCGTGCACTGCCCGCACCGGATGACGCCGCGCTCGCGCATCAAGCGTATGAAGCGCCGCAGGGCGAACTTGAGACGACGCTCGCGGCGATCTGGGCCGAGCTATTGGGTGTCGAACGTGTCGGCCGGCACGACAGCTTCTTTGCGCTCGGGGGCCACTCGCTGCTGGCGGTGCGGTTGATGAACCGGGTCAGAGCGCTGGGCGCCGACGTGCCGCTGGCCGCCTTGTTCGCGACGCCAACGTTGGCGGCGTTTGCCGCAGCGCTCGACGCCCATTGGCAACAAGGCACCGATACGCTGCCCGAGATCACGCCGGTGTCGCGCGAAGGCAGTTTGCCGCTATCATTCGCGCAGCAGCGGCTGTGGTTCCTCGCGCAGCTTGATGGGGTTAGTGACACATATCATATTCCGCTGGCGCTGCATGTGCGCGGGCCGCTTGATCGAGCGGCTTGGCAACAGGCATTGGATGCGCTGTTGACGCGTCATGAAGCGCTGCGCTCGACGTTTGTGAGCGTTGACGGTCAGCCGCAGGTGCGGCTGCTGCCGGCGGACACGGGCGTGCCGCTGCGCTGGCATGATCTGCGTGGGGTGCCGGATGCGCAGGCGCAACTAGCACGCTTGCGTTACGAAGCCGCGCACGCGCCGTTCGATCTGGCGCAGGGCCTGTTGATCCACGCATGCGGCATTCAAGTGGCCGATGACGAACACGTGGTGCTGCTCATACACCACCATATTGTGTCGGACGGCTGGTCGATCGGGGTGCTCGCGCGTGAGTTGAGCGCGCTATACGCGGCGAGCATCGGGGCGCAAGCCAATCCGCTGCTGCCGCTGACGGTTCAATATCCGGACTATGCGGCGTGGCAACGACAGTGGCTCACGGGTGAGCGGCTGCAGGCGCAGAGCGACTACTGGCGCGCGACGCTGGCGGACGCGCCGGTGCTGCTAGCGCTACCGACCGATCGACCGCGCCCGGCACAACAGTCGTTTGCTGGCGCGCAGGTGCCGGTGCAGATCGATGCATCGACGACACAAGCACTGAAGCGCTTAAGTGGAGAGTATGGCGCGACGCTATTTATGACGGTGCTCGCCGCGTGGAGCGCGGTGCTGTCGCGCCTGTCGGGCCAGCACGACGTGGTCATCGGCACGCCCAGCGCAAACCGGGGGCATGCCGCCATCGAGCCGTTGATTGGTTTTTTTGTCAATACGTTGGCGTTGCGCGTGGATCTGTCGGGCGAACCTGATACCGCCCAGCTGCTCGCGCGCGTGCGGCGCACGACGCTGGACGCGCAAGCGCACCAGGACCTGCCGTTTGAGCAAGTGGTCGAAGTTGTGCAGCCGCCGCGTCGGCTCAATCACACGCCGCTGTTTCAAGTGATGTTCGCGTGGCAGAACAATGAGTCAGGCGAGTGGCGCCTACCCGGGCTCACGGCCACGCCGGCTGAGCTCGAGTATGACGTCGTGAAGTTCGATCTCGAACTGAACTTGTGTGAGGCAAGTGACGAGATCATCGGTAGCTTAGCGTATGCGACGGCGCTGTTCGACCGGTCCACGATCGAGCGGCACGTCGGGTATCTGCAGACGATGTTACGCGCAATGGTGGCTCATCCACAGCAGCCGGTCGCAACGCTTGAGTTGTTGTCACCGGCCGAGCGCCAGTTGCTGCTGCAGACATGGAACGCGACGCAGCAGGCGTATCCGAAACATCGGTGCGTGCACCAGCTATTCGAAGCGCAGGTCGAGCGCACGCCCGAGGCGCCAGCGCTGGTCTATGAAGACCAAACGCTCAGTTATGCGCAGCTGAATGCCCGGGCGAATCGCCTCGCGTACCAGTTGATCGAGTGGGGTGTCAGGCCTGATACTCGGGTGGCGATTTGTGTCGAGCGTAGTCCCGCGCTGGTCGTGGGGCTGCTGGCGATTTTGAAAGCCGGTGGCGCGTATGTGCCGCTCGATCCGAGCTATCCGAGTGAGCGCTTGGCGCACATCCTTGCCGATGCGGCACCCAGCATTGTGCTCGCAGATGCGGCCGGGCGCTCTGCGTTGAGCGACGCGGCGCTCGCCGAGTGTACGGTGCTCGATCCGACCATATTGCCGGCGTTGCCGGATACGAATCCATCGGTAGCCGAGCTGACGACTCGGCATATGGCGTATGTGATCTATACGTCGGGCTCGACCGGCACCCCGAAGGGCGTGATGGTCGAACACCGCGGGTTGAGCAATTATTTGAGTTGGGCTATGTGGGCGTATGCTTTTGAAGAAGGCGCGGTGGTGTCTTCTTCACTCTCTTTTGATGCAACGGTTACCAGCTTATGGACACCGCTGCTATACGGCAGCACGGTGAAATTATTGAGCGCAGGTAACGAAATTGAGGCATTGGAGACATATGTACGCCAGGCGCAGAGTGAAGGATTGGTGAAGATCACGCCGGTTCATTTAGACATATTGGGCCAGCGGTTACAACAGGAAGGAATTAGAACGCGGGTGGCTGCTTTTGTGATTGGAGGAGAAGCGCTGAATGCTTCGACCGTGGCGATGTGGCAACTCATACAGCCGAGTATACGGCTGATTAACGAATATGGACCTACAGAGACGGTAGTGGGATGCGCTGTGTATGAGGCAAGCACGCCGCTGCCACAATTTGGTTCGGTTCCGATCGGCCGGCCGATTGCAAACACGCGTATTTACCTGCTCGATGCGTATGGCCAGCCGGTGCCACTGGGTGCGGTCGGTGAGTTATATATTGGTGGCGCGGGGGTCGCACGAGGCTATTTGAATCGCCCAGAGCTGACCGCTGAGCGCTTTGTGCCGGATCCGTTCTCAGATGAAGCGGATGCACGATTGTATAAAACCGGGGATGTGGCACGTTACCGACCGGACGGCAATCTGGAGTATTTGGGGCGCAACGATGAGCAAGTGAAGATTCGCGGTTTTCGGATTGAACCGGGTGAGATCGAAGCGTGCTTAACGGCGCATCCGCAAGTGCGCGACGCGGTGGTGCTGGCAACCGGTGAGGGCTCGGCTAAGCGGCTGGTCGCGTATGTGCAGGCCGAAGCGGACGAGCACCTGGCGAGCACGCTGCGTGCACACGTGGCGGCGAGCCTGCCCGAGTATATGGTGCCCAGCGCGTTTGTGCGGCTCGATGCGTGGCCCTTGACACCGAACGGCAAGCTCGATCGGCGTGCGCTGCCCGCACCGGATGATGACGCGCTCGCGCATCAAGTGTATGAAGCGCCGCAAGGCGAACTTGAGACGACGCTGGCGGCGATCTGGGCCGAGCTATTGGGCGTCGAACGTGTGGGTCGGCACGACAGCTTCTTTGCGCTCGGCGGCCACTCGCTGCTGGCGGTGCGGTTGATAAACCGGGTCAGCGGGCTGGGTGCCGATGTGCCACTGGCGACTTTGTTCGCGACGCCCACGTTGGCGGCGTTTGCTGCGGCGCTCGACGCCCCCTTGCAACAAGGCGCCGATGCGTTGCCCGAGATCACGCCGGTGTCACGCGAAGGCAGGTTGCCGCTCTCGTTCGCACAGCAGCGGCTGTGGTTTCTCGCACAGCTTGATGGGGCCAGTGACACATATCATATGCCGCTGGCGCTGCATGTGCGCGGGCCGCTTGATCGAGCGGCATGGCAACAGGCATTGGATGCGCTGTTCGCGCGTCATGAAGCGCTGCGCTCGACGTTTGTGAGCGTTGAGGGGCAGCCGCAAGTGCAATTGCTGCCGGCGGACACGGGTGTGCCGCTGCGCTGGCATGATCTACGTGGGGTGCCCGATGCCGACGTGCAGCTGTCGCGGTTGAGTCACGAGGCCGCGCACGCGCCGTTCGATCTGGCGCGTGGTCCGTTGATCCACGCATGTGGCATTCAAGTGGCCGATGACGAACACGTGGTGCTGCTCACCCAGCACCATATTGTGTCGGACGGCTGGTCGATCGGGGTGCTCACGCGCGAGTTCAGTGCACTGTACGCGGCGAGCGTTGGGGCGCAAGCCGATCCGCTGCCGCCGCTAGTGGTTCAGTATCCAGACTATGCGGCGTGGCAACGACAGTGGCTCACGGGCGAGCGGCTGCAGGCGCAAAGTGACTACTGGCGCGCGACGCTCGCCGATGCGCCGGTGCTGCTGGCACTGCCGACCGATCGGCCGCGCCCAGCACAACAGTCGTTTGCCGGCGCGCACGTGCCGGTGCGGATCGATGCACGAACCACGCAAGCGCTCAAGCGCTTAAGCGCTGAGCATGGCACAACGCTATTTATGACGGTGCTCGCCGCATGGAGCGTAGTGCTCGCGCGCCTGTCAGGCCAGTGTGACGTGGTCATCGGCACGCCCAGCGCCAACCGGGGGCATGCTGCCATCGAGCCGTTGATTGGCTTCTTTGTCAATACATTGGCGTTGCGTGTCGACTTATCCGACGAGCCCAATACGAGCGAACTGCTTAAGCGCGTGCGGCGCACGACGTTGGACGCGCAGGCGCATCAAGACCTGCCGTTTGAGCAAGTCGTGGAGATCGTGCAGCCGCCGCGCCGGCTCAATCACACGCCGCTGTTTCAGGTGATGTTGGCGTGGCAGAACAATGAGCCAGGCGAGTGGCGCTTACCCGGGCTCACGGTCACGCCGGCTGAGCTCGAGTATGACGTCGTGAAGTTCGATCTCGAGCTGAACTTGTGTGAGGCAGGCGACGAGGTCGTCGGCAGCTTAGCGTATGCGACGGCGTTATTCGATCAAGCGACGATCGAGCGTCACGTCGGGTATCTGCAAACGATGTTGCGCGCCATGGTGGCGTGCCCCCAGCAGCCGGTCGCAACGCTTGAGTTGCTGTCACCGGCCGAGCGCCAATTGCTGCTTCAGACATGGAACGCGACGCAGCAGGCGTATCCGAAACATCGGTGCGTGCACCAGTTGTTCGAGGCACAAGTCGAGCGCACGCCCGAGGCGACAGCGCTCGTGTACGAGGAACAAGCGCTCAGCTATGCGCAGCTGAACGCACAAGCCAATCGCCTCGCGCACCAGTTGATCGAGTGGGGTGTCAAGCCCGATGCGCGCGTGGCGATCTGCGTGCAGCGTAGTCCCGCACTGGTGGTGGGGCTGCTGGCGATTTTGAAAGCCGGGGGCGCGTATGTGCCGCTCGATCCGAACTATCCGAGTGAGCGCTTGGTGCACATCCTCACCGATGCGGCACCGGCGATTGTGCTCGCGGATGCGGCCGGGCGTGCTGCGTTGGGCGACGCGGCGCTCGCGTCATGCACGGTGCTCGATCCGGCCACCCTGCCGGCATTGCCGGACACGAATCCATCGGTAGCCGAGCTGACGGCCCGGCATCTGGCGTATGTGATCTATACGTCGGGCTCGACCGGCACACCGAAAGGGGTGATGGTCGAGCATCGGGGCGTGGTAAACCTTGCTCTGGCGCAGATTGCCTGTTTTGGGGTGCAGCCAACCAGCCGCATTGTGCAGTTTGCGTCGTTCAGCTTTGATGCGAGTGCCTCCGAAATCTTGATGGCCTTTGGCAGCGGTGCAGCGTTGTATCTGCCACCCGAGACGGCCCGGCATGATCGGCATGCGCTGTGGGACTATTTGGCAAGCCATGCGATTACGCACGCGACTTTACCGCCTGCACTGCTTCAACATGGCGCAGATTTGGCTAGTCTTGGTTCGTCCTTGACGTTGATTCTGGCAGGTGAAGCACCCAGTGCAACGTTGGTTCGAGACTTAGCGAAACAAGGCACAGTCTTTAATGCCTACGGTCCCACGGAGACGACCGTTTGTGCCACAGCATGGCGTGGTGCACGTGATTTCAGCGGTGAGGTCTCGATTGGCCGGCCGATTGCGAACACGCGCGTTTATCTGCTTGACGCGCATGGCCAGCCGGTGCCGCTGGGCGCGGCCGGTGAGTTGTATATTGGTGGCGCGGGGGTGGCGCGTGGCTATCTGAACCGCCCGGAGCTGACTGCTGAGCGCTTTGTACCCGATCCGTTCTCAGAGGGTGCGGATGCGCGGCTGTATAAGACCGGTGATTTAGCGCGGTATTTGCCGGACGGCAACCTGGAATTCTTGGGGCGCAACGATGACCAAGTGAAGATCCGCGGCTTTCGCATTGAACCCGGTGAGATCGAAGCGTGCTTAACGGCGCATCCGCAAGTGCGTGATGCGATGGTGTTGGCAATCGGTGAGGGCTCAGATAAGCGGCTGGTGGCCTATGTGCAGGCTGAAGCGGACGAGCACCTGGCGAGCACGCTGCGTGCACAGGTGGCGGCGAGCCTGCCTGAGTATATGGTGCCCAGCGCGTTTGTGCGGCTCGATGCGTGGCCGTTGACACCGAACGGCAAACTCGATCGGCGTGCGCTGCCCGCACCGGATGATGAGGCTCTCGCGCATCAAGTGTATGAAGCGCCGCAAGGCGAGCTGGAGACGACGCTGGCGGCGATCTGGGCCGAGCTATTGGGGGTGAAGCAGGTCGGTCGGCACGACAGCTTCTTTGCGCTCGGCGGCCACTCGCTGCTCGCGGTGCAGTTCATTGAGCGTCTACGGCGTCGGGGCTTGAGTGTGTCGGTGCGGCTGCTGTTTGAGGCGCCGACGCTCAGTGCGTTGGTGCAGACGTTGGGTCAGCGCCGTGATGTGGTGGTGCCTGCGAACGCGATCACGCCCGACACGAGTGCGATTACGCCGTCGATGCTGCCGCTCATTGAGCTGACGCAAGCGGACATTGATAAGATTGTCGAGCAGGTGCCGCAGGGTGTGACCAATATCCAAGACATTTATGCCCTGTCGCCGCTGCAAGACGGGCTGCTGTTTCACCATCTACTCGCGCACGACGGCGATCCGTATCTGCTGATACTGCAGCTGGCCTTTGATACGCGAGCGCGGCTTGACCAGTATCTGCACGCGCTGCAGCAGGTGATCGATCGGCACGATATTTTGCGCACCGCGTTCGTGTGGGAAGGTGTGTCCACGCCCGCGCAAGTGGTGTGGCGCCACGCGCGGCTGCCGGTCACCGAGCTGACGTTGGACGCCGCTGACGGGCCGATCGCGGAGCAATTGGCGCGGCGCTTTGATCCGCGTCACACGCGGCTGGATCTGACGCAAGCGCCGCTGCTGCATTGTGCGATCGCTCAGGATAGTGAGGGGCGCTGGCTACTCACGCAGCGGCTGCACCATTTGATTATCGATCACTCAACGCTGGAGGTGATGCACGCGGAGGTGGGCGCATTCATCGAGGGTCGAGGCGATACCCTGCCGCCGGCGCAGCCGTTCCGCGATCTGGTCGCGCAAGCAAGGCTTGGCGTGAGCCAAGCTGAGCACGAGCGTTTCTTCACTGAGCAGCTTGCGGACATTGACGAGCCGACCTTGCCGTTTGGGCTCGCGCAGGTACAGCACGACGGCAGTGACGTGAGCGAGTCACACCGGATGCTGCCGCCGGCGTTGAACGATCGGTTGCGTGCGCACGCCAAACGGTTGGGCGTCAGTCTGGCGAGCTTGTGTCACCTGGCGTGGGCGCAGGTGCTCGCGCGCGCGAGCGGCCAACAACGCGTGGTGTTTGGCACCGTGCTGTTTGGTCGGATGCAAGCGGGTGAGGGTGCCGATCGTGCGATGGGGCTCTTTATTAATACGCTGCCGCTGCGCGTGGACCTGGACGGCAGTGTGCAGGCCGCCGTGCATGTTACGCACGCGCGGCTGGCGGCACTGTTGGAACACGAGCATGCGTCGCTGGCGCTCGCGCAGCGCTGCAGCGGTGTGCCGGCGGGCACGCCGCTCTTTAGTGCGCTGCTCAATTACCGGCACAATGCGATGGATTCAAGCGAGCGCAGCGGGCTACCGGGTGTGGAACTGTTGAGCGCGCGGGAGCGCACCAATTATCCGCTAATACTGTCGGTGGATGATGATGGGCAGTCGCTGAGGCTGACGGCCCAGGTCGTGTCGTCGCTGGAGCCCGAGCGAGTGTGCGCGTATATGCAGCAGGCGCTGCACAGCTTGGCCGACGCGCTTGAGGCAATGCCCGACACCGCAGTGCAGCAGTTGCAGGTGCTGCCCGAGGCGGAGCGTCAGTTGCTGCTTCAGACATGGAACGCGACGGCGGCTCCCTATCCAGACCAGTGCCTTCATCAGTTGTTCGAGGCGCAGGTAAAGCGCACGCCCGAGGCACCGGCGCTGGTGTTTGAAAATCAAATGTTTAGTTATGCGCAGCTGAACGCCCAAGCCAATCGCCTCGCGCACCAGCTCATTGAATTGGGTGTCGAGCCGGACGCCCGAGTAGCGATCTGCGTCGAGCGCTCGCCGGCAATGGTCGTGGGGCTATTGGCGATCATGAAGGCGGGCGGCGCTTGTGTGCCGCTTGATCCCGCGTATCCGTGCGAGCGCCTCGCGCATATTCTGCATGATGCCGCGCCAACGATTGTACTCGCTGATGCAACGGGCAGGGCCACGTTGGGGGAAGAGGCGCTTGCGTGCCGAACCGTACTTGAGCCGGATGTAGCGCTCGATCAAGTTGCAACCAACCCACGAGTAGCCGAACTGACTCCTCGCCATCTTGCCTATGTCATCTACACATCGGGCTCCACCGGCACGTCGAAGGGCGTGATGATTGAACATGGGCAAATTGCACGCTTATTCGAGGGTACAAAGCCTAACGGTACGTTAAGTGAAGACCAGGCGCTGATCGACCGGCCACGAGGTTATAGCCTGACGCCTGCCGATCGCGTTCTCCAAAAAACATCCTTTAACTTCGATATCTCAATTTGGGAGCTCTTTGGGACGTTGCTTAATGGCGCAACCCTTATTGTCGCAGACGCCGACATTCATAAGGATCCTGTTGCCTTGAAGGATCTTATTGTCCACGAGCGCATCACGACGGTTTACTTTGTGCCATCCATACTCAGTATTTTCTTGGATACGGAAGGTGTTCAGCGTTGCACATCGGTGAAGCATTTGATTTGCAGTGGCGAAGCACTGTCCGGTGCGACTTCCCAGCGGTGTCAAACGCTGCTGCCTGACGCGCAAGTTCATAACTTGTATGGTCCAACTGAAAATGCCCTTGGTACAACGTTTTGGACCTGTCCAGTGGCCTGTGTCGAAGACAATATTCCGATCGGGCGGCCGATAGCGAACACGCGCGTTTATCTGCTCGATGCGCACGGCCAGCCGGTACCACTGGGTGCGGTCGGTGAACTGTATATTGGTGGCGCAGGCGTCGCACGCGGCTATCTGAACCGCCCAGAGCTGACCGCTGAGCGCTTTGTGCCCGATCCGTTCTCAGATGATGCCGATGCACGGCTGTACAAGACCGGGGATTTGGCGCGTTACCGACCGGATGGCAATCTAGAGTTTTTGGGACGCAACGATGAGCAAGTGAAGATCCGCGGCTTTCGCATTGAACCGGGCGAGATCGAAGCGTGCTTAACGGCGCATCCGCAAGTGCGCGACGCGGTGGTGCTGGCAACCGGTGAGGGCTCGGCTAAGCGGCTCGTCGCGTATGTGCAGGCCGAAGCGGACGCGCACCTGGCGAGCACACTGCGCGCACACGTGGCGGCGAGCCTGCCTGAGTATATGGTGCCTAGTGCGTTTGTGCGGCTCGATGCGTTTCCACTGACGCCGAACGGCAAGCTCGATCGGCGTGCACTGCCCGCACCGGATGACGACGCGCTCGCGCATCAAGCGTATGAAGCGCCGCAAGGCGAGCTCGAGACGACACTCGCGGCGATTTGGGCGGAGCTATTGGGTGTCGAACGTGTGGGTCGGCACGACAGCTTCTTTGCACTCGGCGGTCACTCGCTGCTCGCGGTGCGCTTGATGAACCGGGTCAAAGGGCTGGGCGCTGACGTGCCGCTGGCCACCTTGTTCGCGACACCGACGTTGACCGCGTTTGCCGCGGCGCTCGACGCCCACTGGCAACAAGGCACTGATACGCTGCCCGAGATCGCGCCGGTGTCGCGCGAAGGCAGTTTGCCGCTATCGTTCGCGCAGCAGCGGCTGTGGTTCCTCGCGCAGCTCGATGGGGTTAGTGACACATATCATATTCCGCTGGCGCTGCATGTGCGCGGGCCGCTTGATCGCGCGGCCTGGCAACAGGCATTGGATGCGCTCCTCGCCCGCCATGAAGCGCTGCGCTCGACGTTTGTGAGCGTTGACGGTCAGCCGCAGGTGCGGCTGCTGCCGGCGGACACGGGCGTGCCGCTGCGCTGGCATGATCTGCGTGGGGTGCCCGATGCCGACGTGCAGCTGTCGCGGTTGAGTCATGAAGTCGCGCACGCGCCGTTCGATCTGGCGCGCGGTCCGTTGATCCACGCGTGCGGCATTCAAGTGGCCGACGACGAACACGTGATGTTGCTCACGCAACACCATATTGTGTCGGACGGCTGGTCGATCGGGGTGCTCGCGCGTGAGTTGAGCGCACTGTACGCGGCGAGCGTCGGGGCGCAAGCTGACCCACTGCCGCCGCTAGCGGTTCAGTATCCGGACTATGCGGCGTGGCAACGACGGTGGCTCACGGGCGAGCGGCTGCAGGCGCAAAGCGACTATTGGCGCGTGACGCTCGCCGATACACCGGTGCGGCTGGCGCTACCGACCGATCGACCGCGCCCGGCGCAGCAATCGTTTGCCGGCGCGCAGGTGCCGGTGCGCATTGATGCGGCCACGACGCAAGCACTGAAGTGCTTAAGCGCGGAGCACGGCACGACGCTATTTATGACAGTGCTCGCCGCATGGAGCGCGGTGCTCGCGCGCCTGTCAGGCCAGCACGACGTGGTCATCGGCACGCCCAGCGCAAACCGGGGGCATGCCGCAATCGAGCCGTTGATCGGCTTTTTTGTCAATACGCTGGCGTTGCGCGTCGACTTATCCGACGAGCCCAATACGAGCGAACTGCTTAAGCGCGTGCGGCGCACGACGCTGGACGCGCAGGCGCATCAAGATCTGCCGTTTGAGCAAGTGGTCGAGATCGTGCAGCCGCCACGCCGGCTCAATCACACGCCGCTGTTTCAAATGATGTTGGCGTGGCAGAACAATGAGCCAGGCGAGTGGCGCCTACCTGGACTCACGGCCACGCCGGCTGAGCTCGAGTATGACGTGGTGAAGTTCGATCTCGAACTGAACTTATCTGAGGCAGGCGACGAGGTCATCGGCAGCTTAGCGTATGCGACGGCGCTGTTCGACCGATCCACGATCGAGCGGCACGTCGGGTATCTACAGACGATGTTGCGCGCCATGGTGGCGTGCCCCCAGCAGCCGGTGGCAACGCTTGAATTACTGTCACCGGATGAGCGCCAGTTGCTGCTGCAGACATGGAATGCGACGCAGCGGGACTATCCGTCGCACTTATGCATCCACCAGTTGTTCGAAGCGCAGGTCGAGCGTACGCCCGAGGCGCCAGCGCTCGTGTACGAGGACCAAGCGCTCAGTTATGCGCAGCTGAACGCCCGAGCCAATCGTTTGGCGCACCAGTTGATCGAATGGGGCGTCAGGCCGGACACCCGGGTGGCAATCTGTGTCGAGCGCTCGCCGGCGCTGGTCGTGGGGCTGCTGGCGATTTTGAAAGCCGGCGGTGCGTATGTGCCGCTCGATCCGAACTATCCGAGTGAACGCTTGGTGCACATCCTCGCCGATGCGGCGCCCAGCATTGTGCTCGCGGATGCAGCCGGGCGCGCTGCGTTGGGCGACGCGGCGCTGGCCGAGTGTACGGTGCTCGATCCGACCACGCTGCCGGCGTTGCCGGACGCGAATCCGTCGGTGACGGGCCTGACGGCCCGGCATCTGGCATATGTGATCTATACGTCGGGCTCGACCGGGACCCCGAAGGGCGTGATGGTGCCGCATCATGCGATTGCACGGTTAGTCATCAACAATGGCTATGTTGACATTGGCACCGGTGATCGTGTGGCGTTCGCAGCGAACCCGGCTTTCGACG
>NZ_PRDW01000026.1 GCF_002927045.1 Mycetohabitans endofungorum | reverse complement strand
GTGGCGAACATGCGTTTTGTGAAGCCGCTGGACGAGGCGCTCGTGCGGCAGCTCGCCGACACGCATGAGCTACTCGTGACCGTCGAGGAAGGGACGTTGATGGGCGGAGCCGGCTCTGCGTGCATCGAGTCCCTACAGGCGGCAGGGGTAAACCGACCGGTATTACAATTGGGCCTTCCCGACCGTTTCGTCGACCATGGCGATCCGGCGAAGCTGCTTGCCGCATGCGGTCTGGATGCGGCGGGAATTGCCAGCGCGATTCGCGAGCGCTTGTCAGCCGTGGAACGGCAAAAGCACGATGGCAACGCGAAAACGACCAAGCTCGTCGCATAGGCCGTGCCCGCAACGGCCGTTGCTGTTTCTCATGTAGAATCTGCACGAGCGGCATGGGCCATCCGGCCGGGCCGCCCGTGCTGGCGCTCCGGCGCCGCCATGAACTGAGGCGTGCGCCGGTGTCAAGGAATGCCAATGAACCAGATGAATCCCGCTTTTTTGATGCCTGATGTGCAGAGCACGCCGGATACCCGGCAGATCCCGATCCAGCGGGTCGGCATCAGAGCGGTCCGCCATCCGCTGACGGTGAGGACTGCGCAAGGCGATGTGCAACCGACAGTGGGATCCTGGAATCTCAACGTGCACCTTCCCGCCGAGCAGAAGGGCACGCACATGTCGCGCTTCATCGCGCTACTGGATCAAGCGCAAACGCCGCTGGACACCGCTCATTTCCGCGCTATGCTGGCGACCATGCTCGAGAAGCTTGAAGCCACGGCGGGTCGAATCGAAGTCACATTTCCCTATTTCATCCGTAAAACGGCGCCGGTATCCGGTGTGCAAAGCCTGCTTGACTATGAAGTGACGCTCAGTGTCGACGCACGCGACGGTGCCACACGCCTGTTCACCAAGGTGCTGGTGCCGGTGACCAGCCTGTGCCCGTGCTCGAAAAAGATCTCTCAGTACGGTGCGCACAATCAGCGTTCACATGTGACGATCGCCGCCGAATTGGCCGATGACGTGCCGGTTGAGGACCTGGTGCGGATGGCCGAGGAAGAGGCATCGTGTGAGTTGTGGGGGTTGCTGAAGCGTCCCGACGAGAAGTTTGTCACCGAGCGGGCGTACGACAACCCGAAGTTCGTCGAGGACTTGGTGCGCGATGTCGCGCAGCGGCTCAATGCCGATCCGCGGATCGTCGCCTATGTGCTCGAAGCCGAGAATTTCGAATCGATCCACAATCACAGTGCGTACGCGCTGATCGAGCACGACAAGCGGCTTTCCGGCTAGCCTGCTTGCCCGACATCGACATCGACATCGACATCGACATCGACATCGACATCGACATCGACATCGGGCGTCCGTGGCACGGCGTGGGTCGCGTCGGTGGTGAACTCACGCCACGAATGCGGCGAGTCGCGGGACGAAGGTTCACGGATGCACGGCGAACGCTGTACCGGCCCCTGCGCCAAAGGCTACGCCGGTGGCTGCCGCGGTGTAACGCTGGCGGTGGCCGAGGTGCTAAGCTGGTTGTTGTCCAGGATCGTTGATGGCACTCAGATCCCAGCGCGGCTTAACAGTGAACGCATACGACGTATTGGCCGCTGCGGGATTGCGTTGCAGGCGTAGTGCGCCCGCGAGCGCGATCATCGCGCCGTTATCGGTGCATAGTGCGAGGTCGGGATAGTACACGTCGAAGCCGCGCTTGGCGGCAGCGGCACACAGCGCTTCGCGCAACTGGCGGTTCGCGCCGACCCCGCCGGCCACGACGAGCCGCTTCATGCCTGTGCGCTTGAGGGCGGCAACCGACTTCGCGACCAATACGTCGACGGCGGCATCAACAAAGCCGCGTGCCAAATCGGCTTTTGCCTGTTCGCAAGCGTTCGAGCCGATTCGGCTCAGATGCGTGAGAACCGCTGTTTTCAATCCACTGAAGCTGAAGTCCAGGTCGCCTGAATGCAGCATCGGGCGGGGCAATTCGACGGCGCCAGGCGTGCCGAACTCGGCCAGCCGCGAAACTTCCGGGCCTCCCGGGTAGTTCAGTCCGAGCAATTTTGCGGTCTTGTCGAACGCTTCACCGGCTGCATCGTCCAGTGTTTCGCCGAGCGTCTGGTAGTCGCCGACATCGGCCACCCGCATCAGTTGCGTATGGCCGCCGGAGACCAACAGCGCAACGAATGGAAAGGGCGGTGGCGTTTGCGCGAGCAATGGCGACAGCAGGTGTCCCTCGAGATGGTGAATGCCGATTACCGGCTTGCCGAGCGCCAGCCCTAATGCATTCGCGATGCTGGCTCCGACGAGCAGCGCACCGGCGAGCCCCGGCCCCTGCGTGAATGCGATCGCATCGATTGAGGTGCGCGCCACCCCGGCCTGCTGCAACACCTGCTCGAGCAGTGGCAGCGCGCGCCGGATATGGTCGCGTGACGCGAGCTCCGGCACCACGCCGCCATAGTCGCGGTGCATGGCGATTTGCGAATGCAGTGCGTGTGCAAGCAGCCCGCGCCGGCTGTCGTATAGTGCGAGCCCGGTTTCATCACATGAGCTTTCAATACCGAGGACGAGCATGAGAATCGGACAAAAGGGTGATCGAGCCGGATGCGGCTTCGTCTGCGCCACTGGCTTGCCAGATGGCTGGCACGGCGCGCGACGCCCGCAACGCAATCGATCAGTATAGCAGTGCGACCGCCGACGTAGCTGACAAGCCGGTAGAATGCGCGCCATGGAACAATTCGATATCGCCGTAATTGGCGCCGGCGCTGCCGGCATGATGTGTGCGGCTGTGGCCGGCCAGCTTGGGCGGCGTGTCGTGCTGATCGATCACGCACCACGCGTTGCTGAGAAAATCCGGATCTCCGGCGGCGGGCGGTGCAATTTCACGAACCTGCATGCGGACTGGACCCACTACTTGTCCGAGAACCCGTCGTTTTGCCGCTCCGCGCTCGCCCGCTATACACCGCAGGATTTTCTAGCACTGTTGCGCGCCTATCGTGTTCGGTGGCATGAAAAGCACAAGGGGCAACTTTTTTGCGACGATTCGAGCGAGACGATTATTGACGTGCTCAAACGCGAATGCAGTGCCGGCGGCGTCACGTGGCGCCATCCATTACAGGTTGCGGATGTGGCCGTCGATACGATGGGGTTTGTGCTGGACACGCATGCCGGCGCGCTGCGCGCACGGGCGCTCGTGGTGGCAACGGGCGGGCTGTCGATCCCGAAGATTGGGGCGAGCGACTTCGCGTACAGGCTCGCTAAACGCTTTGGTCATAAGCTTGTTGAGCCGCGTCCGGCGCTGGTGCCACTGACCTTCTCCGCCGCACACTGGGCGCCGTATGCGACGCTGGCCGGGATATCAATGACGGCACGCGTATCGACAGGCGGCGACAAGCGGCGCGCCGAGTTCGTCGAGGACCTGTTGTTTACGCATCGCGGACTGTCTGGCCCCGGTATTTTGCAGATCTCCAGCTATTGGAACCCGGGGCATGCGGTGTCGATCGACCTATTGCCGTCGTTTGACGTGGCCGGCGCACTGCTTGACGCAAAAGCCGCGTCGCGCCGGCAATTAGCGAACCAGCTCGCTGAATGGATGCCGGTGCGGCTTGCGCAGTGCTGGGCGATCCAGCACCGTCTCCCGCCCCAGGCGCGGCTGGCCGATATTGCCGACAAGGCACTGCGTCAACTGGCTAGCGGGCTTCAGCAATGGACGTTGACGCCGGGCGGCACCGAAGGCTTTCGCAAGGCCGAGGTCACGCGCGGTGGCGTCGACACCCGTGAACTATCGTCGGCCACGATGATGAGCGAGCGGATGCCGGGCCTATACTTCATCGGCGAGGCGGTGGACGTGACCGGATGGCTGGGTGGGTACAATTTCCAGTGGGCATGGTCATCCGGTGTCGCGGCGGGCCAGGCTGCTGCTGCCGCTGTTGCACAACGTTAGCCGGACGCTAAGAGTGCAGAATTGTCTGCACGCACATCTGCTATACTTGCACACCTTTGGTGTGTGTTGGTGGGACGCGTCCCTTTTTTCATACCTCGACTGGACATGACGACGATTCGCGTTAAAGAGAACGAGCCTTTTGAAGTCGCGATGCGCCGCTTCAAACGCACGATCGAAAAGAACGGGTTGTTGACCGAATTGCGTGCGCGCGAGTTTTACGAGAAGCCGACCGCGGAGCGCAAGCGGAAAAAGGCGGCGGCGGTCAAGCGCCATTTTAAGCGCTTGCGCAGCCAGATGCTGCCGAAGAAGCTCTACTGATCTAGCATCGCGCCGGCGCGGCAGCCGGGTTGGCGCGATCATCTCGTGAACCTGCACCGCGTGTGCGTGCAGGGATACTGCTGTGGCAGGCGTTGATGGGACCCGCGTTGCTGCGCAGACCCGCTTGTGGATCGTGTCCCAAGCGGGTTTTTGTGTTAAATATCGGTTACCGCATGTCACAGTTCCATAGGCGAACCTGGGCCGTTGACGGCAATACGCATGAGCTTGAAAGACCGTATTAATGATGACATGAAAGTCGCGATGCGCGCCCGCGACAGCGAGCGGCTCGCGACCATCCGCCTGTTGCTAGCAGCGATCAAGCAGCGTGAGGTGGACGAGCGCACGACGCTGGACGACACGGCGATTGTGACGATCGTCGACAAGTTGATCAAGCAGCGCAAGGATTCAATTTCGCAGTTTCAGTCCGCCGGTCGCGAGGACCTGGTCGCGAAGGAATCGGCGGAACTCGTGGTGCTGCAGCAGTACATGCCCGCCCAGCTGTCCGCGGCCGACGTCGCCGCGCAGGTGCAAGACGCGATTGCGCAAGCGGGCGCGGCCGGTCCCCAGGACATGGGCAAGGTCATGACGCTACTCAAGGGCAGACTCGCGGGCCGTGCCGACATGACGGCGGTTTCCGCGCAAGTGAAGGCGGCTTTGTCGGCGAAGTAGCGTTGCCAGGGCGACCGTGATTCCGCACTCGTTCCTGCAAGACCTGCTAAACCGCGTCGATATCGTCGACGTGGTGGGGCGGTACGTGCAGTTGAAAAAGGGCGGGGCGAACTTCAGTGGGTTGTGCCCGTTCCACAACGAAAAGAGTCCCTCGTTCACCGTCAGTCCGACCAAGCAGTTCTACCATTGCTTCGGCTGTGGCGCGCACGGCACCGCGATCGGTTTCCTGATGGAGCATGCCGGCTTGACGTTTCCTGAGGCTGTCGATGAGTTGGCGCAGTCCGTTGGGCTCACCGTTCCACACGAACCCGCGCCGGGTGCATATGGCGGCGGGAGCCCGCCCGGATCGGGGGGCGGCACCGATCCGCCGCCTGCCAATCCCGGCACGGCGCGTGCGCTCGTTGACATCATGCGGATCGCGGCCGACTACTATCGCAAGCAGCTTCGGGGCGCGCCGGACGCGATTCAGTACCTGAAGGGGCGGGGCTTGACCGGCGAAATCGCGCTGCGCTTCGGATTGGGCTATGCGCCGGATGGCTGGCAAAATCTCGAGGCAGCATTCGCGGACTATCGCGACGACGCGTTGCTCGAAGCAGGTCTGGTGATTGTCAGTGACAAGACGTCGAACAACGGTGAAGCGCGTCGCTACGACCGCTTTCGCCAGCGCATCATGTTCCCGATCCGTAACGTGCGCGGACAGGTGATCGGCTTTGGCGCACGCGTGCTCGATGGCGGCGGCGAACCGAAGTATTTGAATTCGCCGGAAACGCCGCTATTTAACAAGGGAACCGAGTTGTACGGCCTATTCGAGGCACGTCTTGCGATCCGCGAGAAGGGTTTCGCGCTGGTCGTGGAAGGTTACATGGACGTCGTTGCACTGGCGCAGTTAGGCTTTCCGAACGCGGTGGCGACCCTGGGCACCGCGTGCACGCCGGTGCATGTCCAAAAACTGATGCGGCAGACCGACACGGTGATCTTCAGCTTCGACGGTGACGCGGCGGGGCGGCGCGCCGCGCGGCGAGCGTTGGACGCGTGCCTGCCGCACGCGGCGGACAATCGTACGATCCGTTTCCTGTTTCTGCCCGCGGAGCACGATCCGGACAGCTATATTCGAGAGCACGGCGCGCAGGCATTTGAGGACCAAATCGGGCGGGCAATGCCGCTGTCGCAGTTCCTGCTCAACGAGGTGCTGGCGGACAAGGAGATCGACCAGCCGGAAGGACGAGCCAAGGCCTTGTATGACGCCAAGCCACTGCTGCAGGCACTGCCGCCCAACGCGTTGAGGGCTCAGATTCTGCACATGCTGGCGGATCGGCTGTCGACGCCCGTTGAAGAAGTGGCGCAGTTCTGCGAAGTCGGCTCGCGCACCGCGCCCGCAGTGCGTGGTGCGCCGGCACGTGCCGATCGTCGTCGCGTCACCGGCCACGAGCATCGGGCACTACGCAACGTAATCATGTATCCGCGCATCGTCGCGATGCTCGATGTGCAGGATTGCGACACGCTAGCTACGCTTGCCCGGCAGGGGGCCTTGTTTGCTGAGACGATCGCGCACGCGCGGCAACTGGGGGACGCGGCTGAGTATCGGCTGCTAAAGGACTTGCTGCTTAATTCTCCGAATGCGCCGACGTATGAGGAAATCTTCCGGGAAATTCTGGTCTATGATGAAAACGTGCGCGATTTGCTGCATGCGCCGCCGGACGACGACAGCGCGCAGCGGCGCGATGAGCAGGAGCGGATCGCGGCTGACGAAGTCAGGGCAGTTGTCGCGAAGATGCGTTATGACGCTTGCTGCGAGCGACTTGAAATTTTGTCTCGGCAGCCAAAACTGGACGGAGAGCAGGCCAGGGAGTTTGCCGAGTTGTCGCAGCGGCGTGCGGAACTGAAGCGGCGGGTCGCGGCGTCGGCGCTTGGCGGAGGAACTTGACCACCGTGCTATAATTGAAGGTTTTCAGCGGGTTGTTTCCAGGCGGCGTCGAATAGAGCGGAATTGCCATGGCAAAGACCAAGCGGAAAAAGGGGTTGGATTAGATCGGAAGCGCGGGTCGGCGAGAGTAAAGACGACCCGGTCCGCGGCGAAACAGGCCCTTTCCCGCATGTGGCGCGCCGGCGAACATCGCGCGATCCGGCCAGTGGGAAGCGACGATGCGGCCCTGCTCGACGGCGAAGTCCATCGAGCAGGCTCGTGATGTGCGCGGCCGAGAAGTTCCCGAAGCGGGTAAGTCGGCAGGTCGCGGCCGCCGGGCACCAGCCGGATAGCCGCACTGAGAGAGTATCCACGGTTGAAGCGGCGGCCGTCGAAGAGCCGCAAGTCGAGACCAGAGCCGTAATGGCGACATCCATGACGAAAAAGCTGAACGAAGTACCAGTTGATGAGGAAGCGGGCCAAGTCGATGAATCGGCCGGCTCGGCCGCGCCGGTGAAGGGTGGTGAGAAGATCAAGGCGCGCGATCGCAGGGCCAAGGAAAAGGCGCTGCTGAAGGAGGCGTTCGCGTCTCACCAGCCGGGTACCGCCGAGGAGCTCGAGGAGCGCCGCTCGAAGCTGCGTGCGCTGATCAAGCTGGGCAAGGAACGCGGCTTCCTGACGTATGCTGAAATCAACGATCACCTGCCGGACAATTTCGCGGAAACCGAGGCGATCGAGAGCATCATCAGCACGTTCAACGACATGGGCGTGGCGGTCTATGAACAGGCGCCCGATGCGGAAACGCTGCTGCTCAACGACAACGCGCCGTCGGTGTCATCCGACGACGAGGTCGAAGAGGAGGCCGAGGTCGCGTTGTCGACGGTGGACTCCGAATTCGGCCGTACGACCGACCCGGTGCGCATGTACATGCGCGAGATGGGCACTGTCGAACTGTTGACGCGGGAAGGCGAAATTGAGATCGCCAAGCGTATCGAAGACGGCCTGAAGCATATGGTTCAGGCGATCTCGGCGTGCCCGACGACGATCGCGGACATCCTTGCGATGGCCGAGCGGGTCGCCAACGATGAAATCCGCGTGGACGAACTGGTCGATGGCCTGATCGATCCGAGCGCGGAGGATGCGGACGGCTTTAGTGCGTCGGATGCGGACGAGATCGAGTCGGAAGCCGACGACGCCGACGAAGGTGACGAGGAAGAGGAAGAAGAGGACGAAGGTGCGGGAGCGGCCGCGGCCAGCGCCGCGCAGCTCGAGGCGCTAAAGCGTGCTTCGCTGGAGCGCTTTGCGCTAATCGGTGAGTGGTTCGACAAAATGCGTCGCGCGTACGAGAAGGAGGGCTACAAGTCCAAGTCGTACCTGAAGGCGCAAGAGGCGATCCAGGCCGAGTTGATGTCGATCCGGTTTACCGCCCGCACGGTCGAGCGGCTGTGCGACACGTTGCGCGCGCAGGTTGACGAGGTACGTCAAGTGGAGCGCCAGATCTTGCATATCGTCGTCGACAAGTGCGGGATGCCGCGCGCAGAATTCATTTCGCGCTTCCCGGGCAACGAGACCAACCTGGACTGGGCCGAGCAAATCGTTGTCGAGGGGCATCCGTACAGCGCGGTGCTCGAGCGCAATATCCCGGCGATCCGCGAACAGCAGCAGCGTCTGATCGACTTACAAGCGCGCGTCGTGTTGCCGCTGAAGGACTTGAAGGAAACCAACCGCCAGATGGCGGCTGGCGAGCTCAAGGCGCGGCAGGCCAAGCGCGAAATGACGGAGGCCAACTTGCGGCTGGTCATTTCGATTGCGAAGAAGTACACGAACCGTGGCTTGCAGTTTCTGGATTTGATCCAGGAAGGCAATATCGGCCTGATGAAGGCGGTTGACAAGTTCGAATATCGGCGGGGCTACAAGTTTTCCACGTATGCGACGTGGTGGATTCGTCAAGCGATTACGCGGTCGATTGCAGACCAGGCGCGCACGATTCGGATTCCGGTCCACATGATCGAGACGATCAACAAGATGAACCGGATCTCACGGCAAATCCTGCAGGAGACGGGGCTCGAGCCGGACCCGGCCACGCTCGCCGAAAAAATGGAGATGCCGGAAGACAAGATCCGCAAGATCATGAAGATCGCGAAGGAACCGATTTCGATGGAAACACCGATCGGCGACGACGACGATTCTCACCTGGGCGATTTCATCGAAGATAACAATACGGTGGCGCCGGCCGACGCGGCATTGCACGCGAGTATGCGAGACGTCGTGAAGGACGTGCTGGACTCGTTGACGCCGCGCGAAGCAAAAGTATTGCGGATGCGCTTTGGCATCGAGATGAGCACGGACCATACGCTCGAGGAAGTCGGTAAGCAATTCGACGTGACGCGGGAGCGGATCCGTCAGATCGAGGCGAAGGCGTTGCGCAAATTGCGTCATCCGAGCCGCTCGGACAAACTGAAATCGTTCTTGGAAGGTAACTGAGCTTCATTTTGCCTCATAATGACTGATTCGGGCCTCTAGCTCATGCTTGGTTAGAGCAGCGGACTCATAATCCGTTGGTGCCGTGTTCGACTCACGGGAGGCCCACCATATTGATGCGGCTCGCAGCGATGCGAGCCGCTTTGTTTTGTTCCGCAAATAGCGCGTGCTGTTCCGCAATTGGCGCTATCGGGTGGGCGTCACCAGCTTGCCTTTTCGGTGCCGAACATACCGGCGTGTCATCTGTTCGTTGGCGTGTCCAAGCGGATCCTTGGCTGCCGCCATCCCCGCCGACTCCTCCTTATCGGTGCCCGCCTTGGCGCGCAGGTCACGAAACTGGAACGCCTTGATGGTAGCCGCCAGTTCATGCCGTTCTTGACCGCGCGCCTTTTTCACCGCAGCCTCGCGTGCATTCTCAAATCGGAATCGGAGTGCCGTAGCAGTCAGTGCCGCTCCCTGCTCATTACAGACAAGTGCCAGCGACTGCACTTTCCCGCACTTCTCGGGCCGCACCTTTAATCGATCGATCAGCGCTGCAAGCTGCCCCTCGACTGCAATACGCAAGCGCTGGCTGGTCTTGTTCTGCCGCAGCCAAACTGCGCCGTCCCGCACGTCAGCCCATGTCAGCTTAAGCACATCCGCCGGCCGCTGTCCGGTCAGATAGGCCAGCTCCATCGCGTGGCGAGTTGGCTCGTCGGCCTCGGTCCAAACGGCTTGATACGTTTCATCATCGACGTAGGTATCCCGTCCAGTCTCTCGGAAACCGCGCACCCCCGCACAAGGGTTGGGTTTTGCCGTCAAGCCCCGCTCACGCGTGAAATTCCAGATGTGCGAAAACAACGCCTTTTCCCGATTCGCTCGAACTTGCCCTTCATTTCCCTTGCGACCCGTCCCTTCCTTTGCAAACGCCGGACGGCATCCTGCACGCGCCAGTCGAGATACTGACGAATGTGGATCGGTTCAATATTGGCTAGCGGTGCAGGCGGTGCATCAAAGAACTCGTATAGCTTCGCCAATTCCTTCAAGTTGTCCTGCTGCGTACGTAACCCTTTCTGCGGCAATACCTCCCGCTGATAACGCTCCGCCACATAGCGAAACGTAATTAACTCAGCATGCCGTGGCTGTACGTTGACAGCCAACTCAGCCCACTTCTGCACTGCCAATGCATAATCTGAACCCAGCGGAATCTCGCGCCGGGGTGTACCGCCGGTATCCAGATAATAGTACGTCCCTGATGGACGATGGCGCGCGCGCAGACGAAAACTCGGCGTTTCGGATGTTCGTGGATTGGAAGCCGTCGCCGCATCTGTCAACGCTGGCACGCCAGTCGGGTTTGCCGATGCCAGACAGCAATGCATTCAATGCCGCCATCGGTGAATTCATCGCGTACTGGCTCACTCAAACCAAAGCCAGAACACAGCACGAGTGGGATCACGCGTTGGTGAAAGCTCTCAAGGGCAATCACCTACGCAGCATGAACCAGAAGATGGCATCCGGTAGGCGGCTGCCGAAGTCGGAAAACTTCGCCGCGATCGATTACGGGGAGGGGGGGCAGGCTATGAACCGCTTAGCGCAAAAGCTCAAGTGGGACGGGATTCATACCGAACCTCAAACTCGCACGAACGTATGCGACAAGCACGGCGAGTACGAGGCCAAGAGCTTCATCGGTCAGATTTGGTCAAAATGCCCGACGTGCAATGCCGAAGTCCAGACACGGGAAAAGGCGGAGGCCGAAGCCAAAAACCGCGAGGCGAAATTGCAGGCTTGGCAAAAGCGCATTGAAGGGGCGGGCATTCCCGAACGGTTCCAAAACCGCAGCCTCAAGTCGTTCGTCGCCGAGCATCCCGGCCAGAAACGCGCACTCGCGTTCGCCACGTCCTACGCCGACGGCTTCGATGACGTGCTGAAAACTGGCCACTCGGCCGTGTTTGTCGGGAAACCCGGCACGGGCAAGACTCACCTTTCTGTTGGCATTGGCCTTCGCATCATGCACCGCGACAATCGCACGGTGTTGTTCACGTCTGTGCTGCGTGCAATTCGCAGGGTCAAGGAATCGTGGCGCAGGAACAGCCAGGAAAGCGAGAGCGATGCTATCACGCATTTTGTGCAGCCCGATCTGCTCATCTTCGATGAGGTCGGCCAGCAGTTCGGCAGCGACACCGAGAAGTTGATCCTGTTCGATATCCTCAACGAGCGGTACGAGAAGCGAAGGCCAACGCTATTGCTCGCCAATGTGCCGCTTGAGGACTACCGACGCAAAGACGATCCGCCGGATTTGCCTTTGCGCCCGGGCGTTATCTCTTATCTTGGTGAGCGACTAATCGACAGGTTGCGCGAAGACGGTGGGAAGATCGTTCCATTTGATTTTGAGAGCATGAGGGGTCGACTGTGACGCGTCAGTCTTTGTCGAAATATCCGGTGATCGCGAAGTTTGGTTCGTGCATCGAAGCAAGCCAGTCGTTGCATTTTTCGGGTTGTTTTCGGAATCGCGCAACAAGCTCAGGCGACCAGCGCGTGCCGCCCATTTGCTCCTGTAAGGCATCCGCATGCAGTTTCAGCGCGTTCCACAGTGCCTCGCCTTCTAGATCGTGCCTGGCTTCCTGCGGCAAGTCCGGAAACGAAAGCACGCGGCAAATTGCCTGCACGACAAATTCCGATTTTTCTTCTCGCCAGTCTGCGGTCGACATGTTTTGTCCCCGTCGTTTGAAGCTTGAATTTTATCTGATAGTGGCTGCGAAAGGAGTTGCCAATGACCCCAACCAGGGGCACTGATTTGAATTTTTGGGAGGTAAAAAATAGCAGAACCTATCACTTTCACCATTCCCGGCGAGCCGGTCGCAAAGGGCCGGGCACGCTCGTTTGTCCGCAACGGACATGTCGCGCACTACACGCCTGAAAAGACCGCCCGGTACGAAAACCTCGTTAAGTTGGCCGCGCAGCAGGCAATGGGCAATACAGCTCCGGTCGAAGGGGCGGTGTCTCTGGTGGTCCGCGCCTTTCTCTCCATCCCGACTAGTTGGAGCCTGAAGAAGCAGCGCGCGGCAGCGATCGGCGAAATCAAACCTACCAAGCGTCCAGACCTCGACAACATCCTCAAGGCGATCGAAGACGGTGCAAACGGCGTGGTATGGCGAGACGATTGTCAGATTACAGACACGCGAGTCAGCAAGCGGTACGGCACGCCTCGCGTCGAAGTGGAAGTGAGGGCCAGCTAAGCTGGGTTCGCAGAGAAAAAATGGATATTCAATTCAAGAGCGCGTTCGACGCAGTACGGTTTGCTCTGTGTTACTCAAACCAGCAGTACGGCGAGACGCTGATGGCGAAGCGGTTGCGTTGCGAGTCAGTCGGCGGCGGGATGGGGTTGGTCGGGCTCGATGGCGCGGGGCAGGCTGGGCTCATCCGCCGCAGAATCGAGGAGCTTCCTGAGTTGCATATGTCTGTCATCGTCGCGCGCGCGGCGCCACGTGACCTGCCATGCTCGTGCAGATCGACATGCTGCAGCGGCCGCACACCGAACCTCGAGTGGCGAGCAGCGATTGATTGGCTGACCACCGCGTCCGCTGCGTACTGCTCGGGCTTCTCACACTATCGTGTGCGACGAGCTATCATTGAGCGTATGTTCGGGGTGAAGTGTGACCTCGCCGATATTGCGCACGACTGTACCGTGCATGTAAATACGGTCAGCAAGCAGAATGCGGCGGTGCGCCGCTGGATCGAGGGCGGTCGAAAAAACGACAAAGACCCCGGCGTCGAGCGTGTTGCGTGGTCAGCACTTGAGCGTCGATTCAACGAGATGGGCCTGTTGAAAAAGGAACTTGAGTAGCGGCATGCTCGAAGAGAGGCCTCCCGGCAGGCAGTTGCATCGCGTATCGATGCGCGATACAATTTGAGTATGATCATCGGATTCCGACATAAGGGGCTCGAAGCTTTCTATCGCACTGGCTCAATGCGCGGCATCCAAGCGGCGCATGCCAAAAAGCTTGGCATGATCCTAGCCATCCTTGAGGTAGCGCAGGAGCCGCAAGAGTTGAACCAACCTGGCTTGCGACTTCATCCGCTCAAGGGCGCGCTGAAAGGGCATTGGTCGGTATGGGTAAATGGCAACTGGCGGGTAACTTTCCGCTTTGCCGGCAGCGATGTCGAACTCCTTGATTATCAAGACTATCACTGAAGACACGACCATGATGCATAGTTACCCTCACCCTGGAGAAATCCTTAAGGAAACGGTGTTCACGCCGCTTCATCTGTCCGTGACGGACGCCGCTGAGCGGCTGTCGATGTCGCGGGTAGCTTTGTCGCGCGTGCTGAACGGCAAGGCTGGTATCAGCCCGGATCTGGCATTGCGGCTGGAGAAGGCTGGCGTAAGCACAGCCCGTTTTTGGATCAACCTACAAGCGAACTATGATCTGTGGCTCGCGAGGCAGCACGAGCAGCCGTCTGTGCGGCCGTTACAGGCCACTGCAGCGTAGCGTGCAAGGCCGTGGCGTGGTAGGTTGAGCTAGGAACGTTTTCTGACAAAATTGAAAGACGCATAATATGAGGCGATGGACCGAGAGATCGCCGCGCGATTACGTTGGGTGCACATGTATCACGAGGTCAGCAACGCCGGCCTCGTGTGCGCGCGGTGTGGCATCTCTCGACCGACACTTCGCAATGGCTACGCCGCTATCAGGAAGCCGGCGAAGCAGGTCTCCCATCCCAAAGCTGCCGTCCACACCGAAGTCCAAACTAGAAGGTTGCTGAGACCGATCGAGCAACGATCCTCCGACTGCGTGCCAAGCACAAAGGCGCGCGGCGGATCCAGAATGAGCTGCGAGTGCATGAGCAAAGAGAACTATCCCTGGCGACCATTCACAAGATCTTGTGCCAGGCG
>NZ_PRDW01000025.1 GCF_002927045.1 Mycetohabitans endofungorum | reverse complement strand
GGCTCTTCTTCACGACATGACCTTCTGCTTGTCAAGGTTGCATCATGCCGGATTTTTCTACTTTTGAATGGCCCAGTTTTTTGGGGTAGCCTCACGTCAAACAGTGCGTCAGCGACGAAGTCCATACTCCAAATTTCATTGATCGCGGTCACGATCTGTTTGGGCTGCCGCAGCCGCGCCGCCTTGTTTCGCCGCGGCCTCTTATGCCGCAATGACAGCCTCTGCTTTTTGGGTTAACCTCAGTAGCCCTATGGCTCAATGGAAGTGATGTCTGGAAGGAAAAATGAAGCAGTACCCCAGTACTGAACCTCATGACGCCGCGCCTGTACGGTTCAGGCGCTTGTCCTGTTCTTTACAACTATCTTGCTTGACTGACTGTAACGCCAATTCGCGCATAGCGCCACGCGCGTTATGCCCAGTGTTTTCGCTAAAGCCTGACGTCAATTGAGCGTGGCGTGATCATTGGCCGGCCAAGTGGTACGAGTGGCGCACTGGCGCGTGCCGATGAGTGGCCTCGATCCCCACAGTGAATGGCTAAGGATTGCACGCGACGTGTCATAAAAGTCATAGTGGTTCCTGAAGAGCAACAATAGATTCAGAGTGCGTCGTTATATTGATTTGTATACCTATTAAATATCAGGCCGCTTGGTCGCCTGAATCGGAACGTTGTTATGGATACTAGCATCACGCCCGTTACGTATGCATTATCCACTGCCCAAACGGAGATTTGGCTCGCGTAGCAGCTGCATCTAGACAGTCCGGTCTACAACATTGCGCAGTACACGGTGATCGATGGCACGATTGACACGGCCGTCTTTGAAGCGGCACTGCGTCAAGTTATCGATGAAGCCGACACCCTGCGCTTGCAATTTGTTGACAGCGATGACGGGTTGCGGCAGAAGATCGGTGCACCCGCATGGTCAATGCCGGTACTGAATCTGACGGCAGAAGTGGATCCACAGGCGGCGGCCGACGCGTGGATGCAAGCCGATTATCAGCAGTCGCTTAATCCAATGCAATATTCTTTTTGATGAACGCGGAGCGAATATGAAGGACACAATAATGGGGCTGGAGTCTTCGATTGAAAGTAACGCAGTTTCTTCTCCTTCATCCAACCCTGCCATCGATCCACAGTCAACTTAATGCCAACCAGTCCCGTCCCGTTCATGTGCGATTGTGGGCAGTGGCACATTGGCCATGTACTGCGCGTAGCAACTCGTTGCCGCAGGACATGCCGTCGACGTAGTACTGGCCACCGACGCGGTGTTGAAAGCATGGGCAGTGCATGAAGCGATTCATTGTATCGACACAGTCGATGCATTGGACATTTATATTGAACAACATCCGGTAGATTGGCTGTTTTCGGTTGTCAATCCATTGATCCTACCAGCCTCACTGATCAAGCGGATCCGCGAAGACGCATTCAATTATCACGACGCGCCTCTGCCGCGTTATGCAGGTAACCACGCCACGTCATGCGCATTGCTGGCCCATGAATTGGAATATGCGTCTTGATGGTTGACAAACTGGGTTTCCTGGAGTGAAATGGTTATAAAGTTGTTAGCTACCGCTTACCCATCAAGCTGAGTGTGCGTAAGGCGCACTTCGTTGAATGCATGCAGGTGTGCTGTAGTAATGTGTGTCGGGTGGCAACAACTAGTGTTTGGCGGCCAGAAGATGCTCATTGACATTTTTTATTGGTAGATCAGGTTATTTACCATGAGGAGTGACGGTTATGATCGTTAGGAACTTGAATGAATTAATGAAGACGGATCGACATATTCCGTGGGGAAATGGATGGAGCCGCCGTTTTCTAACCGAAGTAGATGGAATGCAGTTCTCGCTTAACGATACAATTGTTGAAGCGGGAACGTCTTCGCTCCTTGAGTATCGGAACCATCTTGAAGCTTGTTATTGCATCAGTGGTACCGGACAGGTTCGAAATGCTAAAACAGGCGAAACATTTGATATCTCCCCGGGCACAATGTATGCTCTTGATAAAAACGAAGCTCATTACTTGATCGCTCACGATGAGCTGCGATTGATCTGTGTTTTCTCGCCCGCTTTGAAGGGCGACGAACGCCACGACCTATCATGCGCCAACACTGCCTCCGCCTACTGAGATAGGTCAGCTAAAGAACCCGTCGTCTTGTGGCGCCAATAGCCATTTGGTTGAATCTGCGTAAGGTTATCCTTTGCAAATTTTTTAAAATCGGCTAAAGAGCCAATGCGCAATCGCGTGGGCGTTAAAACGTTACCGCATTGATAAAACAGTTTTTTCTGATTTTCATCAGAGGCAGTCCGACAACTAGTGCACGGTATTAGCCTTTTATAGGGGTTAAGTTTATGTCTCAAGTCGACACTTGGCAGGGGGATGTATTCAACGCTTGCCTTCATCAGGCTTTTCAAACTCAGGCCTTGCGTACTCCCCAAATGGTCGCTGTCGAATATGGGACAAATTCTCTAACCTACGAAGAGCTCGAACATAGAGCAAACCGTTTGGCTCAACAGCTAGTTTCCTGTGGGGTTCAGCCAGACAGTTTCGTGGCGATATGCTTGCATCGATCAATTGATCTGGCTGTTTCATTGCTTGCTACCCTGAAAGCAGGGGGAGCTTGCTTGCCACTGGACCCTGCGTACCCGGCGGATCGCTTACGCTATATCATAAAAGACGCGAAACCGCAGGTAGTTGTCACAACGAGCACCTTACTTGCCGATAAATCGGATTTTGCCAAAGCCTTTTATGACAGTCACACCATCTGTCTGGATCGGGCCACTGCCGACTCTGAGAAACAAGAACCTAATATTACTTCAGTTGTCACACCCGATAATCTGGCTTACGTTCTATACACATCGGGCTCCACTGGAAAGCCTAAAGGCGTGATGATGGAGCATAAGGCCTTGACTAATCTGGTTCGATGGCACCTTAACAAGTGGAAGCCTACCCAGCACAGCGTTGTTCTGCAGTTTGCCTCCTTAAATTTCGATATTTCGTTTCACGAGATCTTTTCAACATGGTGTGGTGGAGGAACGCTAGTCATCGCGCCTGAAGAGGTACGTCACGATCCGCCGGCTTTGCTGGAATTGCTTGACAGAAAAAGAGTACAAAAAATTTATTTGCCGTTCGTGATGTTGCAACAGCTTGCAGTGGAGATCGGCACAAAAGGCTTCCCCCCTGCGTTGGTGGACGTCATCACCGCAGGCGAGCAGTTACGCATCACGCCCGAGATTGCGGCAATGTTCAAGGCAAGCCGCGCACGGCTTCACAATCATTATGGCTCGACCGAAGTACAGGATGTGACATCCTATACCTTACCGGCCAACACAGACGAATGGCCCGCTCTACCTCCCATCGGTTCACCGATCGACAACTGTAACATTTATATTCTTGACGAGAAAAAACAGCCCGCCTCAGCAGGAGAAATTGGTGAGCTCTACGTGGGTGGCGTCCAACTGGCTCGTGGGTATCTGGGGCAGCCAGAACTGACGCAAGCGCATTTTCTCGTTCATAGTGAAGCCAAAAGCCGGATTTATCGCACAGGCGATCTCGCGCGTTGCCGACCGGATGGTGTCATTGAATATCTCGGCCGCGCTGATCGACAAGTCAAAATACGAGGCATACGCATCGAATTAGGCGAGATAGAGGCGTGCCTTGCCGAGCATTCACAGGTGCGTGAAGTGGTCGTGCTCGCGCAAGGTGACGGCAGCAAAAAGCGGCTTATCGCGTATGTAGTGGCCCAAGCCGGCGCACGACTCGCGGGTACGCTGCATGCCCATGTCGCGGCAGCGCTGCCCGAACATATGGTGCCTGCCGCATTCGTGCGCCTGGATGCGTTGCCGCTGACACCGAACGGCAAGCTCGATCGGCGTGCACTGCCCGCACCGGATGACGAGGCGTTCGCGCATCAAGCGTATGAAGCGCCGCAAGGTGAGCTCGAGGCGATGCTGGCGGCGATCTGGGCCGAGCTATTAGGTGTCGAACGTGTGGGCCGGCACGACAGCTTCTTTGCGCTCGGCGGCCACTCGCTGCTGGCGGTGCAGCTCATTGAGCGCTTGCGGCGTCGGGGCTTGAGTGTGTCGGTGCGGGCACTATTTGACACCCCGACACTTAGTGCGTTGGCGCAGACGTTGGGTCAGCACCGTGACGTGGTGGTGCCTGCGAACACGATTACGCCCGACACGAGTGCGATTACGCCGTCGATGCTGCCGCTCATTGAGCTGACACAAGCGGACATTGACAAGATTGTCGGACAGGTGCCCGGTGGCGTAGCCAATATCCAGGACATCTATGCGCTCTCACCGCTGCAAGACGGGCTGCTGTTTCACCATCTGCTGGCTAGCACAGGCGATCCGTATCTGCTGATGGTGCAGCTGGCCTTTGACACGCGCGAGCGACTTGACCAGTATCTGCACGCGCTGCAGCAGGTGATCGATCGCCACGATATTTTGCGCACCGCATTTGCCTGGGAAGGCATGTCCATGCCCGCGCAAGTGGTGTGGCGCCACGCGCGGTTGCCGGTCACCGAGCTAACGTTGGACGCCGCTGATGGGCCGATCGCCGAGCAATTGGCACGCCGCTTTGATCCGCGTCACACGCGCTTGGATCTGACGCAAGCGCCGCTGCTGCACTGTGCGATCGCACAGGACAGTAAGGGCCGCTGGCTGCTCACGCAGCGGCTGCACCATTTGATTGGCGATCATTCGACGCTGGAAGTGATGCACGTGGAGGTGGGCGCATTCATAGAGGGTCGAGGCGACACGCTGCCGCCGGCGCAGCCGTTCCGCCATCTGGTCGCGCAAGCGAGGCTGGGGGTGAGCCAAGCTGAGCACGAGCGTTTCTTCACTGAGCAGCTTGCGAGCATTGAGGAGCCGACGCTGCCGTTCGGGCTCGCGCAGGTACAGCACGACGGCAGTGACGTGAGCGAGTCACACCGGATGCTGCCGCCGGCGTTGAACGATCGGCTGCGCGCGCACGCCAAACGGTTGGGCGTGAGCTTAGCGAGCCTATGCCACTTGGCGTGGGCGCAGGTGCTCGCCCGCGCGAGCGGCCAACAACGCGTGGTGTTTGGCACCGTGCTGTTCGGGCGCATGCAGGCGGGTGAGGGGGCCGATCGTGCGATGGGGCTCTTTATCAATACGCTGCCGCTGCGCGTGGACCTGGACGGCAGTATGCAGGCGTGTGTGCGGAGCACGCACGCGCGACTGGCGGCGTTGCTCGAGCATGAGCATGCGTCGCTGGCGCTCGCGCAGCGCTGCAGCGGCGTGCCGGCGGGCACGCCGCTCTTTAGTGCGCTGCTCAATTACCGGCACAATGCAATAGATTCGAACGAGCGCAGCGGGCTACCGGGCGTTGAACTCTTGAGCGTGCAGGAGCGCACCAATTACCCGCTGACACTGTCGGTGGAAGACTTTGGGCAGGCGTTGGGGCTGACGGTCCAGAGCGTATCGTCGCTGGAGCCTGAGCGAGTATGCGCGTATATGCAGCAGGCGCTGCACAGTTTGGCCGACGCGCTGGAGGTGGCACCCGACACCCCGATGCAGCAGTTGCAGGTGCTGCCCGAGGCCGAGCGCGAGTTGCTGCTTAACACGTGGAACGCGACGCAGCAGGCCTATCCGAAACATCGGTGTGTGCACCAGCTATTCGAAGCGCAGGTCGAGCGCACGCCCGAAGCGCTAGCGCTGATCTATGAGGATCAAACGTTCAGTTATGCGCGGCTCAATGCACAAGCCAATCGTCTCGCGCACCAGTTGATCGAGTTAGGCGTCAAGCCCGATGCCCGAGTGGCGATCTGTGTGCAGCGTAGTCCCGCACTGGTCGTGGGGCTGCTGGCGATTTTAAAGGCCGGGGGCGCGTATGTGCCGTTGGATCCCGCGTATCCGAGTGAGCGCTTGGTGCACATCCTCACCGATGCAGCACCGGCGATTGTGCTCGCGGATGCGGCCGGGCGCGCTGCGTTGGGCGACGCGGGGCTCGCGTCATGCACGGTGCTCGATCCGGCTACCGTGCCGGCGTTGCCGGACACGAACCCGTCGGTGGCGGGCCTGACGGCCCGGCATCTGGCGTATGTGATCTATACATCGGGCTCGACCGGCACCCCGAAGGGCGTGATGGTCGAACATGCGCAAGTGGTGCGGCTGTTCGAGGCGACTCAACCGTGGTATGGCTTTAACGAGCATGATACTTGGTGCCTCTTTCACTCGTTTGCGTTCGATTTCTCCGTCTGGGAGCTGTGGGGCGCACTGCGTTATGGCGGCAAGCTTGTCATCGTGCACCATTCGATTGCTCGCTCTGCTGACGCTTTTTACCAGTTGATTTGTGAGCAAGGTGTCACCGTATTAAATCAGACCCCCAGTGCGTTTAAGGCGTTGATGGCTAGCCAAGCATACAGCGCCTTATCGGATCAATTGCGCTATGTGATCTTGGGTGGAGAGGCGCTGGAGCCCGCCATCTTGCAGGCATGGTATGCCACGCACGACGAGCGTCATCCGCAATTAGTGAACATGTATGGGATTACCGAAGCGACCGTGCATGTGACGTATCGGCCACTTCGGCAGCAAGATAGCGAGCAAGCGGGCAGTCCGGTGGGCACACGGATTCCGGATCTGACGATTTATCTGCTCGATGCGCACGGGCAGCCGGTGCCACTGGGGGCGGTCGGTGAGTTGTATATTGGTGGCGCGGGGGTCGCGCGCGGCTATCTGAACCGTCCGGAGTTGACCGCGGAGCGCTTTGTGCCGGATCCGTTCTCAGAGGACGCCGATGCGCGGCTGTATAAGACCGGGGATGTGGCACGGTATTTACCGGACGGCAATCTGGAGTTTGTGGGACGCAACGATGAGCAAGTGAAGATTCGCGGCTTTCGGATTGAACCGGGTGAGATCGAAGCGTGCTTAACGGCGCACCCGCAAGTGCGCGACGCGGTGGTGCTGGCAATCGGTGAGGGCTCGGCTAAGCGGCTGGTCGCGTATGTGCAGGCCGAAGCGAACGAGCACCTGGCGAGCACACTGCGCGCGCAGGTGGCCGCAACGTTGCCCGAGTATATGGTGCCCAGCGCGTTTGTGCGGCTCGATGCGTGGCCGTTGACACCGAACGGCAAGCTCGATCGGCGTGCACTGCCAGCACCGGATGACGAGGCGCTCGCGCATCAAGCGTATGAAGCGCCGCAAGGCGAACTTGAGACGACGCTCGCGGCGATCTGGGCCGAGCTATTGGGTGTCGAACGTGTGGGTCGGCACGACAGCTTTTTTGCGCTCGGGGGCCACTCGCTGCTCGCGGTGCGGTTGATGAACCGGGTGAGAATGCTGGGTGCCGACGTGCCGCTGGCGACCTTGTTCACGACGCCCACGTTGACCGCGTTTGCCGCGGCGCTTGAAGCCCACTTGCAACAAGGCACCGATGCGTTATCCGAGATCACGCCGGTGTCGCGCGAAGACAGTTTGCCGCTATCGTTCGCCCAGCAGCGGCTGTGGTTCCTCGCACAGCTCGATGGGGTCAGTGAGTCGTATCATATTCCGCTGGTGCTGCATGTGCGCGGGTCGCTTGATCGAGCGGCCTGGCACCAGGCATTGGATGCGCTGTTGGCGCGTCATGAAGCGCTGCGCTCGACGTTTGTGAGCGTCGAGGGCCAGCCGCAGGTGCAATTGCTGCCGGCAGACACGGGTGTGCCGCTGCGCTGGCATGATCTGCGTGGGGTGCCCGATGCCGACGCGCAGCTGTCGCGGTTGAGCCATGAAGCAGCGCGCGCGCCGTTCGATCTGGCGCGCGGTCCGTTGATCCATGCGTGCGGCATTCAAGTGGCCGATGATGAACACGTGGTGCTGCTCACCCAACACCATATTGTGTCCGATGGCTGGTCAATCGGGGTGCTCACGCGCGAATTAAGCGCGCTGTACGCGGCGAACGTCGGGGCGCAAGTCGATCCGCTGCCGCCGCTGGCGGTTCAGTATCCAGACTATGCGGCGTGGCAACGACAGTGGCTCACGGGTGAGCGGCTGCAGACGCAAAGCGACTATTGGCGCACGACGCTGGCCGACGCACCCGCGCTGCTGGAGCTACCAACCGACCGGCCGCGCCCGGCACAACAGTCGTTTGCCGGCGCGCAGGTTTCGGTGCGCATTGATGTATCCACCACGCAAGCGCTTAAGCGCTTAAGCGCTGAGCATGGCACGACGCTATTTATGACGGTGCTTGCGGCGTGGAGCGCGGTGCTCGCGCGCCTGTCGGGCCAGGACGATTTGGTCATTGGCACGCCCAGCGCCAATCGCGGGCACCGCGCAATCGAGCCGTTGATTGGTTTTTTTGTCAATACGTTGGCGTTGCGTGTCGATTTATCCGGCGAGCCCAATACGAGCGAACTGCTTAAGCGCGTGCGGTGTACGACGCTGGACGCACAGGCGCATCAAGACCTGCCGTTCGAGCAAGTGGTTGAAGTTGTGCAGCCGCCGCGCCGGCTCAATCATACGCCGCTGTTTCAGGTGTTGTTCGCGTGGCAGAGCAATGAGACAGGGCAGTGGCGCCTACCCGGGCTGGATGTCACACCTGACGAACTCGATTACGACATCGCTAGGTTCGACTTGGAAATGCACTTGTATGAGGCAGGCGAGGAGATCATCGGTGCCTTGCATTATGCGAGCGCGTTGTTTGACTCCGCAACGGTTGAGCGGCACGTGGGATATCTGACGACGATGTTGCAGGCGATGGCAGCCTGCCCACAACAACCGGTGGCAACGTTGCAGATGCTGGGAGCGGAGGAGCGTCAGCTACTGCTGCAAACATGGAATGCGACGGCGGCTCCCTATCCAGCCCACCAGTGCCTTCATCAATTGTTCGAGGCGCAGGTGCAGCGCAGTCCCGATGCCACTGCGCTGGTGTATGAAGAGCAGACACTGAGCTATGCGCAATTAAACGCACGGGCCAACCGCCTCGCGCATCGGCTCATTGAACTGGGCGTTAAGCCGGACGCTCGAGTGGCGATCTGTGTCGAGCGCTCGCCGGCAATGGTCGTGGGGCTATTGGCAATTATGAAAGCGGGCGGTGCGTATGTGCCGCTCGATCCCGCGTATCCGTGCGAGCGCCTCGCGCATATTCTCGCTGATACGGGGTCAGCCATCGCGTTAGCGGATACGGCTGGCCAGTCTGCGCTGGGCGACACGGTTCTGGCGTCATTCACTGTACTGGATCCCAACGTACTGCCAGAGCGCGCGACCACCAATCCACAGGTACCTGAGTTGACCGCTCGCCATCTGGCGTATGTGATTTATACGTCCGGCTCGACCGGCATGCCCAAGGGCGTGATGGTCGAACACGCTCAAATCGCCCATCTATTTGATGTCACTCAACTCGACGACGGGCAGAAGAAAAATCAAGCGTCGATGAACCATCCCGTTTGGATGCGACAAGCGTATGGACTGACGCCTGACGATCGTGTCTTGCAAAAGGCGCCCTTGACTTTCGATGTGTCGGTCTGGGAGTGCTTTTGCACATTGCTCAATGGCGCGACCCTCGTCGTGGCAGCGCCCGGTGTGCATAGGGATCCGTCTGCGTTAATGGAGTTGATGATCCGGCAGCGCATCACGACGGTTCATTTTGTGCCCTCCATGCTCAGCATGTTTCTCGCCACTGACGGTGTTCAGCGCTGCACGGCGGTCAAACGCGTGCTTTGCACTGGAGAAGCCCTCACGAGTACGCATGTCCGGCTTTGCCAGCGTCTTTTACCCCACGCCCAACTGCATAACTTGTATGGTCCCACCGAAGCAACGATTGGTGTGGCAGCGTGGACTTGTCCAGCGGAGTATACGCAGGACACTATTCCGATTGGTCGGCCCATTGCCCATAACCGACTTTACCTACTGGATAGACACGGTCAGCCGGTGCCGCTGAGAGCGACTGGCGAGTTGTACATCAGCGGCGCCAGTGTCGTGCGTGGTTATTTGAATGAACCTGATCTGACCGCCGAGCGCTTCTTGCTCGATCCGTTTAGCGATCGTGAGGGCGCTCGCATGTATAAGACGGGTGACTTAGCGCGTTACCGATCTGACGGGAATTTGGAATTTCTGGGACGCAATGATCACCAGGTCAAGATTCGAGGTCTTCGAATCGAGTTGGGCGAGATTAAAACATGCTTGGTTAGACATCCGCAGGTGCAAGAAGCTGTCGTGCTTGCATTGGGTGAGGGAATTGACAAGCGGCTTGTCGCGTACGTGGTGGCCGAGCCGGATGACGCGCTGGCCAGCGAGCTGCGCGCGCATGTGGCCGCTCGCTTGCCCGAGTATATGGTGCCGTCCGCGTTTGTGCGGTTGGATGTGTTGCCACTGACGCCGAATGGTAAGCTGGATCGGCGGGCGCTACCTGAGCCAGACGCTGACGCGCTGGCGCAGCACGCGTATGAAGCGCCGCAAGGCGAATTGGAGACCACGCTCGCGGCGATCTGGGCCGAATTGCTCGGGGTCGAGCGGGTCGGCCGGCATGACAGTTTCTTTGTGCTGGGCGGCCATTCGCTGCTGGCGGTGCGCTTGATGAACCGAGTCAGTGCGCTCGGTGCCGACGTGCCGCTTGCGGCCCTCTTTGCATCGCCGACGCTGGCCGCGTTTGCGGTAGGGGTGAAGGCGCAGCTGAACCAGCAAACTAGCACGCTGCCTGAGATCACACCGGTGTCGCGCGGGGGCAATTTGCCATTATCGTTTGCACAGCAGCGGCTGTGGTTCCTCGCGCAGCTCGAGGGAGTCAGTAAGTCGTATCATATTCCGCTGGCGCTGCATGTGTGCGGACCTTTCGATCGGGCCGCCTGGCAACAGGCATTGGATGCGCTGTTGGCGCGTCATGAAGCGCTGCGCTCGACGTTTGTGAGCGTTGAGGGTCAGCCGCAGGTGCAATTGCTGCCGGCGGATAGAGGCGTGCCGCTGCGCTGGCATGATCTGCGTGGGGTGCCCGATGCCGACGCGCAGCTGTCGCGTTTAAGCGCCGATGAAGCGCGTGCGCCGTTTGATCTGGTGCAGGGGCCGCTGATCCGCGCGCGTGGCATCCAATTGGCTGATAACGAGTATCGGCTAGTGCTCACGATGCACCATATCGTGTCGGACGGCTGGTCGTTTGGCGTGTTGGTGCGTGAGTTGAACGCGCTGTACGCCGCGAACGTGGGGGCGCAAGCCGATCCACTGCCAGCGCTGGCGATCCAGTATCCGGATTACGCGGCCTGGCAGCGTCAGTGGCTGGCGGGTGAGCGGTTTCAAACGCAGAGCGACTACTGGCGCGCGACGCTGGCTGACGCGCCGGTGCTGCTTGAGCTACCGACCGATCGGCCTCGCCCGGCGCAACAGTCGTTTGCCGGCGCGCAGGTGCCGGTGCGCATTGATGCGGCCAAGACGCGAGCGCTCAAGCGCTTAAGCGCGGAGCATGGCGCGACGCTATTTATGACGGTGCTCGCCGCGTGGAGCGCGGTGCTCGCACGCCTGTCAGATCAGGACGATTTGGTCATCGGCACGCCGAGCGCTAATCGTAACCACCGCCAGATCGAGCCGTTGATCGGCTTTTTTGTCAATACGTTGGCATTGCGCGTGGATCTGTCGGGCGAGCCCGATACCGCACAGCTGGTCGCGCGCGCACGGCGCACGACGCTGGACGCGCAAGCGCACCAGGATTTGCCATTCGAGCAAGTAGTCGAGATCGTGCAGCCGCCGCGTCGATTGAATCATACGCCGCTATTTCAAGTGATGTTGGCGTGGCAGAACAATGAGCCAGGCGAGTGGCGCCTACCTGGGCTCACGGCCATGCCGGCTGAGCTGGAGTATGACGCAGCGAAGTTCGATCTTGAGCTGAACTTATCTGAAGCAGGCGAGGAGATCATCGGCAGCTTAGGGTATGCGACGGCGCTGTTCGACCGATCGACGATTGAGCAGCACGTTGGGTATCTACAGACGATGTTGCGCTCAATGGTGGCGTGCCCACAGCAGCCGGTCGCCACGCTTGAGTTGCTGTCAACAGCCGAGCGCCAGTTACTGCTTAACACGTGGAATGCGACGCAGCAGGCGTATCCGTCGCACTGGTGCGTGCACCAGCTATTCGAGGCGCAGGTTGAGCGCACGCCTGAGGCGACGGCGCTGGTGTTTGAGGACCAAACGTTCAGTTATGCGCAGCTGAACGCACAGGCCAATCGCCTCGCACACCAGTTGATCGAGTTACGTGTCAAGCCGGACGTGCGCGTGGCGATCTGCGTCGAGCGTTCACCGGCGATGGTCGTGGGACTATTGGCGATCCTGAAGGCGGGCGGTGCGTATGTGCCGCTCGATCCCGCGTATCCGTCCGAGCGCCTCGCGCATATTCTTGCCGATGCTGCCCCGATGATCGTGCTGGCCGATGCGGCTGGGCGCGCTGCGTTGGGCGACGCGGCGTTGGCCGAGTGTACGGTGCTCGATCCGGCTACCCTGCCGGCATTGCCGGACACGAATCCGTCGGTAGCCGCGCTGACGGCCCGGCATCTGGCGTATGTGATCTATACGTCCGGCTCCACCGGTACCCCGAAGGGCGTGATGGTCGAGCATCGAAGTGTCGTGAACCTTGTTCAGGCTCAGATTAGCTGTTTCGACATTTGTCCCTTCAGTCGGATCTTGCAGTTTGCTTCGTTCGGTTTTGACGTCAATACGTCCGAGACGTTTATCGCATTGAATAGTGGGGCAAGCTTATATTTGCCGCCCGATACAGCGCGCCATGATCGCACTGAACTGTGGCGTTATTTGGAAAAGCATGCGATCACATGCGCGGACCTTCCCCCCGCACTGTTGCAGGCAGGCGAAGATTTATCCCATTTGAGCAGTCCTCTGACGCTGATTTTAGGCGGCGAAGCCCCCAGGGCGACGCTGATTCGAAATTTGGTTCGTCAAGGCGCGGTTGTCTTCAATGCTTACGGTCTCACTGAAACGACTATCAGCTCAACTGTTTGGCGTAGCTCGCAAGATTTCAACGGCGAAGTGGTTCCCATTGGCCGACCATTAGACAACACGCGAATTTATTTACTGGATGCGCGCAGTCAACCGGTGCCGTTGGGTGCAGTAGGCGAGTTGTACATTGGCGGGGTAGGTGTGGCACGTGGCTATCTGAATCGCACCGAGCTGACCGCCGAGCGTTTCGTCACTGATCCATTTAGCAGTGTCGAAAACGCCCGCATGTACAAAACCGGCGACCTGGCCCGCTATTTACCGGACGGCAGTCTGGAGTTTCTCGGGCGCAATGACGAGCAAGTGAAGATCCGCGGCTTTCGGATTGAACCGGGTGAGATCGAAGCGTGCTTAACGGCGCATCCGCAGGTGCGTGATGCGGTGGTGCTGGCAACCGGTGAGGGCTCGGCTAAGCGGCTGGTGGCGTATGTGCAGGCCGAAGCGGACGAGCAACTGGCGAGCACCTTGCGCGCACAGGTGGCGGCGAGCCTGCCTGAGTATATGGTGCCCAGTGCATTTGTGCGGCTCGATGCGTTTCCGCTGACGCCCAACGGCAAGCTGGATCGACGTGCGCTGCCCGCACCGGACGCTGACGCACTGGCGCATCAAGCGTATGAAGCGCCACAAGGCGAACTTGAGACGACGCTGGCTGAAATCTGGGCCGAGCTATTGGGTGTCGAACGTGTGGGTCGGCACGACAGCTTCTTTGCACTCGGAGGCCACTCGCTGCTGGCCATGCGCCTGATGAGTCGGGTTCGTGATGTGCTAGGGGTGGAACTCGCCATTCGCACGCTGTTTGAGGCACCCACCCTCGCAGGCTTAGCACGCCATTTAGTTCAGCATGACGGGATGCAAGAAAACTCGTTTTCTGTTCTGCTTCCTCTTAAGCCTACAGGCAGCCGTCCTGCTCTTTTTTGTATTCATCCCGGATTTGGTTTGAGCTGGAGCTATATGGGGCTGTCCAGTTACTTTCACCCTGATCAGCCCCTCTATGGCTTGCAGGCTCGCGGGCTCAATGGAACAAGCCCGCTTGCATCGACCCTTGACGAGATGGTGTCAGACTACCTTGAGCAAATGCGCCGCGTTCAGCCCCAAGGGCCTTACTGTTTATTAGGATGGAGCTTTGGCTGCATAGTGGCGCATAGCCTGGCTGTCCGACTCGAACACCAGGGCGAGAAAGTGGCGTTGCTGGCGTTACTGGATAGTACCCCTTTTGCGGGCAAAGCTTTTGAGGAGGAAGAAAATCAACTTGACCAGGCGATGATCAGAGATGTGTTCGCCTACCACTATGGCAATGAGTTAGCCTCGGCGATGGATAAGCATTTATTGGAAAACACCGAGGAAATTGCAAAAAATAATGTTCGTATCGTAAGAGATTATTCTCCATCGCAGTATGGCGGGGATGCGCTATTGTTTCGAGCCACGGTAGCGGAAGCTGAAGGCGGAATGCTTGTCTCACCCGATGTGTGGAACCCTTATGTGCGGGGGAATATCGAAGTTTGCAATGTTCACTGCAGTCATGGAGCAATGCTCAAGCCGGAACCGATGGCTATCATTGGTCCCATCTTAGCCCGCAAGCTAAATGAATTGGAGAATCAACAAACTCAAGGACAGACGAATGCGGTACGATAAACTTTACAGTGCAGAAACGCTCAATATCCTTAAGCGCAAATGTGATCGCGCTAACCGGTAATGGTCATGGTAGCCTGCCCGATAATGACAGCGCAGCACGCGAGCCGAACGATGTGTTGCAATGGTTCGACGCGGATCGCGGCGAATTCGTGTGGCTTGAGCAGCTGATCGCGCAGCACCCAGGCGCGTTTTTTGCAAGCAACCGGTTCAAACCGGGTGGTGCGCATTCCGATGCCGAAACGACGTTCTCGATGGTCGATCTTCCCGAGACAGCGGCGTTGCCTGACGTGCACGCCGCACACTTGCTCGACGACGTGTTCAGTCGCGTCATGCCGGTCGCGTCGCCGACCTTCGTTGGGCACATGACTTCGTCGCTGCCGTCGTTTTTACCGTCGCTCGCGAAGGTGCTGACCGCGCTAAACCAAAATGTCGTGAAGCTAGGAACCTCTGCTGCGATGACGGCGCTTGAGCGTCAGGTCATCGGGATGCTGCACAAGCTGGTTTTTGGTCAGGACGATGCATTTTATCGAAGATGACTGCATAGCGGCGATCATGCGCTCGGTGGATTTTGCTCGGGCGGCACGGTGGCTAATCTCACCGCGCTATGGGCGAGCCGCAATAATCTACTGCGTCCCGGGGCCGGCTTCGCCGGGGTCAACCGCGTCGGGCTCATGCAGGCGCTTCGCCATTACGGCTACGACGGGCTCACTATCCTTGTATCGGAGCGCAGGCACTATCCGCTGCGCAAGGTCGCGGGTGTGCTTGAAATCGGTTGCCTTCACCTGATCCAGGTTCCTGTGGATGCAGCGGACTGAATTCGCATTGACGCATTGCGTGCGGCCGTGCGCGACCTACAGCGCTGCAACATTTGTCCGATGGCGATCGTGGGCATGGCGGGAACTACCGAGACGGGCGCTATTGATCCGCTCGATGCGCTCGCCGATGTGGCGTGCGAGGCCAACTGCCATTTTCACGTCGACGCAGCCTGGGGTGGTGCAAGCCTGATGTCGGCGCGTCACCGTCATCGATTGGCCGGTATCGAACGCGCCGATTCCATTGTCATCGACGCGCACAAGCAACTGTATGTACCGATGGGGGCGGGCGTGGTACTGTTTAGACAGCCGACGTGGACAGCCGAGATCCGCCAGCACGCCAACTACATCGTGCGCGAGGGTTCGAAAGACCTCGGCTGTCATACGCTTGAGGGATCGCGCGGCGCGGCGTCGGTGATGCTGTACACGAATCTGCGCTTGCTCGGACGCCGGGGGTACGCTCGGCTGATCGATCTGAGTATCGACAATGCGCGCTATTTCGCATCGCTGATCGAACGCCAGCGAGATTTTGAGCTTGTCACCGCGCCGCAGCTTTGCATCTTGACTTATCGTTACGTGCCGGAGCGGGTGCGCGAGGCATTAACCAACGGGCCCGTGTCATTGCAGCTCGCTATTCAAGATGCGCTTGATGCGCTGACTGTTAGCATACAGGAAATGCAGCGTGACGCAGGCCGCTCGTTTGTGTCCAGAACACGTATCACCTCCGAGCGGTGGCAGGGCAGGGCAATCGTCGTATTTCGCGTGGTCCTCGCGAACCCGACGACCACGCGCGCGATGTTAGACGACATTCTGGCCGAGCAGCGCATGCTGGCAAGCGTGAGTTCGCGCCTGTCGGATCTGATGGCGTTGACAAGCGGTTAAAGCATGCATGCAAGCGCGTCAAACAGAAGCCGGGTGGCTGGTTCGGTTTGTGGTTGGCGTTTTTTGAACTTGCGCTTCACAGTTATGAAAAAACGGTTACCTCGTAAGTCAGTATGATTTTCCGTGAGACAGTGGCTGGCCTAGCGTGGGGTATTCAACGGGGGTTAGCATGACTGTCAGAGCCGCATGGGTGGGCATGGACCACACCCCGGTAACCTTCCCACGAAAGCCAGCATGGACAACGCTAGCACGCTATACGTTGGTTTGGATGTGCACAAGGAATCGATCACAGTCGCCTATGCCATCAACGGGGGCGAAGTCGAATCGATGGGCAAGATTGGAACGACGCCGACGCGATGGTGGCCGTGACGCACGCCCGCTGAGGGCCGCGGCGCCGACTTTTCCGAAAAAAGCCGACAATTCCGGGCTCGCGGGGCGGCTTTTATGCTCGTGGAGGCAAACATCCTCGTAACAGTAGCTCAAGGCACGCTCGTTACGAGGCATGACTACGCACGATCCGCTCAAGGCATGGAGTGCAGTCGCCGCCCATGTACATACGCGTATTTACATAGAGCGGTGGATAGTCTATAGTACATCCACAGTACACGCATCAGGAACCGCTATGCATACCACCCGCGTTTTCAAGAATGGCAACTCGCAAGCCGTTCGCATTCCCGCCGACCTTGCTTACGACCGGAGCGATGTCGAAATCGAAATTGAGCGCGTAGGCGATGAGATCCGTATCCGTCCGATGCGTCGTCCGCTGACTGGAGTGCTCAAGAAGTTCGCGAAATTCGGGCCGGATTTCATGGCTGAAGGCCGCGGCGAGCAGGAGCAGGCTGAGCGCGAGGGATTGTGATGCCGCGC
>NZ_PRDW01000024.1 GCF_002927045.1 Mycetohabitans endofungorum | reverse complement strand
GCCACGGCACTCGAGCACACACCGGATCTACCCGTCCAGCAACTGAACGTGCTGCCAGCTAACGAGCGCACACTGTTACTCGAGACGTGGAACGCGACGCAGCAGGACTATCCGGCGCATCAATGCATTCACCAATTGTTCGAAGCGCAGGTCGAGCGCACGCCCCAGGCGCCGGCGTTGGTGGTTGAAGAGCGGACGCTGAGCTACGCGCAGCTCAATGCACAGGCGAATCGCTTGGCGCATCAGTTAATCGAGTTGGGCGTTAAGCCCGATGCGCGCGTGGCGATCTGTGTCGAGCGCAGCCCGGCGATGGTGGTGGGGCTGTTGGCGATTCTGAAGGCGGGCGGGGCGTATGTGCCGCTCGACCCAAGCTATCCGGGCGAGCGGCTCGCGCATATCCTCACGGATGCGGCGCCGGACATTGTGTTGGCCGATGCGGTGGGCCGGGCTGCTCTCGGTGAGGCGACGCTCGCGTCGCGCACGGTGCTCGATCCGCATGTATTGCCGGCGCGGGCGGACACCAATCCGTCAGTGCTGGCACTGACGTCCCGCCATCTCGCGTATGTGATCTATACGTCCGGTTCCACCGGTGTGCCCAAGGGGGTGATGGTTCATCATCAAGGCGTGGTTCGGTTGGTGCGAAATACAGATTACATAAAAGTTGAGCCGGGAGCCGTCTTCGCGCTCGCATCGAACCTGGCATTCGACGCGACGACTTTCGAGATCTGGGCACCGCTGTTGAATGGGGCACGCATCGAGGTTATCGAGCGGGAGACTTTGCTTTCTCCTGCCACGTTGGCCCGTAAGCTCAAGCAAAGTGGTGTGACAGTACTATTCTTGACGACGGCGCTCTTTAACCAGATGGTTAAAGAGAAGGTTGAGGCTTTTAGTGATCTGCATTACTTGTTGTTTGGAGGAGAAAATGCGGATCCGCGATGCGTGTTCCGCGTTCTACAGCAAGCAAAGCCGCGGCACCTGCTACATGTGTATGGCCCAACGGAAACAGTCACCTATGCGAGCTGGTATGAGGTGCGCAATGTCAAACAGGATACAAGCATTCCTATTGGGCGTCCGATTGCGAACACACGGATTTACCTGCTCGACCGCTACGGTCAGCCGGTGCCACTGGGCGCAGTGGGTGAGCTGTATATTGGCGGCGCGGGGGTTGCGCGTGGCTATCTGAATCGTCCCGAGCTGACGGCCGAGCGCTTTGTGCGCGACCCGTTCTCGGACGAGCCCAATGCACGGATGTACAAGACCGGGGATTTGGCGCGGTATTTGCCCGATGGAAACTTGGAATTCCTCGGTCGCAACGACCATCAAATCAAGATCCGCGGCTTTCGCATTGAGCCCGGTGAGATCGAGGCATGCTTGGCTCAGCATACGCAGGTGCGCGAGGCGGTGGTGCTGGCCATGGGTGAAGGCCAGGATAAACGGCTGGTCGCGTATGTGGTGGCCGATCCCGATGACGCGTTAGCGGGTATCTTGCGCACGCATGTGGCGGCAGCGTTGCCTGATTACATGGTGCCCAGTGCGTTCGTGCAGCTTGACGCATTCCCTCTGACACCGAACGGCAAGCTGGATCGGCGGGCATTGCCGGCGCCCGATGCACAAGCGTTCGCGCATCAAGCGTACGAGGCGCCGCAGGGCGAATTGGAGACCACGTTAGCAGCAATCTGGTCCGAGCTGTTGGGTGTGGAGAGAATCAGCCGACACGACAGCTTCTTCGCGTTGGGTGGCCATTCGCTGCTGGCGGTGCGCTTGATGAACCGGGTGGCCATGCTGGGCATCGTATTGCCGCTGGCCACGTTGTTTGCTGCGCCGACGCTGGCCGGGTTAGCCGCGGCATTAAATGCGCACCGCACGGACCGCGCCGTGCTGCCCGTGATCACGCCGGTGTCGCGTGACGGTGCGTTGCCGTTGTCGTTCGCACAGCAGCGGCTGTGGTTCCTTGCACACCTCGACGGCGCGAGCGACTCGTATCATATTCCGCTGACACTGCGCCTGCGCGGCACGCTTAACATCACCGCGTGGCAGCAGGCACTGGATGCGCTATTTGCGCGTCACGAAGCGCTGCGCTCGGTGTTCGTCAGCGTTGACGGTCAGCCGCAGGTGCAACTGTTGCCCGCCGAGGTGGGCGTGCCGATGGCCTGGCATGATCTGCGCGGCGTGCCTGATGCGCAGGCGCAGTTGGTGCGACTGAGCGCCGAGGCGGCCCAAGCGCCATTCGACCTGGTCCATGGCCCGCTCGTGCGTGCGTGCGGCATGCAGTTGGCCGATGACGAGTACGTGATGCTGCTCGTGCAGCACCATATCGTGTCGGATGGCTGGTCAATCGGCGTGCTGGTGCGCGAATTGAATACGTTGTATCGCGCGGCCTGTGACGGACAGACGGATCCGCTGCCGGCGCTGACGATCCAATATCCGGATTATGCGGCCTGGCAGCGTCAGTGGCTCACGGGTGAGCGGCTTGAGGCGCAAAGCGCGTACTGGTGCACGCAGCTCGCCAATGCTCCGGTGTTGCTGGCGTTACCCACTGACCGGCCACGGCCGGCGCAGCAATCGTTCGCGGGTGCCTGTGTGCCGATTCGGATCGATGCGTCCATCACGCAAGCGCTGAAGCGTTTAAGCCAAGCGCAAGGCGCGACGCTGTTCATGACGGTGCTCGCGGCGTGGAGCGCGGTGCTCGCGCGGCTGTCGGGGCAAGAGGATCTGGTGATTGGCACGCCCAGCGCCAATCGTCACCATCCTCAGATTGAGCCGTTGATTGGCTTCTTTGTGAACACGCTGGCGTTGCGCCTGGATGTGTCGGGCGAGCCGAGCGCTGCGCAGCTGCTCGAGCGGGTGCGGCGCACGACGCTGGAAGCGCAAGCGCATCAGGATGTGCCGTTTGAGCAGGTGGTGGAGATTGTGCAGCCGCCGAGGCGGCTGGAGCATACGCCGCTGTTTCAGGTAATGTTCGCGTGGCAGAGCAATGAGCGTGCCGTGTGGGATCTGCCGGCGTTAGAAGTCACGCCAGCGGACTTGGCTTATGACGTGGCCAAGTTCGATTTGGACCTGCACCTATATGAAGCAGGTGGGGAGATTGTCGGCGGGCTGAATTATGCGATGGCGCTGTTCGATCGCGCGACGATTGAGCGGCACGTCGGGTATTTGCAGACGATGTTGCAGGCGATGGCTGCTGACGCCCAACAGCCTGTCATGCATGTCGCGTTACTGTCGCCGGCCGAACGCACGTTGTTGCTGCAGACGTGGAACGCGACGCAGCAGGACTATCCGGCGCACCAATGCATTCACCAGTTGTTTGAAGCGCAAGTGGAGCGCACGCCCGAGGCGACAGCACTGGTCTATGAGGACCAGACGCTCAGCTACGCTCAGTTGAATGCCCGGGCGAATCGCCTCGCGCATCAGTTAATCGAACTAGGTGTGAAGCCCGATGCGCGGGTGGCGATCTGTATGCAGCGCAGTCCCGCGATGGTGGTGGGGCTGTTGGCGATTCTGAAGGCGGGTGGTGCGTATGTACCACTCGATCCAGCGTATCCAGGCGCGCGGCTCGCGCATATTCTCGCGGATGCGGCGCCGGACATTGTGTTGGCCGATGCAGCGGGCCGGGCGGTGTTGGGTGAGGCGGCCTTGGCTCATCGTACGGTGCTTGATCCGAACAAGTTGCCGGAGTGGGCACAGACGAATCCGTTGGTAGTCGAGCTCACGTCCCGACATCTGGCGTACGTGATCTATACATCCGGTTCCACCGGCATACCAAAAGGCGTTTTGGTTCAGCACAGTAGTGTAGTCAACCATGGAATAGTAATGGCGCAGCGACTTGGACTGAGTTCGCGAGATCGCCTTTTACAATTTTCTTCGTTATCTTTTGACTCATCAGTCGAAGAAATTTTTTGCACTTTATGCTATGGCGCAACGTTAGTTTTGAGAACGGATGCTTGGCTGGCAGACGCCAAGCAATTTTGGGATCTTTGTGAAGCAAACCGCATAAGCTTGGTAGCTTTACCCACTCAGTTCTGGGCACAATTAATTCAGGAAAAAGCTGCTGTTGCAAGCAGCGTACGTGCGATTACCATTGGCGGAGATACATTAAGCGCATCGACACAAAGTGCATGGTTAGCTGGAGGCCATCAGGCGCGCTTATTGAATACTTATGGTCCGACTGAAACGACGGTTATCGTTACGATATATGAAGTAGTAGATGATAGTGATCATTGGCGTTGCATCGGCCGTCCGATCGCAAACACCCGGATTTACCTGCTCGATAGCTACGGTCAGCCGGTACCGTTGGGCGCGGTGGGTGAGCTGTATATCGGTGGCGCGGGGGTGGCGCGCGGCTACCTGAATCGCCCGGAGCTGACCGCTGAACGCTTCGTGCGCGACCCATTCGTGGGCGAGGCCGATGCGCGGATGTACAAGACCGGGGATTTGGCGCGTTACTTGCCCGATGGAAACTTGGAGTTTCTGGGCCGCAACGATCATCAAGTCAAGATTCGCGGCTTTCGGATTGAATTGGGCGAGATCGAGGCGTGCCTGACCCAGCATGCGCAGGTGCGCGACGCGGTCGTGCTGGCCATGGGCGAAGGCCAAGATAAACGGCTAGTCGCGTATGTGGTGGCCGAGCCCGATGACGCGTTAGCGGGTATCTTGCGCACGCATGTGGCGGCAGCGTTGCCTGAGTACATGGTGCCCAGTGCGTTCGTGCAGCTTGACGCATTCCCCTTGACGCCGAACGGCAAGCTCGATCGCCGTGCGTTGCCGGCGCCGGACGCGCAGGCTTTTGCGCACCAGGCGTATGAAGCGCCGCAGGGCGAGCTTGAGACCACATTGGCCAAGATCTGGTCCGAGTTGCTGGGTGTGGAGAGGATCAGCCGACACGATAACTTCTTCGCACTCGGTGGCCATTCGCTGCTCGCGGTGCAGATGATCAGTCGGAGCCGCACCGCTTTGGATATCTCCATTCCGATGCCCGTCCTGTTTGAAGCACCGACCCTTGCCGCGCTAGCGCAGCGTGTATCGGTACAAGAGAACGTGCAGGATGAGTCCTTTGCTGTGCTACTACCGATTCAACCTCATGGCGCTCGACCTGCGCTTTTCTGTGTCCATCCCGTCACTGGGCTAAGTTGGCACTATCGAGGCCTGGTGAGCCATTTGGAGGCAGATCAACCGGTCTATGGCCTACAAGCCCGTGGACTCGACGGCGACTCGTCGCCCGCCGTCACGATCGAAGCGATGGTGATAGACTATATTCAGCAGATCCGCCGTATTCAACCACGCGGGCCTTACTATCTGCTAGGTTGGTCATTTGGCGGAAAAGTGGTCCATAGCATGGCAACGCAGCTTGAACAACAGGGAGAGCGGGTCGCGTTGCTAGCGGTGCTCGATGCGACGCCGGATTATGTGCAACGGGATAACAAGTCAAAGATCACCGAAGACGATTTTTATCATCTGTTTGTACGCCACGCTGCAGGCAGTCTGTCGGAAGCCGGCCATTATTTGTGGGAGAAAACCCGTGCAGTGCTTCAAAATAATGTGCAGCTTGTTCAACGTTTTTCGCCACGTGTTTACAGTGGCGATATGTTGTTTTTCAGGGCGACAATGGCACAAGATGCATGGACTCAACCCATCTTACCGAAGGTATGGCAGCCTTATGTAATGGGTAATATTGAGGTTCACGATATTGCCTGCCAACATTACGACATGGAGTTGCCCGTGCCTACTGCACAGATTGGCCGCATTTTGCGCCAGAAGTTGAATGCGCTACAAGCGGCATGATCAACACTGCCGCCCTGGACCTGCCGGCTGAGTCAGTGTGCGAATTGGGCTAAGATTGGCTATCGCCAGTATGGGCCTTATCGGGTGGCGCAAGGGGACAGTTCCCTTGCGCTCCCGTGGGTGGGCCGATGCCACGCCAGATCAACCCAGCTTGACTAGTGGCCTAAGGCGTACCCCCATACCCTGATCAGGTATCGATTTAGCCCGCCACCACTGCACGCAAGCATCAGCTAGACAGCATGCCGAATCGATCAAATGGATGTCACGGATCCCCGCAGGCACCACCATTGGCAACTCGGTGCAGCCTAGAATCACAGCGTCGGCGTGCAACGCACGGCATGCCGTAAGTGAACGGGCCAGTTGAGCCGACGCGCCGGGAAGGTCGCCTGCTTTGCTGAGTGAGATGGCGGCACTCGTTAGCTCGACGATCTCATCGTCAGGTTCGATGAGACGCACGCCGGCATTATTCAATGCGTGATCGTACAATCGATAACGGATAGTGGAGCGCGTGCCTAGCACGATTGCGCTCCCTGCTCCTGAGAGCGCAGTCTGCCGCGCGGTCGCGGAGACCATATCAATGAACGGAATCCGCAAAGCCGCTGCGAATTCATCGCGCCAGTAGTGAGCGGTGTTGCACGCAATAGCGACGGCGCCGCATCCAGCCTGCGCTAATTGCGCAAGGCGCGCATGGATCATTGTCGGGACAATCGTGTCGCCGTTCTCGACTGCAGTGGAGCGGTCCGGGATCTCTGGACAGGAAAGCAGTAGAAACGGGACATGGTCCTGATCGACCTGCGCACCCGCACGTTGAGCCAGTAGCCGCAAAAAGTATGCGGTGGCCTCGCTGCCCATACCTCCTAAAATGCCAAGGCGATTTTTTCCAAATGAAGCATCCGTCATCATTTACTTATCCTGAAATGTCGCCGCCGTAACGCTTGACGACAGTCTTTATCCTGACGTCCCCAAACCCCTTGCAAAAAATGAGCACTGGTGCTCGGCGTACCGGCGCATAACCTTGGAAAGCTTTAGCGTTTAGCTCCGGTACCACCTCGCACGCGTACGGGTAAGTGTTTAGCTCACCGTCCTTAGCTTCTGCGCAATGATGGGGCCAATTTGGGCTAACGGTTCCGGTTGCATCATCGCGCCATGTTCGCAGTCGATGGAATGCATCTCAACATGGCCTTTTACGTAAGCCTGCCATGTTTCCGGCTCTGGCCGATAGCCTGGTTTCTCCAATGCGGCTTTAATATGCAGCATGTCCCCTTCGAACGAAGAGCGAGGTACATAACGCTCTATCATTTGAGGTGTTTTTTCAAAGAAATCCAAAATGCTATCAAATTGACGCTCATCTAATGCGGCATATAGGCTACCTCCTTTGCGAAGAATCTCCCGACGCTCGTCAAAATCGAGTGGCGTTTTTTCTGAACTGGCTGAATCGTATCCGGCCTCTGCAAGCAGATCGGCAATCATGTCTTGTCTGGCAACCCGTCGCATGGGCTTGTTTTTTGTCCTAACGTAGCTATCCAAAAGGGCAAGTAAGGCGACGTGTTCGCCTTCCTTTTGAAGAATGCAAGCCATTTCAAAGGCAATGAGCCCCCCCAAAGACCAGCCTACTAGTTGATAAGGACCGCTAGGTTGGATACGGCGGATTTGTTCAACGTAATCCAAGGCCATTTCTTCAATCGTTTCTGGAAGAGGCCCTGAGGTCGAAAGGCAGCGCGCCTGCAAACTATAAAGAGGATGCTGGCGATCGACATACCGCAGGAGTCCGGCATAGCACCAACCCAGTTCTCCCGCTGGATGGATGCAGAACACCGGAGGGCGTTCTCCGCGGGGCCTGAGCGGCAATACGACTTGGAATAATGGGTCAAGGTCGGTCGGCTTGTCTGGCTGCTGGCTGAGGCCCGCTACGGTAGGCGTTTCAAACAAGTTTCGAATGGACAGCTCCAAGCCGAGTGTGGCACGGACACGGTTGATCAACCGTGCAGCCAGCAACGAATGGCCCCCTAGCTCGAAGAAGTTGTCATCGATACCGACGTGTGCGACGCCCAGCACCTCGGCAAATAGTTCGCAAAGCACCTGTTCTTCAGGGGTGCGCGGCATGCGTGCTGTTGCCGTTACCGTCATTTCCGGCGCTGGCAGTGCTTTGCGATCGACCTTACCGTTTGGTGTAAGCGGCAATGCATCAAGCACGACGAATACGGCCGGGATCATATAGTCCGGCAGCTTCTGACCCAGGTATTGTCTAAGTGTAGCGGGCGTAATAGTACAGTTTGCTGATGCCACTAAATAGGCCGCCAAGCGTTTGTCTGCTGACCGACCATCCTCCCATGCGATGACCGTCGCTTGTGCAACATTGGGGTGACCGACCAGCGCTGCACTAATTTCTTCCAACTCGACGCGAAAGCCGCGGATTTTGACTTGATGGTCAGTCCGGCCGAGATACTCGAGCTGGCCGTCTGCTCGCCACTTGGCCAAGTCCCCGGTTCGATATAGCCGCTCGCCTTGGCCAAAGGGGTTGGCGATAAAGCGCTCGGCGCTCAGCGCCGGTTGATTGGCATAGCCCCGTGTCAGACCCGCACCCGCGATATACAGCTCGCCAGCTACGCCACAGGGCACCGGCTGCAAATACCGATCAAGCAAATACACGCGTGCGTTGGACAAGGGCCGGCCGATCGGCACGATACCGCTTGCTTGGCGCACGGCTGCAAACCACGTAGAGGTCATCGTGCATTCGGTCGGACCATACTGATTGACCACATGGATCTGCTCGCCCAGCGTCTGGTGCACTTGAGTGCATAAGTCTGCCTCAAGCGCTTCGCCGCTGGTCAAAATCGTGTGCAGCGTAGGGGTCGTTTGCGGGCCGTCAGTCACTTGGCAGACGCTGCGCAACAAGCTGGGCGTGATGCTGAGCAACTTCGTGACACTGTGCTCGTTGATCGCGCGCACGTATTGATGCGGCTCTTTGGCTTGTGCTGTCGGGATTAGCACTGTCCGAGCGCCTGCCACGAGTGGGCCAAGTAGATCGCGCACCGATGCGTCAAAGGCCAGGCTAGCCACGTTGAGCACGACATCGGCCTCAGTGAGGCGGTAGTGGCGCACTAGGAAGTTCAAGTAATTGGCCGCGCCGCTGTGCTGGCTCATTACGCCTTTAGGCTTGCCCGTTGAGCCTGACGTGTAGGTGATATAGGCAAGATTGTGCGGTCTCACGACGCTGGTTGGTCGTGTTGAGGGCTGCGTGGCGATCTGATCCCAGCTCGTCTCCAGCGTCACGGTCTGAGCGCGGGTGGCGGGCAACAGCGATTCAAGGTGGGGTTGCAGCACCAATACTGCGACTTGTGCATCCTCAAGCATATAAGCGATGCGCTCAGCTGGATAACTTGGATCCAGGGGCAAGTAGGCGCCCCCCGCTTTCAAGATACCCAATAAGCCCACGAGCATCTGCAGCGAGCGCTCCGCACATAGGCCGACGATGACTTCGGGTCCTATGCCCATGGCAAGCAGATGATGCGCAAGCTGGTTGGCTCGGCGGTCCAACTCGGCGTAAGTCATTTGCTGCGTTTCGAACACCGCAGCGACTGCGTTCGGCGTGCGTTGCACCTGTGCTTCAAATAGCTGGTGCAGGATTGGCGCAGACGAAAAGTCAGCTGCCGTGTCATTCCACGCTGTGAGTAGTTGGCGCCGTTCCGTGGCGCCGAGCAGCGGCAGCTCAGACAGGCGCTGCACTGGATTGGCGGCCACTGCCTCGAGCACGTTGACCCAGTGCTGGCCGAGTCGCTCGATCGTATCGGCATCGAACAAGTCTGTCGCATATTGTAGCCAGCCATCGATGCCGTCCGATGTCTCACCGAAGGACAAAGTCAAGTCAAACTTGGTACTGAGCCGTTCCAGGTCAATTTTTTCAACCGTGAGCCCTGGCAATGTAAGGTCCGACATGGGTACATTGAACCCATTGACCATGACCTGAAAAATCGGTTGGCGAGACAGGTCGCGTACGGGTTGCAGTACTTCCACCAGTTTTTCGAAAGGCACCACCTGGTGCGCATAGGCGCCCAATGTAGTTTCGCGCACCTGCGCCAGCAATTCGTTGAAGCGGGGATTACCCGACAAGTCAGTACGCAGCGCCAAGGTATTGATGAAAAATCCGATTAGCGCTTCGGTTTGCACTTGCGTGCGTCCTGCGATCGGTGAACCCACGACGATATCGTCTTGTCCGCTCCAGCGGCTGAGCACGACCTGGAATGCGGCGAGCAACGTCATATATAACGTTGCGCCTTCGCGCTGCGCCAGTGCTTTGAGTTGCGCGGCAAGCGCCGCCGGCACGTGCACCGCGAGGCCATGCCCACGGCCGCTTGGCACGGCGGGCCGCGGCCGGTCGGTTGGTAGCTCCAACGCGGCAGGCGCTCCCGCCAATTGCTTGCGCCAGTAATTCAACTCCCGTTCCAGTGCTTCGTCCTTAAGCCATGCGCGCTGCCAAAGCGCATAATCGGCATATTGGACTGCCAGCTCGGGTAATGGCGAGCCTTGCTTTTGACTAAAGGCCGTATATAACGCTTGAATTTCCCGTGCCAGCACACCTAGAGACCAGCCATCCGAAATGATGTGATGCAATATCACGCTTAACACATGGATATCAGGCGCGAGACGTAGCAGTGCAAAGCGCACCAGCGGCCCTGCAGTGAGATCAAACGGCTGCTGAGCGGCGGCTAGCAGATAATGCATGACGTCATGCTCAGCCACTTCGTGCGGTATCAGTTCAACCGTCCAGGGCGGATTGACCACTTGCACACCGTCCCCATCATGGGTTTCAAACCGGGTGCGTAATGTTTCATGACGCCGGACGATTTCACTTAATGCGGCAGCCAGTGCAGCGACATCCAATTTACCCGTCAAGCGCATTGCAATCGGTATCTGGTACGCTGCGCCTTGCCCTAATTGCTCCAAGAACCACAGACGTTCTTGCGCGAACGACAAAGGCAAAATGGTGGGACGCGTTTGCGTGGTCAACGCTGGAATGTTGATGTCACGACTTTGCCGCAATGCGCCCAGACGAGGTGTCAGTTCGGCAATAGTAGGCGCTTCAAACAGCGCGCGCACCGGCAGTTCGGCTCCCAGCGCTTGCTGGACTCGGGCTGCAAAGCGCATCGCTAGCAATGAGTGTCCGCCGAGTTCAAAGAAGTTGTCGTCAATACCCACGCGTGGCAGACCAAGCACTTCGGCGACCAATTCAGTCAGCGTTTGCTCTTGAGGCGAACGCGGGGCGCGGTAGTGTTCCGAAATAAAATTCGGTGCCGGCAGTGCTTTACGGTCCACTTTATTATTCGGCGTCAGCGGCATGGCGTCGAGCCTGACGAACGCCGATGGCACCATATAGTCCGGCAAGCTGCCTTTGAGCTGATCGCGCAGCGCAGTGGTTTCGATAGCGTCATCGCTGACGAAATAGGCCACCAGTCGCTTCTCGCCTGGCTCATCCTCCCGGGCCACGACCACAGCTTGATGGATGGACGGATGGGCCAGCAGTTGCGTTTCAATCTCGCCGAGTTCGACGCGAATGCCACGGACCTTGACTTGATGGTCGGTGCGGCCCAAATACTGAAGTTGGCCATCGGCTCGCCATTTGGCCAAATCGCCGGTTCGATACAGCCGCTCGCCGTGCCCGAACGGGTTTGCGATAAAGCGCTCGGCGCTTAGCGCAGGGCGTTTGAAATAGCCGCGCGCCAATCCGACACTGGCGATGTACAGCTCGCCGACCACGCCCGGTGGGGCCGGTTGCAGATGTCGATCCAGCACGTAGACGCGCGCGTTCGAGATCGCGCGACCGATCGGCACGATGCCGCTTGGCTGAGGCACGGCCGCGAACCAAGTTGAGCTGAGCGTGCACTCGGTCGGGCCGTACTGGTTGATCACGTCAACTTGCGCGCCGAATACTTGGCGGGCCCGGTTGCACAAAGTTGCTTCCAGTGGCTCACCGCAGGTCAGGATTGCCTGCAATGCCAGCTGAGGCAAGGGGCGGTCCTGAGCCGCCTCGCACAGGCTGCGCAGAAAGCTGGGCGTGATGCTGAGCATTTTGGTGACGCCCTGCTCATGGATCACGGACAAATACTTGTGCGGCTCCTTGGCTTGTGCGGTGGGCACCAGCACGGCCCGCCCACCCGAGGTTAGCGGACCGAACAGGTCACGCACCGACGGGTCGAAGGCCAAGCCTGACACATTCAGCACAACGTCCGCTGTGGTGAGACGATAGTGGCGAGTCAGGAAGGCCAGATAATTGGCGACGCCACGATGTCGGATCATGACCCCTTTGGGCCGCCCGGTCGAACCCGACGTATAGATGACGTAAGCGAGATGCGCGGGCGTCACACCGCTGTGCGGCGTATGGTGTGGCTGGGTCGCGATGTCGTGCCAGTCGGCATCCAAGCACACACGCCGGGCGTCGGTGGCGGGCAATTGCGCTTCGAGGTGAGCTTGCGTGACCAGCACGGGGGCGCTGGCTTCTTCAAGCATATAAGCGAGGCGCTCGGGCGGATAGCTGGGATCCAGCGGCGCGTAAGCGCCACCGGCCTTCAAAATGCCCAATATGCCGATTAGCATCTCGAGCGAGCGCTCGACGCATAGCCCCACGATGACCTCCGGGCCGACGCCCAAAGCGCGAAGGTGATGTGCAAGCTGGTTAGCGCGCGTGTTCAACTCGGCGTAGGTTATCTGTTGCGCTTCGCACACGGCGGCCACCACATGCGGCGTGCGCTGCGCTTGAGTCTCGAACAGCTGATGCAGGGTTTGCGTGTCGGGATAATCGGCCGCGGTGTCGTTCCACGTCGTGAGCAATTGATGCTGCTCTGCGGCGCTGAGCAGCGGCAGTTCAGACAGGCGCTGCGCTGGATTGGCGGCCACTGCCTCGAGCACATTGACCCAATGCTGGCCGAGTCGCTCAATTGTGTCGGCATCGAACAAGTCCGTCGCATATTGTAGCCAGCCGTCGATGCCATCCGGCGTTTCACCGAAGTACAGCGTGAGATCGAACTTCGTGCCAAATGTATCGAATTGAACTGGTTCGGCGATGAGCCCTGGCAAAGCCAGGTTCGATGTCGACAGATTCAACCCATTGACCATGACTTGCACAATCGGTGGACGCGACAGGTCCCGAACGCGCTGCAATACTTCTACCAGCTTCTCAAATGGCACAGCTTGATACGCATATGCCTCTAACGCTGTCTCCCGCACCTGTGCCAACAATTCGTTGAAGCGGGGATTACCCGACAAGTCGGTACGCAACGCCAAGGTATTGAGGAAGAAGCCTAACAGTCCTTCCGTTTGTGCCTGCGTGCGTCCTGCAATCGGAGAGCCCACCACGATATCATCTTGCCCGCTCCAGCGGCTGAGTACAATTTGGAACGCCGTGAGCAACGTCATGTATAACGTTGCGCCTTCACACTGCGCCAGCGTTTTGAGTTGCGCGGCAAGCGCCGCCGGCACGTGTACTGCAAGGCCATGGCCTCGGCCGCTTGGTACGGCGGGCCGCGGCCGGTCGGTTGGCAGCTCCAACGCGGCAGGCGCTCCGGCCAATTGCTTGCGCCAGTAATTCAGCTCCCGTTCTAGCGCTTCGTCCTTCAGCCATGCGCGCTGCCAAAGCGCATAATCGGCATATTGGACCGGTAGCTCGGGCAGGGGCGAGGGCCGACCCTGAACAAACGCGCTGTACAGTTCGTTCAGTTCGCGCGTGAGTACGCCGATTGACCAGCCATCTGAGATGATGTGGTGCAACACAATACTCAGCACATGAACATTGGAAGCAAGCCGTAGTAATTCAAAGCGCACCAGCGGGCCCGTAGTCAGATTGAACGGTTGTTCAGCGCTGGCTTGCAGATAGTTAACGAGCTCGCATTCATCAAGCTCACGCGGCTTGAGCGCGACGGTCCATGGCGGATCGATCACTTGTACGCCGGTGCCATCGCGCGCCTCGAACCGGGTACGCAAAGCCTCATGGCGCCGAACGATTTCACTGAGCGCGGCGTTTAACGCTGGTACGTCTAGTTGCCCCGTCAATCGGGTAGCCATCGGTATCTGATAAGCGTCGCCTTGCCCTAATTGATCCAAGAACCACAGACGTTCTTGCGCGAAAGACAGAGGTAATGTGTCGGGCCTGGGCTGAACCGTCAGCGCGGGGATGGACAGTTCATTGTTTTGCTGCATTGCCGTGATGCGGGGAGCCAGCTCCGCCACGCTTGCGGCCTCAAACAACGTGCGAATAGGGACCTCAACGCCTAACGTGGCGCGGATGCGGCTGATCAGGCGGGTCGCCAGCAGCGAATGCCCACCCAAGTCGAAGAATCGGTCATCAATGCCAACACGCGGCAGGCCGAGTACTTCTGCAAACAGTTCGGCCAGCGTTTGTTCTTGTGGCGAACGTGCAGCACGGTAATGCTCAGAGACAAAATCCGGTGCTGGTAGCGCTTTGCGGTCGAGTTTGCCGTTGGGCGTGAGTGGCAAGTTGTCTAGCAGCACCATGGCGGCTGGCACCATGTAGGCCGGCAGCGCAGAGGCCGCGTAGCGACGAATGTCCGCAAGCTGGTCGAGCTTGGCGGGGTTATTCGCATAGGTGCCAAGCGCTTGGCTGGCGAGCGCGGTTGGGGATAAGTACAGGTCGGTGAACGTGGCGTTGGCCGCTTCGCTGGCCTGAACGAGCAAGATATCCATGCACGCTTGCGCGTCGCCTGACCAAGTCGCGGCAACCCAATAGCCGCACGCCTGGCCCAGTGCATGGAAGTCGTCGGGCGTGAGCCCCTCTGCCCGTGTGCCACCTGCTTTGAGTCGATGCTGGACGGTGGCGATATCGCAGCCGCGCTCGAGCGCTTGCATGGCCTCAATGTCCCGTTCCAGGCGTGCGTTGGGCACGCCTACGATACGCAGGCGTGTGGGACGTTGCGTGTTCAGGTGAGCTTTCAACGTGTCGAGATCGGCGAACTGCTGACCCCAGTACAACTGCGGCGCTTGAGCTAGCGAAAGCGTTCGAATAGGCTCTGCTGCCTGTTTATGCAGTACCACATCGTAGCGGTAGCGGCTGAGCTCATTTTCATATGAGCCCCGCTTGAGTTGAATATCGACCGCGGCGATGGCATCAATCGTACGCGATAGCGTACTAAAGAACGCCGGCGCGAGCAGCAGTTCTTTTTCCGCAAGTAATGCCTGCTCGATACGTCGGCGTAGGGTGGATACGTCGTCAACCGCAGGATTGGCTTGATGCAGCTGCACGGCGCTGACAAAGCAAGTTAGCAGGTTGAAGTTGCGCACGTCGCCAATAAAGACCACACCACCGGGTGCAAGCAGCGCCATCGCTTGACACAGTACATCTTGTAGATAGCTGACATTGGGAAAGTACTGTGCCACCGAGTTGATCACGATGGTGTCGAAATAGCCTGACGGCAGTCCTTCGGTGACATGGGCCGCCTGCGTGCGTAATTCCACGCGCGAGGCTAATTCTGGATAGTGCGTCAGTTGCGCCTGGAGTGCTTCAATGGTGGGCATCGAGAAGTCTGTGCCCCAATAGGCTTCGCAATGCGGTGCCAGATGGGCGAGCAGCAGGCCGCTGCCCACACCGATTTCCAATAATCGTCGGGGTTTAAGTGCTTGAATCCGTGCGACCGTGGCTGTACGCCATGCCTGCATGTCGGGCAGTGGGATCGGGCGCCCGTCATAACTGCTGTCCCAGCCGACGAAATTCTCGCCAAAAGCACTGGATTGGTTGCTGCCATAGTGAGTATCGTAGATCGTTTGCCATTCGCCGACTTGGCGCTCTTCTGTGGCCGCATTACGCTCAGCAGTCGTTTTGTCGAGCGTGACATAGCCAACCAGTTGCGCGTGGCCTGGGCGGTCTTCGCGGGCAATCACCGCCGCCTGGGCGACGGCCGGGTGGCGACACAGCACGGCCTCGATTTCACCTGGCTCAATCCGGAAGCCGCGCAACTTGACTTGATGATCGGCACGGCCGAGGAAATCGAGTGTACCGTCGGCTCGCCAGCGAGCTAGATCGCCGGTGCGATACAAGCGCGCGCCTGCTGAGCCAAACGGCGCGGCAACGAAGCGTTCCGCCGTCAAAGCAGGGCGATTGAGATAACCGCGTGCGAGCCCGATGCCACCTATATAGAGCTCGCCCGACACGCCGACTGGCACTGGCTGTAGATGGTCATCCAAGACGTACAGCTGTGTGTTGCCAATCGGCTGGCCAATCGATGACGCTGCTTCAGTCAAAGCCTCATCAGGTAAAAACCGCCGCATCGCCACGCATACTGTCGCCTCGGTGGGCCCATACGCGTTTGTCATGTGCCGCGCCTGCGACCACTGTTCGACGAGGTGCGGCGGGCAGGATTCGCCGGCAACGATCAAATGCGAACAAGTGGACAGACTATCAGCGGGCAGGGCGGCCAACGCGCTGGGCGGCAACGTGGCGTGGGTGATGGCTTGATCCGATGCGAGCTTCGCCAGCGCGTCTCCTGGCAACAACTGCTCTGAGCGCCCTAGGACCAACGTGGCGCCTGACAGCAGCGACATGCACAGTTCCCAGAAAGCGGCATCAAAACTCAATGACGCAAACTGTAGGACACGGCTGTGCGGGCTCAGCGAGAAGCGCTCGATTTGGGTAGCCGTTAAATTATGGCTGCCAGCATGCGTGACCACAACGCCTTTTGGTTTTCCGGTCGAGCCGGAAGTGTAGATGACATACGCGGGATGGCGGGGAGTGAGTGGTCGGCGACGATGAGTGTCGCTTGGGTTGGATTCGGATCGTTGCGTCAGCGCGGCGCAGACAGCCGGATTATCCAAATGGAGAACCGCGGTGTACTCGTTGGGTAAGCGCTTAGCGCTCGACGCATCGGTGAGGGTGCGCTTGGGCTGCGCATCCGTTAGCATGAAAGCCAATCGTTCGCTCGGATAGTCCGGGTCGAGCGGCAGATAGGCCGCGCCAGCCTTCAAAATACCCAGCAAGGCGCTGATCATTTGCGGCGAGCGGCGTAGCGCTACGGCGACGATATCCTCTGGGCCAATGCCCTCGGCAATCAAATAATGCGCAAGGCGGTTGGCTTGAGCGTTAAGTTCAGCATAGCTGACATGTTGATCTTCGAAGACCAGTGCGATCGCATCAGGCGCTTTGGCCACTTGCGCCTCGAATAGCGCGGGCAGCGTTGCTTCGCAGACCGGTTGCGCCGTATCGTTCCAACCGTTGAGCAGTTGCTGCCGTTCAGCCGTCTCCAGGAGATCGATTTGACCGATCGGTTGCGCAGGCGCGTCGGCAATGGCTTCCAACAAGCGGATGAAGCGACGGGCCAGTCTGTCCACCGTGTCACGATCGAACAGGTCAGTCGCATATTCGATCAATCCTTCCAGCCCTTGCGCACTGCCATCTGTACTCTGTACTTCATCAAAGCTGAAGAATAAGTCGAACTTGGCGGTAAAAGTATCAATAGGTTCGGGTATCAAACGCAGGCCAGGCAGGTCGAATGGCTGCACAGCCGTGTTTTGTAATACCAACGAAACCTGAAAGAGGGGGTGATGTGTGGTTGAGCGGGTTGGATTGAGCCGTTCAACTAGCTGTTCAAACGGTGCATCCTGATGGGCATAAGCAGCCAGACATGTTTCACGCACTCGTTTCAGTAGTGCATTGAAGTTCGGGTTACCTGATGTATCGGTGCGCAGAACCAAGGTATTGACGAAAAAGCCGATAAGCTCGTCCAGCGCCTCGTCGGTACGTCCAGCAATGGCGGTGCCGATTGGAATGTCATTGCCTGCGCCCAGACGGGTCAGCAACGTCGCCAATGCAGCTTGCAATACCATGAACAGGCTGGCTTCGTGGGCACGAGCAAGTGCTTGTAGCTTGCCGTGCAGCGCGGCATCGATTCGCATGGCCACATAGTCGCCGTGATAGCTGGCCACGGGCGGCCGTGTCCGGTCAAACGGCAGTTCCAACCGCTCGGGCAGACCGGCCAATGTGCGCTCCCAGTACGCGAACTGACGGCCAATCATGCTGTCCGGATCATGCTCGTTACCGAATAACGTCTGTTGCCACAGTGTATAGTCGGCATACTGCACAGGTAACGGCGCCCAGGCTGGCGCCTGACCTTCGAGCCGGGCGGCATAGGCGCGACCTAAGTCGCGGGCGAGCGGCGCCATTGACCAGCCATCGCCAGCGATATGATGCAACAGCAGCAATAGCACGTGCTCTTGCGCATCGAGCCGAAACAGCCACGCGCGCAGTGGAATTTCGCGGGACAGGTCGAAATGGTGAACTGCCGCTTGGGCCAGCCTTTGTGACAGCGTTTCTGCTGTCACCTGGACTGTCTCCAGTGTGAGCGAGGCGGCTTCGACAGCGATGATCTGTTGCGTGGCGACACCGTTGATGTCCTTGAAGACAGTGCGCAAGCTTTCATGGCGGGCTAGCAGGTCATTCAACGCGGCCTGCAAAGCGTGGGTGTCCACCGTGCCAAACAGGCGTAACGGCAACGGCATGTTATAGGTGGCGCTGGGTCCTTCGAACTGGTGAGTAAACCATAAGCGGCGCTGCGCGAAGGACAACGGTAGGGTGGCGGGGCGTGTCTGTGGACGCAGTGGCGGCCGGGCGAACGCGTTAGGCGTGAGGCGCTGCGCTAAGTCGGCGACCGTGGGCGCTTCAAACAACGTGCGAATTGCGATGTCAATGTCCAACGTAGCGCGAATGCGGCTGATCAAACGCATCGCCAATAGCGAGTGCCCGCCCAGGTCAAAGAAGTTGTCGTCGATGCCGACGGTATCCAAACCCAATACCTCAGCGAACAGGTCAGCCAGCAGCGTTTCTGCCGCGGTGCGTGGCGCCTGAGCGTTGCTCGAACTGAAGTCGGGAGCCGGCAACGCCTGGCGATCGATTTTGCCGTTCGCCGTCAGCGGCAGCGCATCGAGTTCGACGAATGCGGCCGGCATCATATAGCTGGGCAGTATTTGGCCAAGGTGGGATTTCAGTTCAACGGGCGTGATCGTGTGGCCGGCTGCCGTGACCCAATAGGCGACGAGCTGTTTATTCCCCGGACGGTCTTCGCGCAAGCTGAGTGTGGCTTGGGCGATACCCGGATACTTGGCCAGTACGGATTCGATCTCGCTGAGCTCAATACGAAAGCCTCTAAGCTTGATTTGATGATCAGCACGACCCAGGTATTCCAATTGACCATCAGCGCGCCAACGCACGAGGTCGCCCGTTCGGTAAAGTCGAGTTTTCTGTTCAAATGGGTTGGAAATAAAGCGTTCTGCTGTCAGATCAGGCCGGCCCAAATAAGCACGTGCCAATGCCGGTCCGCCAATATAGAGCTCGCCGGTGACGCCAATGGGTACCGGCTGTAGTGCACGATCGAGCACATAGACACGCGTATTGGCGATCGGGCCGCCCAGCGGCGGTGTCTCGGACGCGGCTAGCTGGGTTGCGGGCCAAGCCAGCGCATTAATGACACCTTCCGTCGGGCCATATAAGTTATAAAGCGTTGCGCTCGGGAAGGTTGTCTGGCATGCGCGTAACACGGCACTCGATAGCGCTTCAGCGCCGCATAGGACGAGCCTGAGATGTTGGCAGTCGGCCACGCCTTCAGTGGCGCAAAGCTGCTCGAGCATGGCTGGAGCGATGTCGATCACGCTGATACGTTGTCGCGCCATCAAAGTGGCAAGACGGCTTGCGTCCATCTGTATGGTCGGATCAGCCATGACCAGGGTAGCGCCAGCCATCAACGGAATAAATATTTCTTCTATGGACGCGTCGAAGCTCAGAGAGATTTGCTGCAAGCAGTGATCGTCCGAGCGCAGTGACAGTAACTGTTGTCCCGCATACAGACGGCTCGACACAGCGTGATGATCGACCATGACTCCTTTGGGCCGGCCAGTGGAGCCTGACGTGTAGATCACGTATGCCAGATGATGCGGGCCCGCGCCGCTTTGTGGCGCATGGTGTGGCTGGGCGGCCATGCGCGCCCAGTCGGTATCAATGCGTACCCGTTGCGCCGGCATGTCGGGCAGTTGCGCTTCAAGATGCGATTGTGTGACGAGTACCGGGACGTTCGCATTGTCCAGCATATAGGCAATCCGCTCGGCAGGATAATTCGGATCGAGGGGCAAATAGGCCCCGCCTGCCTTCAATATGCCCAACACGCCGACCAGCATGTCGATAGAGCGCTCAATGTACACGCCGACGACCACTTCGGGGCCAACGCCGAGTGTACGTAGATAGTGCGCCAACTGGTTCGCACGGATGTTGAGCTCGCGATAGCTACACTGCTGTTGCTCAAAAACAATCGCCACGCTGTGCGGCGTTTTATCAGCCTGTGTCTCAAATAACTGGTGCAGCATTTGAGCTTGCACATCGCCGGTAGCGCCATCGTGTGCCGGGGACGATGTCGTTGCGTTCCACGTCTCGAGTAACAGTGTGCGCTCGTTAGCTGGCAGCACGTTCAGTTGCTGGACGGGTAGATCCGGTGTGTGCTCGAGTGCCGTGGC
>NZ_PRDW01000023.1 GCF_002927045.1 Mycetohabitans endofungorum | reverse complement strand
GACCATGCGGGTGCACCAATCCTCTGCCGCAGCCCGTCATCGCTATCGACAAATTGCAAGCGCAGGGTGTCCGCCTCATCGATGACTTGACGCAAGGCCGCCTCAAAGACAGCCGCATCAATCACACCATCGATCACCGTGTACTGCGCAATGTTGTAGACAGGGCTGTCTGGGTGCAGTTGCTGCGCGAGCCAGATCTCCGTTTGGGCAGTGGTTAGTTCATACGTAACGGGCGTGATGCTAGCCTGCATAACAAAACTCCGATTCAGGCGACCGAGCAGCCTGATATTTAATAGGTGTACAAAATGATACGACGATGCAATCAGAACCTATCGTTGCTCGTCAGGAACCACTACGGCTTTTATGACACGTCGCGTGCAATGCTTAGCCATTCACTGCGGCGATCAGGGTCACTCATCGGCACGCGTCAGTGCGCCACTCGTGCCACTTGGCCGGCCAGTGATCACGCCACGGCCAATTTATGTCAAGCTTTAGCGAAAACACTGAGCATAACGCGCGTGATACTGCGCGCGGATGGGCATTACAGTCGGTCAAGCGAGACAGTTAAAAAGAACAGGGCAAGCCAGTACGTCGCACAGGCGCGGCGCCATTGGGTTCAGTACTGGAGTACTTCTTCATTTTTCCCTCCAGACATCACTTTATTTAGCCATACGGCTACGGCAACGGCAACGCACCCGTTCCTTGACTCATCAGCTCGACGTTACCTGCTTCACATCTCGCAAGCACTGTGCCCAGCTGTCAGGAACCGCTACAAAGATTCAGGTAATCGCGGCGCTTAGCACCGGATTGAAAAACTGTAAAGCGCACACCATGATGCACTCAAATCCATTATCTTCTTAAACGACAAGCCTTAAACAAACGAAACGATAAAGCCGAAACTTGCAACCAACAGCGAAAGGCAAGCCATCGTGGTTCGCCACTGTGCCAATCGATCAGCGAGGCTTGGCACGCGCTTAGCTGAGACTGCTTGGTCAGCAAGACACATCAGATGCGGATGTGTCAGGAACCTTATATGCAGAGTTCGGCTAAAAGATTTCAGTTCATGGCGTTCGTGAACCGGTCGCCGAATAGAATGTCGAACTGATTGACCGCCTGCCGCCAAGTCAAGTGACAGGCGGCATCTTCCAACCCTTTTTGATGTTGCGCAAAGCCAGATACAGCAGTCTGCTGGCGGCTTCGTCGCTCAGGAAGTGGCCGCGGCTCTTCACGATCTTGCGCAACTGCATGTGCATGCTTTCAATGGCGTTGGTAACTGGCGTGATATGAACCGATGCCCCGCGTGTTCCCGCCGCAAAGTTTTAGGGGTATGGTACGACCATCCGGGACAGAAGCACCGGGGAGCACTTCGTGTGGGCAGGCCGTTCGTCTGCGACGAAGCGCGATTACGTTGCATTTATGCCGAAGCCTGACGCCGCAACCGCCGTGTGCAACCTGGCTGTCACCTTTGAACACTACAACGAAAAGCACCCGCATAGCGCGCTGAAATACCACTCGCCGCGCGTTTCTCCACGAGGAAAACCGCACCGGTCGATCCTTAAGATGTCCGCTGCTGCTAAGGGCTGTACAACTTGTCAGGTTCTTCGTCCGCTCGCACGACTACACAAACACGGACCGCAAGGTCTCGTGTCGCGGCGGCGAGCGAAGCCGAGCAACAACCGGCTGGATGCCGGAGCGGCCAAGCGGGCGCTGACGATCATCTACGAGCGCTATAGGGCCGCGAGGGTGCTCGGAGACGTGAGGCGTTCGGCCTCGCGCCGTGGCTCCTGTTTTCGAATGGCTCAGTTTTTTTGGTCAGTCTCCACAGTGTCAGTCGCCTCATCGTTTCGCTTTTCCGTTCGATGCGTCGGCAGTCAATCGGCGGAACGCCCGCAGGTCAAGCCTTGGCCATCATAGTTGTCGGCGAATCCGGCAAAATCCTGGGTCGGCATGCGGCGCGGCGCCTTACCGAGGTAGCTGTGACCGTTCCGCTTGTCGGGTGCGTGCCGCCGCGCGGTGCGACGCGCCGCGGCGGCAGCGCACGACAACGACAGATCGGCATGAAGCTTGCTGTGCCAGCGGGCGAGTGCGCCATCAAAGCACCCGACCATTGAAAATCGCCACCTTTAACATCAACGGCCTGCGGGTGCGACTCGGCCAACTGCTGGGATGGCTTGAGCGCGAGGCGCCTGACGTGGCCTGCCTGCAGGAACTGAAGACGCCCGACGAGCGCTTTCCGGTAAGCGACCTGGAGCGGGCCGGCTACGGCGCACTGTGGCGCGGCCAGGCAGCGTGGAACGGGGTCGCGATCCTGGCGCGTGGCAAGCAGCCGCGCGCCGTGCGGCGGGTGTTGCCCGGCTTCGAGGGCGACCCGCACAGCCGGTACCTGGAAGCCCGTGTCGCCGGCTTGCTGATCGCGTCGTTATACTTGCCGAACGGCAATCCGCATCCTGGCCCGAAGTTCGACTACAAGCTCGCCTGGTTCGACAAGCTGATCGAACACGCGGCGACGATGGTCAACGACGGCCGGCCCGTCGTGCTAGCCGGTGACTATAACGTGGTGCCGAGTGACGATGATATTGACAACACCCGCTCGTGGCTGAAGGATGCGTTGCTACAGCCGCAGAGTCGGCAACGATATGCGCAACTGCTCGCGCAAGGCTGGACCGACGCGCTGCGCGCGCTGCATCCTGCTGAGCGGATCTACACGTTCTGGGATTACTTCCGGCAACACTGGCAGACCCACTCCGGGCTGCGGATTGACCGTCTGCTACTTAATCGCACGCTTGCGCCGACGTTGACCGCCGCGGGAGTGGGCACCTGGGTGCGCGGCCGGCCGCAGGCGAGTGACCATGCGCCAACCTGGATTGAATTGCAATGGGATAGGGACGCGGACGGCGGGCCGGCACACCCCAATCGCGGCACACAGGCCCGACGCACGAACGGAGACCATGATGCGCAAGGCACTGGATGAATACACACGTAAGCGCGACTTCGACACCACCCCAGAGCCGCCGGGGAAAACGAGCAAGCGCCCAGCACAACGGGGGCACGCCAACCATGCATTGCAGTTTTGCGTGCAGAAGCATGACGCGACGCGGTTGCACTACGACTTCCGCCTGGAGTTGGATGGCACGTTGAAAAGCTGGGCGGTCCCGAAGGGGCCAAGCCTGGACCCGCATGTCAAGCGCATCGCGATCCATGTGGAGGATCACCCACTCGACTACGCGGCATTCGAAGGTCATATCCCGGAAGGTCACTACGGCGCCGGCGACGTGATCGTATGGGACCGAGGCATCTGGATGCCGGACGGCGATCCCGCCGAGGCCTACCGAAAAGGCCGACTGACATTCCGCCTTGACGGCGAAAAGCTCGCCGGCCGCTGGCATCTCGTGCGCACCCGGCTGGAAGGCAAGCAAGAGCAATGGCTGCTGTTCAAATCGGACGACAACGATGCGCGCCCGGAATCCGAGTACGATATTGTGCAAGCGCTACCGGACAGCGTGCTCAGTAAACGCACTCTCCGGCCCGCGACATCGGCCCGACGCCCCGCGACGCGTCAGGCGGCGCGCAAACGCCAACCTGGAACGGCAAGCGACGCGTCGGCGCAAACTCTCCTGCGCAAGCCCACCACGCCACAGAACCGGCGTGGGTCCCGCAAGCCCGCGTTGGACGGCGCACGCGCCGCACCGCTGCTCGAATCGCTCAAACCGGCGCTCGCGACGCTGGTGGATGCCGTCCCGGCCGGCCACTGGCGGTATGAAATCAAGTTCGATGGCTATCGAATCCTGGCGCGGATCGACGGCGATGAGGTCAAACTGTTCACCCGTAACGGCAACGACTGGACCTCGAAGATGCCGCGCCAGGCCGAGGCGCTGGGCCGCCTGGAACTAGAGTCGGCATGGCTGGACGGCGAAGTGATAGTTTTCAACAAAGCGGGACTGCCCCACTTCCAGTCATTGCAAAACGCGTTCGATGCGCGGCGCGGCAACGCGATTGTCTATTACTTGTTCGACGTGCCTTATCTGAATGGCATGGACCTACGCAATGTGCCGCTGGAGGCGCGCCGCGCCGCGCTGACTGCGCTGCTCGAGCACCACGAAGGCGATGTGCTGCGGCTGTCGCGCGATTTCGATGAGTCACCGGAGTCGATGCTCGACAGCGCATGCGAGATCCAACTCGAAGGCGTGATCGGCAAGCAGGCTGGCAGCCTGTACGCGTCGCGCCGCACCACCGACTGGATCAAGCTCAAATGCAAGCACCGGCAGGAGTTCGTCGTGGTCGGCTACACCGAGCCGAAAGGTAGCCGGCAGGCATTCGGCGCATTGCTGCTCGGCCTACACGATCCCGATACCGGCGCACTGCGATACGCGGGCAAAGTGGGCGCCGGATTCAGCGAAGCAACGCTGCGATCCGTGCGCGGGCAGCTGGACCCGCTGCGCACGAGACGTGCCGCGCTGGACAACCGGCCGAGCGGACGCGAGGCAACGGGCGTGCACTGGACCCGGCCTGAATTGCTTGCCGAGGTGGCCTACGCAGAAATGACGCGCGAGGGCATCATCCGTCATGCCGTCTTTCGCGGATTGCGCACCGATAAGCCAGCTAGCGACATCAGGCCAGAACATGCGGTACCGGCCGACTCCATTGCGGCCGCTGCACCCGCAAGTCGCGGCCGAGCACGCGCCAGCCCGCCGGCCAATGCGCCACGCCACGCACACGCCGAAAGGGGTACGCTCCACAGCATCCGGATCACGCATCCGCAGCGCATCATTGATCCGACCAGCGCGACGACTAAGCGCGAACTCGTGGAATACTATGCATCGATCGCATCGCGAATGCTGCCGCACCTGAAATCGCGCCCCGTGGCGCTGGTGCGCGCGCCGGACGGCATCACGGGCGAGCTGTTCTTTCAGAAGAACGCCGGCAAGCTGCCGATTCCCGATATCCGCACGTTGGACAAGGCCTGCGTGGGCCAACCTGTCATGACGATCGACAGCGCACAAGCGCTCGTAGGGGCGACGCAGATGGGCGCCATCGAGTTGCATACATGGAACGCGACCACCGCACGGCTCGACCAGCCGGACCGCTTCGTACTGGACCTCGATCCCGACCCGACGCTACCGTGGAAACGAATGATCGAGGCGGCACAACTGACACTGGCCGTGCTGGACGAGCTCGGCCTGAAATCATTCCTGAAAACGAGCGGCGGCAAGGGGATTCATCTGGTCGTGCCGTTGACGCCGTCGCAGGGATGGGCGGAGGTGAAAAAGTTCACGCAAGCGCTTGTCCAGCATATGGCGCGACAGCTGCCGGACCGATTTTCGGCGGTATCCGGCCCAAGGAATCGGGTCGGTCGTATTTTCATCGACTATCTACGCAATGGCCAAGGCGCAACGACGATCGCGCCGTACGCGGTCCGCGCCCGAGAACGATTACCCGTCTCGGTCCCGATCCGGCGTGACGAACTCACATCACTGAAGAGTGCCAATCAATGGACGATCGCCAACCTTCGCCACCGTCTCGCCGAACAGGATACCGATCCGTGGCACGGTTATGCCCGCGTACGGCAGACGATCACCGCGCAGATGCGCGAGCGGATCGGCATGAAGCGATCCGCTTAATCCGCGGCGCCCCTCAATGATCAAAATAGAGCGAGTTCACCGAGTTCGCGGTCCTCGCCACATTGTCCTGGCCTGCGCGGATTGCACGGAACCGCTCATCGACGAGCCGACGCTGGTGTGCACGACACCCTGTTGAGCATTGGCGCGCGCCTGCGCGTCCTGAATGTCGGTATCGTCTGCGTATGGTCCGCAAAGGTCACAGCCGCCCCAATACGGCGCGCAACTGCTCCGCGGTGTACGGTTTGCGCAACACTTCCCAGGCGAAACTCAGGTTACAGTCGCACGGAACATCGTTGCCAGAGGCGAAAATCACGCGCAGACTGCGCTGTACGTCGAGCGAGCGTTGAGCCAATTCGATCCCCGACATGCCAGGCAGCGTGATGTCAGTGAGCAATACGTCGAACCGGTCTCGTCGGATTGCGACCAGCGCATCCTCTGCCGTGCCCGCCGCGATCGTCACGTGCCCCTGCATTGACAAGATTTCCCGCACCGCCTCGGTCGCCGCCGCGTCGTCGTCGACCAGCAGGATGCGCAAGCGCTCGGCACGCGCGGCCGGGTCGTCCGGCGCCGTAGACTGGCGCGCACTGGCCGCCCCTTGCGACGGCTGGTCGACGCGTTCCGCGGACTGCAGGGCGCAGCGGGGCGCGGCAGCCGCATCGCCCGAAGCCGGCGCCGGCGAGCGTGCCCGGCCTGTGGCGATGGACACGTCGTGGCCGCCGAGCACGGCGCGCAAACGCGCCGCCAACTGCTCACGGCTGTATGGCTTGCGCAGCAATTCGACACTATCTTCCAGCTGTGCATTGTCCTCCATCGCATCCTTGGTATAGCCGGACGTAAACACGATCTTCAACCGTGGCCGCAGGTGCAACGCAACGCGCGCGAGTTCGGGACTGCGGATCGAGCCCGGCATCACCACATCCGACAACAGCACGTCGACATGCACGCCGCTGCGAATCAATGCCAATGCCTGGTCTGCGTCGTCCGCGCGCAGCACCCGGTAGCCGAGTCCCGCCAACGTCTCGGCCACGGTGGCCTGCACCGCCTGGTCGTCCTCGACCACCAGGATCGTCTCGTTGCCGCCCTGCGGCGCCACACTCGGCGGCGCCAACACCGTATCGGCCGGCGCCGTGGAACGCGGCAGGTAGATGCGCACGGTCGTGCCCCGCCCCGGCTCGCTACGGATCAGGATATGCCCGCCGCTTTGCTTCACGAAGCCATACGCCATGCTCAAGCCTAGCCCCGTTCCCTGCCCTTCCGGCTTGGTCGTGAAAAATGGATCAAACGCCCGCTCGATCACGCTGGGCGGCATGCCGGTGCCGGTATCAGTGACCGCTAACATCACATACTCACCCGGACGCAAATCCGGAATGCCGGCCACCGGTTGCGGGCCGAGCGCCGCATTGGTCAGCGCTAGCACCAGCCGGCCGCCTTCGGGCATCGCATCGCGGGCGTTGATGGCCAGATTCAGGATCACATTCTCGAGCTGGTGGCTATCTACGAGGGTGTTCCAGAGCCCGTCGGCCACCGTCGTCTCGATATGGATCGTCTCGCCGAGCACGCGTCGCAACAAGTCGTCCATGCCGTGCAGCACACCGCTGAGGTTGACGACTCGGGGCTTGAGCGGCTGCTGGCGAGCCAGCGCCAGCAATTGTGCGGCCAGCTTGGCTCCGCGGTTCACCGCATCAATGGCCTTGGCGAGCCGCTCACGGCTCCACGCATCGCCGCCATGGCGATTCTCGAGCAGTTCGAGGTTGCCACGCAGCACCTGCAGCACATTGTTAAAGTCATGCGCGACACCGCCGGTCAACTTGCCGATCGCCTCCATTTTCTGCGACTGGAACAGCGCGGTGCGGGTTTCCTCCAGCGCCTGGGCCGCCTCGCGCCGCTCGGTGATGTCGCGCGTGATCTTGGCAAAGCCAATCAACTCGCCGTCATCGTCGCGAATGGCATCGAGCACCACGTGCGCCCAAAAACGTGAGCCGTCGCGCCGCACGCGCCAGCCTTCCGACTCCCAGCGCCCTTCGCGCGCCGCCACGTCGAGGCCGCGTTGCGGCACCCCGGCGGCAGCCTCCTGTGGCGTGTAGAAGCGGGAAAAATGCGAGCCGATGATCTCCTCAGCCCGGTAGCCCTTAATGCGTCGCGCGCCCTGGTTCCAGTTCGTGACAATGCCCTGTGGCGACAGCATGAAGATCGCATAGTCAGTCACGCCCTGAACGAGCAGCCGGAAACGCCGCTCGCTCTCCATCGCCACATCGTGCACTTTCTTCTTGTCGCTCATGTCGCGCACGATCTTGCCGAAGCCGAGTAGCTGGCCGTGCGCGCCATGCAGCGGCGTCATCACGACGCTGCCCCAGAACGTCGTACCGTCGCGGCGCATGCGCCATCCCTCGCTCTCGTAACGGCCGCCGCGCGCCGCCGTGCGCAGCGCGGCCGCGGGCGCGCCGGCCCGGCGGTCCTGCTCCGGATACAGGTCACCGAGCATGTGCTGCAGGGCTTGCTCTCGGGTATACCCGTAGATACGCTCGCCGCCGGCGTTCCAGCTCAGTATGCGGCCATCCGGTGACAACGCGAATATCGCGTAATCGGCAATGGTTTCAACCCACAACATCGGCCAGACGGACGTCAGGCTGTCGAGGGCAGGTCCGCGGTTGGTCATCGGCACATGGCTCTTTGCAATAGGCTCGATTACAGCGTGGCAAATCGTACATCGAAACCGCGCAACATGGCATCGCGCGCACCGCCCTGCGCTCGGCCCATCGCGCGACGGCCAGCAGCCGATGTGGTTCATTCTATCCCAGCGTGGCGCCGTTGCGTCCGCTCGCGGTGCGTTGGCAGGCCAGCCCTTTAAAATCCGCCACCTTACTTGTTAAAATCCGCCGCTTTACTTATCTTATTGGAAGCGCAGCAGATACAAAATCAAACAATGCGCCCCCACAGGGACTGAGCATGCCAGGCGTCGAACTTGTACTGCACGCGTGCATTGGCGCCAACCCGTCCACGCGCGTCATCGCGGTATGCACGACCGATGCGCAGGCGCGCTATGTGACGCCCGAAGTCGCCGCGTTGACCGGCAAGCCAGTTTCGGTGCTCACCAGCGGCACAGCAGCATGGATCGACGCGGGTCTTGCCACCGGGATCGACAAGGCGCACACCGCCCGGCGCGTTCCGGCGTGCAGGGCGCGACGTCGGGAGCTATATGCCGAACGGGTCGTCCGGACGCGCCACCTCGCCCGCCAGATTGTACTCCGCCCGCATCGCCGCCAGCACCGCGGCAATGTCTTTCTCGTAGCCAGCCACGTTGCTGAAGTGCCCGAGCGTCCAGTTGCATCCGGATGCGTCGGGCGGTTGCATACGCGGCCGCGGCACGCGGATCTTCACGCCGTCGTCGGCGATGTGATAAAGCCGGTGGAGTCGGCGCTCGAACTCCTGCTGCAGCCGCGTCGCGTTCAACGTCTTTCGAATCATCAACCATTCGGCAGCTACCGGCGCGAGCAAGTGCGCCAGCGGCTACCGCCTTCGTGGAACTCATCGAGTATGATAGCCGAACGGCAGCCGGCCGCGATGTCGCCGGCACGGCTGCTGGCAAACCCTGCCTGTCCCCGGAAGTCCTGTCAATTGCCGACCTACACGCTCGCCGCTGCCGTCCACGCGGAACTGAATATTCGTAAGAGTCGCTTTATCGGCGCCGTCGTGCCAGTGGAAAACCGCGATACCGCGATGACCGAAGTCCATCGCCTGCGCACCGTCCATCCGGATGCGACGCACGTTTGCTGGGCGCTGCTCGCCGGCGGCCAGTCTGGCATGTCCGACGACGGCGAACCGTCCGGCACTGCGGGCCGCCCAATGCTGGAGGTGCTGCGCCATCACAACCTGGACGGCGTGCTCGCGACGGTGGTGCGCTACTACGGCGGCATCAAGCTCGGCGCAGGCGGACTCGTGCGTGCGTATACGGACGCGGTTGCGACGGCGCTGCAGCACGCGCAGCGCATCGAGCGCATCGCCCAGAGGCACTTGACCATTGACGCCGACTATGCGGATGAGGCACGTATCCGACACTGGATCGCGCAACAGGGCCATGTGCTCGCCGACAGCCAGCATGGCATGCGTGTCACACTGACCATCGTGCTGCCGCAGGATGCGCTGGACGCCGCCCAGCAAGCATTGCGCGACCTGACCCACGGGCGTGCCGTGCTCGCGCCGCACTAAAGCGCGCTACGGCATTCGTTCATCGCATTTTGCGCCGTTGCGCCGTGATCAGCGTAACGGCCGCGGCGTCGCCACGGCGACCAGCCGCGACGCAATCGCATCGAATGCGGTACAGATTAGTACATAGATGAAGGCGACCAGCGCGAAAATCTGGGCCGGATAGACCATCAACCGGTTGTTGACCTGCGTGGCGAGCAACGACAATTCCGGCACGCCGACGATGTACGCCAACGACGTGTCCTTGATCAGCGACACCCATTGGTTGATGAACGACGGCGCCATGATCCGCAACGCCTGCGGCAGCACCACGAAGCGCAGTGCCTGCATCCGCGTGAAACCCAGCGACAACCCGGCCTGCAGTTGAGCGGCGCCCACCGTGCGGATACCCGCATGCACCGCATGCGACAGGTATGCGCCGCCGATCAGCGACAGCGCGCAGACGACGGTCAGTTGACCGGGCGCATCGATATGCAGCACGACGGGCAACAGAAAATATGTCCAGAACATCAGCATCAGCACGGGAATCGCGCGGAAGAACCCGAGCACGGCGAGCAGCACCGTATGAACGGCGCCGTGCGTCAACGCCAATGCGATGCCAGCGGCAAGCCCGAGCACGCCGGAGGCGAAGGCCGACGTCAGCGCGAGCACCAGCGTCAACGCCACGCCGCCAAGCGGCCCGTTCGGGAACGTGCCGACCAGCAAGTACGGCAAATTGTCCAACAGGATCGAGACATCCATCGTCATCACCCCGCGCGGGCAGCCGGGTGACGCCGCTGAACCACGTGCGCGAGCGCCTCGATCACCGCGATCGTGCCGATATATAGCGCCGTCGCCACGCCGAATGCGGCAAACGTCTTGAACGTCTCAGTCTCGACCTGGCGAGACGCATACGAGAGCTCGGCTAAGCCGATCGCCATCGTCAACGACGAGTTCTTCACGATGTTCATGTATTGGCCGAATAACGGCGGCATCGCGTTGCGAGCCGCCTGCGGCAGCACGACATGGCAGAACGCCTGCCAACGCGTGAGCCCGAGCGCGGCGGCGGCCTGACGTTGTCCGCCGGACACGCCCTGCAGACCGGCGCGAAACTCCTCGCCGACGAATGCGCACGAGTAGAACGTCAACCCAAGCCAACCGGCGACGAATTCAAAGGGCGGCCAGCGCAGCGACAATGCGCCGGCCTGGATCGTATGTGGCGTGTTCAGCCACTGCATCAGCCCATCGGGCAGCAATGTCGCCGCGCCGAAATACCAGAACATCAATTGCACCAATAACGGCGAATTGCGAAACATCAGCACGTAGGCCGCGGCAGCGCGACGCACCGGCCACGTATCGGCGCTATGCGCCATCGCCAGCGCGAAGCCGCTCACAGTGGCGGCGACGATCACCGTCGCGGCCAGCGCTAACGTGACACCAAAACCCTGCAGCAACCAGCCGACGTACTTCGGCGCCAGGATCCACTCCTGCGACACAGCTCAGACCTTATCGCCGATCTTGAACAGGCGCGGCAGCGGCGTGCTCGTGTGCGGGCCAAACCAGCGATTGTAGATTTGTTCGGCCGCGCCACTCTTCTCCAGCCCGCGCAACGTATCGTTGACGAACGCGACCAGCCGCGTCTCACCTTTCGGAATACCCACGCCCATATAGTCGTTGGAAATCGTGAAGGCCGGGATTTCGTAGTTCTGCTTGTCGGGCACGTTGGCGAGCAGGCCGACCAACTTCGGACCGTCCTGCGTGATCGCCTGCACGTTGCCGGCCCGAAGCGCGGCGAACGCAAACGGCGTGTCGTCGTACGCGACAATGGCGGCCTGCGGGAATTTCTCGCGCAGCGTGATTTCGTTGATGGTGCCCTTGTCCGCGCCGACCCGCAGACCGTTGAGCTGCTCGGCCGACTTGAGCACGCCCTTCTTGGTAAGGAACTGCTGGCCGGATGCGAAATATGGAATACTAAAGTCTACTTGCTTGGCGCGCTCCTCGGTGATCGTGAAGTTCGCCAGCACGAGATCGACCTTCCTGGACGTGAGGAACGGAATCCGATTCGCCGGATTGGTCGGCTGCAACTTGAGCTTCACGCCGAGCTTATCGGCCAGCGCTTTGGCGTAATCGACATCCAAGCCGACGATTTGATGCGTCTTCGCATCGACGAAGCCGAATGGCGGATTGCTGTCGAACGTCGCCACTCGCAACACGCCCGCCTTCTTGATGTCGTCGAGCCGGTCAGCGTGAGCAACGCCGGCTGCGACGATCAGCAAGCCGGCCAGCAGCGTGGAAAACACTGTCGATTTCATGTCTTGTGGACCTTATGATTGAGCGGTGCGTGCACCAAGTCAGTGGCGCGAGGTCGCTTACCATAGCATCGACAGGACGATTCTCAAACCAATAAATGCTGCACAGCATAGAACGCCTCGGAATAATGCCCGCGCGGGTCTCAGGCCATACCGCACGGCGGTGCAGCAAGCCACGGCAACTCTCGGGCAGCCAACGCCAGCGCGTCGCAATCGGCCGCACGATCACGCGTAAGCCGCTGTCCGCCGAGTAATGCGCATGCGACACGCCGGCGTTTCGGTGCCGGCCGCATGCCCGGGCCCTCTGCCAAGCGGCGACGCCAGGCAAAGCGCAGCGTACTGCGTGCGGCCGGTGCGCCTCATTTCAGCGAACACGCCGCCGATCACCTTCGTGAACTGACGCTTTTCGATGCATACACCGTTGCGTATCACGTCGCGAAACGCCTGCTCGTTGAATATTCTTCGCCGATTTGCCGACGTATACTCGCCTCGCGCAAGCTGTCGTCGCCCTGCGCGCCTCCAGGAACGGGCCGCCCCAATGTCGGGATGTCTCATTGACCCACGCTGCAGGGTCAAAGCCAGCCTGCCTTCCTAAACCGCCACCACAATACCGCATCGATCGCCAGCATGACCGCCAGGCAAGCCGGATAGCCATACCGCCAGTGCAGCTCCGGTATGCTCTGGAAATTCATCCCGTAGATCCCCGCAATCATCGTCGGACTGGCGAACAGCGCGGCGAACGCGCCGAGCCGCTTAGTCGTCTCGCTTTCAGCCAGCGAGATCATGCCCAGGTTCACCTGGATCGCGGTCGAGATCATCTCTCGGCGACCTTCGATTAGCTTGTCGATGCGCACCAAATGATCATAGACATCACGGAAATATGCCTCCATGCCGGCGCATAGCGCCGGGACGCGGCCACCCTGCAACTTCCCCACTGCCTCCAGCAAAGGCGCGACATGGTGATGCAGCCGCACGAAGCGGCGCTTGAGCGAATACAGGTCTTCTACCACGTCACGCGAGGCCGCGGTGCCCTTCTTCTCGAAGATCCGGTCCTCGACGATCTCCGACTCGTCGATCAACGCCTCGACGACGGGAAAATAGCGGTCCACCACGCTGTCGATCAGTGCGTACAGCACGAAGGCCGAGCCGTGCCGCAGCAAATGCGCATCGCGCTCGCAACGGGCACGCACGTCCTGGAAACCCTGCTTGCTGCCGGCACGAATGGTCAACACATAGTTCGTGCCGACAAAGACCGCCACCTCTCCAACTTCCAATTCTTTGTCTGACGTTTGCTCGACTGTGTGCAGCACGGCGAACAGCGACGCGCCATACTCTTCGATTTTCGGCCGTTGATGGCCATGGCGTGCGTCCTCGACCGCCAGCTCGTGCAAACCGAACTCGTGTGCCATCTGCGCCAATTCCTCTGGATCCGGGTCTTTCAGCGCCACCCAAACAAAACAGTCCGGTTTCGCGACGTATTCGCTAATGTCACCCACCGGGATGTCGCCCATCTTGCGACCATCGTGGTATGCAGCGCAGTTGATCAGCATTGGTGCCTCCGCTTTTTGCAACCGCCGAAGGATAAGCCAGCTGGCGCAAAACGGCGAGGCCCCCCGATGCGATGCAAGCGCCGACCTGGCGCCCGGCAAGCCGGTCAACGTCGTGTGCTGCGTTGGTCGATGAACGCCTGGACGCCGTCCAGCGCGGCCCTGTCCATCATGTTGCATGCCATCGTCTGCGCGGCAAGCATGATGGCCGCATCGCGGTTGACCGCAGCAGTGCCCGCGAAGCCGAACGGCTGTCCGGGGACACCGGCTGGATGCCTGCCACGTTCCAGACGAGGCACGACACAGCATGTACAACATCAGATGTGTTGATTCACGCCTACAGGCAGGCTGGCATGTTGGACAAAGGCGCAAACGTAAATAGGTAATCGACATGAGGCGACAGAATACGTAAAATACACATCGATACTTATTTGGGGGGCAACATGCAGGCGATTACCGCCACCGAACTTGCCCGACAAACCCGGCAGATCCTGGATACCGTCGCGCGTCAAGGCCAAACCATCATCATCGAGCGCAACCATGTCCCGGTGGCTCGACTCGTGCCCCCCGAGCCGACCATGACCGCCGCCCAAGCGCTCGCGGGGCTGCCTATAGCGCTCACGCCGCTGCAAGCCGATGCTTGGCTGGCTGACAGCCGTACTGGCTTTGATGACAGCGTGCGAGATTCATGGGCGTAATCTTTGACAGTTGCATTTGGGTTGCATTAGCCGCAAAAACGCTTGACCCGCAAACCGTGATCAAGCTCGCTGGCGACGCACCCGTGTTCATCTCGGTCATTTCGTTGGGCGAACTCGGAATTGGCGTGCAAGCCTGCACGGATCCCGTTGAGCGGGCCGTGCGCGCAGCCTATCTACAACAGCTCGAGCGGCGTCCGATTCGTGAAGTGTCGCGGCAAACTGCTGCCGCGTTCGGCATGCTTGCGGCTTCTGTCAAACAGTCTGGTCGGTCACCACGGCCTCGCTACAATGATTTGTGGATTGCTGCGCAGGCGATCGAGCATGGGGACGCGCTGATGACACTTAACTGTGCCGACTTTGCCGGCCTGCCGGGGTTGCGGCTCGTGACGCCTCAATAGGCGCTGCTTACGCGACAGCCCTTTGCCGAGCGCTTCGGGTGGGCAAATCCAGGTCTTCATGCCCAGCACACCGGCAATCCCTGCGGCGTTACGGCCAGTACGCTATCCATCATGAAGCCGCGCAGATTATGTCGCTGCCATAGATCAGGCCTTCAGTTGCTGGCAGATGACTGAGGTTGAATTCAGGGACTGCGGAAACGAGCTTTGCGCAGCGTGCCACAGCCGTCGCGCGCGTGTGGCAACGATGGTTCACCGTTGCGTGGGACGTTCGCGCTGAACTGGCTGCTGCCTTCAAGCACTACAATGAGCGCCACCCGCACAGCGCGTTGAAATACCGCTCGCCTCCAGGGTTTCGGCGAGCGGTTTTTGCGCAACCCATGGCGGTCGGTGTTTGACGCCAATGCCTGCGCGACGACGCGAGCCTGAGTTCGTGTCGCAACGTGTTGCTTCGTGAACACCGGACTCCACGCCGTTCAGCATGGCATCGTTGTGCTGCTCGGCGGCTAAAAGCCAGCCCAGCACATCTACTTAAAGGAGAGCGTTATGATGCCTACCATTGGCGGCGGTTTCATGGATCCGACTAACCTGCAGTCGCTAGACCCCAAAACTATGTCGGCAGATCAAGGAAAACAGCTTGAGGCACTCAACCAGATTTTCAATGGGCCCCTCGGCGGCGGCGGGCCGCTTGGCGCCAAGCTCAAGGAAATGATCGACGCCTACCACTCGGCTCACCCCGACACGCAGCAAGCATAAGCCCGAGGGCACCGGCCGACCGTGTGATCGACATGGGCGTCGCTTACACGAGCGTGGGCGACTTGACCGCCAGTCGGGCCGGTTTTTACGATAATCAGTCTACCGCCCAATTGCGATTCGCCGGCATCCGAATTTGCCCATAGCACCGTGATGCCGTTTCCAGACGATAGCCGACACGGTACAAGCTTTTGAGTCGCCGATCTGCATAGTACCTCCGTCGGCATGGACTTAGTTTAGACATAACTAATGTAATATGCAATCGAAGACCTACCCTTGAACGTTATCGGCTTTTTTCTCGCTCAGCTTAAGCTCTACTCGCCGAGGCCAAGAGCAGCTATCGCCTCACGCACGTCTTGCTAAGATGTGTCGAGGTAGGGAGCCACATGGTACAGGGGGGCCACTCCACGCGCCCGTTGCCCCAATATCCGGATCAAGACAGCCCGCTCACGATGCAGTTTGCGCGGCGAGCGGACCGCCAAGATACGCATCGCGAATAACGCGGCGGCACGCGCCTATCGCGGGCGCCTCGCCGCGCTCGGTTCCAGCGGAGCCGAAACCGCCGCGCTGCTCAACAGGCTGATCGACGCGCTTCACGAGGTGGGCCTGACAAAAGCCGAGATACTCGATCTGAGCCACACGATCGCCATCTTCGCATGGGCCAATCGCCTCATGCTCACTCTCGGAGAGCCCGTGTTTCCCGCCTGATGAGAAACGCATATCGATAGCTGAATCGATTTATTATGCTAACGGTGTGCACGCATCGGCCCTGGTTATCATGATCGTGGATCGAGCGATCCGGTTAGCAACCTGCACTGGACTCCACGTGGAGAATTGATCCGGGGTTACGAATGAGCTGCCCCGAGAGTTGCCATTGATGTTTCGTTTAATTTTTGGCAAAGTGCATCGCTTGCCTTGCTTGTAAGACATTTTTGCCTTGCACTGTGACTGTAACCGATGAAGGAGGTAGAGGCCATGATTACTCTCACCGTCACCGCAAAAGGGCAGGTGACATTCAAACAAGAACTTTTGCACCATCTGGGGCTTCGGCCAGGTCAAAAGCTTAACGTCGATACGCTCCCGGATGGCCGGGCTGTCATTCAGGCAGTGCGGGAAGGGCGGAGCATTGATGATGCGTTTGGCATTCTCAAGGCAAAAAATAAAGACAATCTCGTTTTATCCATCGAAGAGATGAACGAAATTTCCCGCAAAGGTTGGGCGGGTGAAGAATGAAATTGGCTGTTGATACCAATGTTGTGCTGCGCTACTTATTAGCTGATGATATTGAACAGGCAACAATAACTCACTAAGTGATGCGGGAAGCAACACTGGTCGCTATTGCCTTGCCGGTGTTATGCGAGGTTGCATGGAATCTATCGCGAGGCTATAAATTGGCGGCAGAGGATATAGCCAACGCTATAGCCGTTCTCGTAGAAGCCGACAACGTCGAAGTTGACCGTGGCGGAGTCGATGCTGGTCTGGCGATGTTACGGGCGGGGGGCGATTTTGCCGATGGTGTCATAGCCTATGAAGGTTTGGCCCTCGGCGCAGAGGTTTTTACTACCTTTGATAAAAAAGCGGTCGCCATACTCAAAAAGCATAGCTCTATCAGAACCCGACTACTATCCTGAATGTATCGTTGGTATCAGCAACCGCTCAATCGAAATTTACAACTACATCCGGCCCTATTCGGGCGGGCCGCTGCGCCGTCATCCTGCCTAGCGTAACGCGACCCGCATCAGCTTGCCGCTCTCGGTACGCGGCAAATCATCGGTAAACATGATGCTGCGTGGATATTTGTATGGCGCGATCGTCTGTTTTACATGCTCCTGCAATTGTGAAACCAACGCGTCGCCGGGCTCGTACCCCGCTGCCAGGATGACGAACGCCTTGACGATCTGCCCCCGCTCCCCATCGGGCACGCCGATCACCGCGCACTCGGCCACGGCCGGGTGCTGCATCAGTGCCCCCTCGACTTCCGGCTCCGCGATGTTGTAACCGGCCGAGATGATCATGTCGTCGGCCCGTCCCAGATAGAACACGTAGCCGTCCTCATCGATCACCACGGTATCACCCGATAGGTTCCAGCCGTTGCGCACGGCTTTCGCCTGCCGCTCGTCGGCGAGGTACTTACAGCCGGTGGGGCCCTTCACGGCGAGTTTGCCCGGCGTACTTGGAGGCACCAGCCGCATCTCGCCGTCCAACGCTTGCACCACGTAGCCGGGTACCGCCTTGCCGATGGCATTGCGCCGCACCTGCGCGCCGGCGCTACCGATGAAGATATGGATCATTTCGGTGCTGCCGATACCGTCGATCATCTCCAGCCCGCTCGCCTGTTTCCACGCCTGGCGCGTTGCGTCCGGCAGCGCTTCGCCGGCCGACACGCTGCTACGCAGCGATCCGATATCGTACCGGGCAGTCAGCGCTGTCATCTGCCGATAGAAGGTCGGCGCGGTGAAGACCATCGTCGCGCGGAAGCGCTCGATCGTGGCCAGCAACCCGTCCGGCGTCAGTTTCTCGATCAGCACAGTCGATGCGCCAACGCGCAGCGGAAAGCACAGCAGTCCACCCAGGCCATACGTAAAGGCCAGCGGCGGCGTGCCGCAGAATACGTCGTCGGCTCGCGGCTTGAGCACATGACGGGAGAACAGGTCGCACATCGCGAGCACGTCGCGGTGAAAATGCATGCATCCTTTTGGCGCCCCGGTCGTGCCGCTGGTGAAGATAATCAGGCAAACGTCGTCACTCGCGGTATCGCACGCGTCGAATTAGGAAGCCTTGCAGCGCGCCAGCACATCAATCGAATCCGGTGCTTCATGATTGAAAAAGCGCACATCCTTCAGCGTCGTGCAGAAGTGCTCGTGTCCGGGTGTGCGGCAATACTCGATTTCCTCGGCCAGTCGCACGTCACACAGCGCGGCGGCGATCTGCGCCTTGTCGATGATCTGCTTGAGTTCTTTCGCACGCAGCAGCGGCATCGTTGGCACCGCCACGAGGCCCGCCTTCACTGCGGCGGGCCACATCATCGCCATGACCAGTACATGCCACCCAGAGGTTCACGTCGAGTATGCGTTGCCACAACGCCGGATCGGTCCGGCTGAATGGCGCGGCTTGCGCGTGCCCGGCGTTGTTCACGAGGATGTCCACTGGACCAAACGCGGCACTGGCTGCTGCAGCCCCTCACTGGCATTTTGTGGTTTCGCGCACATCGGTCCGAGGTCCGCGCACAGTAGCATGTCCGATGCGCGTACCGAAGGGCACCAAATGAGACGTTATTCTTACTGGTTTGCGGGGATCGCGATTGTGACGCTGGCCGGCGCGGCACTACAAACGGCCTTCAGCGATCAGACTGACGGGGACGTCACCTCTCACTTGCCTGTTTTAAAGGCGAGCGACATGGCAGTAGCGGCCATCCCGTCGGCCGTGGCCGGCGCCACCGTGAAATCCGGTGGATCAACGGACGCGCCGGCCCCAACTGTGCCACCAACGATCCCGTGCGGCAACGGCACCAAAGGGGTCTTCTACGGCATTGGCGGCCACGTCGGGCAAGGGGGCGTGTACGACAAGATGGGTTACGAACAGCAACTCGGTCATATCAAGGAACTGGGTATGACGATGTACGGACACGATGTTTTCGACTACGCCAGCACGCAAAAGGTTCTTCGAATCGCTAAACTGGCAAAGAAACAATGCATCGGCGTCTTCGCGACGCTAACGGCCGACCTGAATTCCTACGCTAACGAGGACGCAGCCTACCGCAACGGGTTAAAATTGGGGATGATGGTCGCCACGACGCTCAAGAGCGTCGTCCAGTATTACCAGGTGGGTAACGAGTATGAGAATGTCAGCATTCGCCGCGGACATGGCAGCAATCCGGACGACTATGACAATGCCTCTTTTCAGAAAGCTCGTGGCTCGATTCTCGGAATGATTGACGGGATAAAAAGCGCAAACCCATCCGCCACGATCGTGATGTGCCCGCTAGGGTGGCTACACTTCGGTTTCCTAGACATGCTGTACACCGGCACACAACCCGACGGCTCCCGAGGGCACCGGATCCCGAAGTGGGACATCACCGCATGGCACTGGTATTCAGACATGGGGGACATCACCGCCGCGCGGGGCGTCAACGTGCTCAGACACTTGCACGAGACGTACCGCAAGCCAATCTGGATCACCGAACTGGGTGCCCGACCGGGTGCGAGCGAACAGGCATCGGCAGCCTACCTGGTTGGGCCAAACGCGCTCGGCGGCATAGTACAGTATGCCAAGAAGTACAATATTCAGAACGTTACGTTGTATGAATTGCTTGACGACGAGGCATACGGTGGCGATGGAAACTACGGCTTGCTGGCCGACGACGGTGTCGTCCGAAAGCATCGCTATGATGTAATCAAGCGGTTCATTGCGACGCACGCGATGCCCTAGCGCACGCATACGCACTAGGGCATGCTCACACTACAAAGACCTTCGACGATCAGCGCAAAATGGATTAAGGTAGTGGACATCGCATGCCAATGTTAGCTTTGCCCAGGTTACAAAGGCCGGTTAATGTATCGTTCCAGTGTGAGTCTTCCGCCAGCAGTTTGCGCGGTCTTGCCATGTTCAGCCAGAGCGAAGCTCAACGGGTTACCGGGCTCCTTGCATCTTGATGGTCGAACACCATGGGCGTGGATTCAGCCCATGACGGGGCAACGCCAGTCTCACGGTAGCCCTGAACTTGAACGGGTTGTTGCAAAGGCTTGCCGCTCCATAAAGGTGACGAAGCGAACAGTGAGTTGAACTGCTCCAGGGTCAATGCAGGTTTGTCAGCAGCACGTTGAAAATGGCTCTTCCACACTTTGTGTGAAGTTTGTACTGTGGATCAGCATCGATTCAACACGCGTGTACGAAGCAGTTTGAAGCCGGCGCGGCCATACATTTGGCGCTTGAGGGGGAAAATTGGGGGCAATAGGCAAATGAATGTTAACTGCATAATCAGTATGCTGCTACCCGACGTCCCGCGCAACGGATACCGCTCAATGGCCACGCCCATACGTCCAAGTCTTGTTTCTGTTCGGCAGCAGCCAGACGATCGTGTTGTTCGCGACGTTTGTGACAACTGCGCTTGGCCGGATCAGATAAATTTCGTCGCCCCCCATCTACTTCGGCGTTTCGAACTGGATGTGCTGCTCTAGATCACCGACGGAGCCGCGGAACACTGTGCGCACGATCGACGATAAACGACTGGCTCAGCTGATTCACAAGTCCTTGCACACCCAACCCGCGAATGGCTCCACGCACTGATCGGAACTGCCTGCAAACGCGGCCGAAGATGCCGCTGCAACTAGTGCGACCACAATGTTGTGAACCCCAACCCCGTTCGCATTTTCGTTTTCCTAGTCGTTAGGCGAGCCCGCCGGGGCGTTAACCGTCAAGATGTAGGTAAACTCATTTCCCGAATGGGTTGAACACCGGTACGTCAAAGCGTTCAAAGTCGCAAACGTTTCTCGTGGCGACGATAAGCTTGTGCCTCAGCGCGCTAGCCGCGATCATGGCGTCTTCATAGACTGTGTTCGACTGACGATGCATCAGCTTCGCCCAGAGCCGGAAGGTCACAGCATCCATGGGCAAGACATTGTAGGTCGCGCTGACTTGATCAGCCCACGCTTCTATCGCCGATGCCTTGTCGGCATCTTGCTCGCGCGTGATTTCGATGCCTGCTTGAATTTCACCGAGTGTCACGGCGGACAGGTAAAGCTCGTGGTCGGCAACGCTTTCGAGCCATGACACGACTGCCCCATGCGGGCGAAGCTTGCGAAGCTCAAAAACAATATTCGTATCCAGAAGAAACACGGTGGTTTTATAGAGCAAGCGATAGAGCAAGCGTTGTGCGACGCTGCGCCCGTCCACGTTGTGGCAAGTCAAGATCACCACGACTGAAATCGGACAGCAGCAAGGCTTTCAGCGAGGGGCGTGCGGCGTCGTTGAGCCGTTTCCACTCCGTGATAGGTACCAGCACGGCTGTTTCTGCGCCGCGACGGGTCACCACCTGTGGCCCCTCACTGACACAGGCGTCAAGTAGCTCGCTGAAACGGGCTTTCGCGTCTTGTACAGGCCAAGCATGCATGGCGGATCCCTAATGACTAGACATATGACTAGTTTATACGTGCCATCACCGCAATGCAAGGGTTCATCAATTGGCGCTGATTCACAACCGCACCTCTTCCCGGTCGATGTTGTACATGCTGATTCCCCTGAAATAGCGCTGCGCATCGAGGCCTGGTCTTAATTTGGTAATCCAGGACCAATCCCTCGCTCAAGCTTCGCCGAATGTTGGTGACTGCGTCACGGAGTCTTTTTGAGCGCACGCGTGGGCAGGCGTGGCCGCCCAATAGGGCCGGTGGCGCAGCTCAACTTGGTTGGTGTGCGCTACCGCATGCGCCGCGCTTTTTCAGCGTCGGCGTTCGCGCGCTGAAGTGCGGCCAAGCTGCCTTCCAGCACGCCGATTTGCTGGCGTGCGTCACCAAGTTGCGCCTGCAGCGCTTGCCGCTCAGCGCGGCGCGACGCGTCACTCTCGTCAGCGCGGCGTACCGCCGCGTCCAGTTCCTTGATCAGGCGCGCGCTGATGCTGCGTTCGCGCTCGGTCTCCAAGAGCGCGCGCTTTTCGGCCGCTTGCAGCTGTGCTTCGGCGCGCACAGTGTCGGCCCGCAATTTATCGAGTTCGTGGGCAAAATTGGCGCGCGCCTGGGCGAGCGCCGCGTCTCGCTCCTGTGCGTCGCGTTGCAGGCGCTCCACTTCGGTGTGCAGCGTCTGGCACGCCGCCTCGGCCGCCGCGAGCGCGGGCTCCAGTTCCTGCAAGCGTGCCTGCGCAGCGAGCAGCGCCGCGTGCGCGGTGGCCGCGGCTCGCTCCCACAGGCGTCTTGCGATCGAGCGATTCGTCCCCCGACGTCTTTAAATTCAGCCCTCAGGTTACGTAATCGGCGAAAATCACTCCACGGTTTCCTACGAAGAACCTTAAAGTTGAGGCATTGGCCGGTTGATCCGCCTTTTTGTCGGCACGCTTGCGTCGCCCCGTGCGATGTCGCGCAGCTTGTCCACCGGCTTATGCTACCCGCCAAAGATCCCACACTTACGACGTATCGCTGCACGTCTCCCCCTACTTTTCGTTAGCCTGCTGCACAGCTTCGCTACGCATGGTGTCTTTTTTACGGATTACTGAGTTTGCCAATGGACTTCGACTTGAATGCCGCTTTAAACCCTCACTCCAGCTACGTGTGCGCAGGGCAGGCTGGCCAACAGCCTGCCGCGTCAGCGCCGCCACGACCGTCTTCCAACGACGCGTTGACTCGGCCGCCCACCCAACCGACGACGTATGATGACCTGCCCTCCGAACTGATTGCCCAGATCGGTGACTATGTACCCATTCAAGACGTGATGCCGTTCGCCACGGTTGATCGCCGCACGTATCATGCGATGCAAACTAGGCGGCTGGTTCACCGCTATTGGCAGCGGGCAAACCAGGCCGTCAGCTTGGCGTCAGTCAACCAGCTGCTGGATGAAATGGGGGGCGCGTTGAGCAATCCAGCGCAGCATGCCGAACCTATTGACGCGCTGAGTCAGCGTCTGCGAGCGTTGCCAGAAGCCGAGCGAGTCGAGGCATTCAAGCGCGTGTTTGCGGCCGCAGAGCGTATCCCGCAGGACGGCGTGCGAATACAAAAAGCGCTATTACGCACTTTTTTTAATTTTCCTCCAAGCCGGCGTGTTGAGCTATTCGACTTCGCTTATGCGATGGCGGAACGGCGCGCGCCCGGGCAAGACAATATCTGGGCGGAACTGGCTGACAGTTTGCAGTTTTTTTCGTTCCGCTCACCTTTTGTCGAGCAGCGTTATCAGGCACTTTTAGCTCGGCTTGCGTCGTTGAGGGTATCCGAACAAGCGGACCTCATCCCGGTATTGTCCAATTTGCTCCTTTACTCCAATAAGACAGACCCACGCGTCCCTGAACGCTATGCGCTCTTACGCAGACACGCGTTACAACTGCCCCCCTCTCATCAAGGCGCATCGGTCGGCATGTTAGCGAGTTGCGTACGGATTTTGCCGCAAGCGGAGCAGTTTGCCCAATACACGCAGATGCGTGA
>NZ_PRDW01000022.1 GCF_002927045.1 Mycetohabitans endofungorum | reverse complement strand
GTGGCGAACATGCGTTTTGTGAAGCCGCTGGACGAGGCGCTCGTGCGGCAGCTCGCCGACACGCATGAGCTACTCGTGACCGTCGAGGAAGGGACATTGATGGGCGGCGCCGGCTCGGCCGTCGCGCAAGCGCTGGCGTGTCACGACAAGCTCGTGCCGCTGGTGCAACTCGGCTTGCCCGATACGTTCATTGACCATGGCGATGCGGTGCAGCAGCTTGCCTCAGTGGGGCTCGACGCGGCCGGCATTGCCGCTTCGATTCGCCGCGGCATCACCGATCGTCTGTCCCGCCCACCAGTTCACGTGACACAGGGCAAGTGAACTGCGTAGTTATTCTTGTCTATCCTATCGGCTCGTTGCCGGTTAACCGGATAAGGCGTTGACATTCGCGGGCGTTGGCCGCGACATCGCTTCCGCGTCGCGGCAACGATGACGTGGCGCTATCCTCCCGGCGTTTCAAATGTCGACGGAGGAATCGGTGTCGATACCATCCATACGTTCGGTCCGCGTCGCGTCGCCCTCGGACGAACGAAGCGCTCCGCTGCAACGCTCGTCGGTCACCGCTTCGGCACAGCACACGCATATCATGCTCGACGGACTGCAACGCCACCGCTCGAGCGCGGCTGACAACGTTGATATCACAGCAACGCGGTGCGGCTCCCTGGCGCGACAGCTGGACGCGCATTTCGATACCGACTGGCATCCGCTCTATCATGCGCCATGGACGGAAGCTGCCATGGGATCGGACAGCGCCTGGTATCCGCTCCCGGTTTGGCAAGCCGAACCGGTGTCGCCGCTATCATCGGTCGGCGCGCAGCGGCGCGATTCGTTGTTGCTGTTGCCGTCCGCGCGATACCTGGCCGCACACGGCATGCCGCTCAGTGAACTCGGGCTCGAACTGAATGCGCTGAGCCATGACGACGAGCCGCGGCTGTCAGAGGCGCTGACTCATGACGACGAGTCACAGATGCCAGACGTGCGCGCCGATGGCGGCGAGCCACGCCCGTCGGACAAGCTGACCCATGATGACTTGCGTGCATTGGTGCGTTCGCTGACGCAGCACGTCGAGCGCCGCCGGCTGCGTGCGATGCTGCGCGCCGCCCAGCGGGCGGAACACGCGATAGCGCCGTGGGCCGATTCGAACGACGGGTTGACGTATCGCAGCATGCTACGCGAAGTCATCCGGCAGTCCATGTACCCGCGCTCCACCCGCGCACTGCGCGAGGCCGTGTGCCGGTATGCACCCGGATTCGGCGAGCCGGCATTGGCGGGCCCAGTGTCCGACAGCACGCTGAAGGCCATGTTGGAGGCTGCCGCCGTCGATGGCCGGCTGCCGATGAATCTGGCGGAATTGGTGTTGCTGCCGGACGGGATGACCCAGCCGCTGCGCCGACGGGCCAAGGAAGCTGGCGGGGTGATCGCGCCAGTGCCGCGACAGGGCGACGAGGCGCAGGCCGATGACGCGGAATCTGATGACGCGCAGCAAGCGATGTCTGCGTTGGAGGCGCTACAGGCGAACGGCACGGTTTCGGAAGACCAGTATATTGCCGCGGCCAATCGGTTGGCGTCACTGCTCGGCTACCGCGTGGGAAACTATCCGCGTGCAGCTTAGCAAAGGATGGCGTGAAATAAAGGATGACTTAGCATTGCATGGGGCGTCAGCCACCGACATGATGCTAGCTGGAGCGTTGCGTTCCACCGTGTATTCGGATCTGCGGTATGCTGCGTCGTAGAGACTTTCTGCACTACGATATATCTGCGTTATGCTGGTCGCGTTGTTATTTAAGGAGTGACCCGTGCCATCTCCCGCACAAGCCAGCCAGCCTGCCGGGTACTATCCTGATTCCCCGACCCTGCCGCCGGAGCGAGAACCAGACTTAGACTTGCCGTCGTCTGTCGTGCCCCGTGCCAGCACGGCCACGCGGATTCCTGCGCCGCTTGAAGGGCTCAGAACATCTTTGTCATCCGAACCGATGTCGGTCGCCGGTATGGTTCAGCGTTTCGGATTGACCACCCGCAGCGCGGCGACGACGGCCCGGCAAGGCAGATCCGGTGTGCCGCCGACCGACCTGAGGCCGCTGCCGCCATTGCTGCCCGAACTCGAAGAGGCATGGCCCAGCTTCAGCGACGATGATTGGGCTGACATTCTGGCGTATACCGATGCCGTGCCCGCTCCTCCAGAACCGGTCACGCGCGCACCGGCGCGATGGAGCCAGTGCAACATCATCGGCCACGCGGCGCCCGCCGCCTGAGAGCCGACGTGACCCCACGCTAGCGTGATTTTGCGTTATCGGCACGCTGCTTATCGTGGGCACGCCGCGAGTCAGCACTGCGCGCGGCTTGCTCGCGCGGCTTGCCCATCAGCACCGGCTGGAAGAACACCGCACCGATCAGGGTGCACACGAGCGACAGTGTGAGCAATTCGCCCATGCTCGAGGTGCCCGGATGATGCGACAACCACAGGCTGCCGAACGCGGTCGCGGTGGTTCCGGCCGACAAAATCACCGCCTGAGTCAATCCGGACTGCAGCAGTTTCGTCGCGCCGGCGCGCCAAGCCATCACGTAGTAGATCTTGAACGCGACGCCCACGCCCAGCAGCAGCGGCAGCGCGATGATGTTCGCGAAGTTCAGCGGCAGATTCAGCAATACCGACAACTCGAGTGTCACGACCGCCGAGACCAGTAGCGGCACTAGCGTGCGCAGCACGTCGCCGAAGCTACGCAGCGCAATCCACAGGAGCACCGTAATCGACACCAGTGCCAGCACGCCGGCCTGCACGAACGCGCGCACGATCGTGTCCGCCGAATGCAGGATCGAGATTGGCCCGCCGATGGCTTGCGGTTCGGCGGCCAGCACGGCCGCACTGAATGCGCGCAGTTTCGTATCGTCGTCGGGATTCATGCTGGTGGCCAGCTTGGGCGAGATCTGCACGAGGGCACGTCCGTCGGCGGTGACCCATTGCGAACGCAACTCGGCCGGCAATGTCTGCAGCGTGATCGAAGTGGGCTTGAGCAAGTTTGCCAGTGACGCGAGCGACAACTGCAGCGGCTCGGCGATCGCGCGTTCAGCACGATCGCGTGTGGCCGCGTCCGCTGCCGCCAACTTGCGCAGTGACGCCGCCAAATGTTCGGCTTCCTTTGCCCCGGGCCCCGGATGATCGAGTGCCGCATTCTCCAGCATTGCTGCTGCGTTGCGCAACGCTGACACGCGTGCGCCGTCGGGTGCGGGGTCCGATGGCGTTTGTTCCAGCACGGGCAACAATTGCCGTGCCGCCTGTGCGATCGTGGCCAGCTTCTGCGGCTGGTCGTCGGGCACGAAACTGGTGGCGGTCACCACACGGCCCACTTCCGGTAGCGCGCGCAGCTTGTTGGCGGCCTGCTGTGCGTCATCCAGCGACGCAGCCAGCAATTGGACATCGTTGACGCCGGTGTCGGACGCGCTGGCCAGCGAGGCGAGCGTGCGCATCGATTCGCTGTGTGGATCTTTTAAATGCAACGGATTGAAGTCAAAGCGCAGTTGCGTGAGCAGCGGCAAGCCTGCCACGACCAGCGCGAGCGTGACAAGCAATAGCGGGTTGCGATGGCGCTCGGTGAATTCGTCCAGCGGGGCGAACGACTTGAATCCGGGCGCTGCGCCGCGCCCGGTGGGCCGCAGTACCGAGATCAGCGCCGGCAGTAAGGTCACGCAGGACGGCAACGCGACGAACAAAATCCCCACGCCGGCAATCTGCCCCAGCTCCGATATGCCGCGGTATGCGGTTGGCAGAAACGAGAAAAAACTCGCCGCAGTGGCCGCAGCCGCGAGCGACAGCGGCATCGCGATCGAGCGCGCGGTGCCCTCCAGCGCGCGCTCCAGGTTGCCGCACAGGTGGAACTGCTCGCGATAGCGTACGGCGAACTGAATGCCAAAGTCCACGCCGATTCCGACGAACAGCACAGCGAACGCGACCGAGATCATGTTCAGCGCGCCGACCATCATCAATCCAAGCGCGGCGGTGATCGCAAGTCCGACCAGCAGCGTCAGGAACACGGCGAACACCATCCGGCGCGAGCGGACCGCGAACCACAGAATAACCAGTACGGTGAGCAATGTCCCGATGGCATTGGGCACCGCGCCTTCGCGGACCGATCCGAACTCTTCGTCGGCCAGCGGCCGTGGACCGGTCAATTGCACGCTCGCGCCATAACGCTGCGCCAGCTGCAACTCGGCCGCCGCCTGCTTGATCCGCGCCGCCGCCGCGGCTCCCGCCTCCAGCGACCGATAGTCGAGCAGCGGCTGCACTTGCACGAACGCGCGCGGGGGCAGGTCTGACGCGACCAGTGCGCTCCACGACAGCCCAGCTGGCTGTCCGGCGAGCACCGCGTCGACCGTGTCGGCGCTGCGGCCCAACAGCTTGGCCATGCCGGGCAGCGTGACCTGGCCAGTCTGCAGCGGCGTGAGCAGCGTGACCGACAGCAGGCTGGATAAGCCGCGTAGCGACGGGTCGTGTGCGAGCCGATTCAGCAGGGGCCGCGCATCGACCAGTTTGCCGGTCAACTCGGTCAATTCGTTCTGCGACATGAACAGCAGCCCATGACGCTCGAAGAACGCGCCGCCGTCCGGGCGTGTCACGGACGAGAAGTAAGCGGTTTCCGATTTGAGCCGCACGGCTAGCTCGGCCGCCGCGCGTTGCGCGAACTCGGCCGCCGGCGCCTGGACGACCGCCAGCGTGACGTCGGCCCGCTGCGGGAACGCGTCGTCGATCGCCTTGCCGCGCTGCGCCCACGGTGTGTTTTGGTCGATCAACCCGGCGACGTCGGTATCGATTGCAAAATGTTTCGCGATGTACACAATGCTGGCTGCGCACAGCAAGATTGACACCGCGATGACAAAGTACGCATGCCGCGTCGAAAAACGCACGATGCGGGCGAGGAGCGAAGTCAGCATGGGGATGGCCTGAAATTCGAGATTCGGCGCTGAGTATACAGGGTGTGGTGCGAGCGCTTTACAGGGTGCGGCGCGAGCGCTTTGACAAAACGCCGCCAGCAGTCGTGATGCGCGAATCATGCCTGCACGCCGGTTCGCCACCGCGCGGCAAGCCGAGTTGCGTTAAGCTACGGCCGCGGAACGCCGGTTATTACGGCAAAGGTGGATTCAAGGCAGTCGATATGAATTTCGTGGGAAAATTGCGATGAACAAATGGCTGACTTTCCTGGTGGCGCTGTGTGTATTCGGTATGGCGGGTACGGCGCTCGCCCAGACGCCGAAAAGCGGTGCCGCGAGTCCGAACGATGCGGTGCGCAGCGCTGTGGAAAACGTGGTCAAGGCGACGCGTGCCGATGCCGCCGCGCGCAGTGGCGATGTCAACGCGACATCCAAGATCGTCGAACGTGAGTTCTTACCGTACACCGACTTTGCCAGGACGACGCGTATTGCCGTTGGCGCAGCGGCCTGGAACCAGGCGACGCCGGAGCAGCGCAAGCAACTGGTCGAGCAGTTCCAGATGCTGCTTGTGCATACGTATGCGTTGCAGTTAACGCAGATCCGCGACCAGAATGTGCGGTTCCGCTTCGAGCCGGCGACGCTCAGCGCCAAAGGAACGGACGCGGTGGTCAAGACGCGTGTGCAAGGCAGCGGCGATGACATGGCGGTCGGCTATCGGCTCGGTAAGGGACAAGACGGCTGGAGGATTTACGACATCGACATGATGGGCGCGTGGTTGATCCAGATTTATCAGCAGCAGTTCGCGAGCCAGATCGCGCAAGGCGGGGTCGAGGGACTGATTAAGTACCTCAGTGCGCACAATGCGCGTTTCGGTCAATAGCGCTTGTAATTCAAGCCGTTTGTGGCGAATTGTTGCGTTTTTCGCGACAGTCGGCGCCGTTGAACCGGCATGAATCGGCCATGAACGTTAAAATCGCTCACCGCCTATGGAGAACGACATGCAAGTTATTCTTGCTCAACCTCGCGGGTTTTGCGCCGGCGTGGTTCGCGCGATCGAAATCGTCGAGCGCGCGTTGCAGAAATACGGCGCCCCTGTTTATGTGCGTCATGAAATTGTCCACAATCGACATGTGGTGGAGTCGCTGAAAGCTAAGGGCGCGCGTTTCATCGATGAGCTGTCCGAGGCACCACCGGGAGCGGTGACAATCTTCAGCGCGCATGGCGTTGCCAAAGCGGTCGAGGACGAGGCTCACGAGCGGGGCCTGCGGGTGCTCAATGCGACCTGTCCGCTGGTGACCAAGGTCCATCTGCAGGGCAAGAACTATCTGAAGAACGGCCGCCAGGTGATCTTGATTGGCCACGCCGGCCACCCGGAGATCCTTGGCACGATGGGGCAGATCGATGGGCCGGTGTCGCTGGTGCAGACTGAGGCGGACGTTGAGCGGCTCGACATCCCGGTGGATACGCCGGTCTCCTACGTGACTCAGACGACGCTGTCAGTCGATGAGACGCGCGGCATCATTGCGGCGCTGAAGCGGCGTTTTACTGATATTGTCGGTCCGGATACGAAAGATATCTGCTATGCAACGCAGAACCGGCAGACTGCGGTGCGCGAATTGTGCAAGCGCGCGGATGTGCTGCTGGTGGTCGGCGCAACCAACAGCTCGAACTCGAACCGGCTGCGCGAGATCGGCGCTGAATCGGGCGTGCCGAGCTACTTGCTCGCCGACGGCAGCGAACTCAATCCACAGTGGGTCCGCGGGGCGAACACCATTGGGATAACTGCGGGCGCGTCGGCGCCGGAATCGATGGTTGGCGACGTGATCGACGCACTGCGTCGGCTCGGCCCGGTTGACGTATTGGTCATGGACGGCATTGAAGAAAACATCCAGTTCAGGCTGCCGGCTGAACTGACCGCGTGAAGCAAAGGAGTCGAAGTTGGCCATCCCATTTCTGCAATCCGCGTACGTCGGCGCTTACCTGGTCAAGCAGCGACTGAAGCGCAACAAGCATTATCCGCTCGTGCTGATGCTCGAGCCGCTGTTCCGCTGCAACCTGGCGTGCTCGGGTTGCGGCAAGATCGACTATCCAGATCCCATCCTGAACCAGCGTGTCTCGTTGGCCGAGGCGCTCGAGGCGGTTGACGAATGTGGGGCGCCGGTGGTCTCGATCGCCGGCGGTGAGCCGTTGCTGCACAAGGAAATGCCTGAGATCGTCAAAGGCATCATCGCGCGCCGCAAATTCGTCTACTTGTGCACAAACGCGTTGCTGCTCGAAAAGAAGATCGACGATTACCAGCCGAGCCCATTTTTCGTCTGGTCGATCCACCTGGACGGCGACCGCGAGATGCATGACAAGTCGGTCTGCCAAGAGGGCGTGTACGACCGTTGCGTGTCGGCGATTAAGCTGGCCAAGTCGCGTGGCTTTCGTGTCAACATCAATTGCACGTTATTCAACGATGCGCAGCCGGAGCAGGTCGCGACATTCTTCGATGAGGTCAAGCGGCTCGGCGTTGACGGGATCACCGTGTCTCCCGGCTATGCCTATGAGCGTGCGCCGGACCAGCAGCATTTCCTGAATCGCGAAAAGACCAAGAACCTGTTTCGCGACATCCTGCGGCGCGGCAAGGGCGGCAAGGCGTGGTCATTCAGCCAGTCCAGCCTGTTCCTCGATTTCCTCGCCGGCAACCGCACGTACCATTGCACGCCGTGGGGCAATCCGACCCGCACCGTATTCGGCTGGCAGCGGCCGTGCTACCTGCTCGGCGAAGGCTACACGAAGACCTATCGCGAGTTGATGGAGACGACCGACTGGAACCGGTACGGCACGGGCAACTATGAGAAGTGTGCGGATTGCATGGTTCACAGTGGCTATGAGGCGACCGCGGTGAACGACACGATCACCCATCCGTTGCGTGCGCTCGGCGTGTCGCTGCGCGGCGTGAAAACCGAGGGTCCATTCGCGCCGGACGTCTCGCTCGATCGCCAGCGTCCGGCCGAGTACGTGTTCTCGCGGCACGTCGAGATCAAGCTGGCCGAATTGCGTCAGTCCAAAGCGTAATGTCGATCCGCGTGCTGGTGACCGGCGCGTCCGGTTTTGTCGGCTCGGCGCTGGCCCGGGCTGCACTCGCGCGCGGCTATCGTGTACGCGCGCTGGTCCGGGCGAGCAGTCCGCGCGGCAACTTGCGCGGCCTGAATATCGAGCTGGTCGAAGGCGACATGCGCGATGCAGCATCGGTTGAGCGTGCGCTCGATCAGGTCGATGTGTTGTTCCATGTGGCGGCAGACTACCGGCTGTGGGCGCGCGACAGCAATGAAATCATGCGTGCCAACGCCGACGGAACCCGCTGCGTGATGCAAGCAGCGCTGCGTCAGCGTGTTGAACGAGTCGTCTATACGAGCAGCGTCGCGACACTGCGCGTGAACGGCGCCACCGGTCCAGTTGACGAGACCGCGCCGGCCGATGAGGCGAGCACGATCGGCGTCTATAAGCGCAGCAAGGTGGCCGCCGAGCGTATCGTTGAACAAATGGTCGCGCAGCAAGGGCTGCCGGCGGTGATTGTGAACCCGTCGACACCGATCGGGCCGCGTGACATCAAGCCTACGCCGACCGGACGTATCATCGTCGAGGCGGCGACCGGCAAAATTCCGGCCTTTGTCGATACCGGCTTGAATCTCGTGCATGTGGACGATGTCGCACAGGGCCATCTGCTTGCAATGGACCACGGGCGGATCGGCGAGCGCTATATCCTCGGCGGCGACGACGTGCTGCTGCGCGAGATGCTGGCAGCGATCGCGCGGATGGTCGGCCGCAAGCCGCCGTCGATTGAGCTGCCGCGCTGGCCGTTGTATCCGCTTGCGCTGGCGGCGCAAGGCGTCGCGCAATTGACGGGCCGTGAGCCGTTTGTCACCGTCGATGCGTTGCGGATGTCGCGCTACCACATGTTTTTTAGTTCTGCGAAGGCGCAGCGCGAGCTGGGCTATCGCGCGCGCGCCTATACCGACGGTTTGCGCGATGCGCTCGATTGGTTCCGCGCCAACGGCTACTTGAGGTGAAGCTTGCTGACAGCCATTGCCGTCCTATCGCTGGTGATCTGGATCATGTTGCTCGTGGCGCGCGGCGGATTCTGGCAGGCGCACGAACGGGATGATCACGATCCGCTCGGCACCGGCGCTCCTGATGCGTGGCCGGCGGTCGTCGCGGTGATTCCGGCGCGCAACGAGGCCGCCTCGATCGCGCAGACGGTGAGCAGCCTGTTGCGTCAAGACTATCCGGGGTCGGTGCGGGTCGTGGTCGTTGACGACCACAGCGAGGACGGCACCGCTGCCCTCGCGTGCGACGCGGCGCGCGCCATGGGCGCCGCCGGGCGGCTTACGGTGCTGCGCGGTGAGCCCCTGCCAGTCGGCTGGACCGGCAAGCTTTGGGCAGTCCGGCAAGGCATTGATGCCGCGCACGCCACCGACCCGCCGCCTGCGTGGCTGCTGTTGACGGACGCCGACATCGAGCATGCTCCAGATAATCTGCGGCAACTGGTCACGCGCGCGATCTTGGACCGTCGCGTCATGGTTTCGTTGATGGCCAAGCTACGCTGCGACGCGTGGTTCGAGCGCGCGCTGATCCCGGCCTTCGTGCTGTTCTTCCAGATGTTGTACCCGTTTTCATGGGTCAATCGGCGTGACCATCCGATGGCGGCCGCAGCGGGCGGCTGTATGCTGGTGCAGGTGGAAGCATTGCGTGCGGCCGGCGGCATCGAGGCGATCCGCGATGAGATCATCGATGACTGTGCGCTGGGTGCCCGGATGAAGACACAAGGCGCGATTTGGCTGGGTTTGACCAATCGGGTGCGCAGCGTGCGGCCATATGACAGTCTGGGCGAGATTCACCGCATGGTCGCGCGTACCGCGTATGCGCAGCTGCACTATTCGCCGTGGTTGCTGTGCGGCACGATCGTGTCACTGCTGGTCACCTTCGTCGCGCCGCCACTTGTGGTCCTGTTCGGCAGCGGGCTTGCTCGCGTGGCGGGCGCGCTGGCCTGGGCGGCGATGACCTTCGCATACCTGCCCATGTTGCGCTTCTACGGTCTCTCGCGCGGGTGGGGGCCATGCCTGCCGGTCGTCGCCGTGTTATATACCGCGTTTACGTTGGACTCCGCGCTGCAGCACTGGCGTGGTCGTGGCGGCATGTGGAAGGGCCGCGCGCAGGCGCGGCGTTGAACTACTCATAACCTCTTGACGCTTCGCAGCTAGCCGCCTGCTGATGCAACCGCAGCGCGACCGGACGCGTGGGACGGAAAACCGAATGCCGCGCCGATCCTGCGCCGTGCCGCGATCAGCGCACGACGCGCATTGCGCGCATCGCGCGCCACCGCCAACAGTGCAGGCAATTGACCCGGGTGGGCGAGCAGTGAGCGCAGGACGGCGCCCAGGTCCGTTGACCCGTCGTCGTTGAGCGCTGCGACCGCTGCCGGCGGCAGAGAACGCTCGGCTGGATCGACGATTGCGCGCACGCACACGAAAGGCAGGCCGCGCTCATAGGCGATGCGCGCGACGATGTGCGACTCCATGTCGGCGGCCCACGCGCCACACGCGTGCTGCAGCCGCTGCTTGTCCGCCGCCTGGCTGACTGGCGTCTCGAGGCCTGCAAGATCTGCGTGGACCGCGCCGTTGAGCCGCTCGAGCAACGCGTGGGACCATCGTTCGTCGCTCGCGTAGCGCTGCGCGCTGACTCGCGTCGCATCGTCCCGCGGTGCTGCGCTCGCTTGGCGCAGGCCGCGCGGGTCGGCGGCCAGCACCGAACGGGCCACCAGCAACGCGCCGGGGCGCAACGAGTCCACCAGTCCGCCTGCGGTGCCGAAGCTTACCAGCGCTGAGCAGGACCGGCTCTGCGCGACAATCGCGCCGAGCGTGGTCGCTAGTCCGGCATTTTGCTGACAGATCACGCGTACGTCCGGACCCGCGGCGATCCGGGCCTCGAAGGCGAGGCCGGTGACCACCACCACCGGTGCGTCATGTATCACATCCCGCAGGCTACGGTACATGCGTTGCGTACGGTGAGATTGCGGTAACGTGCGAGCGCCCACAGCGGGAAGAACTTGCGGTAGCCGTGATAGCGCAGGTAGAACACGCGTGGGAATCCGGTCGCGGTGAACAGCGCCTCATCCCATAGTCCTTCGTCGTTCTGCGTGTTCAGCAAGTACGCGATGCCGCGCGCGACGGCTTCGTCGTGTTCGCAGCCAGCCGCCATCAGTCCCAGCAGCGCCCATGCGGTCTGTGACGCGGTGCTCGGCGCCTGTTCGTAGCCACGGTAGTTGAGCTTGTAGCTGTCGCCGTCCTCGCCCCACCCACCGTCCGAATTCTGGATCGAGCGCAACCAGTGCGCCGCACGCTGCATCGGCGACGTGTCCGGCGCGACGCCGGCGGCGCGCAGGCCGCACAACGCGGACCAGGTGCCGTAGATGTAATTCATGCCCCATCGGCCATACCAACTGCCGTCATCCTCTTGGTTGGCGAGGAGGTAGTGCTTCGCGCGCGAAGCCGACGCCTGCCGCTGCGGCGTGCTGGGCAGTTGCGCAAGCATCGATAGACACCGTGCCGACACGTCCACGGTTGGCGGGTCCAGCAGCGCGCCATGATCGGAGAACGGGATGTTGTTCAGGTAGAGATGCGTGTTTTCCGGCTCAAACGCGCCCCAGCCGCCGTTGTGGCTTTGCATGCCGACCACCCACTCGCAGGCCCGGTCGATCGCATTGCGGTAGTGATTATGCACCTGCAGCTTCTCAACGCGGTCCATCGCCATTGCGACCACCGCCGTGTCGTCCACGTCCGGGTAATGTGAGTTCGCGAATTGGAACGCCCAGCCGCCAGGCCGCACGTTTGCGCGACGTGAGATCCAATCGCCTCGTGTGTCCAGGATCTGCAGCGGCAGCAGCCAGTCGAGACCCTTCGCCGCGTGCTCGATCGCGCGCGGTTCACCGGTCTCCAGCAGCGCGTGCGCAGTCAGCGCGGTGTCCCAGACGGGCGACAGGCAAGGTTGACAATAGGCTTCGTGGTCATGGATCACCAACAACTTGTCGATCGACTTGCGCGCGATCGCGCGATGCGGATGGTCCGGCGGATAGCCGAGCACGTCGTACATGAGTACCGAGTTGACCATGGCCGGGAAGATCGCACCGAGGCCGTCCTCGCCGTTTAGGCGCTCGTCGACAAAGTGCACCGCGGCGTCAATGGCCTTTTGGCGCGACTGTTTTGGGAAATACGGATCGAGCTTGCGCAGCAGCGCGTCGATGGTTGAGAAGAACGAAAACCATCCTTGGCTCTGATGCGGGGCCTTCGATATCGGCCCGACGTTGCGTGGCGAACCGACGAAAATCTCATCGATGCCGATGCCGCGAGGATTACGCGCGCGCGGCCGCTTGGCCTGTAGCACGAGCAGCGGCACGATTACGGTACGCGCCCAGTACGATACTTTCGACAGGTGAAACGGAAACCATCTCGGCAGCAGCATGATCTCCACGGGCATCATCGGCACCGCCCGCCAGTCGAGTATGCCGTACAGCGCGAGCAGGATCCGCGTGAACACGTTGCTCTTGGCTGCGCCGCCACGCGCCAAGATCGCATCGCGCGCGCGCTTCATATGCGGTGCGTCAAGCGGCTCACCGATCATCTTCAGCGCGAAATATGCTTTGACGCTGGCGCTCATGTCGAAGGCGCCGTCGTGAAACAGCGGCCAGCCGCCATGCTCACCCTGGATGCGTCTCAGGTAGGCGCCGATCTTCGCCTCGAGCGCGGGGTCCGGCGTCTCCCCCAGATAATGGACCATTAACACATATTCGGCCGGGATCGTCGCGTCGGCTTCCAACTCGAATAGCCAATGGCCATCGTCATGTTGAGCGTCCAACAGCGCGTTGGTCGCCGAGCGGATCGCCTGCTCTAGACGCTCGGCCGGCGGCGGCGCGCTGGCGTGCGCGTCATCGACGTCGGGATGCAACGGTTCATGCAACATGTTCATTCTTATTCCTCGCAACAATTCCGCGGTACGGCGTACAGCCGGCTCGCCGCCGGCCGCATGATCAGAACAGCCAGTGTCTGGCAATGGCCAGCATGAGGCGCGCACGCGACACGCACACACGCTCACGCGGCGCGGCGAAGCCGCGCCGGACCAACTGCGCGAATAACGCGTGATAGGCTTGCGCCATGATGCGCGGCGCAATGACCACGCGCCGCGGATGCCGCGCCATGATCGTGGTGGCTTGCGCAAAGTGCTCGCGCGCGTCGGCAACCAGTGGCGCGCATGCGCGGTCGAGCGACGCGGCGCGGACCGCGTTAGGCGTGGGGTGCACGATGCCGGCCGCCGCGAGCGTGTCGCGCGGCAGGTAGACGCGGCCGAGATCGGCATCCTCATCGATGTCCCGCAGGATATTGGTCAACTGCAGCGCCCGTCCAAGATGGTGCGCGAGCTGCCGACCGTCGTCGTCTGGCATCCCGAAAACCTTCACCGACAAGCGGCCAACCGCACTGGCGACGCGGTCGCAATACAAGTCCAGCGTATCGCGATCCGGCGCGATGATGGTGTCAACCACGTCCATCTCCATGCCGTCGATCACCGCGATGAAATCGTCCTGCCGCAGCGAGAACTGCTGTGCAACGCGCGCGAGCGTGGCCAGCTGTGGGCTCGTCTTGCCGGCGTACAAGGCGGCGATCGCGGTACGCCATTGCTCGAGCGCGGCCAGCCGGCTCGCGCGCGACGCGCCACTGTCCGCGATATCGTCGACCTGGCGGCAGAACGAATAGATCTCGTACATGCCTTCGCGCTGCGCGCGCGGCAGGATGCGCATCGCGGCATAGAACGAACTGCCCGACGCGACCTGCTGGCTGGTCATGGCGTGATGTGCTTCGATGGGTTCGGCGATGCCCACTGGCTCCTCGGTGTGCAATAAAACGTGAGGATTGGCTGCGCGCAGTCACCATGGCGCGCCCAGGCGTCACTATGGCGACTGCGCGCGCCAGACTATCCGCAAAGGTAGCATAGTTTGTTGCCACCCGCCCCGTTCGCGCCGGATTTTACCCGGTTCGGCACGGATCGTGCGCCGTTCTGCCCGGTTTATTGCGGAACCGGCGCATCCATCGCCATCGTCACGCTTTACCGCAGGAATGACCGAAAAAACGCCGGATCGACCACGTTGACGGCGCCTGCGGACGCTCCAGCGCGCGCATGCGTATAATCGTGGTCGTTGCCGCAGCAATGTCTCCCCTATGCTTGCCTACTTCTATCTCGCGATTGCGATCGTCGCCGAAGTGATCGGCACGTCGGCGCTCAAGGCGTCCGATGGTTTCACGCGGCTGCTGCCGTCGGTGATCACCGCGCTCGGCTACGCGGTCGCGTTCTACTGCCTGTCGCTGACGTTGCGTTCGGTGCCGGTTGGCATTGCCTATGCAATCTGGTCGGGAGTCGGCATTGTATTGATTTCGCTGGTTGCTTTCTTCGTCTACGATCAGCGACTCGATTGGCCTGCGGTGACCGGCATGGGGCTTATCGTCGCCGGTGTCGTGTTAATGAACGGCTTTTCGAAGGCCGCTGTTCACTAGGAATGTTGACCGAGTCGGGACGTGCCGGCGGGCCGCCAATCCACGCCACGCATGCGAACTCCCGGGAGCTGATCCCGTGGCGCTCCATCAGTTTACGCACCCGCAATGCCACCGACAATAAATCAAATTCGGAATCCGGCATGGGAATTGAGTTGCTCAGCGCGAGTTAAGCCGGTGCAGTAAATGATTCTGCAAAAAATTAGCACCGGCGGGCAGAATTTGCCACTCGCCAGTGCTTTATATGCGATAATTGCGGCCCTGTGCGGGGCTCGCCCCGCATCAGTCTCAGGTTCTGGTTAAGCCCTCGGAATAAGACCAGAGCCCTTCAGCCGGCTTCGTGCCGGCTTTTTTTCGGGCTCGACGCTTCTGGTCTGCTCAAATCGCCTATAACGTCTCGGAACCGCAGTGTCGATTGCGAAGAAGTTTCCTTTTTAAGGAAGTTACGACTTTTGACGAGCTGAATTATGCCGTAAAAAGAAAGTTTTAGGGACAGCCTTATGCGAAAACCCTTCCATTCCGTATTTATCCGCCGGTGTTGTTTCACATTTGCGACAGTGATCGGCATAGCCGGATGCTCGAGTGTGACAGACAACGGACACGGCGGGTCGCCGCTTACGCAGGTCAAGCCGCTGATCTACGTGTCTTCGCTGCGCTCTACGCGCGATATCAGCGCTTGCTTGCGCGAACGCCTGCCGAACGTGTGCGCGTCACGCAGCGGCGAGACGACGGAGTTGAACGTTGGGCGGGGTAGCTGGGTGATCCTGCTGACACCGTCGGCGACTGGCGGCACGATTGTCAGCGTTGCGCAGCCAGCCAGAGGTGCGAAGCCGGAGGAGTCCGAAATGCGTTTCCATGTGGCCCGCTGCCTGACGTAGCCTGCCGTGCATGTCATCCCGCCCAGTACGGTCACGGTGTCACGGCATGGCAAAGGCACGATGAATTCACCGTGTTGTCTCCGGGGGGCAGAGCAACTTTCGACGAACCCGTTTTGCCACGCACTGCCGGGCGCGATGGAGGTCGGGCCGATTGCAGCATCTTGCAGCCAGCTGCATGGCGCTCGCCACATTCGCCGCACGCGCGATTCGCCCAGCGCTAGGCAGGCCAACATCTGCCGGTAGCCCAACGCGGCACTTCCTGAGTGGCCGCAATCAGTCGCTCACCCACGCTCCGATCCTTTTGTGGTTGCTTAAGCGTATAGGTTGCCACCCGACGACTCAGCCCCAGATAGCAACATGCCTTGCGTTGCGATAGCCCCAGCCGAGGCAGCACTTCCAGCGCTTCGCGCCGGCCCGTCGGGGCGTTCATTTTTCTTCAAAAGTGTGAGTTGCCAACAGCCGATATAACAATTTCCGCATATTGGCATTGTACTATCCGCCAAGAACATGGCGTTCATAGTCCATCGCTGTGCTCAGCTTCCCGTTTTCAGCTAGCCTGCTGCGCGGCCTCACTTCGTATTGCGCCGTTTTTTATCGACTGCCGAGCTTACAGATGGACTTTGACCTGAATGCCGCTTTGAACGACTGCCAAGCCTACATGTGTGCGTTGGAGTCGTGTCCGCAGCCTGCTGCGTCGGCGCCCCCGCCGACATTGAAATCAGCAAGCGGTGGTCTGGCGAGCCTGCCGGCCAGTCGGCCCACGACATATCATGACCTGCCGCGCGAACTGATTCAGCAGATCGGTGACTACGTGCCCGTTCAAGACGTAGGAAATTTTTCAGCAGTCGATCGTCGCACGTACCATGCGATGCAAAGTCGGCATTCAGTCTACCGCTACTGGCAACGAGCCAACCAAGCCGTGAGCCTCGCGTCAGTCAACCAGCTGCTCAATGAGATGGGTAGCACGCTCGCCGATCCGGCGCAGCACATCGAGCCGCTTGACGCGCTGCGTCAGCGTCTGCAAGCGTTGCCAGAAGCCGAGCAAGGTGAGGCCTTCAAGCGCATGTACGCGGCGGCGCAGCGCATTCCGAAGGATGGCGTGCAGATACAAAAAGCGCTGTTGTTGCACTCATTGCGCGACTTTCAGTGGACCCAGCGGGTTGAATTATTCGATTTCGCTTACGCGATGGCGCAGCAGCGTGCGCCCGAGCAGGACAATGTCTGGACGGAACTCGCTGACAGTTTGAACTTTTTTTTGCTTCGCTCACCGGAGGTTGTTCAGCGTTATCAGGCGCTCGTGGCTCGGCTTGCGTCCTTGAGGATGTCTGAGCAAGCGGAGCTGATCCCGGCATTGTGTCGGCGAATGATCCACGTTGGTGGAAGCGGCAACGATCGCCTCCTTGGGCTGTATGCGGTGTTACGCGAACACGCGTTGCAACTGCCGCCCTCTCATCAAGGCGCATCAGTTGGCATGTTAGCCAGTGCCATATGGGTTTTTCCAAGAGCGGAGCGACTCGCACAGTACACTCAGCTGCGTGATTGGGCGCTGTCGCTGCCTGACGAGCAGTTGGGCGTCGCACTACGCTATCTTCTAAATGGGTTGACTACTTTACCGAGCGAGCACCACGCACACGAACTCCAGTTACTGGAGCCGGCGCTGCTGCGCGTGCGGCCAGCGCAGCGTGCGCAGGCCGCACTCGGCCTACTAACGTATACCTACGCACTGGACGATGCACTGGCAAAGTGGGTCTGGCAGCAGGGATTGAATTTATTGAATGGCGCGGGTGAGGCTGCCTTATTGGATGGGCTTAACAAACTTCGGCGCGAGCGTTGGCTACCTAATTTAAGCGATCATCAATGGGATATAGCGATGGGTGAGATCACCCGTTTTATAGAAGCCAACTCGTTCTCCGAGCCGACCCGGGTGCGAATCCAGAACAGTATGCCTTGGCTCAGAAGTCGGCTACATTAACCTGCGGCTGAACCAGCATGCTTTGTTTATCCGGAGAATCCTTCTCGAGTCGGACAAGGTGATGCCAGTTCACCGTCTATCTTCAAGTGGTGAAGGACGTATCCGGAATTCTGTGTGTGAGGGGGGGTGAAATTCACAGTCCGATGTTGAAGCGCTCGGGGTAAAGCAGCGCGAACTGCGTCATTGCGCTTTTCCAATCATGTCGGGAACCGGTCCATTTGGCAACGACGTTGCGCAGCGCCAGTCAGACCAGGCTTTCCTCACGCAAGCGCCCGTTGAACGACTCATTCTTCGTGTTATCGGTTGGTGCCAGTACGAGAGAAGTCGATTCTTGACGCCCCTTTCATACGCCCACTTGTCGAGCACCTCGTCGAGTGTGGTGGGCAGCAAGGCGTCAACCCGTCGCAGGCTCTCCTCAGGCTATGCGTCCATCCAGGGGTTAAGGAGATTGACGCCGGTCGCGGCAAAATCCGCCACGTTACGGGTGACAACCGTCATCCCGTGTACCAACGCTGTGGCCGCAATCAATGCGTCTCGCTCTGATTGCCGGTTGAGTACATGCAATCGGGCGCAGCGTTGCGCCACACGAATATCAATCGGTAAAACGCGGTCTGCAAACTCGGGCAGTACGTGATGCTCTATCCATGCTCGTAGTATCCTGCCCTGATCGGCATCGCGCCGCTCGATTTGCAAGACACCCGTTTCCAATTCCATGATGGTGATAGCGGACACAAAAAGCCAAGCCGCATCTACGCTGGCAGTCCATGCTGTGACATTGGCATTAGCCTTGCCGGCCCGAACCTTGCGCAACTCGGACACAACATTGGTATCGAGTACGTACATCAAGTCAGATCAGCCGGCCGCGTTTGAACATTAGCACGTGGCGGATTGAACTCGATGTCTTCCACGCCGGGCATGGCAAGGGTGTCCGCAATATTGCGGCGCTGTTGCGTGAGTTTTTGGTAGGCCTCAAAGCTTAAGAGTACGTGGGCAGGCTTGCCGCGATCGGTAATGAACACAGGCCCGTTGTTGGCTGCCTTCTTGGCCCTGGTCACGTCGTGATTCAGCTCCCGGCTCGATAGGGTGGTGATCGTCATGGTATTTCTCCAAGCCGTTCGTCTAATGTAGATAAGTTACTACATATAGAATTAGCATGCAAGCCTGTTCCGGCGCGCTGACTCCGGCGCGCGATCGCGGATGCGCCTCCGACCGGGCGAGGCACGGCAGACGATCGAATAGGTCGCGCTTCGTCACGCAGTTCAGCCTCAATTTCTGCTAGCGGCAGCAGTTCAGTCGCCAGTGGCTGCGCAGCTTCACGGAGAGTGGCTGCCATGGGCGCTTCGAGTTACACGTTCGCATGTGCGACGCCGGCCGAGGTGAAGCCAGCCGGTACTGCTCCATGCTGATCCTGCATGGTAGGAGCCGTCGTCACTTCCAATACTCGTCCACACACCGGATTGGCAAGGCGATGGATAGCCTGGAATCTACTGCCGCGCCAGCTGTATGCGTGGGCTGGTTGGTTTGTTCTATACCACAAATTGCATTGCAATTTGCACTTACATAAGGAATATGCAATGAATGAGTCTACTTTAACCACCAAAGGGCAAACGACGATGCCTGCGCAGATCAGGGCCGCACTTCATGCTGAACCTGGGACACGGCTTGAGTGGCATCTCGCGCCAGACGGCAGTGTGATTGTTCGGGCCAAGACGAAGTCCATCCTCGAACTGGCTGGTTCTTTGCGAATCCCGGTACCTCCCGTTCCGGTTGAAGATATGAAAGCGTGGCGCCGCTAATGGCCGCGTTGGATACTAATGCCCTGGTCTGGTATCCCGTGAAAGACGACTTGGAACAGTTCAACTGTGCATACCAACTCATCACACAGCAAGTTCAGGCAAGGCAGTGTCTTTTCGTGCCGATTACCGTAGTGCTTGAACTAGAATGGGTGCTTAGGGCCACGTACAAATTGGCGAAACAGGTCATTACGGACACCTACGCAGCGCTGCTGTCGCCAACCGGATTGTAGTTCGAGTCTGAGTCGGCGCTCGAGCTTGCTCTTTTTTTACTATAAGATGTACACGGCAGACTTTGCCGACTGTTTGCATGTCGCCTTAGCCGCAGAAGCGGGTCACGCACCACTGCATACATTTGAAAAATTTGAAAAACGTGCGGCATGCGTTCCTGAGACCCAATTGATTGAATAATAGGCAAGCCAAGTGGGTCCTCGTGTTGATGCCGCCCTTCTACCGCATCGCTGAGCGCCTGCCGCAGTTTGCTTGTGCTCTTGCCAGTACAGGCAGTCCTCCCACCCGTTCGAGCTCCACGCAACTTTGCAGTTACTTACTGCTGTGGCTTTGTTTTTCACTTTTTTCTGCTGTGTCATTTTTTAGCAAGCCCTTTACAAAGGTCTTACTGGCCTTAAACTCAGCAATAGATTGGCGCAGTCGATCAGCATTCGTTGGGTTCCCCAGAAGATGCAGCGTTTCTTGCATACTGTTGTAATCATCTAGTGAAATCATGCAGCGGGCTCACTCCGACGCGGCCGGCGTGCCGAGAATCTTCTCCGACAAAGTGAAATCGTAGCTAGAATGGACGTGCACGCGCTTGCGATCAGGATGCGCGTAGCCATATGCTTTGCGCAGCGCCAGCGCGGCCTCGTGGAAGCCGGACAGAATCAGCTTCTGCTTGTTCGGATAGATCGCGATGTCACCGACCGCGAACAGGCCCGGGCGCGAGCTTTCGTAGTTGGACGTATCCACCGCGATGCGTCCCGCGCGAATCTCCATGCCCCACTGCGCGATGGGTCCCAAATCGGCGACCAGCCCGTATAGCGCGACGATATGTTCCGCGGGCACGCTCGTTTGCGCGCCGACCTGCGCGATATCCACCGCCTGCAACGCGCCGTGCTCGGTGCGCAATGCCGCGATCGTGCCTGTTACGATATTAAGTTCGCCAGCGTCAGCGGCGCGGCGCAACTGTTCGACGGTCGAGTCCGCTGCACGGAACGCGTTGCGCCGGTGTACGAGCGTCACATGATGGGCGACGTGGCGCAGCGCGAGCGCCCAATCGAGTGCCGAGTCGCCGCCGCCCGCTACGACTACGCGCCGGCCCGCGAAGTCATCGAGGTTGCGCACCGCGTAGTGCAGATGGCGTCCCTCCAGCGAGGCCGCATCGGGCAGCGCTAGCCGTTGCGGCACGAACGCGCCATTGCCTGCGCTGATCAGGATCGCCGCGGCATCGAACTCCAGTTGCTGCTCCGTGCGAGCGCGCCAGCGGCCGTCTTCGCGTTGCTCCACATGGACCACGCGCTGACCCAGACGGATCGGCACGTTGAACGGGCGACACTGCTCGGCGAGCCGCTCGACCAGTTCGCGTGCGGTGCAGACTGGAACTGCCGGAATATCGAAAATGGGCTTGTCCGGATACAGTTCGGTGCATTGGCCGCCGATCTGCGCAAGCGTGTCGACGACCTCACACGTTAGTCCGATCACGCCGGCCTCGAAGGCGGCGAACAACCCGACCGGCCCGGCGCCGATGATCAGTACGTCGGTGCGGATTGGCTCGTGGACGGATTCAGTGGTATCAGGCATTTCGCGGTACGCTGCGAGCGCGCGCAACGTTCATCGGTGTAGTGAGTATGAGCACACCATACCGGAGCGCGGCGCGGGCGGCAACGATAACACCACACCGCGAGGGGCTGACCGGCGCTGCCGCATGCGCTAATACTATCGCACGCCTTATCGGCTAGCTGGCGGGTTTGCGCGCGGTGGCGGCTAGTGCGTCGACCAACTCTATCGGGACGGGAAACACGATCGTCGAGGCCTTGTCACCGGCGACGCTGGTCAGCGTCTGCAGGTAGCGCAATTGCATCGCCTGCGGCTGCCGGGCGAGCATCTGCGCCGCCTGCAACAGCTTTTCCGATGCTTGCAACTCGCCTTCTGCGTGAATGACCTTGGCGCGGCGCTCCCGCTCGGCCTCGGCTTGCCGCGCGATGGCGCGCACCATCGACTCGTTCAGGTCAACGTGCTTGATCTCGACGTTCGATACCTTGATACCCCATGTGTCCGTCTGCGCATCGAGCGCCTTCTGGATATCATCGTTGAGCTTCTCGCGCTCGGCCAGTAGCTCGTCAAGTTCGTGCTTGCCGAGCACCGAGCGCAGCGTGGTCTGCGCCAGCTGGCTGGTGGCCTCCAGGTAGCGCGCGACCTGAATCACCGCTTTTTCCGGATCGACGACACGGAAGTACACGACCGCGTTGACTTTGACCGATACGTTATCGTGCGTGATTAGGTCCTGCGACGGCACGTCTAGCACGACGGTGCGCAGATCGATCTTCACGAGCTGCTGAACGCCGGGGATGATCAGCACGAGGCCGGGCCCCTTGACCCGCCAGAAGCGGCCCAGCATGAACACCACGCCACGTTCATATTCGCGGAATATCCGGATCGAAGCGACGGCAAGAGTCGCCACCAGTAGCACGATGAAGCCGGCGAAGCCGAAAGTCAAACCCATTACGAATGCTCTCCTGGTTCAGGCGGCATCGCCGCCGGTACGACGCTTAGCGTCAGGCCATGTCGCCCTGTCACGCGCACGTGCGCGCCACCGGGCAGGGCACGATCGCTTCGCACGCGCCACTGCTCGCCATGAATCTGGGCCCAGCCGATCGACTCGCCCAGTTTCGACGCGCCGTCGCCGGCGGGGCGCGGCGTTAGCTCGCCGAGCATGATGCCGGTGCTGCCGACCAGCGTCTCGGCGCCCGCGGCGATCGGACGCCGGCGCGCGCGCAGCGCAATGCTGGAGATTCCGATGAAGAATGTCGCGCTGAATAACGCGAGCGCAATGATCAACGGCGGCGGGATGCCGAAGCCAGGGACCTCGGTGTCGATCAGCATCAATGCGCCGATGCCGAACGCGACGACCCCGCCAAAGCCGAGCGAGCCGAATGTCGGCACGAATACTTCGGCGATCAGGAATGCGATGCCCAGCAGTATCAGAATCAGTCCGGCGTAATTGACGGGCAGCATGTGCAGCGCAAACAAGCCCACCAGCAAGCTAATCGCGCCCGCTACCCCTGGCAGCACGAAACCCGGATTGGCGAATTCGAAGAACAACCCGTACATGCCAATCATCATCAGGATCAGCGCGACGTTCGGGTTGGTGATCACGGCCAGTAGACGGGTGCGCCAGTCCGGATTGATCCGCACGATAGGGGCATGGGCGGTCTGCAGCGTACGCACGCCGTGCGCGGTATCGATCCGTTTGGCGTCGAGTTGCACGAGCAACGCGTCCAGGTCGCTGGCCACCACGTCGATCACGTGATGCGACAGCGCGTCGCTCGCTGACAGGCTGACCGCATCGCGTACCGCACGCTCGGCCCACTCGCCGTTTCGGCCATGCAGCTGAGCCAAACTGCGGATGTAGGCGGCCGCGTCTTGGATCTGCTTGCGTGTCGCGGTCGTGCGCGGGTCGCTCGGCACGTCGCTGGATCGCGTGGGCGACGATGTCGGCGCGGCTGCGGCTGTCGCGGCGCCGCTGGCCGCCCCGGCGGCCCGGCTCTTGGTCGTATCCGTCGTGGTGTCGCCGTCCGTACCCGGCGGTGGTGACTCGCCGCCGATGCCGAGTTGAATCGGCGTGGCGGCACCGAGGTTGGTGCCGGGCGCCATTGCGGCGATGTGGCTGGCGTACAGGATATAGGTTCCCGCGCTGGCGGCCCGTGCGCCAGCCGGCGCGACGAATGTCGCCACCGGGACCGGCGAGGCGAGCATTGCCTTGATAATCTGGCGCATCGACGGATCCAGCCCACCGGGCGTGTCCAGCTCGATTACGACCAACTGCGCATGCATGCTGGCTGCTCGCGCCAGGCTGCGCTCGATGAAATCGGCGCTCGCGGGACCGATCGCACCGCTGACGGGGATCAGCACGACTGGCGCGGGCGCTGGCACGGCACCGGCAGAAAGTGCGGCGAGAAACCACCCGAAACACAACTTGCGGAGCGTGCGCAGCAGCATGACGGAATTCCGAAAATCCCTTTCATTAAGCGTAGGTGGGTTGGCACCGTTTTTCAGCGCCACGATGACCTATTGCGTCAATCTTGGCGGTTGGGCAAAGCTCGGGGCGCCGTATCGACGGCCGGCTGCTAGTTGGCATCGGCACGTGCAACGCCGGTGCGCGCCGATGCACCGCGGAGCGATCCAGCACGTAGTTTGGCCGGCCCTTACGGCTCGAATTCCGTTCGAGACATTTTGATTTCCCCCCAAAGCGGCGTTGTCCCTGAAGAGCTTGTTGACTGTAATCCTCAACAGTACCGCCAAGTTATCTCTGATATGAACCGCATTCTCTATGAGGTTTGGGACACCATTATTTACCTCCACATCATTTGCGACATTCGCCGCGACATGAGAACACTTCTTTCCCGCCGGCTGCTACGCGTGACCAAATAATGGCGTCGTTAAGGATCAGACGGCAATGCCAAAACCGGCGCCAGAGCAAACGCGCCCCCGCGTACCGGCTGCGCCATAGTGCGAGCTTCCCTCACCCGAGCACTGCTTGAGCTGCCGTACCTGGTCCTTCTACCACTCTGCATACAGCTTCTTGCAGCAATAGAAAGTTTGCTTCGATATGCTCATGTGGTGGATCAGTTCAGTAGCCGGCCTCGGCCTCAGCCTACTTCCACTGACCTGCCCCTTCGGTAAGGCCAGGCGTTGCAGGCGGTGCTCAGCCATGGCCCAATGCTTAGTAAGCGCGGCTTTAGAGTCGCTAACGCAACCTGGACGTCAGGCCGTAAGGCGCGTATCCTGAGGTCATGGCAAGACGCAAAATCAGCAATGAATTGTGGGCGGTGCTA
>NZ_PRDW01000021.1 GCF_002927045.1 Mycetohabitans endofungorum | reverse complement strand
GCTTTAATGACGGCCAGCGCTGCCACTACGCGCTCGGGCGAGCGTTGCATCAACACGCCCACTGGCGTCTCCGTCACCACGCCCAGCCGGATCAGCCGATGGGCCAAACGGTTCGCTTGAGCGTTGAGTCCGGCATAGCTCAATGTCTGATCTACGCACACCAGCGCAGTGGCATCGGGAGTGCGCTCGACTTGTTGTTCAAACAACTCGGGCAACGTCGCGTCAGTCACCGATTGCACGGTGGCGTTCCACTCGACGAGCAGGCGCTGCTGTTGCGCTGCATTGAGCCAGTCAATGTCGCTGATAGGCTGAGTCGGATCGGCGTTGAGCGCTTTCAGGAGCGCTAGGAAACCATGTTGACGTGTAGTGAGTTCATTTGCCGTGCCGAATGCGCGGTTTACACCAAGATCAACTCGCAACATGAGGCTATCGTGTTGAAGCTGGGCCACGATAACGAGGCTTTCGGTAGATTGAGTGGCTAAAAGGTGGCTCGTTGACGAATATGCGTCAAACGACAGCGTGTTATCAGTCAGAACGAGGTCCAGTATGGAGCTCATCAGCGGCTGAGTGGGCGACAACCCCAATGCTTGGCGCAAAGCATCAATCGGATAGCATTGATGCCGCAGTCCTTGATGAATTTGCTGTGCTACTTGGTCTTTCAGTGACGAGAGGCTAGCGCTCGGTTGCACGGTCAGCCGTACCGGAAGTACGTTAGACACCCTACCAGGGACGCATTGATCCGTACTCGAGCAAATACTCACTGGAACACCAAGTACCACGTCCTGCACACCGGTTAGCCGATGCAAATAGGCCGCCATGGCAGCGGTAACGAGTTGGGCTAAATCAATCGCAGAAGACTCGAATGTATCAATCTCCTGGCTATCGGACTGGGTAAGATCAGCAGTATGGTGTAAGCGATGATGAGAAGCGCTCGCAAGCTGGCCTGCATGCATCACCGGTTCAGGCCAATTGGTGCAACGTTTGAGCCAATACGCTTCATCGCGCGCCCATTGGGCCGAATTGTGGTATTGGGCATCTTTTTCTAACCGCTTGGACACCGAGCCGAAAGAGCATGGCGCAGGTTCGACACCTTTGCGCATCGCGCTATACACATGTGCGATGCGTTGCGTAATAAGGTGCATGCTCATGCCATCCATCACGATAGCGTGATAGCGTTGGTACCACAGCACCTGGTCCGAGGCAGTTTTTAGCAATGCATAATGGAACAGCGATCCTTGTAAAATATTCACTGGCCGCTCAGCATCGGCCCGCATCCATGCTTGAGCGGCGGCTTGTGGGTCCGCTTCCGCACTCAGATCAACCCACGATAGCGACCACGCTGGTGAACCGACATACTGTTGAATTCCCTCATCGGTCTCAACAAAATGCAGCCGCAGGCTGTCCACTTCATTGACCACCTGCCGCAACGCCGCTTCGAACAAGGCTGGATCAACGGCGCCTTCGATAACCGTGTACTGACCAATAGTATAGGCAGGACCGTCTGGATGGAGCTGCTGAGCAAGCCAGATTTCCGTTTGAGCCGTTGATAACGGATACGTCAGTGGCGCGACACTAATAGACATAATTAAGCTCCAATCCAGAAAAAATTTAATTTACATATATAAATTAAATCTTTAAATTTCTCAGAATTTCAAATATTAAAACAAACAAAATTTAGTTTTGCACACAAAGCAAGCTTGCGTACCAATTCGCTGGACACTTCTTCCCGTCCCGCTTGGCGATCTTTATGAAGTGGTTCGGATAATAGACAGCAGATACTGTGCCTATGACAAGAAAGTGAATGTAATCAATAACTCATATGACTTTTTATGTGCATGCACGACCAAGCCCAACCGTACACCGTAATACCTAGTGGATTGCTGTTTGATGCCCACACTCGATGGGCTACGAAGTCTCACCGCTCTTCTTAGGTATGCTAATTTAAATACAGTATTGGACCGCGTTGACTGCGTTAATTTAAGTCAGCAGCATTACCCGTCTGCTCAATGACCGTTCACACCTGCTGCTTTGCTGCTCGTCGATTTGTTTGAAAACTGTGGAAATCGCTCACCCGCTAACGGAGTTACCTGTATTCGATAAGGCGCCACGCCTCCGATAGGGTGATACATTGTTCAAGACAACGACCGAAGCGAGAACAATTTACCGCTCTCCAAGCTTATGCAAGTCAGTGCCTTGATGCATAACAAACTTAAGACACCATTGCGCCACCGTTTGCTGGATAGATGAAAAAGTGCTCCTTGCATGAGGATATCGATAAGAAGCGCGGATGGCCCCAGTCAAACGCCTTTACTCCGCCACCTCACGTCTGATCGAACGTCATGGGGCACTTATCAAAAAGATCGACGCGCATAGCGCTGACGATTTTGATGGAAGAATCTTCTCTGGCTATCGGTGGTTCGGTGGTAAACGATGACCTGACCGAAGGCGATTTGATCGGCATTCAACCTTCGGAGTTCAGTTTTTTTCGGGTGAACACGTTCCACGTCGTGCGAATGGCGAACGACGCTGTAGCGTCGCGAACGCCGGACCGTTGCCATCGATCATCGCGGGTGGGGAGATTCGAAAGCCCCGGAGCAAGGCTACGCGATTGCCGGATCGTACGGTCGTCGTACGATCATCCGGCCTCGGCCGCCTGAAACCGGCACCGCGAGCGCGCTAGCCTGGCGTTTTTCCCAGCATCAATGTCTGACATCGGCCACCACCTGTCGCGCCGCGCGCACGATCGCATCCGTCGTGATGCCAAAGCGTGCATAGACGTCCTGAATCTTGCCTGACTCGCCGAAATCGTGCATGCCCACGAATCGGCCGGCGGGGCCGAGATACTTGTCCCAACCGAGCCCGACAGCCGCCTCGACGGCCACTCTCGCCGCTGTCTCGCCCAACACTGATTCTCTATACTCCGGATTCTGCTCGTCAAAAAGCAGGCAACAGGGCATCGACACGACCGCAGTGGGCACCCCTTCGTTCTGCATGATTGTGCGGGCCTGCACGGCGAGGTGCAATTCGGATCCGGTTGCAAGCAACGTGAGTTGGCGTGGGCCGCCTTCCGCTTCCAGCAACACGTAGGCGCCGCGAGCCGATCGGTTGCCCCCTTTGGCGTCCTGGCGCAGCAGCGGCACGGGTTGGCGGGACAACGCAAGTATCGCCGCCCGGCGTGGTTGCTCCAGAATAAGCTCCCAGCATTCCGCCGTCTCCACCGCGTCTGCTGGCCGATAAACGCCTAGATGAGGCATCGCGCGCAGCGCAGCGAGATGCTCGACAGGTTGATGCGTCGGCCCGTCTTCGCCCAGCCCGATCGAATCGTGCGTCATGACAAAGATGGTCCGTATGCGCATCATCGCCGCAAGGCGGATGGCCGGACGGCAATAGTCGGAGAAACAGAGAAACGTGCCGCCATAGGGAATCAAGCCGCCATGCAGCGCCAAGCCGTTCATTGCCGCAGCCATCCCATGCTCGCGCACACCGTAATGCACGTACGATCCGCCGTAATCCCCCGGCTTGATCTCAACCTGCCTGTTAACCTTGGTATTGTTTGACGGCGTAAGATCGGCCGACCCTCCCAGTAACTCCGGAATGGCGTCGACGAGGTGGCTGAGAACGGCGCCGCTGGCTTGCCGCGTGGCCATCTGCGTGTCGTCAGCCACAAATTCCGCGCGCGCCGCGGCGATCGCCGCTTTCCAGTTGACCGGCAGCTCGCCCCGGTTGCGCCGCTCGAACTCACGACGAAGCGCTTCGGGGGCCTGTCGCACGCGGTCGGCCCACGCCAAGCGCTCGGCCCTGCCTCGCGCGCCGATTGCGCGCCACTCATTCAGCAAAGCGTCAGGAATCTCGAATGGTGCCGACTCCCAACCGAGGATCTTACGCGCACCTGCGATCTCGTCGTCACCCGGCGCATCGCTGTGGGCCTTTTGGGTTCCGGCTCTTGTCGGAAATCCGAAGCCGATAATCGTCTTGCACGCAATCAACGTCGGCTGCTCGTTAACGTGCCGCGCTGCCGTGATCGCATCGCGGATCGCATCGGTGTCGTGACCATCGATCTCCAGCACGTGCCAACCCGACGCGCGGAAGCGTTCGACCTCATTGTCAGAAACCGCAAGGCGAGTTGAACCGTCGATCGAGATCGAATTGTTGTCCCAGAACGCAATCAGGCGACCCAGCTTCAGATGGCCTGCCAACGAAATGGCTTCCTGACTGATGCCTTCCATCAAGCAACCATCGCCCATGAAAACGTACGTGTAGTGGTTAACTAGCTCGTCGCCAAAGCACGCATTCATAATACGCTCGCCCAGCGCCATGCCCACCGACTCGGCAATCCCCTGTCCCAATGGTCCCGTCGTCAGTTCGATACCATCGGCATGCCGATATTCAGGATGACCCGGCGTCTTGCTGCCGAGTTGACGAAAGCGTTTCAGCTCCTCGACCGGCATGTCGGAATAGCCAGTCAAATATAAGAGGCTGTACAGCAGCATCGAACCGTGACCGTTGGATAAAACAAACCGATCCCGGTCAATCCAGTGAGGATCGGCGGCATCGAATCGCATGAAGTCCTTGAACAGGACAGTGGCAATGTCGGCCATGCCCATTGGCGCACCTGGATGGCCGCTTTTTGCCTTCTGTACAGCGTCTATCGACAGGAATCGAATGCAGTTGGCCATTTCTCGAAGATGCGGATCGCGGGGGGCCGGCACGCCCTTGGGTGCTGGGGGTACTGCACAAAATTGCTCTGTCATCAGTCTATCCTTTATAGGTCTTGAACAAATGACACGCGCTGTCCCGTTTTTATCCTACTGCCAGCATGGGGGCAAAGAGCGCGCGGCGGTATGCATGCGACAGACAACTGTCATCTTCGTCCTCCCGTCAGCCCGACATGTACGTTGGTCAACGCGGCGCTTTTACCTTTACCTCAGCCGCCACAAGCTGCAGCGTGCTGCCGTCCTGCCACGCGTCCGCGCCGGCAACCGGCTGCGGCTGCGCCAGATCGGCACGGCGCCGACGCAGCGCGTCGGTAGACACGCCGAACCGCGTGTCACGCGCCCGCACGCGCGCACGGTCAAGTTGCCCGTCATCCGTGAAACTCATCATCAGTTGCGGAATGCCAAGCGGCAACGCGTGATCGCGATCGATCTGCCACGTATGCCAGGTCTTGCCGTACGTGTTGACGAGTTGCCCCATCAGCGCGTGCTCGGCTTTCTCCGGAATGCCCGGCGCCAGAAGTTCTCCGGAACGCACTTCATAGCGGTGACTGTGCCATAGCCGTCGCTCCTCGTCGGGCAGCGTGCGGAATACACGCTCGCTGACGATATATTCGATGCCAATCAGCTTTGCATCCGGTGCATCCGAATCGTAGATCACACATTGATGGAAGTCTTCTGTCAGATGCGTGCAGTAATGAAAGGCCTCGACCTGCCGGCCCATGTCATCTGCATAGAAATGGAAACCGTTCAAAAATGCGCTCATTGCGTCAACAGGTCGCTTTTTCTGCAACAGTCGTGCGCCCGTATCGAGCACGCGGCTTCGCGGCGACAGCTTTGCCCCGGGCACGGGCGTGCCGTGGTCCTCGTCGGCGCGCGCAGACGACGCCGACACGCCAGCCGCGGAGGCCAACGCGACCTTAAGCGCTGACGACGTGAACGCTCGGCGGCACGCGCAGATTGCAGGTTTTTTCATCGATTACCCCCGTTATTCGTGAATAGGGCCGCGGTGGCCCCAAGATAAAGACCGGTGTGCTGCGAAGGTTTCACGCCGACAAATCACCACCGCTGCGCGGCTCGACGTCCTTTGGATTATCAAGATGCCCCGGCGGCGGCTGGTACGGGCCCCGGTCAGGTTCCGGCTTCTGCGGAATCATCGTTTCGTCCATGTTGCCATGGCCTTTTTGGTGCACCTTGCCATCCTTGTCGACGGTCACCTCGCCTTCACCTTCCGCGGGTTTGCGCGTTGCGGGGTCAGCACGATCGGCGGCATCGCGATGTTTCATCGTGGGTCTCCTTCAACAGGCGCGCCGCAACGGCGCGCGTCCCTGTCCACAGCAAACCGCATGCCGCTGCGTGGCAGCCCGGTACCGGCTCGAGCCAATCGCCGCGATACCTCCGGCGTCACGGCTGCTACGCATCGGAACTAACGACGCCCAGGTAATGAAGTCGAGGCGCTCAGCATCAGACCAGATGCGTTCTGACCTGCCCGTTGGCGGACGGCACCACACTCCAGCGATTGCGGCAATTGGACTGCTCAGTCTTTTACACCCACGACCTTGACAATACATCTAAAGACACATATCTTTAGATGTATCTTACGACTCTCTTGGAGCAACCCATGCGTCATTGTTCTTTTTTCCGCGATTGGCCACGCAGTCCGCGCTCGTGGCACGATTACATGCCGTTTGCCGCGCTGCGCCACACGATGAGCCGGCACGGCCACCGGCGGCACGGCGGTGGTAGCCCGTTCTGGGGCGGCGGCAGCGGCGGCTTCGGCGACGACGAAAGCATGTCGCGCGGCCGCAAATTCTCGTCCGACGACCTGCAATTGCTGCTGCTCGCGCTAATCGCACAACAGCCCAGCCATGGCTATGAGTTGATCAAGGCATTGGATGCTCGCTCCAGCGGCTACTACAGCCCGAGCCCAGGCATGGTGTATCCGGCTCTGACCTACCTTGAGGAGCTCGGCTACGTCACAGTCCACCTGGAAGGCAACCGCAAGCGGTACGTAGTGGCGGATCCCGGGCGCGACTATCTCGAGGCCAACCGAGAACGCGCAGACCTGCTGCTCGCCAAGCTGCAGCACATCGGCCGCAAGATGGAGATGATCCGCCGCTTCTTCGCCACCGGCGAAGGTGACGACATGTCGGGGGGCCCGGCGTGGCTGCCGGAATTCAACGAGGCCCGGCTCGCACTGAAGCAAGCGCTGTACCGTCGCGATAACCTGCCGCCGGACGAGCAGCGGCGCATTGCAGCCATCCTGAGGCGCGCGGTCGCCGAAATCGAGCACAAGCCGGAGGCAAGCTAACGACACCCGATCAGGACAACACGGTGCAGGACTGCCCGGAGCGCATCGTGACGCGCGTTCGACATCCGTTGAAGTTTCGTCTGTTGCGCGTGCAGCGCGTGCGGCAGGTCACGCCGACGCTGGTGCGTGTGACGCTGGTCGGCGACGATCTGCATGATTTCGTCTCCGCTTCGTTCGATGACCACGTCAAGGTGTTTTTTCCATTACCCGGCATGGACAAACCCCTGCTGCCGACTGTGAGACCGGATGGTGTCGTGTTCCTGGAGCATCATCCACGCCCCCCGGCACGCGACTACACGCCGCGGCGCTACGATCGGCAGGCAGGCGAATTGGATCTGGAATTCACACTGCACGATGCCGGCCCCGCGTCCGCATGGGCAAGGCAGGCACAACCGGGACAATGGCTCGGCGTCGGCGGACCGCGAGGCTCACTCATCATCCCAACCGGCTTCGACTGGCATTTGCTGGTCGGCGACGATACCGCACTGCCCGCCATTGCGCGGCGGCTTGAAGAGTTACCCGCCGATACTCGGGTGGTAACCGTGATTGAGGTGGCAAACGCAGCGTCGCGCATCGACCTCAATACCCGCGCACAACTGCATGCGGTGTGGCGCTATCGCGACTGCGCGGGGCCCGACGGCGGCGCGTTGTTACGCGCGGTGCAGGATACGGATTTGCCGGGCGGCGATGGCTACGTTTGGGTGGCGGCCGAGGCCGGCATAGCGCGCGCAGTGCGCCAGTACTTGGTGGAGGAGCGCGGTGTACCGAAGTCCCGGATCCGCGCGGCCAGCTATTGGCGGCGTGGTACCGCCGCGGTGCACGAGACGATCGACGGTTGACAATCTGCCTCGTGTAGAAGCGCCCGCCCGCCTCGCTGTATGCATGCAGGTCACCAAACAGGCTGCTCTTCCAGTCGCCGAAGCCATGCCATGCCATGCCCTCCGACCCTGTATTAATTAACCTCCAGATCCAATAAAACCATTTTTTGGGGAGCAATTGACTAAACACAATTATTAGAATGCCTCCTCAACTATTGCTTCATTTAAAACATACTTCAAAAATCCTTACCTCAAAACACCTACCACCCCACATTTCCTTCTTTTCGCCTCGCGCAACCCCCAAAAAATATTCCCAGCAACCTGGTTAAAAGAATAGATCCTGCGTAGTGTAAAAAAGTTTGCACATTACTTTTCTTCTTGATACTGTCATGCATGCCTAAACAGTGACCAGGTAAGCAAACAGCAGGCGCTTTCCTTCGCAAAACGTCAGGGTTAACGCGGCACTGCGTCACTGTTGCTTCTTCATCCAAACCGATATTTGTCGGCCGCACAGACAACTTATTTTATGAATAGACAATTTCCCCAACCTAACTATTAATTGAACTAACTAAATTAATGGAGACACTTGATGGCCGTAATCCGAATCGGCATCGTGGGCCTGGGCGCACAGATGCAGGAAAACCTGCTACCCACGTTGCTGCAAATGCCCAATATCCGCATCGTTGGCGTATGCGATATCACTGCTGCTCGCGCCGCGCAAATTCATCGCTTCCTATCCGACGTTCCTGTCACAGCCAGCGTCGATGAGCTACTCACGCTCACCGCGCCCGACGCACTCGTGCTCGCATGCCCACCCCAGGCACATCGCGACATTGCGTTACAAGCGATGCGCGCGGGCATCCATGTCTTCGTCGAAAAGCCCCCATGCTTCACACTTGACGAACTCGAGGCACTCGTCCTGGCGAATCGCCAGAGCGGCGTCATAACAGGCGTGGGCATGAATTTCAAGTTCGCAAAGCCTATACGGCAGTTACGCGACATGACACAGGCTGCACCGTTCGGTCGCACGTTGCACGTCCAGCTTAATCACTATGCGAGCAAGCCTCGAGCGCCCCTGTGGGGCCTAGACTCAACCCTGCGCTCATTCCTGCTCGCGCAGGCAATCCATACGATCGATCTTGGCATCACATTCGGTGGCGGCGAGTTGACCGGCATCCGGTCTCGAGTGCAGCGCTATGACGACTCGCTGATCGTCAATGCCGAACTGGTCTTTTCATCCGGCACGACAGCCAGCCTTTTGTGCGGCACGATGTTTCCGTACTTCGAGTTTGACATGAAGATCGTCAGCTCGACCTCGATGATGGTCGAACTCGACAACCTGTGGAACATCACAATACACGAACCTGAGCACGGCACGCGCGCGACTGGCACAGCAAAGCGCTGGCGCGGCGTGTGGCAACCAGGCCCGCTCGATTCCGGATACGAGCGAAGCGGTTACTACGGCGAACTATTTGAATTTTTTGAAGCCATCCGAAAGCGGGAAACGTTTAACGCGAATTTCGAAAGCCTGCTGCCCACCTATCGGGTCATCGAACAGATTTGCGCTGCCGATTCGCAAGACATCGGCGTTGTACAAACCTTCGCGCTGCCGACGCTTCACGCCACATCCACCGCCAATCCGGGAGTCGTATCTAATGTCCTCTGATCTCACCGTCAACACGTCGTCACCTGCGCGCCGCACGGTCTCGGACAAATATCGCGCGGTCTATCCGGAAGACGTCGACACACTGCAGGCGACGCTCGCGCGTTCGCTGTCGGGCACGAGCGACGTGGTGACCGAATACGAGCAAGCACTCGGCGAGTGGTTCAGTGCCCGGCATGCCGTCGCGTTGTCATCGGGTGGCGCTGCGCTAAGCGTCGCGCTGTACGCGGTTGGCGTCGAGCCTGGCGACGACGTACTGCTCACGCCGAGTTGCCCACTGTGCACAGTCTATCCGATCATCGCCGCGGGTGCGACTCCCGTGTTTGTCGATACACGCGCGCACGGTTTCGGCGCCGATCCGGATTCCGTCCGTGCGAGCATGACGCCGCGCGCGCGCGCGCTGATCGATATTCCGATGTGGGGTTATCCAACCGAAGTTGACGCGCTCCAAGCTATCACGCGTGAGCTAGGCATTAAACTGATCCTCGATCTCGCGCACTCGCACGGCACGACCCTGCATGGCCAGCCGTTGTCGCATTTCGGCGATGTGTCGTGCTTCAGCACGCATGAGCGAAAGCTGCTCGCGACGGGTGAGGGAGGATTCCTGCTAACAGACGACGACGTGCTCGCAAAACGTAGCCGCGATTACAGCCGCTTCGGAAATCTGAACGGCAAGGACTTCGGCCTGAACTATAAGCTTGCGGCGCTACCCGCCGCGCTCGGCAAGAGCCGGCTGCAATCGCTCACCGCGCAGATCGACAAGCGTCGCGAGAATGCGCGTTATCTGCTCGAGCGTATCCATCATCCGCAAGTACGAGAGAAGGCAATCGTTGCGGGCGGCGTGCCGAACTACTACTTTCTCAACCTCGAGCTGCGTTTTGCGGACAATGCAGCATTCATTGACTATCTCGACGATCTCGGCGTGCCGTCGGACATCAAGCGATACGGCTGCAAGGCACTGTACGAGTTTCCCGCGCTCGAGCGGTATCGCACCGCGTGCCCGAACGCGCAGGCGCTGCTCGCCAGCATGACAACGATACCCGTGCATCCCGGCATCACGGTCAATGAACTCGACCACATCGCGGCCTGCATCAACCGGTATGAGGCGATATGACCACTCACGTCCCTCATGGCCGAGCGACGCTGGATCGGCATTTCACCGCGTCGGGGCTGGTGATGAATCGGCATCGAAAGCTTTTGCTGCTGCAGCATCGCAAACTCGGCGTGTGGCTCTATCCCGGCGGCCACATCGAGCGGACCGAGACGCCCGACCAGGCCGTGCTGCGCGAGATCGACGAAGAAACAGGCATTCGCGCGACGCTCGTCGGCAAGACGAATCCTCAGCTTGCCGATCCGGACGCAGACGTCACGGTGTTGCACCGGCCATACCAAGTGCTGTGCGAATTCATTGATGACACGCGTGAACCACATTACCACATCGACCTCGTCTATCTGTGCGCAACCGCCGCCCGTACATGCCCAGTCCAGCGGGAAAACGACCGCGCGCGCTTCTTCACATACGAGCAGACGAGCGGCTTGTGCATGTTCCCGAACTTCCGGCGCCTCGTGCACCGCCTATTTCGCGATGAAGCTGCATGGCGTCTGGTGGACGAAGAGATGATCGCATGATGAACGCTACCCAAACGGCGCCGCGCCGGATCACCGAGACATGCGTGCACGACACGCCGGAAGACATCGTCGAGCTGACGCGCGCACTGCACACAGGGCTGTCGGGCACCGCGCAAATCGTCGAGGACTACGAGGCCGTGCTAGCCGCCACGTACGGCGTGCGGCATGTGATCGCCGTCTCGTCAGGCTCAGCTTCAGTCACCGCTGCGCTGTCCGGCATCGATTGGCGGCTGGGCGACGAGGTCGTCGTCGCGCCGACGTGTCCGATCTGCACGGTATTGCCCATCCTGTCGCTCGGACTGCGTCCCGTGTTCTGCGACGTCGCACCGGACAGTTTCGGTCTCGACGAGGCGGATCTGCAGCATTGCATTAGCGAGCGGACCTGCGCAGTCATCGAGGTGCCGATGTGGGGGTATCCGAATCGGCTCGACCAAACGCGCGCGTTGCTGCGAGACATCGGCGTGCCGCTGATTCAGGATCTCGCGCACGCGCATCTGACGAAACTCGACGGCATGTGGCTGCCGCACTACGGCGACATCAGCTGCTTCAGCACCCACCATTGCAAGTTCATATCGACCGGCGAAGGCGGTTTCGTCATGACCGACGACGACGCGCGCGCGCAGCGCATTCGTGCGTACACGCGCTTTGGCAACCTGACGGGCGAAACGGTGGGCGTCAATCTGAAGCTCGGAGGGTTGCAAGCCGCGCTCGGGCTCGCACGCGCGCGGCGGCTGCAGGCCCACCTAGAAGCACGATTGCGCAACCGGGAGCGGCTGCTTGCGCTGCTCGACAATCCGGCGTTCAGGGAACTGCCGATTTCGCCACGGGGCACGCCAAACGGCTACGCATTGTTGTTGCAGGCACTGGGGCACGACGGGCGCCGTCTCGTCGACTACCAACAGCGGCATGGCATTCCGTCCGACATTGGCAAGTACGACAACCGGCCGCTGTTTGAACTGCCGCTGCTCGCCGTCTATCGCCGGGCCTGTCCGAACGCCGCGCGCCTGCTGCGATCGCTGACGACGGTGCCGCTGCATCCCGACCTGACCGACGACGAGCTGCATTACATTGCAGGAGTGCTCAATGACTACGCCGCACAATGACGTCACGGTTTGCGCCCAGCGTGCAAGCCATGCGGTCGTGATCGGCGGCAGCCTCGCCGGCTGCCTGACGGCGGCGGTACTTGCCCGCCGCTTTCAGCGCGTGACGCTTGTCGAAAAAGGCGACTTCTTTGACGAGTCGGGACCGCGCCGCAGCGTGCCTCAAGAGCATCACGTCCATCTATTGTTGCTGCGCGGCAAGCAAATCATTGAACGCATTTTCCCCGGGTTCCTAGCGGCACTGGAACGCGACGGCGCGCTCGTCGCCGATCTCGGTCACGACGTCAAATGGTTCCAAGCAGGCCAATGGAAAAACCGGTATCGCAGCGGCATCCACGCGCACTATTGCAGCCGAAGGCTCATCGACAATCAGTTGCGCCGCCACGTCGTGCAAACGCCGGGCGTCGAAGTCTTGTCCCGCTCGCGCGTGACGCGCGTCAGTTTCAAAGGAACGACCGGCATACGTTCGGTCAACGGCGTGTGGATCGCCGACGATGCAACGCTCGATGAACGCTTCGTCGCGGCCGATTTCGTCGTCGATGCGAGCGGCCGTGGCACGCGGATGCCGGAATGGCTGCGCGAAGCGGGGTTCGGCAGCGTCAAGACGAGCATCGTCAAGACCGAACTCGGCTATGCGTCACGTATCTATCGCCGCATCCCGGCCTTGGCCGCGCAATGGCAAGTGCTGCTCGTGCTGCCGAACACACCCCAGCAACGCGCGATGGGCGTCATCAGCCCCATCGAGGCAGAACGCTGGATGGTCACGACAGGCGGTTGGTTCGGACACTTTCCCGGCAGCGACCCAGCTGAATTTCTTGACGCGCTCGCTTCGCTACCCGTACCGGACATCTACAACGTGATCCGCGCGGCGGAGCCGCTGTCGGACGTCGCGACATTCCGAATGCCAGGCAGCCGGCGCACGCACTACGACCGAATCGCGCACTGGCCGGCCGGCTTGCTCGTCGTTGGCGATGCGCTAAGCAGCATGAATCCTTTATACAGCCAAGGGATGACAATCTGCGCGCTCGAAGCCGAATGCATTGATCGCCACGTCGATGCGGCACTCGCGGACGCATCGACGTGGCGCGACGTGCAGCGCAGGCTGTGCGGGATCGTCGATGACGCGTGGCATATGGCGACGACTGAGGATCTCCGGTTTCCAGAGACGGTCGGCGAGCGTAACTGGCGCACGCGCTTGCACCATTGGTATGGCACGGGACTGGGGCGCGTATCGGCCCACCACCGCCGCGCGCTCGAGACCCAGATCGGCGTGACGAATCTCGTGACGCCGCCAAGCCGGCTGTATTCGCCAGCCATTACGACCCGCGTCGTGCTCGAAACCCTCCGGCCCCGCTCACTCAGATGACATATTCCCCTGATTGGATTCCCACGCGCATCGAACACATCGTGCTCGATTGGAATGGCACGTTAATCGACGACCTCGATCTCGCGGTACGCGCCGTCAATCGCTGCGGTGAGCGGTTTGGTGTCGTGCCGGTGACACGCGATCGCTATAGAGCATTGTTCAATTTCCCGATCGCCGGCTTTTATAAGGCGCTCGGCTTCGACTTCGCGTGCACGCCATTTGCGACGATCGTTGAACACTATCTCGAATGCTTCGACGCAAACGTCGCGCAGTGCGCGCTGCACGACGGCGTTCTCGATCTGCTCGGCACGGCGCGCGCGGCCGGCGTCGGCCTATCGATTCTATCCGCGTCGCATGGCGACATCCTGCGCGGCACGCTCGACGCAAAAGGCCTGCACGGCCGTTTCGAACACATCGTGGGTCTCTCCCACAACCGTGCGGGCAGCAAGCTGGACGAGGCAATGCAACTGATGCGGACACTGGATGTGCGCCCAGACCGGACGCTGTATATCGGCGACACGACGCACGATTACGACGTCGCGTGCGCGGTCGGCTGGCGACCCGTTCTCGTGTCAACGGGTCATCACGATGCCAGCCGGCTACTTCGCAGCGGCGCACCAGTGTACGGCGGGCTCGGCGAGTTGCTCAGTCATTTGACGTGCAGGTGGTCGGCCGGCAGCAACGATAGGAGCGTTGAACATGACTGATATTCTCGATCCGGCAGTCGTCGCCGTGGTGGCGACTGCCCTCGCCATGCGCGCGGTCGTCGCATGGTACTACCGCGACAGTACGCGGGTGCTTCGCCTGCTGCGCCTGCTGCCGCGGCTGCAGGACCACAAGGAAAGCTATTACCGGCCCCTCGACGCGTGGCTCGCGCCGCTCCCGTTCATCTGGACCTGGCTAGACATCGTCGCAGCCGTGATGCTTGCGCAGCGGTGCCCATGGCCCATCGCGTGGCTGGGGGTCGTGCTGTGGAGCGGTGGACGCATGCGCGCGCTGCAGGAGTTCGGCCACAACGCTGTGCATTTCGCGCTGTGCCGGCCACACGCCTGGCAGTGGTGGCTGAGCGACATGTTCTACCAGTTTCCAATGTTCAAGCGCGACATGCACAGCCGCCATCAAACGCACACCGTCGAGCATCATCGCCATCCCAATCATCCCAAACTCGACCCCAACCGGGCGCGCGTCAAAGCAGGAGGCTACACAAGTGGACTTTCGCCGCTTGAGTTCTACGCGCGGCTGCTGTACCCGCTCACGCCGAAGGGTGCGTGGGCCAACGTCACGACGATGGCGCGCAACAGCATGCTGAACCATTCGCGCGTGACCACGGTTGCGCGCTTGATCGCGATCGCCGCGACGGCGGCCGTGCTGTACTGGGCCGGCGGCTGCAAAGGCGTCGTATTCGGCTGGCTCACGCCGCTCATCACGTCGTATCCGGTGTTCGCGTGGATCTCGCTGTTGACGGAACACCGCTGGTTCGTGGACGGCCCGACGCGCGACCGGCTTGATCTCGAGTATCTCGCGGGCCGCCCAACAGACTATTTCGGATGGACCGGGTGGTTGGCGCGCGTGTTCATTACGCCGACCTCCGATGCCTATCACCTGGCCCACTCGCTGTACCCAGGCGTGCGATGGAATTACTTGCCCGCCATCGACCGTCATCTGAAAGTCCACGAGCCGCGCTATACGGCGCATGCAAGCGAGGGTTTGCTGGTGCGCAGCGGCAATGCACCGAGCGCGTTGTCCGAACTGTACGACCGCCTGGTACAGACCCGGCGGAAATCGTCGATACCCCAAACGGGAGGTGGAATGTGACGCACGAACAAGCCCCGCGAATCGGCATCATTGGAGGGAGCAGCTTCCAGGATCTGGCCGGATTGCAGCACGTAGAAACCGTCGAACTCGACACGCCGTTCGGCACGCCGTCGTCGCCCGTCGTGCTCGGCACGCTCGGCGGCATGCCGATCGCCTTCATCCAGCGGCATGGGCCCGGACATACGATCCCGCCATCGTTCATCAACGTCCGCGCGAACATAGCGGCGCTGCGTGCGCTGGGCTGCACGCAGCTGCTGTCGATGAGCGCGGTCGGCAGCCTGACACATGAAGCGCCGCCCGGCACGTTCGTGTTAATCGACCAGTTCATTGACCGGACGATACAGCGCGACAAAACGTTTTTCGGGCAGCGCCTGGTCGGTCACGTGCCGTTTGGGGAACCGGTCTGCGCTCGGATGCGCGCAACACTCGCCGACAGCGCAACCGCGGTTGGCGTGGACGCACGGCAACGCGGCACCTATGTCGTAATGGAAGGCCCACAGTTTTCGACGCGAGCTGAATCGAACCTGTATCGCCAGTGGGGCGGCACGGTGATCGGCATGACGGCCATGCCGGAAGCGAAACTCGCGCGGGAAGCCGAACTTTGCTATGCGCTCGTCGCGATTCCGACCGACTTCGATTGCTGGCGTGACGAGCACGACGCAGTGAACGCGACGCTCGTCTCTCAACGGATGCGCGACGTTAGCGCATCGGCAACCCGCCTTTTCACCGATGCAGTCACGCGGCTCGGCTCGCATCGCGGCACGTGCCCGCACGGCTGCGACCGGGCGCTTGATACCGCGGTCATGACCGCGCCCGCTCACCGCGACCCTGCGATGATCGAACGCCTTGCGGCGGTTTCCCCTCGCGCGGCCCAATTGCTGTCTCAACGGACGGAGATGACGCTTTGAACGACGCTATTCCAACGCGCGATCGCGTACGCATCAAAAAAGTCGAAGTGCTGTCCGACAACTGGTACGTGCTGCGCAAAACAACATTCGACTACCAGCGGCGTGACGGCGTGTGGCAAAGCCAGTCGCGCGAAACCTACGACCGCGGCAACGGCGCGACGATACTGCTCTACAACCGGGCGAAGAGAACCGTCATCCTGACCCGGCAGTTTCGCTTCCCAGCGTTCGTCAACAAACACGACGGGATGCTGATCGAGACCTGCGCGGGTCTGCTCGATAGCGACGAGCCGTTGGCCTGCATTCAGAGGGAAACCGAAGAAGAGACCGGCTATCGAATTGAGCACGTGCGGAAAGTCTTCGAAGCGTTCATGAGTCCAGGTTCCGTCACGGAACGGCTCTATTTTTTCGTCGGCGAGTACTTCGATAAAGATCGCGTTGGTAACGGAGGCGGCGTCAAATCCGACGGTGAAGACATCGAAGTGCTTGAACTTTCACTCAACCGGGCACTCGCTATGATCGATTCGGGCGAGATCGCTGACGGCAAGACGATCATGCTGCTGCAGTACGCGCAGCTGTATCAACTTATTGATTGACGCCATCATGGACGAACTGCTTGCCGTTAGTTCGATGGAGCACGCGGAACTCGCCGAATTCATCGACGGCATGTCGGCGCACGTTGGCGCGCCAATCCGCCTGCTGCGTTGGTCAACCGCCGAACTCGCCGAGCGCCTGCGCGATGGCAACGCGCCCGCGTGGGATCTGCTGCTCGGAACCGCCGCCACCGCGTTGCTCGATCCGGTGATCGTGGGGCAGCTCGAGCCGCTGGACCGGATCGATTTTTCGGGCCTGCAGCCCGGCGCCGTGGACGCCGAGTGCCGCTCGTTCAGTCCATCGGGCTTTGTTCCTGTTTTCTGCTACGACGCGACGGCGCTTGCCGATCGCCGGCTTACCGCCCCAACTTCGTGGGCAGCATTGGCCGCGCCGATCTGGCGCAACCGCATCGCGTTACCTGATCCGGCGCGATCCGGCGCCGGCTATCTTCATCTGAGCGCGCTCCTCGAATGCTGCCCCGAGTCGGCGTGGCGAACGCTGGCCGCCGTTGCAAACCTGCATCCGTCGATCGGCAGATCGTCCACCGCGCCGATCGACGATGTACTTGCAGGACGCGCGTGGATCGCCGCCACGGTATCGACAGCAGCGACACGAGCGGCGCGCGCGTACCCGAGTTTGCGATGGCTCGTTCCGCTCGATGGCCGCCGTTACGAACACGAAGTGTTCGGCTGCCGCGCGGGCTCACCCCGGGTGGGGCTCGCGCAGCGGGCGCTCTCATGGATGCTGTCGAACGACGCGGCGGCAATCGCGCGGCGCTATGGCAAAGTCGTGCTCGATCATGCATCGGAGCGGAATGAAGCGATGCAGGGCTTGGCCGCACTGAACGTGGCCGACGCCGGTCGCTCGAAACTCGACCGTACCGTGCAATGGCACACGCTATTTACCCAGCAGGCTCACTATGACTGAGTGGCTCACAAGCGAAACCGGTGCCGCCGGCTCATCCGTCCACGACGCTCACCGTCCGTGGGCAATCTATCTGATGTTCGGCTTATACGGTTTGCAACAGGGAATGCTCGGGCCCGCGATGCCGTTCGTACGTGCCGAATTGAACTTTGACCTGCGCGCCGTCGGTTTGCACTTTGCCGCTTACGCGCTCGGACTCGCGTCGATCCGCCTGCCATACCGCTGGCTCAGACACCGACGATTGCCTACTGGCATCGGGCAAATCTCAATTCTGTCGGTTATCGCAGCGAGTGGCCTGTTCGCCATCGCGCGTGCGTTGCCGATCACGCTGCTTGCCGGCGCGCTAATGGGCATTTCAGGCGGGCTCTTGATGACCACCGGCCAAGCTAAGCTCGGCGCGCGCTATCGAGAGCGCGCCGCCGCAAGACTCGTCGAAGCGCACGTAGCTGCCGGCCTGTGCGTACTCGGCGGTGCGCTGCTGATCAGCGGTTCGACGTCGCTCGGTTGGTCGTGGCGCGCAGCCCCGATCGCCGTAGCGGTCGCTGCACTACTGCTTGCCGCGTTGCCGTTCGCCGCATACCGTCGAGACGAGCCGGGCGTGCACGCGGCGGACATGTCCACACCGGCGTCGGATACCGCAAATTTTCCCCGCATGCTGCAATTCAGCCTTTGGGCGCTGGTGATCCTGGCCATTGCCGCCGAATGGGGCGTCGGATTCTGGGGGGCCGAATACTTAAAGGTAAGCGTCACGGGCAGCGCCGCGACGGCCGCGGCGTTGATGACCGTGTACTTCGGTGGCACCGTGTGCGGGCGCCTGGCCAGCAGCTACCTGCTGCGGGCGATGCAGCCGCTCACGCTGCTCGTGGCCATCACACTCGGCGCGGTCGTCGCATTCGCCGCGCTACACGCGGTGCACAGTATAGGGACCGCGGCGTGCGTCATGGCTGCGCTCGGCGTATGCCTTGGCAACTTCTTCCCGCTGATCCTTGGCGCGACCATGCACGCGGCGCCCGACGCGAGTGCGTCGCTGAGCGCACGCGCTTCGCAGGCGGTCGGCATCGCGTTGTTGGCCACACCGTTGCTGCTCGGCATGTTATCGGAAGAGATCGGGATACAAGCTTCATTCACCACGTTAATCACGTATCCGCTGTTAATGTTGCCACTCTTATCAATTCTGCGTGCCCACATAAAAGCCGACCACCGAGACACAACGAATGGAGACCCTGCCCAATGACCGCGCTAACCCTACTGTTTGATCTGGATGGCACGTTGGTCGACACCGACGCGCTGCACCTGAACGCGTATAACGCACTGCTCGCGCGTTGGGACCGGTCGATCGACCTCGACTATTACAAGAAGCACGTGATGGGCTTTCCGGACGAGATGATTTTTGGCAGGCTGTTTCCCGGCATGCCGGCCACGGAATATACGGAGCTGGCGAGTCAAAAGGAGCGACTGTTTCGCGCACAGCTTGGAGATAGGCTGACCCCGACCGCCGGCACACAACGCATTCTCGACTTCGCAGACCGATTTGGCATCCGGATCGCTGTCGTGACGAACGCGCCGCGCAGCAATGCAACGATGATGCTGAACGCGCTCGGACTCGCCACACGATTCAACACGCTCGTGATTGGTAGCGAACTGGCGCACGGGAAACCGCATCCGCTGCCCTATACGACAGCGCTAGAACGATTGAACGGAAACGCCAACCATGCGTTCGCGTTCGAGGATTCGGCGGCGGGTGTGCGTTCCGCGAGTTCGGCCGGCATCTTTACGTTCGGGATGTCGAGTGCATTGAGCGAGGACAGGCTTCGGGAAGCCGGAGCACAAGAGGTGATTCGGGATTTCGAGGATCGACGCCTTTGGGATCGGTTAACACACCAGCTCAACGCGCAGCACGACGTTGCCAGCCGGTGAAGCAACTAACAACGGAACCGGAATTTCCAGTTGCCGTTTTTTAATGAACTGCCTATACTGGAATCGCCGCTGAAAACAGCAGCGGTCGGGTGTGGAAATCCGGTAGATACAGGCGCATAGAAGCCGCGCCATCTGATGATTCGCGGCTTTTTTGTGCGTTACGTCTGGCACGTCTATGGCGGGCCGGGCGGGGCCAGCTTTGGCTGGGCCGGTTCCTGTATCCCGGTTTCCACCCTCGTTCGGTCTGCCACCCTTTCCGTGGAAAGAAAGGGGGCGGGTAAAAACCGTGATACAGGAGCCAGGCATGGATATTCCACCTCTTGGCGTTTGTCCGTCCGAATATCGCCGTCTGCGTGTTCGTCGAACGCTGCTTCTTCCTTTCCCTCGTCTTCGCGCGTTTTCTGCGTCACTTGTCGCCTTTAAACGGGTGTCGAGCTACTTGGCCATGGCGCACCGAGCCGCGCAACCACCGTAAGATAGTGCAATCCTCCACTGTTGCTACAAATTAAGCGGACACTTTGCGCAGCCGCTAGGACTATCAATCTAACAGCGTAAACGTCTTTTCCGCTTCTCCTCACATCGTGCCTATTGGCGCGAGGGAGTGTGTTTTGCCCAAAGCAAGGAGGAGGTGCACGGCCCGCGTGGCTCCAGCGAAGCGGGCCAACAGATACTGTGGTGGAACAAGGATTTTATGTCATTGTCATGGATCCGGCGCACGTGCGCTTCGTCGTGCCGCCGGTCGTACTTTCTAAAAGGGAAGGCATAGGAATATGGCTGGCCGTCAGTAGTCTGACCGTCACCGCGTTTCTCATGCGTCTTGACCTCGGCATCGTGGTCTTGCTGGGGGAAGCGTGGACTGCCTGGTGGTGGCTGCGTCGGTTTGAGCCGGCCATGACTGAAAGCCGGTTCAGCATCAGTGCGGCAGGGATCGTGTGGTTCGGCTCGAAATCGGGGCCCGCCCTTATCGCCATGCATCGGGTGAGTCGCGTTTGCCTGGTCTCACCGCGCAGATGCCGTGTTGTCCTGCTGTCGCTACGCGCAGCCTCCAGTGAACCGCAGGTCTTGCCATGGCGGCGTCCCGAGCACAGGCGCCTAGCCAAATGGGGCATCGTGGTCGAGGCCGATGGGCTCGATTATGCTATCGCACAGGGCCTGTCTCGCCGTACTGCTCTTCTTCTGGCGCGGGCAGTGCGACGGGCACTGCGTGCTGCGTTGCGAGATGGGCATTGGATTTGACGCTCTTTTCCCCACCCAATGGCTGCCTCGAAGTCTTGACGACGTGGGCACGCTTGGCCGCTTCGAGCGTCTTGGCGAGCAATTCTTTAACGCCGGCTTCGCGCAGCCGCTTGCGTCAGCGCGTCAGGCTCGACGGATCGATTGGCGGCTTGGTCTGCATGTACGTTTGCCGGTGGACATTTGCCACTACGGATTCTCCGGCCATTGCCAGAGCCCGTTTTCGCCTGACGGGTCGAAGGCGTGCTGCAAATACAGCAGCGCCGCAATCAAGCGCGGCAAGCTTGTCGGTCGGCCCCTGTGCGACACGAATTCGCGCTCGTCGCCGCGCTCAACCGATCTCAGTCGATCATCGGCAAAGCAAATCAACGGATGCTTCAAGTGGATCTGCTCGCGCAGCGGTTGGCAAAAGAAACGGCTGCGACTTCGCGGCCTTGCCCACGTCTTCCAGGAGTGTTAAAGGCCGACGACTGGTACCGCTTATGAACAGACTTGTGCCTCAGTCGTCTAGGCAATGCCGTTGTGAGCGTTTAGGCGTTAGATGGCGTGTTGGTCGTGTTCGACGATGCTGTTTGTTTTGTCGCCCTGGATACGCGCGCGCCGCTTGGCGTTAGCGCTTGCTGCACGGCCAAACGAGCGCCGTCTTTCCAGATAACAAGGTCACGTCCAGTGAGCAGCACAAGGCTTCAACACAGTTTCGTCGCCAAGATTTAACGGCTCTTTCTATTTTACTCTACCGTGTTGATGCGACAAAGCCATTGGAAACGACTTTGTACATGCCTCATCAGAAATGGTTCGGAAAATCGTTCGCCTATGCGTTATATAGTCGGCGCACCCCTATTTGCATCTGCCCGGGTGGCAGTGCAACCTTAGGCTTTCTTTCATTCTCGATACGTCCAGTATGGATTTCAATACCACGCCCTTGTCGAACCCGCACAATGTCGCCATCTATGTGTCCATCGACTCGCACGAGAGCGGTCCTGGCAACTCGCCCCCGAGCGATTTCTTCAGCGTCGAGAACCCTCATACGGCTCAGCGGCAGGCGGCAGGCAGTTATTCTGGCATCGCGCCTATGGAGCGCGTTAACGCATTCTTGAAGACGTTGCGTGAGAAGGACGTCGAAAGAGAGGTCCGCATAGGAGCATTGCGTGAGCTTTTGGATGGGCTGAATAGAGACGTTGCAGATCCAAACATCCTATTGACAGCACTGGACAAGCTGGCTACGTCCAGTATCAGTGGCCTTCCGTTGGGTGCACAAACTGAAGCATTTGCTCACATCTTTGCTGAGGTGCTGAAAATCCCGGGGAGCAAAGCGCTGCAGGACAAGATGGTCCACCATTTTGAAGGAGACTATCGTCGTCTAAGCACATGGGGGCTGGGCTCCTATCATGTTGTACCTGCTGAGTCGATGATTGCAGTATTCGATGCAATTCTCAGCCGCACGATCGCTAGCCCATTGGAAGAGCGGCGCGAAATACTACCCCTCCTCGCACTGCAGCTAGACTCTTCTCATTGGACCGGGGAGCAGTCGTGGGCGGCCGTTCACGGCAGACCCTATAATCCAAGGCCCGAGCTGACGACACGATTCGATCGGCTGCTGAACGAAATGACGCGGCTGGACGATCTCGGACGAGCAGAATTAAGCGCGGAACTCGCCAACCAATTGTTTTTGCTTCATTGTCTGGATCGCACCCTTGTGTTGAATCGACATCAGCGTTTGCTCAATTACGTCGAAGCGCTTCCTGAGAAGCTTCAATCGACACCCCGCAAGGCGCTGGGTCGTGCGATCCGATGGCTGCCAGAGCACACACGCCTCGCTACCTACGAATCCATGTTTGAAGCAGCCAAGCGGTTGTCAATAGGTAAAGGTGAGGCGTTGGCGGGATTGCCTGAAGCGATGATCGGCTTGACTGCTGCCGAACAAAACCGAAGGCTGCAACAGTGGAAGTACGAAATCCTGCCGATGTTGGATCTATCCGATCAGGAGCCAATCATTGCAGGACTGCTCGCTGCATTCGGCGAATTGGCCGAGGGAAACAATCCCGAATTTGCGCTGGCGTTAGCACTCGATACCTTTGACAGAACATCCGGCGGCCAAAGCATGGATAAAGACCGTTTCGACGACATCATTCGAGGGATTCGCGGCAACTTAATCCACACGTACTCTCCCGAGACGTTAGGACGTGTCCTCGACCTGAGTAGTGGTATTCCACCATCCACACGGATGAGGCTTCTCCTTGACCTTGAACGGTGGCTGGATGTGAAATTGTTAAAAAAGACATTGAGCAAGCAGGAACAGCTGTTATTTCCGATACAGGCCCGCGCCCGCGATGAACGAGCCAAATTGGCACCTAAACCGCGACTTAACCTCGACCCTGACCCGTTACCGGTGACATGGTGGGAAGATCCCGATCGACGGAAGGCGACTGATCATGCAGATGGCGAGCGTCGCCGCCGGCCCATCGTTGATTGGATAAAAACGCGGCTGGGTCGACGTTAAAATAACACCAATCTTGGCGAGTCGCACGGAAAGGCCTGACGCAGCCTTACCGTGCGACTCGCAGATCAATGCCCCACGACATTGCGAAAGAATTCTACAATTTATTCAAATTATCAAGTTTGTTTTTTGCTGCCTTTAGGCCAGATTGAAAATCCTCCTTAATACTATCAAAATCTTTTATTATTTCATTATATTGGATTTCGGATAGCCCAATTTTATGCAATGACACTTTATGCTGGTATGATAAATTGCTTTTTTGCAAAAGCTTCCGGGTCTTTTCCCTCGTCGCCTTGATAGTCTTGTCAATGCTATCGTAAATTTCTTTTGCCTCGGACTCTCGCTCCGTCCGCGTCTCTAGACTATGATGCTCTAGTTTGCTAAGGGTAGCATGGATTGATCCATTAACGACGCTCTCCACATTATCTAATCGCTTTAGAAAATCGTTGGCTTTCTCCATAAGAGCATCGCGCTTTTTGTCAGATACACTGTTAGATTTCGGCCAAAAATTACTTACTATTTTCTTATCGCCAAAATGATTTTTCCGCTGCACATCGGCACCATTTATTGTCGCCTGGCTGGCACGAAAACCAGAATAAGCATCTTTTCTAGTGCCACGTAAGTTCTGCAGGCTCTGAATAATCGGGCTCCGCAAATTTTGCGATATAGCTTTGCTATTGACCTGCCTCGACAAATCTTTGATCGATGTAAAGACAGAAATAACTCTACCGTGGCCAAGTATCTTCATTTTTGACGAAATTTCGATTCGGTCATTTAAAATATAATAAATACGGCCAAGTAGTTTACCAAATCAGAAAGATCGACCTGAAAAACGAAGCACGGTCGCCTTGGCGCCTTCCTACTACCTCGCTGATGTCCGCCGATCTAGGAAATGGTCGGATGCCTACTGCCGCATCGGGTCGCTAACGCGGCCCGCTCGCCTCGGTAGGTCATAAGATGACAGCCGGTGACCATGCCGTGACCGCGGCGCTGTTACCGCACATCGGATTGTCGCGCGCCTTCAATGTTGTCTAACCGCTGCGCCTATTGCCGCCCCGACAACTGTGCAGCCATCTTTCGTATCTGGCTGGCCGCGCCTTTGCGTGCAGCTATGTCCATAATGTCCTTGTTCGAACGTCCTGCTTGCATGAGCGCTGGCCCATGTTCGAACACCGCTTTGAGCGCCTGAACACCGCCGCTGTTGCCGGCAATCTTTACAATATCGGCTCGACCGAAGCCACGATCCTGGAGTGTCGGCCCCAGTCGAGCACTATTTGCAGCGCCTGCGCCCCGCCGCCATTACCCGCGATTTTGACAATGTCAGCCTGACTAAGAGTCGCTAACACAAGTCGTCCACGAAGCGCGAACAGATAACGGCAGCGGCCAAGCAGAGCAAGGCGATATGAATGTCCAGGCGCCGCTCGAAG
>NZ_PRDW01000020.1 GCF_002927045.1 Mycetohabitans endofungorum | reverse complement strand
ACGATCATTGCCGGTGAGCGTGCCACGCACAACGCTACGCGCGTGTCCGGCTGAACGCCCAATTCAATCAGCTGATGCGCCAAGCGATTCGCCTGCACATTCAGCTTAGCGTAGGAGAGCGCCTGGTCTTCATAAACCAGCGCAATAGCATCGGGTGTACGCCTGACTTGCTCTTCAAAGACTTGATGAAGACATTGGTGTGCCGGATACGGTGCTGTTGTGGCGTTCCAGGTGTGAATCAACGTTTCGCGCTCGGCTGGCGGCAACAGATTCAACTTGCAAACGGGTGTCTCGACGTTGTTCGATGCTGAATCGCATAATGCTCGTAAATGCTCACTGATGCGTTGAACCCGGTGTGCATTCATGCGATGAGCATCGTAGATCCAGCGAAAAGCACCATCGCCTTTGATCTGAAGCGTCAGTAAGGCGCCACTAGCCTGCATGTCGGAGGCAAGCTGCGATGATGCTTCATCGGATAGTACGGACACCGCTACCTGCCAAGGGTGTGCTGCACGCAGCGCGGGTAGGTTACGTAGAGTAGGATGTTGGACAATCAGATCGCGCACGAATGTGTGGTGCTGCTTAAGCCGCGCGTATTCTGCTTCGATGGCATGACAAACCGAGGGAAAAGGCTGACCTAGGTCCACCGCGATTTCCATCGGCACAATAGGCGATAGATCGGCAGGCGTCTCTGGCTTGTCGTTGGTTTCGCTGACGCGCCAACCGATCTGAAATTGCGCTTGCTCGGTCAAACGGGCTAAATAGATCGCCAGCATGCTCAGCAACACCGTCAGTGGCTGCTTCGGCTTGTTTTTTCCCAGCAATGGCGGACACCATGCGCTGATCGCCCATTTGGGTTCAAGCCCACTCTCGCCCTGTTCAAAGGGTAGTGGCAAAGGCTGCAGGCGAGCTAGTCGCTCCTGCCAGAACGATTCACTGGATGCGAGCGCCTTGCGAATGTCCGGCGTCCATCCAACTTTACCTTGATCGTCGAGCAGAGATGGAGGATTCGCGTCGTTCTCGATAAGAGGGTCGAGTTTAGCCGTTTGATCGTTCATATCGATGCTCTGCGTGCAAAGGGAAAAATAGGGAGTAAACAGCTAATCTGCAGCGCTTTTGGCCATTCAATAGCCAATTGAAATAAAGCAAGTCATGCTGCCGAATCGGCAGTCATGCTGCTCGCAATAGGTAGGTTGGTTAGGGGCGTATCAGCGCCACTTGCCAGTGTATCGGTGGCTGAATCGGACACCACGCGTCCGCCTTTGAGCACAATGAGACGGTCCGCCAAATGGAAAAAACGGTCATCGTGGCTAATGACAAGCAACGTCTTGCCTTGCTGCTTGAGTTGCGGCAGCAAGGTTAAATAAAAATGTTGGCGAAAACGAGGATCCTGGTCTGCGGCCCATTCGTCAAACAGGCAAATTTCCCGATCTTCGGCATAACATTGCAGCAATGCCAGCCGTTTTCGTTGTCCTGTAGAGAGACTGGTCTTTGAAAGCTTCCCCTGATCCACCGAGAGTTGTTCGTCTAATTCCAAATCACGTAACAGCATACGTATTTGTGCGTCAGGTAGCGCATCACCTTTCGCGTCAAGCACGTCGGAGAATAGAAAGAAATCACCAAAAACACTGGAAAAACGCTCTCTATATGCGCTCGATCCATACGGCACAGGTTGCTCGTCCAAGCAAAGTTGTCCCGAGCTGGGCGGTAACAGGCCACACAATAGGTGTATCAATGTCGATTTGCCGCTGCCGTTATCGCCAACAATAAATACCATTTCACCACGGCGGATACTTAAATTGAATGGCCCAACGCCTTCGCCTGTTTTACTTTCAGGATAGCGATAGCATAGATCTTGTGCATGGATATACTGCCATTTCGTATGAGTGCGTGACGTCGTATGCTGATCAGCGGTGACGTTCTGCGAGCGCAGATCGAGCCCAACGCGCTCGAGATGACGCAAACTGCTCAAACCGGTGCTGACAGGTTGGCCAGAATGAATTAAAAAATTCAAAGGCCCTACGATAAACAACGCACCGATGACAAAGCGCACAATCACATCGGAAGGAAGCGCAAATGCCGCATAGCCCAGGTAGACCACCACAAATACGGTACCGTATGCAGCACCGGACGTCCATGCCTCATTGAGGTTCCAGCGCAGATGAACCTGTCTCATCAAACTTTGCGCTTGTCCAATCGCAGGCAGCAGTAGCACATCATAAAAATGTCTGGCACGTGCTTGACTTAACAACATTTCCTTTTTGCCATCTGCAATTGCGTGGAAATGTTCAAACAGTGCCTCTTCGCTGCGTCGCATTGCGTCAAGTGGCTTGCGAGTGGACCTCAGCAAAAATGCTGAGATTGCAAGCGGGATACCCAGTCCCGCCAACAAGACAAGAAAGAGCTGAAACGACAGCGTGATCAAATAGATTGAACAGACTAGCACCAATATAACGTTATAGGCGAGATGTGGTGCAAGTATGACCAGTGGGCTAATGCGGGTGATATCCTCAATTAAGACACCAAATACGGTAGATTTATGGTTAATCAATTTGCAATAGTCAACGTCAATGAATTGCTTGGATAGGTCTTTGCGCAACTGACCCACCAATTCACTGCTGAGCTTTGCCAGAATGATTTGGGAAACACCATTGGCTAGACACAGCGCACCGAACCATCCCAGCGCCGTCACAAGACCAACCCAATTGGGTTGCGGTAATCCTTGCGTTGCTAATTGATTGATATAGGCGAGCAGGCCGATCGTCAGCATTGCGCCGGCAGACGAAAGAATCGCTGTGGCGAATAAGGGCCGGAAATACCGCTTCAGGTATTGAACCATCAACATCAATATCTTCCTTTTTCGCAGGCGGCATTGCACTGCTACAAATCTTGCGCGACAGACCTCCGACAGCGTCCGCCTTCGACGACCTACCCGTGGTCACGGTCAGTGTGCTTGTCACATATAACAGTGATCTTGCGCCCCGAGCGGGGTCGTCCAATTTTCATAAGTTTTACAAGCAACCTTTTCCGTGATGCTGCCACGTCGCCCTTTTTTATATTTCAATATAAGCATATGGAGATGTGTGACGCCGTCATCGCGAGCAGTCCTTTTCATCTGAGAAATGACATCATCGCTGTATCCAAAGATAGTGCTGAATCGGCCAACAAAATCATCATAGAGAATGGGCTGCCGATCCAGAATAATCTCCACTGCCAGGCCCGGTAAATGATTCTCTAGGACTTCATATAGCTTGAATGGCTTCTTCGCATCTCCTGGAGCCATCGTGACCAACTGGAGAGTGCCATCGCTTGATAAGTGCTGGTTAATATTGGACAGTATCTTTTCAGCAAAATCCAATCCATAAATGCCTGCCGCAGAATTGATGTAATACTCGATTCCGGGTGGAGTAGGCTCGAACGGAGGGTTGGAGCAAATAAAATCGAATTGCTTATCCTTGACGGATTCAAAAATATCCGAAATGCCGCCATCGCGAATATCGAAATTCTTATCGATATGGTTAATGATGGCGTTGTGTCCGGCCAATATTTTTGCTCTTGGATTAACATCTAAGCCAACACAAGATGCGGCGCCATTGAGTAGGCAAAAAATGCTCAATACACCCGAACCAACACCGATATCCAGGACGTTTGCATGTTTTATATCCTCCGGGGACGTGTAGTCCATGAAGAATAACTGTTCTGGTTGTATGGGAAGAACCTGATCAGCATGGGGATAGTGAAAGGCATCCGTCACGATCTTGATTGGATAGGGCGACGACAATAAATCATTTTTTTCGTCGTTTTTGCCATTCAGGCCGTGGTGCATTGAATCCCACTGGGCTATAGGCAAGCAGTCGGCTATCCGATGCTGGCTTGTCGTCTGATCGTGGTTTTTCGTGATGAAAAAAATACATTTCTCTTCATTTGTGTGGTGCATAGCTATATTCCCATTATCCTATTGCCGGTATGACGATTGAGCACTCGCTTATCTGACGACAAACCAATCGCCAATAAACAAAGCATCAATGGCCGTTCCCTGGAACGTCTTGATTGCATCCGATGGCGTGCAGACAATGGGTTCACTATCGTTGAATGAGGTATTGAGCACAACCGGTACGCCGGTCATCTCGAAGAAATGCTTGATCAGTGCGTGGAATTTAGGGTTGCTCTCTCGACTGACCATCTGCACACGAGCGGAATGATCCTTATGAAGGACCGCTGGAATCGATGCTTGGCGATCTTGCTTTGCCGGGCAGGCGAACAGCATCGATTGGTGGCTCATTGACGCTTGACCGAGTTCGAACCAGTTGGCGGCTTCTTCAGCCAGTACGCTCGGTGCGAGAGGGCGAAATTCTTCGCGGTGCTTGACCTTCACATTGAGCACCTCGCGCATTGACGCGCTGCGTGGATCGGCCAGTAGTGAACGGTTACCCAGCGCGCGTGGACCAAATTCCATACGGCCTTGGAACCAGGCTACGATCTTGCCCTCGGCGATCAGCGTTGCCGCATCGCGCGCGGGATCGGCGCTGTATTGGGGTGACAGTCCCGCGCCACGGAATGCGGCATCGATAGCGGCATCGGAAAACGCCGGGCCCAGGTACGGGTTGTTATCCGCCTGCGATGGACGTTGGCCGGAAAGCGAATAATAAAGATGCAGCGCCGCGCCAACCGCCGTGCCTGCATCATGTGGCGCGGTGGGGACATACATTTGAGAAAACAAGCCGCTTTCCTTGATGACGGAATTGCTGACGCAATTCAGCGCGACACCGCCTGCATAGCACAATTTGTCGGAAGCGGTGCGCTCACGCAGTTCGCGAGCCAAACCGATGAGCGCGTGATCCGTGGCTTCTTGAAGGGCTGCGGCAACATGGCGGTGGTGGTCGAGGATCGGTTCTTTATCGGCTCGTGCCGGGCCAAACAATGCCTCGATCTGCTCGAAGTCGGGCAGACGGAAATGGGCCACGTCCGGATCGATCGTATATCGGCCCGCTTCTGAATTAAGCAGTTTCTTGAATGTATCTCTGAAGACAGCGGGATCACCATAAGCGGCTAGCCCCATCAGCTTGCAAGCATCATATTCGGAAAAGCCCAAATATTTGCTAAGCTTTTCCCACAGGAACCCGAGCGAGTGTGGATAGGCAACCTGATCCAACGTTGTTATTTTATTGCCGTCTCCACGCGCCAGCAAAGTACAACCTGACTCGCCGATTCCGTCGACGACAAGGATCGCAGCCTGATCGAATCCAGACGGATAGAAAGTAGAAGCGGCATGTGCGATATGATGCGGAACAAAGGCCAATTTGCTGCCAACCTGATGACCTAACAGCGCATCGATTGCACCGGGAACTTGCCGGAGCTTGGCAAGAAAAATTTCCTCTCCTTCCGCACTTCCCCAATCACCCGGTAGGCTGAGCGAATCGAGCTTGAACTCGCGCTTTCTGAGGGCGGGATCAAACGAGTAAGCGACCCCATCCAAATCAGTGGCTTTCAACCCTGCATAGGAAAGACAAAACTGTACGCTATTTTTCGGTAGCTCAGCTGGGCCACTGACACAAGCTTCTTTTGCATGCTTGATCCGTGTGAATCGCTCTTCTTCGACCGCCGCTACGATTTTACCGTCGATGACAATCGACGCGGAGGATTCATGATAGGCGGAGTTGATACCGAGGATTTTCATATCAATATGGTTCAGTCAAAGAGTGGCAAAAAATAACTTCGCTTATCACGTAAGCTGATCAGCCGCGCCGGCGCTTTGGCTCAGCTATCCATGGCCTTAATTAGGCTTTTGGGGCGCATGTCGGTCCAATGCGTGTTGACATAGTCAAGACAAGCTTGGCGTGTATCGGGTCCGTGCACCACTTGCCAGCCCGCAGGCACCTCGGCAAAACTCGGCCACAATGAATGCTGATTCTCAGAGTTAACCAGCACCAAGAAGCTTCCATTTGGGTCGTCAAAGGGATTGGTCATGCATCAACTCCTTTACTTTCGTCGGTTGATATTGTGATAGTGCTTAAAGGAAGGAAAATAAATTCTGACCGCATTGCATACACGCTCAAAATACTCAGACGTTAAAAACATTCGGCTTTACAACATACAGCAAACGCACGCAACTACACCTGAGGAGGGCGACGAATACCTGCCTCAATATGACTTTAGAAATAGTTAACGTAGCGAAACTGACGAATACGGATCAAGCTTGCATGCAAAACGTCAAAGTAACGGTGGCTTGGATGCTATGTGCAGCGTAAAGGCCTCGCAATATCTAAATTAAATCCAGCGCCGAGGAGGGAGGAGGAACGCAGGCAGGATGGATGGGTATAGCAGGAAGCACTTCGTCATTTACATTCACTCCAGACTTTACTTTCGTGAAACCAAACCTTTTGTTGAGATGCACTTGTCCTGCTAGCGAATCACCTCATGGCTTCATAAACAGCCGATATGTACAGAGCTTAACGATAACCAGTACCACCGTCATACTCGCCTAGTTATAAAGTGGTTCAACTATAGAGGAGCTATTCGAAAAAGCCAAGCGCACAGACCTAATTCAAACCGACAAATTTCGAATCGACATGCGCAAAGTTGCAATTTATTTGATGTAACGCTGCAATAATTGCTGTTTATATTCATTATTGTAAATAATCATTGCTCTTCAAACAGTGATGACATGCGAGAGCGCTTCATTCGAGGGCTAATGTGTGATCAATTGATTCTTCTGTTTGTTGTGTACACAACTTGCATGCGATGCTTAAAAGTGCATGAGATGCTAGAATGTGAGCTGCTCGATTATCTTTGATAGACGTGAAGACGGCAAGCACCATGACTCAAAACGTAGGCGCTGCGCACTTTTAATGACGGCAACCATCTATATTTGTTTTTCAACGACACCGTCGACGTGGTGCTCTGCCCACTATTCACGAGCGTTGACCTTGGCCCACAACCGTTTCGTTTCAAACGGGAAAGTTCCGGCATGATGTTGATACGACGACCAGGAGGTCATGCCGCTGCATAACCGAATGCGAGTGGAATGGCGCGTTCTGCAGGCTCATCGGCCATGACGGGCACGACAATATAGAAAACGTATCGAATGCGCTCAGGCCAATTCGTTGGGTGACCCGATGCAAAGAGCGTACCGCAAGCCGCGCATGTCGGTCACCCATGCAAGCGTTGCCCTGAAGTCAACGACATGCGGGTATCGCGTGCATTGTTGGTACATCGCCGTGCCGCTACACTCAACGCACCCTGAATCATGGAGTCGCATGATGCAATTTCTTGCGCTGTCGCGCTTGCGCACGGATCGTTATTCGGATGAGGACTTTGCACCGTTGCTCGAGGACGAGGCCCAGCGTGCCCGCACGCTGTACATCGAGGGTTCAGTGCGCCAGATCTGGTACCGCGGCGACAAGCGCGGAGCCTGCTCGATTCTCGAAGCCGATTCTGAGCCGGCGGCCCGCGCGATGATCGAGTCGTTGCCGTTGGTTAAGGCCGGGATGCTCGAACTCGAACATCTGGTGCCGCTACTGCCTTATCGCGGATTTGGTCCGCGCTGAGCATGAGGGACAGTCAAATGGACGACCCGAAGCTCAAGTCGAACAGTGCGCGCACCGCGATGGGCGTGCACGAGCGCGTATCGGCGGCGGCCTCGCCGGTGCAAGGCACTACGATCTATACCGACGCGCAAGGGCTGGCGGTGGGTGAAACGAGCGTTTCGTCGGCCGGCTTTGAGGTTCCGGTCTATTTTGCGAAGCCCGGTTCGGGCGGCAGTTTGCACCCGGTGCTGCTGGTTGTGTCGGAAGTATTCGGCGTGCATGCGCACATCGCGGACGTATGCCGGCGCTTTGCTAAGCTGGGCTATCTGGCGCTGGCACCGGACCTGTTTGCGCGCCATGGCGATGCTTCAGCGTACCAGACACTGCCTGAACTGATGCGCGAGGTGGTGTCCCGGACTGCCGATACACAGGTGATCGCCGACCTCGACGCAGTCGCAGCGCATGTCGGTGTGCTGGGTGGGGACGTCGGCCGGCTCGGCGTCACGGGTTTTTGTTGGGGTGGCCGCATCACATGGCTCTATGCGGCGCATAACGCGGGCGTCAAGGCGGGCGTGGCATGGTACGGTCGGCTCGATGGCGACGTGACGGACTGCACGCCCGCCCATCCGGTCAGCGTAGCGTCCCGGCTGTACGCGCCCGTGCTGGGCCTGTATGGGCGGACAGGACCCGATCGCGCCGGCGGCGCATCTGAGCGCGATGCGCGCCGGACTTGAGCAGGGGAGTCCCGCCGCCAGGTCATCGCGTATTGATGTCTATCCGCACGCCGGACATGCGTTTTTGCCGACTATCGGGCGAGCTACCAGCCCGCCGACGCTGCGCATGCATGGGGTGAGTGCTTGACGTGGTTGCGCTCGCACGGCGTTGCATGACGTGTTTGGCAGGCTCGGGTTCTGCATGGTCGCACGCGGACGGCTGACCTTGTCCGTTCATCGTGTCAGCGCTGCCGTTACGTCGTTCCACGCCAGTTCGCCCGGGCACACGGGCCCAATTATGCGGCCCGTTCGTGTATCGCAAACTGCGCGAGACGTTGGCCGGGGCACGGCGACGTGCTGCCGGCCAGTCGTGCCGATGCGGGCCTATCAAACAGATGTGACGGGCCGGTCCAGCGTACCGGCCATCGGTGAAAACCCGTGTTCGCGCAACTATCTCAATGACGCGGCAACGGATCGCGAGGATCTGAAGGGCAGCGTTGCCGTCGATTTCCTCGCACGCCGGGTGCGCCCGTTGCGCCATCCACTGCGTCTGGCACGATGAAAACCACCAGCCCTAGCTCTTCTCACGGTACCGCTGGATGACTAAGATGTGCGTCAAACCCCACCGGCATCACGCCGGCCGTCACCGATGAGAGAATGACCTTGTCCACCCCGACGAACACGTTCGGCCAGCCGGTTGGGCGGCCCCTTGTCGATTGGTCTGCGCGCGCCTATCCGCGGCGCGTCATGCTGCATGGGCGCTATTGCCGGCTCGAAGCGTTGCAGCCTGACCGGCATGCGTCAATGCTGTACGCCGCGTACGCAAAGGCGACCGACGGCCGGGACTGGACGTATCTGGCGTTCGGACCGTTCGATGACGAGGTCAGTTATCGGCGCTACGCCGAAAGTGCCGCTGCGAGCACGGATCCGTTACATTTTGCGGTGATCAATCTAACAAGCGGTCGGGCGGTCGGCACGCTCGCCTTGATGCGCATCGATCCGGCCAACGGTGTAATCGAGGTGGGCTCGGTGGCATTCTCGCCGGAGCTGCAGCGCACACCGGCATCGACTGAAGCACAGTACCTGCTAATGAAGTACGTGTTCGACACGCTAGGATACCGTCGCTACGAGTGGAAGTGCGACAACCTGAACGAGCCATCACGCAAGGCGGCCGTCCGACTCGGCTTTCGCTACGAGGGCACGTTCCGGCAAGCCGTCGTCTATAAGGGGCGCTCTCGCGACACGGCGTGGTTTTCGATCATTGATAGCGAATGGAGCGCGCTTGCCGCGGCGTTCGACGCATGGCTGTTGCCACAGAACTTCGATGCGCAATGCGCGCAGCGCCTTTGCCTCACGGCGATTCGCACGCAGCAGGCGGCAGCTTGGCGTGCCGGTGCGTCGGTGACCGTCCGGCCGCTTGCCGCACCGCACGAGGCGGCGTGGCAGCCGCTATGGCGTGCCTATCAGGCGTTCTATCACATCGCGCTAAGCGAGGCTGTATGCGCGACGACGTGGGCTCGGTTGATGGATCTAAACGAGCCGATGTTCGCCCTAGGCGCTTTCGACGCGCAGGAGCGTCTGCTGGGCATCGTGCACGCCATTTACCATCGTTCGTGCTGGACGACGGGCCCTTACTGTTACCTGTAGGATCTGTTTACGTTACCCGACGCCCGCGGCCAAGGCGTGGGCCGAGCGTTGATCGAAGCCGTGTACGAGCGCGCGCGCGATGCGGGGGCAAGCCGCGTGTACTGGCTCACCCATGAGACAAACACGACCGCCCGAGCACTGTATAACAACCTCGCGACGTATGCCGGCTTCATTCAATACCGCAAGGACATCGAATAGCGTCGCCACGGTATGGCCTGCGCAAGGGGACTGCGATAGGCGCAGCACGATAAAGCGTCCGGGACCCGCTCACGCGTCGCCGACTACCGTTCGCTGGGGCTGACGGAAGCAGTGGTGAACGCCATGCACGAGGATTCAGATGGCTGTGAGTCTTTCGTCCTGTCGCCTAGCGGCCAGGCGCGCACCCGCGGTGCCACTAAGCGCCAAGCCCACATGCCACAGCACCGTCTGCGCTCGGGCTGTGCGACGCTCGATAGGCCTACCGCAAGCGATGCCGCGCCAGCTATCGGCGCGGCATCAGCCTAGGGGCTCACACTATGTTGGTTTGAAATTTGCTTTGGAGCGAGAAATCTCCAAAGCCCCAATTCAAGCAGCTCGAGCATTGCCTGCTACGCTGGCGTGGCAATGTGAGCCTGAAGTTCTCAACGCAATTTTCTATGTGGCTAGTATGGCGGAAAGTGGCGCGCTTTGCAGAGAAGCGCCATGATCCACTGCCGCTCTGCAGTCACGTTAAAAAATATGAAGCGTTTTGTTTGCTTTACCTAAATTCAGGGTCAAGCCGGTTCTTCAATCGAAAGTTTCCCGCGTTGTCCTTTTCCCATTTATCGCTGTTATTGGCATCAAGCCTCATGGGTATCATTTGGTCTTCGTCGTCTGAGTCTTCGTCTGAGTCATAGTCGGAATCTGCCTTGAACCCCATTCTTTTGTAAGCAGCCACGGCGTCCCTGTCCATCGCCTCCAGCGTAAGAACGGGTTGGCCGGTCATTCTCACAGCATGGTTCATAGCTTGTTGCATGAACGTACTTCCAACACCTCTCGTGCGGGGATCAGTAACCATCGCCGTTACTTCCATGTCTTCACCTTTCTTTTCAGGCATTTTTAATCTCATCAGTCCCACATTTTGGTCATTTAGTTGATAGGAAAATGTCTCGGTGTTTTCTATAATTTTATTATTTTTAAAATACTCCACCATTTCATTAGTACCCAGCAAGCGAAGCGGGTCTGTTTGTGGGCTGGATGCGATATCTTTGAGCACTCTTTCCATGCCTGTGGCAATTGCTTCGGAATCGCGTACAGTGCTAATTCCGGGCAGCAAGGCGGGGCCTAGCGTCATGGGCGTTTGCATTGAGCTAGGGACGGCGATGGCCTGCGTCGGACTCGGGGAACGAAATCGAGCCCGTGTCGTTGAAGGCTGGTGTTCAAGCCCCGACAAACTTCCAGGACTCGCTTGCCGTTTTGGCTGTGTCAGCGTATTGGTTGAAGATTCGGATGGATGGCGTGCCGGTTGAGTATCCGAGGGGGATTCTACTGGGCTTGGGCTTCGTGAGCCAATTCGTGAAGTATCCATGGCTGCTCCTTGTTCAGTGGTCCGGTGTGACCAGCGCTTATAGTGGTACTCTTAAATTGCCCCACCATTGCGTCCGCATCCGAAACTTCGTGGCATTTTGCGAAGCGTTTACGGCATCCGCTCCTAAGGGTGGCGTAGCAGCAGCATACGGGCGTCTATCGTCGCACGCTCTTGTTCCGTGAAGTGGTTGCGGTCCATAAAAGCGGTGACCTCGTTGACCGCATCTTGCCATTTTGGGGCTCTTAGCATGGCCCCCACCTTGCTCAGTACCTCCAGCAATGCTGTTGCGCTGCTGCCGTCAAGTAACTGCAACGCACGCTGCCACACGTGCTTCGAGAGCGCGTCGTCTAGCAGAAAGGTCCATTCCAGCAAACCCTGTGCGACCTGTACGCGCTGCTCGGGCAACACGCGCAGCAAGGCTGGCTCCAGTAATTGGAGCTCGTGCGCGTGGTGCTCGCGCGGCAACATAACCAACCCGCGTGGCAGTTTATGCAGCGCAGCGCCCAGTTGCTCGTCCGGAAGCGATAGTGCTAGCTGTCGCAGCTCTGCATAGTGCGCTGCTCGCGCTTCTCTCGGTAGCCTTTCTATAGCGGCAGCTACCATGCCGACCGGCGCACCTTGTAGCGAGGGCGGCAGCGATCGTGCTTGCTGCCGCAAGGTCGCATGGGCCGAAAGCGTTTTGCTGCTGTCGGGATCCTCCAGAGGAGAGAAGCTCAGTTTCGGAGCCAATAGCGGAATCAGTTCGGCCTTCTGGGGCGCGTCTAGGTATGGCAGTTGGTTGAGCAATGCTTGATAACGTTGAATGTACCGCCGAGACGGCGTCCATACATTGACAAGCGCTTTGGCTAGTTCAGGCCAAAAATTCGCTTGATCGGGGCGACGCCGTTCAGCCAGCGCACAAGCAAAATCGAACATTCGAAGTCGCATGCTTTTCGAAATACCCCCCAGTGATGCAAGCATTGTTTTTTGTAAGGGAAGACCCTGTTCCGGGAGGCGGTCGGCTGCTGCAAATAACAATTTAAAGGCCTCGATTTTGTGTTTCCTAGATAGTCCCATTGATTGAGATTGTTTCCACAAAGCGGTGAGCGGTTCGGCCCGCAGATCCGGTTCGGCCTGAATCTGCTCAATTTCGCCTATCAGTTGTTGCAGCGACGCGAGATCGGAGACGCTGGCCGCTTGCTGGTAACAGCGCCACGCCCATCGTCTTTCCTCCATCAGGGCATAGGTGTTGCGATTGACACGTGAAAACTCGGGGATATGATCCAACGGTAGGTAGCGTGCGACCTCCAGAATCACTTCGCCTGGCAAAGTGTCGTAGATTCTGGGCTTTTTGGGGTGTGTGTCGAGTGTGGTGTCCGCTGATCGTTTCACGCCCGTAGGCGGTGCAGCGGGCGACCCTTGGTGGGCTTGTTCGTTCATCGCATAAATAGCGATGGGGGCAGTATCCAATGCGTCGTTAAAGTCCATCGACAACTCCGGGAATCAGATATGGGCCATAAAGCGGGTGATCAGGGCGAGAGGGCCTCGGACGCCGAGGCTAGGATGAGCGTAGGGTATAGCTGGGCAAAAATGGGCCGCCGTGAAACGAACGAGGGCGGATCATACGGTGATTCACTGTCTGCTAGGCAGCAGGCTAGCAAAGAATGAATGCCTAAACGCGACCGCGAGCGGCCATCGACTAGTTTTGTGTCGAATAGTCATAACGTTCGCTCAGAAAGCGCAGTCCTCTCCTCGCCTGCGGGCTTGGCTTAGGTTGACGAGCAGGCGGCCAGGCAGCAGGTGCGACGTCAACGGCGGGAGCTTTATCGAATTTTTTCTATGGTTGCTCGCCACTGGACAATAAAATGCACAATCCGGTCAGCAGAAGACCAATCGATTTCGGCCAATCTTCTGAAGCTGCGTTTCGCTTTGAACTTAATGAGCGTCTACGCGGAATGCAAAAGGTTGCACTTCACTTAGGCCTCCTGTCGATGCTGACACTCTGAGTAATCAAACCGGAGAAGGTCGGCGACCTATTGGCTGGGCGGATTCAGATGGCAGATATTACGCCGGACGACGTCATGGTTGACGTGTACCAGAAAGCGTTGATATGGCAGTTAAACAGGCCCGGCGCGAGGGTATCGATTTCATTACACGCAGCAATGAACACGTGGCCGCTCGGTATTAGACGCTGTCGAATACCAGATTCATCACCCAATGGAAAAGGGCTCACACTCACGTGCAAGCCCTTGATTTCCTTGGTAGGCCGTACTGGATTCGAACCAGTGACCAACGGATTAAAAGTCCGCTGCTCTACCAGCTGAGCTAACGACCCAAAGAGCCAGAAATTATATCGACAAAAAACCGATTGGTCAAGCGAACGATTCACGGCGAGCCGCTGACCGGTACTCTCCCTATCGGATCTGCGCCAACCGGCTTTGTGCCGCCTGCGCGGCATTCGATCCGCTGTATTGCGCAAGCACCTGTCCGAGTGTTCGCTTCGCGGCTGCCTTCTGCCCCTGCTCCAATTGGTTATTTGCGATAGCGAGCAATGCCTCCGGCGCGCGCGGGTGCGTGGGGTACTTCGTCACGACACCCTGCAACACCGTCGTCGACGCCTTGTAGTCTCGCTGTGCATACAACGCATTGCCGAGCCAGTATTGTGCCGTCGGCTGATAGGGGCTGTTTAGATATTTCGACACGAACGCCTTAAATCCCGACGTTGCGCCCTTGAAGTCACCGTTCTTGAACAGTTGCAGCGCTGCGTTGAACGCGTCCGCTTCGCCTGGCTGTACCTCGCCCTGGACGCCATCGATCGTCTGTTGCTGAGGTTCGAACTTCTTCAGCCGGGCATCCAGGTCGATGTAGTAGTCACGCTGTTGCTTTTGCAGCGCGGCGACTTGATTGGCCAAGTCCTCGTTTTGTCCGCGCAACGTTGCTACCTGCTGGTTCAGCTGGTCGAGGCGGTTCGATTGATCGAGTATCGTGCGCTGCGCCGCGCTCATCTGGTTTGACAACGAGTCGGCTTTCGCGCGCAGGTCCAGTACCGCCTGCCGTGCCTCGTTATCGTCGAATAGACCAGCGTGCGCGGGCGACGCGGCAAGCGCGGCGCCCGTCGCTGCCACGGCTGCAGCAACGCGCAGCCTACTGAAACGGCCTTTCATGCGTCAGTCACCACTGGTTATTGATAGACGAGATCGGCGCGGCGATTCTGCGCCCACGAGGCTTCGTCGTGGCCCGTCGCAGCCGGTTTTTCCTTACCCAGGCTCACTGCTTCCATCTGACTGTCGTTCACCCCGAGCAGTGCCAGCGCGCGACGTACCGACTCGGCACGCTTTTGGCCCAATGCCAGGTTATATTCGCTGGTACCGCGCTCGTCGGTGTTGCCTTGGATCAGCACGTGGCGTTGCGGATGGCCCTTCAGGTATTGCGCGTGGGCTTGCAGCAGTGGCTGATATTCATTGTTGACGGCGTAGCTGTCGAAATCGAAGTAGATGCTGCGTTTGGCGAGCGGGCTGTTTGGGTTGTTAAGCTCGTCAACATTGACTTGCTGCACGTCGGTCGGCTGCGGTTGCGTGCCCACGGCGCCTGCCTTGGCGTTGGCGCCTTCGTCGAGCTTGACACCCGAGTGGCACGCCGCCAATGCGCACACCATCAGCGCTGCAAAAACGATACGCAATTTGGACATCATTTGAAGCTCTCCTTGTGGTTATTGCATGAAAGGGCTCCAGGACGGCTCACGCACGCCGCCGCCCGGGATCGACAACACTTGCCGTATGCTGCCGTCGGTCGAAACCGCGGCCAGCACCTGACGGCCATTGACATGCGTCGCGTAGAGCAGGTATTGGCCGTTCGCCGCGAAACTCGGTGATTCGTCGTGCGTCGTGTCGGTGAGCGCCGTCGCGGATCCTGTCGACAGGTCCTGCAGATACAGCTTGAATGCGCCGCCAACGCGCGAAATATACGCAAGCTCTTTGCCGTCCGGCGAGACGCGCGCACTGGTGTTGTAGCTGCCGTTGAACGTCACACGCTGCGCGGCGCTCACCGATTCGCCTTGTACGGGCATCTTGTAGATTTGAGGCGGGCCGCTGCGGTCGCTGGTGAAGTAGATTGACTGGCCATCCGGTGAGAAGGCCGGCTCGGTATCGATCGAGTTGCCGCGGGTGAGCCGGCGCAGCCCGGAGCCATCGGCGTTGACAATAAAGATCTGCGTATTGCCGGTCAGCGACAGCGCTACCGCGAGCTTTGTGCCGTCCGGCGACCATGCCGGTGCACTGTTGTTGCCCTTCTGGGCGGATACCATCACGCGCCGGCCGGTTGGCAAGTCGTGGATGTACACGATCGGTTTCTTTCTTTCGAACGATACGTAGGCGAGCTTCGTGCCGTCCGCAGACCACGTTGGAGAGATGATCGGCTCCGGGCTCGTCAGCGCGATATGCTCGTTCTGACCGTCCGAGTCGGAGACCTTGAGTTGATAACGTCCGCCGTGACGCGTCACATACGACAGCCGCGTGGCGAACATCCCGCGCGAGCCAAATAGCTTCTGATAGATGTAGTCAGCGACCTTGTGTGCGCTCATGCGCAGCCCGCTTTCCGGGCTCACGAGTGAGAGCCCGCCCAGGCTTTGCTGCTTGACCGTGTCGTACAGGCGGAATCGTACTTCATACTGGCCGTTCGCGAGCCGCGTAACGCTGCCGCCGACGAACGCGTTTGCCCCCTTGGCCTTCCAGCCGCCGAGATCGACTGAGTCGGATTCGGACACCGGCGCGCTACCCGCGTCGATGTTGCTGAACTTGCCGCTACGGGCCAGGTCGGCCCGCACGATCGCCGCGACCTGCTGCGGCGAACTGGCCCCGTTTGCAAAGTTTGCCACTGCAATCGGGAACTGGGTCGAACCGACACCTGTGACGAGCACCGTCAGGTCGGCGCGCGCCGATGCGCCGGCGGTGACGAGCAATGACGCAACTAGCGTTTTCAGCCCCAGTTTTTTGATCAAACTCATGGCTTTTTCCTACGTTTCCGTGACTACGTTGTTGACGATTCCGCAACCCGAAACAGACCGTGAAACGGGGCGATCGTTCCCTTGGCGTAATCGCACCGCGACGCTTTGCGGGCGTGCATCTAGATGCGCTACGGTCAACGATTGATCATCCGCCGGCAGGCCGCATCCGGATATTGAAGCTTGCCGGTGCCTTGCCATGGGTGTCCAGCGGCATCGGATCGGAGCGTTGGACCGCACGCAGCGCCGCGTCGTCCCACTGCGCGTTACCGCTGCTGCGTGCGATGCGCGCGTCGAGCAGCGCACCGTCGGGTGCGCAGCGTACGGCAATCAGCGTGTCCAGCCCTTCAGTGGGCCCGGACCAGATGACATTGGGCCGCACACGGCGCTGCACCTTGTCCGCATAGCCAGCCGACGTTGCGGTTCCGCCGCTTCCCGTGCCTGTGCCGCTTTTGGCCAGTCCGTTACCCCCGGGCGCATCGCCGGCCAAGCCCTGCAACTGCGCCAGCCGTGCCCGGCGCGCCTGGTCGAGTTTCTGGCGCGCGGCCTGCTCGGCCGCCTGCTTGGCCTTGGCCGCTTGTTGCTCCTGCTGTTTTTTCGCCTGAGCAAGCTTTTCCTGTTGCTCCTTTAACTGCTGCTCCTTCAACGCTTCTTGCTTTTTCAGCGCTTCCTGCTGCTTCAGTGCCTCCTGCCGTTGCTGCGCCGCGAGCCGCTGCTCGCGTAATTTTTCCGCCTGCTGCTGCTTCAGTTTCTCGGCCGCTGCTTTTTGCGCGGCGAGTTGCTGGCGGCGCGCCTCGGCTTGTTGCTCGGCTTGCCTGCGCACGCGCTCCTGTTCGGCCAGTTGCGCTTGGCGCTCCGCCTCTTGCTGCTTGCGCCGCTTCTCCTGTTGCAACGCGATGTCCGCCTCCTCGCGCTGTGCTGGCGGTGGCGCGAGCTGCACGGGCGTCGGCGCAGGGGCAGGGAGGGGCGGGGCCGGCGTGCTCGGCACCTGCGTCCAGATTTCTGCTTCAGCGCCGGCAGGGGGGCTGTTTTGCCATTTCATCCCGTGGTACAGAAAGAGCGCGAGCAGCACGTGCATCAGCGCGGCGAGCGTGAGTGCGCGCAGCGTGCCGCGTTCCCGCGGCGGTTCAAACGGATATCCTGCTTTCGGCTTCATTTCGGCTTGACGAGCAGCCCGACGCGCTTCACGCCGTTTGCTTTCAGCTCCGACATGACGTTCATCACGAACTCGTATTTGACCGCTTTGTCCGCGCCGATCACGACCGGCTGGTCGGGGTGGGCCTGCGTCCGGTCGGCGACGAAGTGGTTCAGGTCTGCCAGCGTCATCGGCAATTCCTGCGTGGCGCCCGACGCGTCGTTCTTGTATTTAACACTCATGGTGCCGTCAGGCTTGATATTGACGATGACGGGTGGCGTCTGTTCCTGTGCAGCAGCATTGCCGACCGTGGGCAAGTTGATGATCGACGGCGCGACAAGCGGAGCGGTTACCATGAAAATGACAAGCAGCACGAGCATCACGTCGATGTACGGAACGACGTTGATGTCGGACATCGCGCGGCGCGAACGGCCACCGCGCAGACTGGAGCGGATCGGAGTGCCGGCCATCAGGTTCCCCGTCAGTGAGCCTGCCGTTGCAGGATGTTCGAAAATTCTTCGATGAAGGTCTCGAAGCGGATCGACAGGCGGTCGATGTCGTGTGCGTAGCGATTATAGGCGACCACCGCCGGGATGGCCGCGAATAGGCCGATGGCGGTAGCGACCAACGCCTCCGCGATGCCGGGCGCGACGCTAGCCAGCGTCGCCTGCTGTACGTTCGCAAGCCCGCGAAACGCGTTCATGATGCCCCAGACAGTGCCGAACAGGCCGATGTACGGGCTCACCGAGCCGACCGACGCAAGAAACGCTAGGTTGGCCTCGAGCGCGTCCATTTCGCGCTGGAACGCGGCGCGCATCGCGCGACGCGCACCATCCAGAATCGCACCGGGTTCGGCGACGCGTTTTTCCTTGGCCTTCAAGAACTCACGCATGCCTGATTCGAAGATCCGCTCGAGGGCGCCAATCGTATGACGATTGTTCGCCGCGCTCTGGTAAAGCGTCTGCAGGTCGCCACCCGACCAGAAATCGCGCTCGAACAATTCAGTCTGCGCGCGGGCGCGACGGATCGAGAACCATTTACGAAAGATGAAAGTCCAGGACATCAGCGACAGCAACAGCAGCAGTGCCATGACGGCTTGCGCCAGCAGGCTTGCGTTCAATACGAGCGAAATGATTGAAAGGTCTTGTGCGTTATTCATGGTGATTCACTGGGTGGGCCGGATCGGCTCACGTTCTGTGCAGTGTCAACGTATGTCAGCGTGCGAGCGTTGACAGCTGCGTATCGCGCGGGCCGCTCAGCAGCGCTTGGCGTACGGTGTCAGGCAATGGCACGGGCCGGATTGTCGTGCGCTGGACGCAGGCCACGCGGATCGTGCCGGTGGATAGCACTTTGCCGTCGCAACTTGCCTGTTGGTAAAAATCAACCGAGGCGGGGCCGAGCCGCTCGATGCGACTCTCGATGATTAGCACGTCGTCCAGGCGCGCCGGGGCGCGGTAGTCGACGGCGGTGCTGCGCACGACAAACATGACCTGCTGGGCGTCGGCCAGCCACCGTTGGTCGATGCCGCATGCACGCAGCCACTCGGTGCGGGCCCGCTCGAAGAACTTTAGGTAATTGGCGTAGAAGACAATGCCGCCGGCGTCGGTGTCCTCGAAATATACGCGTACCGGCCACGTAAAGCCGGGCTGGGCTGCCGGTGAGATCATGTTCATCCGCGGGATTCTACCGGAACGCGTGTGACAGTCCCGAATGATGAACGGTGTCGTGCTGCGTATAAGCAGCCGCGACGTCGCAATGACGGAAAAAAATGAACGGGCGTTTTTAATGCCACGCTCAGTTGCCTATTCAGCACCCTTCCAATACACTAACGCGCCTAACCCTGCGTAACTGGCGATAGCGACTTTTAAGTCGAAGGTGGAATGACCACCGTGAAGCGCGGGGTGCAGTCTTGCCGTTCGCCTGGGCAGCCGTGATCCGGTCGCAGTCGTTGCGTCACCCGGGCTGTCCTGTCCTTGCGTCATCGGAAGTCTCCTTCCGCTAAGCCGTTCCAGGACCGTATTCCTGCCGTGGGCGCGACAGTGCACCGATTCGGTCAACCGTTTGAACATTGAAGGGAACTGACGCATGTTTGACAAAGCCGAGCAAACCATTGCGAACGTCGATCCGCAAGTCTGGCAGGCGATTCAGAACGAGAACCGCCGGCAAGAAGACCATATCGAGCTGATCGCGTCGGAAAACTATACGAGCCAGGCGGTGATGGCGGCCCAGGGCTCCCAACTGACCAACAAGTACGCCGAAGGGTATCCCGGCAAGCGGTACTACGGCGGCTGCGAATATGTCGATGTGGTCGAGCAGTTGGCGATCGAACGGGTCAAGCAGCTGTTTGGCGCGGAGGCGGCGAACGTACAACCCAATTCGGGTTCGCAGGCCAATCAAGGGGTGTTCTTCGCGGTCCTCAAGCCGGGCGATACGATCATGGGCATGAGCCTCGCGCACGGTGGCCACCTGACGCACGGCTCGCCGGTCAACCTGTCCGGCAAGTGGTTCAATGTTGTCAGCTACGGGCTGAACGAGAACGAGGACATCGACTACGACGCAGCCGAGCAGCTCGCGCAGCAGCACAAGCCGAAGCTGCTGGTCGCGGGCGCGTCGGCGTTCTCGCTGCGCATCGACTTCGAGCGCCTGGCACGGATCGCCAAGTCGGTCGGCGCCTATTTCATGGTGGACATGGCGCACTATGCGGGGCTGATTGCCGCTGGCGTCTATCCGAACCCGGTGCCGCATGCCGACTTCGTGACGACAACCACGCACAAGAGCTTGCGCGGTCCGCGTGGCGGCGTGATCCTGATGAAGGCCGAGCACGAGAAGGCGGTCAATTCAGCGATTTTTCCGGGCATCCAGGGTGGTCCGTTGATGCACGTGATCGCGGCGAAGGCCGTCGCGTTCAAGGAAGCGCTGGCGCCCGAGTTCAAGTCCTACCAGCAGCAGGTCGTGGACAACGCGCGCGTGCTCGCCGAAACGCTGGTCAAGCGTGGCTTGCGGATCGTATCCGGCCGTACCGAGAGCCATGTGATGCTGGTCGATCTGCGTGCGAAACAGATCACGGGCAAGGCCGCGGAGGCCGCGTTGGGCGCCGCGCACATCACCGTGAACAAGAATGCGATCCCGAATGATCCGGAAAAGCCGTTCGTGACTAGCGGCATCCGGCTCGGTTCGCCGGCGATGACCACGCGTGGTTTCGGTCCCGAGCAGGCCGAGCAGGTCGGCAACCTGATTGCCGATGTGCTGGACAATCCAGAAGACGCGGCGACGATCGAGCGGGTGCGCGGCCAGGTCGCCGAACTCACGCGCCAGTTCCCGGTGTACAAGTAAGCTGCGGGACGAATCGTCATGCGCTGCCCGTTTTGCCGGCACGACGACACCCAGGTGGTGGATTCGCGCGTGTCGGAGGACGGCGCAGCGATCCGCCGCCGCCGCCGCTGCCCGGCTTGCGACAAGCGCTTCACGACATACGAGCGGGTCGAACTCGCGCTGCCGACGGTCGTCAAGAAGGATGGCACGCGAGTCGAATTCGACCGCCGCAAGATTCTGTCCAGCATGCAACTTGCGTTGCGCAAGCGGCCCGTGGCCGCCGAGGCGATCGATGAGGCGGTGGCGCGTGTCGAGTACCAGTTACTGGCATCCGGCGAGCGCGAGGTGCGTAGCGAACGGCTCGGCGAGCTAGTGATGGACGAGTTGCGCAAGCTCGACAAGATTGCCTACGTGCGTTTCGCGTCGGTGTACAAACGTTTTGAGGACGTGTCCGAGTTCAAGAATTTGATCGATGAGTTTGGTCGATCCGCAGCCGACGCGCCTGGCCCCACGTCGCGCAAGCGGCAGTCATAGGCGTCTCTGACGGCGTCATCGCGTTTCCCATCCTATATCGCTGTTCACCATTGAGCCGCATGGCGTGTATTTCGACGTGCTGCGGTTAAAGATCCGCGACGCGAAGCGGGCGCAAGCGCGTGGTCCGGCGCCGCCGGCCATTCGGTCAATTGTTGCGCGCCGCGCGCCGTCCTACAGTGTTCGTCAATTGCAACGCATCGGGCGTTGCGTGTCGCGGGCATCCAGGAGGCGTGACGGTGGAACGATATCGAGCCGCGCCGCGGCGCGGATTCATGCTGGCCGAAATCTGTACGGTCATGGCAATTTCATTGGCGTTGGCGGCATGGGTGATCCCATCGCTCGACGAATGGCGTTCGCGTGAGCAGATTCGGGCGGCGGCGCGTGCACTGGCGCGCACGTTGTCGTTAGCCCGCAGCGAGGCCGTGGCGCGGCAGGCGCCGGTGACGGTTTGCCGCTCGGATGGCGCGGGCCGGTGCATCTTACCTGGCCGACCGTGCGCCACGGGTGCGCTGGACTGGTCCTGCGGCTGGCTGGTGCAGACCCGGCAGCCTGGCGTCGGCGCGTGGCCGATCCTGTTACACGCACAACCAGCTGTGAGCGATGTGACGATTACCGGCAGTACGACGGAAATGAGATTTCTGCCGCCCGCCGGCTTATCCGCTGGCAGCTTTCGCGGCTTTGCGGTGCGCGCAGCGCGCGCGTCACCGCGTATTGCGGCGTTGCATGTCCGCCTTGCGGCCGGTGGCCGTGCGTTGATCCGTGCCGATGCGTATCGCAGATGAGTTTCGCGCGCGGCTTGTCGAGCCGGCTGGGCGGGATCGGCGCGGTCCCGCCTACGGTCCGGGCACCATGGCGCGCGTTACGTGTGCCGCGGCCGGGCGTGGCGGGTGCCACGATGATCGAAGCGGCGATAGCCACTGCATTGGCCGCGGTGGCCATCGTTGGCGCGGGCGCGGCGTGGCAGGCGATGGTGCGTTCGGATCAAGCTTTGTCGAATCGTATGCGAGCGGTGTTGATCGCGGATGCCGCGCTCGAGTTGATGCGCGCCGGGCACCCGCAATCCGTGGCGCTCGCGCATGCGAGTCGGGATGCGTCACGCCAACTGCTCGACGGTACTGTGACGGTGGAACGCGATCCGGACGGTGCTGACGTGCTGATACTCGAATGGTCGGAACCGGCCGCCGACGCGTCGCAGCGGGCGGCGGCGTGCCGCGGGACGATCATGCCGCCCGACGGATATGTGCGCCGCTGCCTATCGCTGGGCTTCCTCGAATGATCAGCATGTCACGCATGCGTGATGGGGGGCATACGCTGGTGGAATGGCTCCTTTCATCGACCATTGGCTTGATGCTCACGCTGTTGCTGGCCGGGGCGTACGGCACGCTTAGCGGGACGGCCGGTCGTGTTGACGAGACCCGCCGGGCCGCGGCCGCCGGCCAGCAGGCGCTTGAGATCATTGTGGCGCATGCAAGACTTGCCGGAATGCCGCAGGCTTTCCCACGGACATGGCGCGCCTCAACGGCCTCAACGTCGACGCGAGCCGTCGAAGCACCCAATGCGCCCGCCGCCGATGAAACGATGCGAGACCTGCCGATCTTCGGTTGTGAGCGCGGCATACCCGAACGCGAGCAAGCTGGGCGATGCCGCGCGGTCATGCACGACTCGGATGGCGTGGTTTTTCGGTATGCGGCCGACCCGGTGGCGATCTGGCCATCGAAAGACAACTGGCCTACCGATTGCTTGGGCCAGAACGTGATGGGCGACACGATTGCGGTGCACTTCTACGTTCAGTCGCGTACGCCCGACCAACCGGAGCTTTATTGCCGGGGCAATGGACACGAGGTGGCGGCGCAACCGTTGGTTGATGGTATCGAGCAGTTGCGGTTGTCCTATTGGCTTGCCGGCGCCCATGCCGCCGTCCGTGCGTCGTCGTTATCTGAGCCGGACTGGCGTCGTATCGTAGCCATCGACGTCTGCGTCGTGACGCGCGGACCGGTGGCGATGCGTCCGACGGCCTACCTTGACTGCGACGGCAATCGGGTGATGTCGGCCGATCGACGGGTCCGTACCGCATGGATGCGCCGCGTGGCGATTCGCAACACCGTTGCGGGCGGCACGTGATGACGCGCGCGTTGCTCAGGCAGCGTGGCAGTGCGCTGCCGCTCGTGTTGATATTCGCGGGCGCGTTGAGCGCGCTGCTCGGCTCATCGTTGGATGCGGTGCGCTCGACGGCGCGCATGGAGCGTGGACTCGTCGCGCATATCGAAGCATTTCATGCGGCGGATTCGGCGCTGCGATGGTGTGAACGTTACGTGACGCATGCGTTCGGCACCGGCACACCGCTCCAGGGTGCCACACCGGGCCCGATGCAGGCCGCGCCCGGATGGCATCAGCGCGCGCTATTCGACGGGGCGGCCGGTAGCGCGGTACAGCCGGTGCGTCGTTGGCGCGCCGGCGGGCGGGCGCCGCAATGCCTGATCGAGGCGGTGAATGTCTCGGAGGCTGGCGCGGCCGCTTATCTGCTGACCGCACGCGGCTTCGCGGTCGAGGAGGAGAGCGAGATATGGTTGCAGGCGATGATGTGGGTTGGCGAGACGCAGCGGACGGTGCGTACCGGATGGCGGTCCGTGGCCCACAGGCCGTTTTGAGCACGGTTCGACGCCGGGGCATGACGCTGGTCGAACTGGTGGTAGCAGTGGCGATCGTTGCCATCCTCGCAACGTATGCGTTGCCGACGTATCGTGAGCAAATGCGTCGCAGTATGCGGGTCGCTGCCGTCAGCGCCGTTTATCGCGCCGCTCACTATGTCGAGATCCAACTTACACAGCGTACGCAGGCGCTCGGCGGGGCTGCCATCGTCACGGAGCCCATCGTCCTGCCTGCGGAACTAGGGCGCGCACCGTCGGATGGGCGCGCCGCCTATGCGCTACGGGTTACCGGTACGACGCGGGTCAATGGCGGTTACTCCGTGGTGGCCGAGCCGCTGCACGATGGTCCGATGGCCGACGATCATCTGTGTGGTGCGTTCAAGCTTGACGCCACAGGGCAGCGAAGCAATTTCGGCGCAGCTGGGACTGCGGGCGGATCTGCCAGCACGTCAGACCCAGCGGGTACCCTCCCGCAATGGCACGAGCAGACGCATTGCTGGACTCGATGATGTGTGTGCCGCGCCGTCGCGTGCCGTCGAAGTGCTTCAGCCGACAACCCGCGCGGCGAGTACGCACTTGCGCACATCTCGATTTGCGCAAGCTCCTACAAGTCCTTTTTGGCGCCTTCAAGATTTACAAGCGTGTTGAGTCGTCTGTATATCGCCCAGTTGACTCATATGGCTTGCTTGCGCATATTAAGCAATTCTAGTTCATGACGTTGCTTAAATACGGTTTTGAAGCATCATTGGAGTGGTGAGCGTTTGCCTGGCTGCTGCTAGTTTTGCTAGCACAGCATCACGTGCGCCCGGCGGCAGCCGTAGTGCACGTGTGTTCGCATTTTCTCTATGTGTGCGATTCACGAACATCGTTTCACTTTTTAGAGGGCCGTTTTCGTGGTGCGTTGGAACTTGCATCTCCTATCGGAGCCACGAGTTCCAACACGCGCCGGTGATGTTTAGCAAGGGTCTTGTCGAGTCGCCATTCGCGGTGTTGGACGCGCTCTTTCAGTTCGTCGTAGGCACCGGCTACCTCTTCCGAGAGAGGTACCAGTTCGCCCAGTTCTGCTATGCGATCGACGCTCGTCTTGCCACCGAGTGATCCGTGCGGGCGGCGCCAGTTATAGTCGAGGTGCCACTGTTCAA
>NZ_PRDW01000019.1 GCF_002927045.1 Mycetohabitans endofungorum | reverse complement strand
CGCGGGCGCGATTCCAGGCCAATGTACATTGGCTCAGAAGTGAGCCAATAATATTTATTGAAACTGAACCCAGTATGCTTCGTTGATCCCAACGCTGGAACAGATACCGTCGTGCTATCGGCACGCTGGAAGGGTTCGTCGTGGTCGTCATGCAACCTGAGACCGCCGCGAGATGCCCACTCGCAAAATCCAGCAAGATCTGACGTCTGGCAGACGAACCCACTGGCAATTGAGCCGGGCATCTTTGAACGCATCCGTCCCAATCTAACCTTCCCCAGAAAGCACGCTATTGGCGGCGCACGGTTCACTCCTTCGGTGTCTTTTCTGCGGGCTGGGCAGTAATGAAGGCGGACCCCTCCGGCGCTGCCGCTGCAAGGTCGGAGGGGAGCTTCGGCCGTTCCCCTCCTTTGTCCCGATCACCTTACCAGACTCCGCTCCACCTTTTACAACAACCATATTGTAGGTCGCGATATTCCCATCTTTATCGCTCGGAAGCCTATCTCGGATCCTTTTAAGCGGCGTGTCTGGGGGACTCGCGCCGACAGAGCCACCTTTGATCGTAATTTGGATGATTCCCGTACTGTGGCTTTGTACCTTGACGATCTTCTCCCGCACGAAATGTCCTTTGGCTCGAGCTGCGATACGGGAAAGTGCCTTGGCGGCGCTGGGATTGTCTTTAAGCTTATTTCGTATCGCCTCGAACTCGTCGGTGTTAGATAATGGGCTGGTCGGTGCAGAGGATGCGCTCTTAGACGGTGACGGCGCATGGGCCGGCGAAGTTTGCGTATTCGTGTTCTGCGCTTCGAATTCGGTATGGTGATAAGTGATGGTCAGTTTCAATTTAGAAACTCTTATTGGGTTCCACGGCATTTTTGTCGACAATCTATTATTCAAGATAAAGCGATGTTGCCTCTGCCGCGAGTGAAAATGACGTGCTTCAGTTACGTTATAGGCGTGCTGTTTTGCCCGTGATAGCGCAACGCGAAGCCCAGACGTCAAAAACGAAGCGTCTTCCAGCGGGTAAAGCTAGGCTTGCTGACGATAACGAGTCGCAATTTTGGTTGACCACCTGGCGAATACGATGCTTTGCGATATTCGACCGAAGCCAATATATGAAAAAGAAGGCGACGTTGTTATTTGAGGATCGGATGGTTTATCCGGACGGAGCCATTCTTGAAATACGGATCTGGCGATTGCCCGAATGTGATGCGGAAAGACCCCATGGTTTGAAATACAGCCTGTTCTATGGTCAGGGTGGCGTAAGAATCATTGGCTACGATAATGAATGCAGCAAGGGCGACTATCGCCACTATCGTGACCGTAAAGTGCCCTGCGTTTTTTCGACGGCGGAACAGATGGTGAGGGATTTTTGGGGCTCTTCCCTACTTTGTGTGAGCCTGCAGGTGGCAATGACGATCAAGCCGGTATCGCATCACTCGGATAATCGGCGTGGATTTTTCCTTCCTTCAACGCCTGTTGCCCGCTTCCAGCATGCGCATTGTCGGATGGGAGATGATCGGCCATCGGCTCATCGTTGCACTGAAACATCAAGGGCGCGTTGCGCACTGCACGGCGTGTGGAGCGACAAGTTCCCGGATACACGGATGGTACCGACGACGCGTTGAGGACCTACCGTGTAGTAGCCACCGCGTCACACTGGAAATCCATGTGCGGCGCTTTCGTTGCGATAACACAATGTGTTGCCGGCGAACATTTGCCCAATGCCTTGCGCAATTCGGCGCACGTCAGCAGCGCCGCACAGCCCGAGCACAGACGGTGCTGTGGCATGTGGGCTTGGCGCTCAGTGGCGCCGCGGGTGCGCGCCTGGCGCAGCGGCTGGGCATCTCGATCAGCGGCGAAACGATACTCCGTTTGCTCAAACGCAACGGCCAGAAGCACGTCGCGACGACATCGCCCCCTACCATTATTGGCGTCGATGACTGGGCATTCAAACGCGCTCATCGCTATGGCACCCTACTGGTTGACCTCGAGCAACGGCGCCCATTGGACCGGTTGCCCCATCGTGATGCGACATCGGTGGCGAACTGGCTAACAGGAAACCGTGCAATCCGCATCGTGTCGCGCGATCGCGCTGGGGTTTACGCCGAAGGCATCACCCGTGGCGCGCCGCAAGCCATACAAGTGGCCAACTGATGGCATCTATTGAAGAATCTTGGCGATGCCATTGAGCGCGCGCTGAGCCGCTGCCAGCGGCCTATCCGCGAAGTTGCACGCTCACTCATCATGAGGACGCTTCTGCCGCATTGCCAGCGATCGAATCAAATGCGCTCGGCGTGGCAACAACATCGCGCGCAAAGGAGCAACAAGCGCAGCGGCGCGAAGCGCGGCTCGCACGCTATGAATCGGTCATACACCATCATCGAAGCGGGATGGCAATCTGGGCGATTGCGCGCCTTACAGCATTGGACCGGCGTACGGTGCGGCATTGAGTTGCTCCAGAGTTAATGCAGGTTGCCCGTTATGCGGTCCTTGCGCGTCTGTTTTCGACAGCTGCGGACGCTCTGTGCTACTGGAAACGCTCCCCAACACGCTCTGGCAAGGGGAAAAAGGAGCGGTCAACAACAGGCGCTTCGGGGCGGGAGGCATACTGCCATACGCTTGGGCGTTGCGCTTCGCGACGTGGACTGTGCTGTTTGGGTGGTTCGCGACGATACCACCCGATGTTCGTGCAAACCAAGTTGCCTCAAGCGCACGGGAATGCTCCCGCAAGACCGACAGCTGGCCTTGCACAGGAGCCCGCCTGACGTCGACAGGCGCCGGTATTCGCCGGTGTTGATTCCTGTCCTGGTTGCGTCGGAGTAGGATCGATTTGCCTTATACCGCCCAAGGAGCGGAAGATATATAACTATTATCCATAGTGCCGCCTCTTCTTCATTGATATAGTTTATAAATCATGCATCCCGCTTGCATATCAGGTAGCGAGGTACTCACTTCATAAACGAAATGAACGACGTGCACGCATAGTGCATGTACGGCAGCGCTCGATTGAACGGCACGCGTTTGAAGTAGCGGTCGCACGGGGATGGCGAGCGCGTAACCAGCGCCGTGCCCGCACTCATCACGGCTCACGTATTTTTTCGAACAACGCGTCGATATCCATGCCGTCAATATCGATACCGAACGTGCCGACCAGGCACTCCGTCAACTCGGCGGCACTGGCCAGTCGCCGCCGTTGATCGCTGCCGTCGCGCAGGTGCAACGTGAGCCGATCGTTGCGCAGCGCAGCACGCGCGTCGCCGACGACGCGGCACACGATCAGTTCGCGAATAAAATGCGAATCGGGATGGGCGCAAGTGTACCAATTGGCCATCTCATGATCGATCCGATACGTGGGCCGTAGCTCGAACCGATAGACCTTCTGCCAGCGCGAACCCAGCGCTACTTCGAGGTCGTAGCCCTGTTGCAACGCAGGCTGCCCGATGAGCCGAGCCGGCTCAAACGGCGTCGGCTGAACGGCGCCCGCGTCCAGCCGCAATGGCGCCGTCAGTGTGATGGCACCAAAGCCAACGTCGGCAACGAACGGCCCTTCGGGTAGCGCGATATGCAACAACATGTGGGACTTGGCCGTCACGTCGGTACCGTCGCGCATCCATAAGACGCGCGCAAGCATCGGCGTCACATCGAAGCCCAGTTCGATGAGCACTGCGGCAAACAGTGTGTTGTGCTCGAAGCAGTAACCGCCTCGGCCGCCGGTCACGAGTTTTTGCTGGATCCGGTCCAGGTCCAACAGTACGCGCTCGCCGCGCAAAGGATCGAGATTCTCGAATGGAATCGCGCGCGGATGCAGCGCGTGCAGCACACTCAGCACCTGGAGCGTCGGCTGCGCCGCCCCGGCATAGCCGATACGCTCGAAATAGGCAGCAAGATCGACGCGTTCAGCCATCACAGTGCACCGTCGCGCGACGCGCGCGCGAACCTGCCCTCCCAGGGCAATGCCAACCGGTCCCCGGCGCCGCGTTGCAGCGGATCGTCATGGCGTCCCCGCGCACTGACGCGCTGCGCCCTCGATCCACAGGTTGCCAAGATGGCGCTTACCTGGGTAGAACCGGAAGCTCGTGCTGCCATCGTCGTCGGTACGGATCTTCACGATGTTGGAGTCGCCGAAATCCAACATTTGGCCCTGGGGAATCGGCGACGCGCGAAATGACGCATGATGCCGGCTCGCTGCCTCGGTCATGCACGCGATCACGTCCTCCGTACTGCGCCCAGTCGAGGCAACCTTCTCGGGTTCGCCGGCGTCGGGGTTATGCTGCATCAGCATACAGCCGCTCAAAACGAGCGCAAAAAACATCGAAACAAAAGGCTTGGTCATCCCATCTCCCGGTTGGGCCCGCTCCTCCCAACAGTAGCACGACCGGTGCCCACAGCACGTCACGCAGCGGGCTGTTGCGTCGGCGCGAACGAATCGGCCGGCCACCCGTTTTCGTACAGTGGGTACAGGTAGCGGCCGGCCATCAAATCTGCCATTATCGTCACGGCAACCGCAGTAGCCCGGCGCAATCTCCCAGACGATGTCGCAAAGCCAACCGTTACATGGTCGCCAATGCGCCCATCCTTGGCGCGTCGCGCCGGCAGGTCACCACGTTCGTCGTGATTACACACCATTTCCGGACAACCGCGCCCGGCCATGCGCATCGATAAAATCTAGTACCGCTCGATTGAATGCGCGCGGGTGCGCCAGGTTCATCCCGTGCGAGGCGCCGGTAATCATCATTTGGCGGGCACCGTCGATGCGCTGGTGCAGCCATTCGATGTTTCGATGAAAAATTGAAGGGCTTTTCTCACCACCGACCAGCAGGATCGGCACCGTGATTGCGCCGGCCTCGTGCGCGGCAAAGGCCGGCATCCGCTCCGCAATTTGCGGCCGCAGCGTATGGGCGTTGTCGCGCGCCATTGCCTTGAACCCGTCCGGGCTTTGCGCCCATGACCCTGGACGGCTGACCGAGTCGACAAACAACGCCAGACCAGCGTCCACCTCGCCTTGCTCGATCAGCGTCACGGCACGGGTACGCAGCGTGTTGACCTGACCCGCGGCCGCCTGCGCGCTTAGCGCATCGCTGCCTTGAATGGCGCCGCCCGGGTCGGCCAGCGTCACGCTGCGCAACCGGTCGGGAAAGCGGCGGGCAAGATGAAACGCAAGATAGGCGCCACGGGAATGCGCGACCACGTGCGCCGGCTCGCGCACAACCTCGTCGATAAACGCGGCGATCTGCTGTACATGTGCGTTCCAGCTGAACGGCAGCGCACGATTCAGCTCGCGCGTCGGAAAGTAGTGTCCGAGGCTGAGCGACAGCACGCGATGCGTCGACGCCAGCGGCACGAACTGCGGCTCCCAATACCGGTAGTCGCACAGCGAACCGTGAACCAGCACGATCGGCTCGCCACTGCCCGCCTGCGCGAAAGCAACACTTGCGCCGTCAGCCAGCGTAATGGAATGAGCGTGCAGCATCGCGCGCGTCGGCGTCGCGCGCGGCATCGGGAAGGTGCCGGTCATTGCTTCGGCTCGACCATAAAGTGCTCGGTCGACTGCCCGGCATGCACCGCTCGCTTGAGCCAATCGGGCATGTCACCTTCACCATCCCATACGTTGCCATACGCATCACGAAACAATATCGGCTTTATTTTCTTTTCCTCTTCAGCGAGTGCTTCGGCCAAACGCTCAATGGAAATACCGTATTCGTCCATCCGGTGGTGAATATACGCAATGATTCGCTGTCTCTTCTGTTCGTCCATAGGGGAAAGTCATTGTGTCGCGCAAGCTGCGCGGCGAACCAGCGAGAGCTCGCCGGCGGCACAGAGGAGGTGTTTACCCCGCTATTTTAACGCCCTTTGCGAAATCCCGATCAGACCGCCGGCTGGCGCCGACTACACGGGTCAGAATTGCGGCTTGCGGCCACGCCAGCCGCCGCCGTGCCGCGCATAGCGCAGGAACAATGGAATCCCCGTCAGTTGCGCGATAAACCACGACAGCGATGAGTCATCGTGGATATCGATGGCACGCAACCTGAACGGATCGGTCGCGTCATCGTTCCAGCCGACGTCGCACGTTCTGGCGGTGCGGTAGCCGGCCGTGCGCAACAGTCGGATCTCCCTTTCCCCATAGTTGCCGTTCGGGTATGCAAAATGTACGCAGGGCCGGCCGGTCAACCGTTCGATGTCCCGCCGGGAGCCGGTGATCTCCTGCTCGCATTCGGCGTCGTCGCAGCAAGTCAGGATTGGATGAAAACGCGTATGGGACTGAAAGTCGACCCGCCGCGCTCGCACAATTGCGCGAGGCGTTCTCGGTTTGGCAGCCGCTTCTTTCGATATCTGCACCAGCGGCAGCCGGATGCATCCACCAATGTGCAGCGCGATGCTCGATGACGCCGCTGCACAGAAAAATGGTCGGCCACGGCCCGGCTGACTTAACGCGTCCAACGGCACGATGTCGCAGATCCGCGTCAGATAGAACAGGTGGGCATCCTGTTGCGCGCCCTGCCGGGCGTGGAAGTTGAATGTTTTGACAGCAATTCCCTGAGCGCTGCCGCGCAGCATAAGCCGCGCGCATGAAATAGCGAGGCAGCCCGCCTGCTCGCGCAAACGATTGTCCGCTTCCGACCCGCTCGTGCACAACTACCACAATGTGCTATCTCCATCGATCCTGCATGTGATCGATCGATACCGTTCGAGCCTGGGCTATACGACCTATCTGACCTGTCATGACTATCATCTGGTCCACTATAATCCCACGCTGCTGCGGTACGAAAACGGCATCGCCAACGCGTTTCCCATCGAATCGCTCGGTACGTTGCATGCGCTGATCACCCGCGCAAGTCCGAGAGGCGCGGTGCACGATGCATTGAAAAAGCTTTACTGGCATTCGACCAGGCTGCTGTGTCATCCCGCCCGAGTGTTCGATCTGCTGTTGTGCCCGAGCCGGTACATGGAGCAAGCACTGCACCGCGCCGGCATCATGAACACGTCGCTGCTGCCCAACCCAATTGACGCGGACATGCCCATATGCGCGCCCTAGCCGATCCACGCGAGCCGCATCAACCTAGCATTCGCCGGCCGCATCGCGGCGGAAAAGGGCTGAACGAGTTCATCGCGCTGGCATGCGCCACGCAATTCGCATAGCTTAATAAGCTGACGATTTTCGGCGACGGGCCGGAACGTGCCGCGCTCGAGGAGCGCAACGCCGATTTGTTTTGTGCCGGGCGGCTCGAATTCCGCGGCAGGCGTCCCCATCGCGCACTCCTGACCGAATTGCGCGAGACCGCGCATGCCATGGTGCTGCCGTCGATCTGCGCAGAAAATGCGCCGCTGTCGATCGTCGAGGCGGCCATGCTCGGGTTGCCGGTGCTCGTGCACGACATCGGCAGCCTGTCGATGTTCGGCGACGAAATCGGCAATAAGTTCAAGTATCGCTGCGATACGGCGAGCTACCGCGCGGCGCTCGACGCGCTGATACGGCATCTCGGCCAGCCGAATCGCCGCTATGACGTCGCTGAATACCACCCGCAGCGGTACGCGCAGCGACTCGCCACCGCGCTGCGCCTGGAGCGGAGCAACGAACAAGCGAAAGCCACGCACGCGGACAGCCTGGTCGCCACGGACGGCGGCGCATTCCCCATCGGGTAGGACGGCCCGTTTCACAGCCTGTCCAACGGCTGCACATACTGGCCGCCGCTTGCATTTTTGCGGTCGCCGCTTGCATGGCAACTGCTGCAGTGCAATGCTAATCCCTCGTCCCGGCGCAGCTTGGCGCAAGGCGGTTCCCGCGTCGCGCCATCGTCTTGTTCAACGCCGCATGGGTACGTCCGCTGCCGCGCCACGCAGCAGGATGCTGCATTGCAGCATTGAAACCTTCCCACAAGCCGCCTAAAGTCAATTCAGGCGCACACATGCCGTGTGCCGCCTATAACGTGACAAGTCGGATACTTAGAGGAGCAGATCATGCGGCTCACGACTCACCTCTTGCGGCACGAGAACCACTTCGAGTTGCGACATGCAACGATGCCGACGTATATCGTAAGCTACCTATTCCCCGTGGTGCTGTTGTTCTATGAAGTATGGCGGGTAGGCTCTTGGATATCCGGGCACGGCATGAACTTTGCCAACTTCAGTTCAATGGGGTACGAATACACTGTGATGCTCGCCTGGTTCGGACTGCAGGTGACAATCGAGATTGTGTTTCTGATCGGTGCGGCGCTCAGCCGCCATCACGACTTCGGACATCGCATCGCCAATTTGCTGTGCGGCGTGTTTTGCTCTGCCGTCGTCCTGTTGTTCGATTTCGGCCTACAGCACTGGATGTGACCGAAGCGGCCGCCCGTCGTTGCGGCTGCGCTAAAAATGCCCGTGTCTTGCGCGCGAGGCATTTAAGCGCTCTAGCAGTGGAAGAGCGGTGCTAGAACTTGATACCTATAGGTCGAACCTTGAAAGTCAACAACGAAAATAATTTGTTGATTCGAGCACCGTTTGCCGATTTATGCATCGATTTATTTACGAAGGCATAGTCGTTCACTGTCCAATTTCTTGGGTCCAGTTCACTAGTGAATGCGCCCCGCCGGGCGCACACAAAAAAACGCACGGCTCGCAGCCGTGCGTCCATTCGCGACCCGGAATCGTCTGGCGCGCTCCGTAGCCCACGTCTCTCAGGTTCCAACTCCACCCTCTCTATCGAGATAGTTATTTGCCGCCAACAATTTAATGTATCAGTGGTTTGACGCACTGTAAAGGGCTAATTTCGGTGTCCCAACCTCACGGCCATCTTGCGAACAGCGATGGGCGGGATTGATGTTTGTGGTACCGGGACGCCAGATACTCGATTGACCGCTAAATAGCACGGCGGCAAGAAGATCTGTCGTCATGCGGCCCGTATGCCGGCGCTTACCTAAAGATCGAACAAGAACGTATCCGGCTCGGTGTTATCGACCTGTACGATCATCAGTACGGCGCGCATCCCGATTTCCACGACAGAATTCGGGAAAACGATCCGCCCCACCGATTGTGGCACTGTGTAGCCACCCCATGGAACACCGGCGGCGCCGCGCCCACACAGGCGGCCTGGCCGGCCAGTACCTGCCACAGCGCATGCATCGGCTGCGCAAAGCGCGACAAGTCGTTCTGGCCCCAACGGTCTGACCTTGCCTAACTCAAGCATGCACAAGCGCGCGGCGCAGTGAGCAGCCGTGCCCAAGCAGCGCGATTGGTGCTGGGCTGAAACGCGACTTTTTCGTAGACAGACGCCCCGCTCGCCGTATGCAGATTGAAGTGCCAGCGAACACCAGTATGCACCTCGGCAAAAACGCTTGCTGCACGTTTGAGCCGCGCCGCGCGCAGCGCACATACGTCAGCGACCCGTTGCTACACTAGCTCGATCGGTGCAGTCTCGTCGCTATGGATGCCGCACAACACCAACACGGAGGAAACCAATCCGTCGCCGAGGGAACCGCCCGCAGCGGACGCCATCGTCAGCACTCCATGATCGATCCAGTATCAGCGAATATGAATGGCCAGTCTTCCTTCGCGCTCGACGGGCACTTCGCCCTGCAGCGTCAGCGCAAGCGGATCGAACAGCCACGCCGGCTCAGCGCTGGAAGTCATGGACGGACCCGAGATTGAGTCACTGCATAAGTTCATTGAGCGCGGTACAGCATTGCACCAGCAGTTGCGGATCGCCGAGATCGTCGGCGTTCAGACGATCGCGATAGTGCATCTCGACTCCGCGTTCAGTTGCGCATACAACTTGTCTTCCCTCCACAGCGATGGCTTCACTTCATCGATCTTCCGCGCGGTCAACACGAGCAGGTAAGGCGCTAGCGCGAAAATGGGGACCCTCACTTGATCGACGGTATCGCGGGTCACTTGGATGCTGGTCATGGTGACTCCTCGATTGCAGTCGAATAAAAACATCTTAGATGGTGGCCAATACAACACCTTTCTCCTACGCGAGCCGTTTTATCGGTTTCCTTGGACGGTCCAGCGCGCCACTTCGCCGGCAGCCCGCCGGATTCGTGGTTAGCGCGTCGCGCCCGTGGCGTCGGCGTCAGAATCACGGATATCGACATTGCACACCAGCGAGGATCGGGAATGTCTGACAGATTTTCAGTCCGCCATTGCGGAGCAAAGCCACCGATCGTGGCCGACTCCGCCGACGCGAAACCGCGAACGGATCAACGCAAGGCGACTGACACTGCTAAGCGTGCGCCCAGCAATGGCCGATTATCCGGGCTTGGCGCGAAGCCTGCTTACCGATCCGATGCAGCCCGCCGCCCCGAGGCCACCGGCCGCGACCGCACCGCGCCCCGGGCGACGGCGCCGCGCGTGCCTGTCAACGGTACGCGAACGCCAGGCGAGCCACGCTTCAGTTTCGACATCCAAGACAATCCTTTCTGGCAGGCCAGCGAGAAGGGCCCGAAATGACGGCATAGGGTCCGCCCGCTATGTCACGCCGTTTTCAGTCGATACCCGGGCCGTTACATTGACGAATGCGCGCCGCACCTCACGCAGCGTCACGCCGAACTTCTCGCGATACGCGTTGGCAAAATGAGCAGCCGAAGAGAATCCGCACGCCAGTGCTGATCTGCCGACGTGGGCTCGTCGAACAGCATCACGTCTGGGTGCATGGCCAGTGCGCTCGCGATCGCCACGCGCTCCTGTGCTTGCTTGCACGTCATCAGTTTCACCTCGTTACTGTACGCAGGCAATGCGCGACGCAGCGCCGAGGACAAAATCACACGCAAGTACAGCTTTAGTTATGGCATGCCATAGGCACGCGCGGCCTCGACTTTTCCATCCGGTATCGCCCAGGTCGCACCGATGAAAATTTTCGTTGTGTACGCACGCGTATTGAGCCTGAACGCCAGCACCGTACAGTGATATCCGCTGCGAAGGAACGCACCGAGCCACTCATGAGACCGCACGGACGCGAGGCCGTAGACACCGGTACAGATCAATAACAGTTTTACGTATAGCGCGTACCGCGAATCACGTACATGAACACGCCCACCGGGACCGAGAGCCAGCGATTTGCCGACACGCGCACGACTGGCAGCGGTCCGAACAACGTGAAACCGATGGCCAGCGACGCAGCGAGCAACCACGCGATCACCGCGCGGCCGAACAACTGATACCCGTCGCGATGCAGGTAGGCGTGCGGATACTGAGCCAGGATCTCGATCATCGCTGGGGCCCGTCGCATGCCAATCGAATAGCGGCGCTCAAGCCAATGCAACATCACCAGGTATCATGGCCAGCTTGCCAACAGCGCCGACGACCAGCGCGACGTCAACACGCAAAGTCCTGCACATGTCTGTGCGGGCGGGCGAAATCGCGCCTTGTCGCTGCACGCGCGCGCCCCGTGCAGCGATAATAGCTAGTTTTAAGAACGCAAGTAACAGGATGACCCTATCACTGCGGACCCGCCTCCGCGCATTGGTCATGCGCGTCATGATCGGGCAGAAGGACGTGTCACGGCGTGGCCGCATTGGCCGCCAAGCACTCGCCGTGGTGCTCGCGGCAGCGCTGGCGTTGCACGCGTCGGCTTCGTGCGCCGGGACGCTCGCGTGCGCGGCACACGACCGTGCGCACGGCCGCGCGGCAATCGGCCTGGTGCTCTCTGGCGGTGGCGCGCGTGGCTATGCACACCTGGGCGTGCTCAAGGTGCTGGAGGAAAACCGCATCCCCGTGGATTGCATCGCCGGCACCAGCATGGGCGCCGTGGTGGGCGGCTTGTACGCGAGCGGCATGAGTGCAACAGACATGCAGAGCCGGCTGGCGGGCGTGAACCTGACGGACATCGCATTCGACGTGCACCAACGCGCCGAGCTGCCGCAGTCGCAACGCGAAGACGAACAATCGTATGCCAGCAACCTGACACTGGGCGTCAGCAGCGACGGACTGAAGTTGCCACGTGGCCTAGTTCAGGGCAACCGGCTGCAAGCGCTGTTGTCGGATTGGACCTCGACGGTGCCCGGTGACCTGTCGTTCGACAAGCTGCCGGTCCCGTATCGGGCGATCGCGACCGAGTTGCGCAGTGGCCAGATGATTGTGCTGGATCATGGCTCGCTGCCGCAGGCGATCCGCGCCAGCATGGCGATGCCCGGGCTGTTCGCGCCAACCGACGTCGACGGGCGCACACTGGTGGACGGGGGCTTGGTCAGCAACCTGCCGGTGGACACGGTACGGGCTATGGGCGCGGACGTCGTGATCGCCGTAGACATCGGCTCGCCGCTGCGCCCGCTCGATGCACTAGCGACGCCCGCAGACGTGATGCAGCAGATGATCGGCATCCTGATCCGGCAAAACGTCGCGCAACAACGCTCGCGGCTGGTCGCCGGCGACGTGCTAATCCAACCCGATCTCGGCTCCCTGACCTTCACCGATTTCGCGAACGCGGCACAGGCGATCGAGGCCGGCGAGGCGGCGGCCCGCGCGGCTCTGCCGCAACTGCGGCATCTGACGCTGGCGCCCGCCGACTACGCCGCTTACCGCCGCACACACGCCGCCCCGCCACCGCGCCCGATACGCTTGACGCAGATTGACATCGAGTCGGTCGGCGCGGTGCCAGCCGCACGGATCCGCAACTATCTGCATGTGCGCCCGGGCGACCTTTACGATCCACACCAGCTGAACAAGGACCTGTTGACCTTGTCAAACTCCGGTGACTTCGAGGACGTCACGCAGAAACTAGTCGAACACGGTGACGAACACCGGCTCGTGATCACGGCGCGGCAGAAGTCATGGGGGCCAAACTTCCTACTGTTTGGCCTGGGCCTGTCGAGCAGTTCGACCGATGAAGGCGGATTTCGGCTGCATCTGGGCTATCGCCGACCGTGGCTGAGCCCGTCGGGACTCGAGGGACGCGTGGACACCACGCTCGGCAGCGACCTGATCAGCGTGCATGGCGAACTGCGCCAGCCGCTGTCCAGTGCATTCGGCTACTACGTGGCGCCATATGTCGAGTACGTGAGCCGCTACGCGAACCTCTATAGTGATAATGTCCGCATTACCCGCTTTCATCTGCAAACCAAACGCGCCGGCATCGATTTCGGGCTGCCGCTCGCGCGGCTCGGCGACTTGCGCATCGGGCTCGCGTATGCGTACGGCTTCGCATCGCCGCTGTACAACCTGCCGCTGGATGAAAGTGGCACACAGTTGGCGTTCCCGGACGCCTATGGCCGACAGTTGAGCATGCGCGCACGGTTGGTCATCGACCAACTCGACGACTCGCAGTTTCCCCGCAGTGGCTACTATACGGAAATCAAGGCCGAGCGTTCGCTCGCCAGCAGCAAGGACCGCATCACCGAACTGTACGGCAAGGCAATGGCCGCGGTCTCGTTCAGACGACACAGCATCAACGTCGGCATCGAGGGCGGCAAGGACATCGGCGGCATTAACGCGATCAATCCGCTCGGGTTCACGCTGGGCGGCTTCCGACACTTGTCCGCGTATGCAGCCGACCAATTGTCCGGCACGTCGATGGCCTATGCCCATCTCACATACATGAACCAGTTGGCTTCGTTCAATGCCGGTCCGTTCCGCGGCTTGTTTGCAGGTGTCACGGCGGAAATAGGTAACGTGTGGAACGGCTTCAACGACGCGCTGGCTAGCGGGCCGATGAAGCGCAGCGGGTCGCTGTTCACCGGGCTGACCAGTTCATTCGGGCCGATCTATTTTGGTGTCGCACTCGCGCCGGGGGGACGGCGTAATGTGTATTTCCAGTTCGGGCACGTCTATTGACCCACGGGCGGTGTAGCGGTGGCTGTTGGCACCTGGCACCTGGCACCTGGCACCTGGCGCACAGGCTCTCCGGCGATGGAGGCGCTCAGGCCACCGGCCAGCTGACAACTTACTCCCATGCCACCTTGCTGAATTGATATCCCCTGCCACGCACGGTCTTGATTCGCTGCGGGTTGGCCGCGTCGTCGTGCAGCTTGCGCCGCAGCTTGGAAATACAGCCATCGACCGTGCGATCCACGCCGTCAAAGCCAATACCGCGCAACTGACGCATCAAGTCGTCGCGGCTCACGACCTCGCCGGCACAGCGCACCAGCGCCCATAGCAAGTCAAACTCGGCTGAGGTGAGATCGGGCACGCTGCCATCGGGCAGGCGAATGCTGCGCGTGGCGCGACTGATCTCGAATTTGCCTAAGACGAGGCGCTCCGGCTCAACACTCGTCTCGCCGCCGCGCTGCAGTCCGCGACGCAGCAGCGCCTTAATCCGCGCAAGCAGTACGCGCGGCTCCACTGGCTTGTGCACGTAGTCATCGGCACCAAGTTCCAGCCCCAGCACCTCGTCGAGATCCTCATCCCGGGCCGTCACCATGATGATTAGCCCATCGAACTGCTTGCGCGCCTCGCGGCATATCTGGAAGCCGTCCTTGCCGGGCAGGTTCACATCGAGGATCACCAGGTCGGGCCGACGCGCGAAAATCGCGTCCAATGCGTCGTTGCCGTGCAGCACGATATGCACATCATACTCGTGCTTGCGCAGGTAGCTGGCCACCAGCTCAGCCAAGCGACTGTCGTCTTCGATCAGCAGGATGCGTGAAACCATGATGGAGCCGCTCAATGGCATGGATGTTTCGCGCGCATTCTACGATATAACTCGACATTTTTCTGCGCATGTCCAAAGGAATGCCGGCCACTCGCGGCTAAGATCGATGCCGGCTTCACCGTTTCTTCTTTATCGTTTCGTCTCCACCGCTTCATTACCGAGCCATGTCCGATCAATCTTTCGCGTCCGCGCTGCCCTGTGTGCGCGACCTCGTGCTGAACAGGCTCCGTGCATAACGTCCGCCTTTGTCAAGATGGCTAGCAGCGCCGTCGCACTGTCTGGACGGCATGGCCCGTCCCATCGCGCTGATCAGGCGCGCCGCGGGCACCGCCTATCCCAGGCAGCGCGCCACACGCCGGTGGCACCGCCTCGAACTCTACGTGCGCTCGCTCATGTAGTGGAACGAGACAACGCAGTGGCTCGCGCAATGCTTCGCCCGGCCGACCACCACGCTGGTGCGTCACTGCTCAGCAATGCTGGAACGCTTGCCCCGGCCGTTTCTGCGCCGCGACTTTGGCGCACAGGAACGGATCGGGGTCGGCCCCGCGCACCACGCTATCGCGCAATGCCACGCGCCCCATCCAATGCGCGATATCGCCACGCCCGGCTACGCACCGATCGCTCGCTGGTCGGCCGCCGACGCCCAGCAGCAGCAGGTGTCGCTTGAATCGCTCGGTCAATTTCAGAAGGCGACTGGACACTATGCAGCCACAATTACGCACATCGCTGCACGTGTCATGTATGCTCAGCGTTAGCTATACGGGCATCGATCGATGGGCCTGGCCCGCGGCTGTACATCGGCGTGATCCAGGAACCCACCCGTCGTTGAACGGCCGCGCGCTGTTTCGCACACTAACGCAATAGTGGCAGCGTGCCCCCGAAGGTGCTGGTGGCGCGACTCACACACCGCGCCTGCAACACCCACACGCGTGCCGACGCTAGCACGGGCCGGCGACGTGCTAGTAGCTTACCGCTCACGAGCTCAGCCGTGCACGGCATGCTGGCTGCTCACTTATCGATCCCCCGTCATTATTGTGTCCGCTACAGCTATCACTGGGAGCCACTGAAGCGGTACACATCGACATCTATTTTAGGCGCTGGACAGTCTGCTGTTAAGCCGTGGGACGGTAAACGTCTATATCGTTCCGGATAATAATTGGTTGAAACGATCCGCGTAGTCTGCGTCGCCCGCGCCTTGCTGTACCACCGTGGGCACCACTTCGGCAGCCAGCCGCTCGAGTGCCTCGACCACGCGAAATGTCGTCTCCGCCACTTCATGCAACGGTGCGCCCGTCGGCTCTAAAATATTACGCATTCTCGGGACGAGCTCGTAGACAGCCAGTGCGTGCAGCGCCCGCTCCAGCCGCTCAAGGCGGTCTTGCTGATCGACATCACGGGCCGCCGCCCGGACAAATGCATCGAGTTCGCCCTGCCGGGCGCCACGCTCGCCCAAAGCGACCAGGTCCAAACGTAGGTCGAACATTTGGAGCATCCATGGCACAACTTTGCGATGCTGACGCTGGCGAAGCGCTTCGCGCGGAAACAGCTCGGCCGCCACTGACCAAGCGAGTATGTCGTCGTTGTTCGCATCCTCCGCATCGACGATGCGCAGCGCAACCCACAGTTTATCGCGTTGATCGAGTTGATCGAACGCATCGGGCGTTACAGGCACCACCTGCTGTGTATGCGCCCACCGTTCCAGCTCCGTGCGCACGATTTCCTGTTTTTCGTGCTGTCTCATCCGTGCGTCGACATCGAACAGCGTGGTCCACGGCTGCGGCGAACCTCGATGAGGACAAGGCATGGTACGACAGTCGGCAAAATCGGCATGAGCCTCCCGCATCCACGTCCTGAGGCGGGCACTCAACGGCGCCGCCGGCCGTTCCTCCAAAGTGGCTACTGTGTCGCCCGGCGTGGAGCGGAACGCCTCAAGCGGATTGAAATTTGTATCGTGGAAGAAATGTGGCAATACATTCAATCCCACGGTACTTTGCTCGCTAGACGATCGCGTGGTCGGACTAATCGTCAAACTGGCCCCAGAGCGGCGGTGCGCGTGTCTCGGAATGTCTATTGACGGCACGCCGCGAAGAATGGTACTTCCGTCGGGGTGGGAATTCCCATTTGTGTTGTCGGGGCGGGGCCCATGGAAAGCAGGTAGCGACGACGCCCTGCTCAACTGCGACCTGCGCTTGTATTCGTCGGACGGACGCTTCACCGGCGCGGACGGCCATGTTCTCGGACGAGCAGCGTCTGTCCAACCATGCAGCGTCTCCGTGTCATCCTGCTCCTGCAAGTTCGTGGTGTCCTTGTGTGATAGCTTGCGCGGATTGCCGTCGCCAGGCGCAGCCGGCGCAGGCATGGCGTCGCCATCAAGCTTTGGTCCATCTGGTCTGTCGCGCTCGTCAACCCCGTCGTGTTCTCCGCGCTCATCCCGCGGGGAAGTGTCGACGCGCGATACGGTGAACGGTGCCCCCCCTGTACGATGCTCGGCCGACGCGCCCACGTCGCTGCTCGTCGTGCCGCCGCACCCCGCGGTTACTGCCAAAACCATGCCGGCGCCCAGCTTCGAAAGCAATCGACTTGTCTGTCGTGTCATTGTGTCCTCGCCATAAAGAATGCAGCTTCTGCATCGGGTTGCGAGACTGTCACAATCGGAGGTGAGCAAACCGTATAGCGTCGGATAAGCGATCTAAAAAGACCGATGCTTCAGTGCGGCGAGTGATCGCAGCAGCACACAGGCACGCGTCGCATCAACGCGCGCGTACGCACGCGATGATCGCCAGGTAGTATTCCAGAGGGCAGTCAAGCTACTTTTTCCCAGTCGCCCAGCACCGCAATTGCAGCGCATTGGTGGCGAACAACAGCTAATTTTATTCCATCTACAGCGAACGGGTTCAGTTTCAAGGTGCTCGCTACGGCCGGACCAGGGCAACATCGGCAGCCTCGTAACAAACACGGACACACGCGCCGATGCAAAGTTGCTTGGGCCGCAGGCGCGCGACACGCTCGCGCTGGTGGTGACCAGTCATTGCTCGGACTTGTTTGCCATTACTTAGTCCAGACCACCGACACGCGCTTCACGCCGGCAATCGTCTTCTTGACGGGCTTCACCGTTCTTGCCCGCGAGCGGCACGTCGGTGCGCCTCGGGATGCCATAGCCGTTGGGCACCTTCGCCTGTACGTCAGCCGGCATCAGGTATGTCGATCAGCTTCTTGCCGTCGGCCACCATGATCCCGTTGTGCGACAGCAGCACGCCGAGGTCGCCAGTGCCCTTGGTGTGGCGTTTCACGCCCTGCTCGAGCTTTCAGGTGTCGAGTCGCCCGTCAGGGCTGGCGTGAGGACGATCCCCTCCATCCCAGCGCCGGCCGTGTTCGGGTTCGAATAGGCCACCTTGCTCGCGTGGGACGGCGCCAGCGTCGGTGAAGGTCTTCGGCTCGGTCTTGACCGTGTCGGGTTGATCGTGAACGAAATACGGTTTCGCATGATACCGCGATAACAACAGCATCCGCATGAGTTGCACAACAGACAGTGCACGGCGCTTCGAAAGCGCGTCGAGGATATGCTGCTGCCGCGTCGCTAGCATGGGATCGGTCCTGCATGATGGTCGAGGCGCCATGTGCCCGTTGTTCTATCACACGCGACGCCGACAGCCGTGCCTAAACCCCGTAGAATCGGTCAAAGGGCGTATCGGCCCGTCGCCGATGCCACGCACGGTTGCCGTCATACCACACTGCTTTGTCAGCGAGATGAAAACGTTCATATCCGAAGGTCCGGCCGAAAGCTGCAACGGGGTCGATACGGGTGGGCCGAAGCACACGCTGGCCGAGCAGGGTGACGCGCAGACGAGCCTGCGCGCGCTGACCAGCTTCGTGCTGGCGCATCCTCGCCTGTTCGTGCTAACGGGCGCCGGCATCAGTACCGCCTCGGGCATTCCCGACTATCGCGATGTAAATGGCGAGCGCAAGGGCCGTACGCCCATTCTGCTGCAAGAGTTCCTTCGCTCGCCGACGGCGCGCCGCCGCTACTGGGCCCGTAGCGCGCTCGGCTGGAAAGTGCTGGCCCAGGCCGAGCCAAGCGCCGCGCACCATGCGCTGGCGCGGCTCGAGGCGCTGGGTCGCGTCGAGCGGCTCGTCACGCAGAATGTCGACGGCCTGCATCGTCGCGCCGGGCAAACCGGCACGATCGAGCTTCACGGCAACATTAGCCGCGCCATCTGCGTGAGCTGCGGCCGCGTGCATGCGCGTGAGGCCATTCAGCAGCGGCTCGAAGCGGACAATCCGGTGCTGCAAACGCTGTCGGCCAACGCAGCACCCGATGGCGACGCTCATCTCGAGTCAATCGACTTCGATACGATCCGGGTGCCGGTGTGTGACCATTGCCAAGGCATGCTGAAACCAGATGTGGTGTTCTTCGGCGAGGGCGTGCCGCGCGAGCGTGTCAATGCGGCGCAGGCCGCGCTCGCGCACGCCGATGCAGTGCTCGTCGTCGGCTCGTCGCTGATGGTCTACTCAGGTTATCGCTTCTGCGTGCAGGCGGCGCGGGCCGGCAAGCCAATTGCCGCGATCAACCTCGGGCGCACACGCGCCGATCCGCTGCTCGCGCTGAAGATCGCGCTGCCATGCGACCGGGCGCTGCTATCAGTACTTGCCGCCCTGCCGTCTGTCAACCTGCGCGAACCCACGTAATCCGCCAACCCTCTCGCCACGTTCGCAACATCTCGCCCATCCGATGCCTGCACACGTCCGCTCGATAGGAATAGCGGTGCAACGCGACTATTCCGAACGGCTGCACATCAAAGCACCGGTCGTAGCCGTGCTGCGCTTCGAACCCGCCCTGCCGGTCCGGTTTACCTGGCCCGTGCGCACAGGCACCCCCTTCAAAACTCGCCGAGGCCTCGTCGCGCACGTGCGTGACGCACTAGCACAGCTTGGCGCGTGAATCCGGGCTCCTTGGCGCATGCGTGGCGACGCCGGGACAGGCCGAGGCGCCCAATGCTGCGCCACCGCGGGACGACAAACGCACGTAACGGTCACAGGTGCATCGATTCACGCAACGGTCAGTCGCCCAGCGGCTTGGCCATCGCGACGCGCAGATGCATCGGGAATCCCAGCGCCTGTTCATGCGCGAGCACCGCGCGCATCTGCTCGCCTTGCAGCGCGATCGGCAACTCGGCAAAACCTTCGCTGCGGTAGAACGGCGCATTCCAGCGCACGTCCCGCAATGTCGTCAGCAGGGCTTGCCGGTACCCCCAGGCGCGCCCGGCCGTGCACGCATGCCGCAGCAATGCGCGGCCATGGCCCCGACGGCCGTAGGCAGGATCGACGTCCATCTGTCGAATATGGAACCCACCATCGAGTTCACCGCCGAGCAAGTAGCCGATCACAGCGCGATCGTCGTGCTCCACCACCCATAGCCTGCGTTGCCGCACTCCGTCGGCAAGCTCATCCTGAGTCAATCCGTGCGCGGCAAACACCGGAAACGCGACATGCCCGCGCAGCCGCTCGCCGGCGCGACGCTCTATCGACAACAGCACGGAAAAATCCGCTGGGACGGCAAGACGAATCATCAACGAGCGCTTGAATCAACTCCCACAACAGCATCATATAACGCCCATCGGTCCGACCCTGCTCCCGCACCGCGGCCAACGATCAACGATCAGCAACCAGTGACCAGTGACCAGTGACCAGTGACCAACAACCGACGGACAAGCGTGCTAAGGCGCGCGAACGGCGCACGCCGATCCGGGGCTGGACTCACGTCCGCGCAGGCGGCGCCTTATCGCGCGGCATTAAGCTTGCGCCACAGTGTCGTCTTGCTGATGCCCAACGCCTGGCATGCTGCATCGCGATCGCCATCATGAGCCTTTAACGCAGCACGGATCTCATCCGCCTCAACGTGGCGGCTACGTTCACGCAGCGTCGAGGCGGGCACGACGGAGCCAGCCGGCGTGTCGAACAACTCGGACGCGATTGTGCGCAGCAGGGCCACGGTCAGCGCGACATCGTCACCGACTTCGGTATCGGCCAATTCGACCACGATCCGCTCGATGACGTTCTGCAACTCGCGCACGTTGCCGGGCCACCGGTACGCGCACAGCGGCGCGGCCACCGGAGCCAGCATCCGAGTTGCCACGCCGATATCCGGCACGCGCGAGGCCAGGCGTGGCTCACGCCGCGCCGCCTGCAACAGCAATTCCGCCGCGAGCAGCATCACATCACCAGGACGTTCATGCAACGACGGCAGCGCAATGCTCAAGATATTCAGCCGGTAATACAAATCGGCGCGGAATGTGCCCGACTCGATGCCGTCAGTCAACGCACGGTGTGTGGCGGCGATCACGCGGATATCGACACGCACCGGCTCGGTCGAGCCCAAACGCACCACTTCGCGCTCCTGGAGCACCCGCAGCAAACGGCTTTGCAGCGGCAGCGGCATCTCACCGATCTCGTCCAGGAATAAAGTGCCACGATGCGCGGCTTCGATCAGGCCCACCTTGCCCCCCTTGCGCGCGCCGGTGAAGGCGCCCTCTTCGTAGCCGAACAGCTCGCTTTCGAGCAGTGCCTCCGGAAAGGCGCCGCAGTTGATGGCCACGAACGCGAAATCGCGCCGCGCACTCAGGCGGTGGATGCTCTGTGCGACCATTTCCTTGCCGGTGCCGCTTTCGCCAAGCACGAGCACGGTCGCGTCCGAGCGCGCATAACGACGCACCAGCGCGCGCACGCGCTCGATGGGCGCGCTTTCGCCGACCAGGTCATCCAGATCGTAACGGGCGGTAAATTGCTGCGCACGCGGCCGTAACCGCAACGTGCGATCCAGCCGCTCTACCGCGCGCGATTCCTGGAATGTCAGCACGGCGCCCCCCTGCTCGCCGCCGGAGCCGGCAAGCGGGCCGCGATGCACGACATAGCTCACCCCGCGGATCACGCTGAGTGTATCGCCGTCGGTGTCGGGCAGCGAGTCGGCCAGGTACGGCGCCAGATCCAGCAGCGGACGCCCCGCCGCCTGCGTGGCGCCGATACCGAGGGCGTCGGACAGCCGTTGGTTCATCGCCTCGACGCGTCCTTCGGCATCGAGCGCCACCACCCCGTCGCGCAGGTGCTGCAGCAGGTTGTCCAGCCGGGCGCGGCGCAGTGCCTCGGCACGCGTGGCCTGTGCAACTTCCAGCGCGGTATCAAAAGCAGCGCGCACGCAGGCGCGAGAGTACAGGAATACCGTATGCATGCCGGCGCGGGCGGCAAGATCCGCGACCAGGCCGGGGCCAACCACTGCGCCGACGCCACGCTTACGCAAGTCCTGCACGCAGGCCTGGGCATCCTGCGTCGACCGATACGAGCCGAGGACCACATCGATGCCGTAAGCGTGCGTGAACTGCCGGACCTCGTCAGGAATATCGCCATGCGTGACCAGTGCGACCGATGCCGCGCCGCGCCGCGCCTGCGCCAACGCATGCATCACGTCGAAACCGGTGGGATTGATCAGCACGACCGGCACGTTCACACGCCCTTTCAGGTACGCGCCGTTCGATCCGCCGGCCACCACCACGTCCGGACACATCGCGCCGGCCACATTGATTTCGTGCACCGCGTCTTCGAAACCGCGCGAGACCACGCGCAGTTGCGCACGCCCGTCATACTCGCGGGCGATGTCCAGGAACAAGTCTCGCAATCGGCTTATTCCCATGGCCCACATCCGTGGGCGGGCAGCCGCGTCGGGTTGTACGATGTTCAAGGCCCCATCCCCCATTGGCGATCTTCGCATTATGCGCGCCACATCTCAGAAACGAAATGCCTGATTTCAAATTTGAAACACAGGCGGTAGTATCCGAGTCACCCACACCCTAAAAATCAAGGCTTTGACGCTTCCTTCGGTCATTGGCCCAGAAATTGCTTAAATGCCGCTTTTTTCTTAGAGCAACAATGAACGCACCCCATTCCGCCCCCGCCAGCGCGGGTACCAAATTCCGCGCCGCCGTTGCCCAAGCCCAACCGCTGCAAGTGGTCGGCGCGATCACTGCCTATGCGGCGAAGATGGCCGAGGCCGTCGGCTTCAAGGCCGTCTACCTGTCCGGCGGCGGCGTCGCTGCGAATTCACTCGGCTTGCCAGACCTGGGCATCAGCACGATGGAAGACGTGCTGATCGATGCGCGCCGCATCACTGATGCAACCTCGCTGCCGCTGCTGGTTGACATCGATACCGGCTGGGGCGGCGCGTTCAACATTGCGCGCACCATCCGCTCGTTCATCAAGGCGGGGGTGGCGGCCGTGCACATCGAGGACCAGGTTGGCCAGAAACGCTGCGGTCACCGGCCAGGCAAGGAATGTGTGCCGACCAACGAAATGGTCGACCGCGTGAAGGCGGCGGTTGACGCGCGCACCGACGAGCAGTTCGTGATCATGGCGCGCACCGACGCCGCCGCTGCCGAGGGCCTGGACGCCGCGATCGAGCGAGCGCTCGCCTATGTCGAAGCCGGGGCCGATATGATTTTTCCCGAAGCAATGCGCACATTGGACGACTACCGCCGCTTCAAGGCCGCAGTCAAGGTGCCGATCCTGGCAAATCTGACTGAGTTCGGCTCGACCCCGCTGTTCACTGTCAACGACCTGCGCGACGCCGACGTGGACATCGCGCTGTACTGCTGCGGCGCCTATCGCGCGATGAACGCAGCGGCGTTGCACTTCTATCAGACTGTGCTGCGCGACGGCACGCAAAAGGCCGTTGTCAACACCATGCAGACGCGCGCCGATCTGTATCAATACCTGGGCTATCACGCATACGAGCAGAAGCTCGACGCGCTGTTCGCCGCCAACAAGTAACGCTTGCGTCCGAAGACGAAACCGAAACCATGAGCGAAGCAGACAACAACACGCCGGCAACGAGTGCCTTCAAGCCGAAGAAATCGGTCGCGCTGTCCGGCGTGGCCGCCGGCAATACCGCGCTGTGCACGGTCGGGCGCACCGGCAATGACTTGCACTATCGGGGCTACGATATCCTGGCGTTGGCCGATGCATGCGAGTTCGAGGAAGTCGCCTACCTGCTGGTGCACGGCAAGCTGCCGACCGTGTCCGAGTTGGCCGCCTACAAGGTCAAGCTCAAGACACTGCGCGCGCTGCCAGCGAACGTCAAGGCAGTGCTCGAGTCCATTCCGGCGTCGGCTCATCCGATGGACGTGATGCGCTCGGGTGTATCCGTGCTCGGTACCGTGTTGCCCGAAAAGGACGATCACAATCTGCCCGGCGCGCGAGACATCGCGGACCGGCTGATGGCCTCGCTTGGCTCGATGCTGCTGTACTGGTACCACTATTCGTACAACGGCAAGCGCATCGACGTCGAAACGGATGACGACTCGATCGGCGGTCATTTCCTGCACCTGTTGCACGGCAAGGCACCGACGCGCTCATGGGTTGACGCGATGCACGTGTCGCTGAACCTGTACGCCGAGCATGAGTTCAACGCATCGACGTTTACCAGCCGTGTGATCGCCGGCACGGGTTCGGACATCTACTCGGCGATCACCGGGGCAATCGGCGCGCTGCGTGGCCCGAAACACGGCGGCGCAAACGAAGTCGCGTTCGAGATCCAATCGCGCTATCCCACTCCCGACGAAGCCGAAGCGGACATCCGCCGCCGCGTCGAGAACAAGGAAGTGGTGATCGGCTTTGGTCACCCCGTCTACACGATCTCCGATCCGCGCAACAAGGTGATCAAGGAAGTCGCCAGGAAGCTATCGAAGGAGGCGTCCAATACCAAGCTGTTCGACATTGCCGAGCGCCTGGAGGCCGTGATGTGGGACATCAAGAAGATGTTTCCGAACCTGGACTGGTTTAGCGCGGTGTCGTATCACATGATGGGCGTACCCACTGCGATGTTCACGCCGCTATTCGTGATCGCGCGCACGTCCGGCTGGGCCGCGCACATCATCGAGCAGCGCGTGGACAATAAGATCATCCGTCCGAGCGCCAACTATACCGGCCCGGAAAACCTGCCGTTCGTGCCGCTCGAGAAGCGGGCCTGATGTCGATGAATACCGCTTACAGAAAACCCCTACCAGGCACCGACCTGGACTTCTTCGACGCGCGCGCCGCCGTCGATGCGCTGGCGCCGGGCGCCTACGACGGCCTGCCTTATACGTCACGGGTATTGGCCGAAAACCTGGTGCGCCGGTGCGATCCGACCACGCTTGACGCGTCTCTATCGCAGCTCATCGAGCGCAAGCGCGAACTGGATTTTCCCTGGTATCCGGCGCGCGTCGTCTGCCATGACATCCTGGGCCAGACCGCGTTCGTCGATCTCGCCGGGCTGCGCGACGCGATCGCGGCGCGTGGCGGCGATCCGTCACGGGTCAATCCGGTTGTGCCGACCCAGCTGGTGGTCGATCATTCCCTGGCAGTCGAATGCGGCGGCGATGACAAGGGCGCGTTCGAGAAGAACCGCGCGATCGAGGATCGCCGCAACGAAGACCGCTTCAACTTCATCAACTGGACCAAAAAGGCGTTTCGCAACGTCGACGTGATCCCGCCCGGCAACGGGATCCTGCACCAGATCAACCTGGAGCGCATGAGCCCGGTCGTGCAGGTCAACGATGGCGTCGCCTTCCCCGACACGCTCGTTGGCACCGATTCGCACACGCCGATGGTCGATGCGCTGGGCGTGATCGCCGTTGGGGTGGGCGGGCTGGAGGCAGAAAGCGTGATGCTGGGACGCGCATCGTGGATGCGTTTGCCGGATATCGTTGGCGTGAAGCTGAGCGGCAAGCCCCGAGCCGGCATCACCGCTACTGATATTGTGCTGGCCCTCACCGAGTTCCTGCGTCAGCAAAAGGTCGTGTCGGCCTACCTCGAGTTCTATGGCGAGGGCGCGGCCAGCCTGACACTCGGTGACCGCGCAACGATTTCGAACATGGCGCCCGAGTTCGGCGCCACCGCAGCCATGTTCTACATTGACGAGCAGACGATCAAGTATCTGCGGCTGACCGGGCGCAGCGATGAGCTGGTCGCGCTGGTCGAGCAATATGCGAAGCGTGCTGGCCTCTGGGCTGACACGTTGACACACGTGCAATACGAACGTGTGCTCGAGTTCGACCTATCGACCGTGGTACGCAACATCGCCGGTCCGTCCAATCCGCACAAGCGCGTGCCCACCTCGGAGCTGGCCGCACGCGGCATCAGCGGCAAGGTCGAGCACACGCCCGGCCGCATGCCTGACGGCGCGGTGATCATCGCGGCGATCACCAGTTGCACCAACACCAACAACCCGCGCAACATGATTGCCGCGGGTTTGCTGGCACGCAACGCGAACCGGCGAGGGCTGATCCGTCAGCCGTGGGTGAAAAGCTCCCTGGCCCCCGGCTCGAAGGCCGTCACACTGTACCTGCAGGACGCGCAAATGCTGCCGGAACTGGAGCAATTGGGCTTTGGTGTCGTCGCGTACGCATGCACATCGTGCAACGGCATGTCCGGCGCGCTCGACCCGGCCATCCAACAGGAGATCGTCGAGCGCAACTTGTATGCGACCGCAGTATTGTCCGGCAACCGGAACTTCGACGGGCGAATCCACCCGTATGCGAAGCAGGCGTTTCTCGCCTCACCGCCGCTGGTGGTGGCGTATGCGATCGCCGGTACAATCCGTTTTGATATCGAGCGCGACGTACTCGGCCTCGACCGCGATGGTCACCCGGTCACACTGCACGACATCTGGCCCGGCGACGATGAGATCGACGCGCTGGTTGCGGCCAGCGTCAAGCCGGAGCACTTTCGCCAGGTGTACGAACCAATGTTCGCGCTTAGCGTTGACGCTGCTCAACAGGCCAACCCGCTGTACGACTGGCGCGAGCGCAGCACCTACATTCGCCGTCCGCCGTACTGGGAGGGCGCACTCGCTGGGGAGCGTACGTTGCGCAGCATGCGCCCGCTCGCCGTGCTCGGCGACAACATCACTACCGATCACCTGTCGCCCTCCAACGCGATTCTGGTTGACAGCGCCGCCGGCGAGTATCTCGCCAGGATGGGCGTACCGGAAGAAGACTTCAACTCGTACGCGACCCACCGCGGCGACCATCTAACTGCCCAGCGCGCGACGTTCGCAAACCCGACACTGAAAAACGAGATGGTCTTGGAAAACGGCGCGGTTAAGACGGGTTCGCTTGCCCGCGTCGAGCCGGAGGGCAAGGTCATGCGCATGTGGGAGGCCATCGAAACCTACATGGCGCGCAAGCAACCGCTGATCGTCATTGCCGGCGCGGACTACGGGCAAGGCTCGTCGCGCGATTGGGCCGCCAAGGGCGTGCGGCTGGCCGGCGTCGAGGCCATCGTCGCAGAAGGCTTCGAGCGCATCCACCGCACCAACCTGGTCGGTATGGGCGTGCTGCCGCTAGAGTTCAAATTCGGTGTCAACCGCATCACGCTGGGCATCGACGGTACCGAGACCTTCGATGTGATCGGCGAGCGCAAGCCGGGCGCCGATCTCACGCTGGTGATCCATCGCCGTGACGGCGGGCGTGCTGACGTCCCGGTCACCTGCCGGCTCGACACGGCCGAGGAAGTCTCGATCTACGAAGCAGGTGGCGTGCTGCAGCGTTTTGCGCAGGATTTTCTCGAATCGGCGCAAGCGGCCGCGTAACGGAGCGATACTCTGATGGTTCACTCATCCCAAATCAAGATCCCCGCCACCTACATGCGCGGCGGAACCAGCAAGGGCGTGTTCTTCCGGCTGCAGGACCTGCCTGGCGCCACGCAGCAGCCCGGTGCGGTGCGCGACGCGCTGCTGCTGCGCGTGATCGGCAGTCCCGACCCGTACGGCAAGCAGATCGACGGCATGGGCGGGGCCACGTCGAGCACCAGCAAGGCCGTGATTCTGTCCCGCAGTGCGCGCCCCGACCATGACGTGGACTATTTGTTCGGGCAGGTAGCGATTGACCGCCCGTTCGTCGACTGGAGCGGCAACTGCGGCAACCTGTCGGCGGCCGTCGGACCGTTCGCGATCAGTCACGACTTGATCGACGCGTCACGCATCCCGCGCGACGGTATCGTCACCGTACGGATCTGGCAGGCGAATATCGGCAAGACTATCATCGCGCATGTGCCGATCGTGGACAGCGCGGTGCAGGAGACCGGTGACTTCGAACTGGATGGCGTAACCTTCCCAGCCGCAGAAGTGCCGCTCGAGTTCATGGACCCATCCTCCGACGACGAAAGCGGCGGCTCGATGTTCCCGACCGGCAACCTCGTGGACGAACTGGACATTCCGGGTATCGGCATGTTGCAAGCGACGATGATCAATGCCGGCATCCCGACGATCTTTGTCGAGGCCGAGGCGCTTGGCTACCACGGCACGGAGTTGCAAGACGCGATCAACGGCGACGCAGACACATTGACTAGGCTCGAGACCGTCCGCGCCCATGGCGCACTGCGCATGGGGCTCATCTCGTCCATTGACGAGATCGCGACGCGGCAGCACACACCGAAGCTGGCGTTCGTGGCCCAGCCGGCCGACTACGTCGCTTCCAATGGCAAGCCGGTCGCGGCGTCCGACATCGACCTGCTGGTGCGCGCGATGTCGATGGGCAAGCTGCATCACGCGATGATGGGCACTGCCGCCGTCGCGATCGGCGCGGCGGCAGCCGTGCCCGGCACGCTGGTCAACCGCGCGGCAGGCGGTGGCGAGCGCCACGCGGTGCGCTTCGGGCATCCGTCCGGCACGTTGCGCGTCGGCGCCGAGGCGAGCCGCGTCAACGGCGAATGGATCGTGACCAAGGCGTTGATGAGCCGCAGCGCACGCGTGCTCATGGAAGGCTCGGTGCGCGTGCCGGCCGATACGCTGCTGCTGCGCTAATGCGGCGCAGGCCTGTCCGGATCGTGCGCCGGCGGGCTGCCGGGCGGCACGGGTTCCGGACCGCCCTGCGGCAGTAGGCGGCAAGGCCGACGCGGCACCCACAGGCTGGCCGCGCTGGAGGCCAGCCCGGACGTCAGCCTGCCAGCGGGTCGCGATGCGTCAACGTTGCGCGTCGCAGAAGATCGCCGTCACGAGCGGGCCGACATGGTGGACGATCGCCGGACTGCCAGCGTGTTCGGCGCGGGTCTTGACCCGCTGGGTGGTTCCCATTACCACGACGCCATAAGCCGAGTCGCCGATGGGTTTGCCCCGACCTTGTCGGAACAAGGGATCGTCCTTCTGGTAGCCGACGACCGCAATCACCGAAAACCCGAAGGCGCGCAAGTCCGCGCCGCGTACCGGAAAGAACGCATTGACCGAGTTGTCCTCGACGCGTGATGCCTTCGGGCCGATTAAGCCCTCATCCACCAGCGGCGCAATGAAATCATGGGCACGCAAGTGGCACGCCAGCGCATCATCGAGCAAGCGGCTGGCCATGCGCGAGCCGTCGGCCACGTCCGCGCAAGCCTGGCCGCACAGCGTGGCAAACGCCACACCGGCGAATAGAATGCGGTAGCCGAATAAGCGCATGATTCCGATCAGTGAAGTAGTGCGCATGCCGCGCATCCATAAAGGTGTGCAGTTTACTCGAACCGGTACCTTACCGCATCACGCCCGCCAGTGTCGCGACACAACGCATCGAAGCAGGTTCACGGCGGCGCGCCGTAGACGTACGTGGTCGTGTCCGGCCCCCATGCACCGGCACGAGCCACTACGCGCTGCTGCACGCGTTCACCGACTGCCATACCTTGCAGCGGGCCACCATCGAGCCGGACGAGCGACGCTATTCTCGCCCCACGATCCGGCAAGTGGAGAACCGCACAATCGATCTCGCTGCGCCAAATGCTGGCCAGCCCTTGTCTCACGCAAAGTCATATTGACTTACCCTGGATGAAACCGGTTGCTTACAAAAACGCGGCGGGAGACAGCACCGCCTTACAACCTGCCCGACGTTCAAGTGTGTCACCATTCGCAGCTTCGCTCCGCCTGGGACCATTTGTGTCGAATGCGCTCATGCACAGCTAAGTCGCGGTCGCTCCTGTGCGAGCGACACGACACGCACCTCGACCAGCTTCACCGCCTCGACTTTAAGTGCTTTGCTAAACTGCCTTATCGTCTTCGTTCACTTTTTGCGCCTGCTGGCTCTCCCATTTGTCTAGCTTACAAGCTAGGATGGAAGCAATCGTGGCCGTGGGCTCTGGCTTAAGCATTTCTCCGTGGCGACAGTGAACGTCATGAACCTCTATCTCCCCGAGCACATACGGTTTCCACGCATCAGGCGTGACTAGTGTTTCACATCCCGCCTCCGCTACCGTGGCTCGAAACAATAGCGCATTACCGCCGTACTGTGATGGAGAATA
>NZ_PRDW01000018.1 GCF_002927045.1 Mycetohabitans endofungorum | reverse complement strand
CACGTCAGCGGGATCTGGCACCACGTCAGCGGGATCTGGCACCACGTCAGCGGACCCTGGCACCACGTCAGCGGGATCTGGCACCACGTCAGCGGGATCTGGCACCACGTCAGCGGACCCTGGCACCACGTCAGCGGGATCTGGCACCACGTCAGCGGACCCTGGCGCCACGCCAGTGGAACCTGGCAAGATTATGGGTAGCTATACTGCATCGGCTTATTCGGCGGTCTATGGACCGTGGTTAGTTGCCGATTGGGCGCCGGATGTGAATATTCCGCCCAGCGCAGCCGTAGCCGGAGCAGTATGCACCACAGATCGGGAACGCGGAGTGTGGAAGGCGCCAGCTAATATTGGGCTTAAAGGCGGCGTGCAGCCTAAGGAGCGTGTGTCGGACACACTGCAAGGCGATTATAACAAACAAGATAAGCCGCTGAACCTAATCCGAGTATTTCAAGGTACCGATCCGCTCATTTGGGGTGCCCGCACACTGGCAACCGACACTGACCGTTGGCGATATGTGCCGGTACGGCGGCTGTTTAACGCAGTAGAAAAAGATATTGGCCGTGCGATGCACGCCGCAATGTTTGAGCCAAACAGCCAACCCACTTGGGAGAAAGTGCGCGCGGCCATTGATAACTATCTGCACGCGGTGTGGCGCCAGGGCGGCTTGCAAGGATCGAAGCCCGATGAAGCGTATTTTGTACAAATTGGCTTGGGCCTGACGATGACGCAAGACGAGATTGATGATGGCCGGTTGATTGTAAAGATCGGGCTGGCGCCTGTACGGCCTGCGGAATTTATCATTTTACAAATGACGCAGGATATGGCCAGTGTGCCGGCGTGAGCCCAGCCGCTTGGGACAGGCTGTGTTGGGACTTTGGCACAAGTGTAATCTGCCCCGCTGAACCAGAAAGGAGTGAACATGCCAGTACAAGTCAGTTACCCAGGCGTGTATGTCGAAGAAGACGCCAATTTGTCTTTCAGTGTGTCCTCGGGAGCAACAGCTATTCCCCTGTTTGTCGGCAACTTTTATGGTTTAGAGGCTGAATTTCCTCCGGCCGATTGTGTGGCAGTGAGCGACTGGTTGGCGTTCGAGCGGCAATTTGTGAGCGGAGCGCGGCCGGAGGTGACCATTACATTGCCTTCTTCGATGCCTCCTTCTTCTCCACGCTCAACAGAATCACAAGGGAGTGACGGAAACGCGAAAGCGCCAAGATGCACCGTTGAATACCAGCCTAATTGGGCAGCGTATGCGGTGCACCATTATTTTGATAATGGCGGAGGGCCGTGTTATGTGTTTGCGCTTAATGCACTAAAAGACTATTTGAAGAAGGTAGATTTGAAGAAGGTCGATTTAAAGAAAGACGATTTGGAGGCTGCACTGAAGAAGTCGATTCAAGCATACCCCGACATCACGTTATTGTGCTATTGCGATTGGGTCGGTGGGACTGCTGAAAGTGAAAAAGTGTATGAAGCGTTCAATACGCTGCTGGACAAGCCGGGGGGCTACTTTCTACTGGCGGATAGCGACGATGGTAAGCCGCTAGTGGGTGTGACGGCAGCGCAAACCGCGGTGTATTATCCGGCCCTGAAGACCCGCTATCGTCCAATGGTTCCGGCTGATAACCAAATCGTAATAAAAGGTTATTCAGATGAAAAAGTCAAAAATCTAGATGGTTTGCGAAAGTTAGACAACGCAAAAGCGTTGTGCCAGTCCATCGACGAGGAATTGGTTGACAAGATTCAGCATGAAAAGCCGGTTGTACTGCGTGCCAGCCCCGCAGTCGCCGGCTTGTATGCGAAAACTGACCGCACGCGCGGCGTGTGGAAAGCGCCCGCCAATGTTGCAGTGGCTGGCGTCGAGCAACTCTTTGAGGCTAAGTGCAAGGGCACTGATTTAAGCACGACGCCCATCCTCATCAGTGATGAAAAGCAAAGTGAACTGCAGAAGCAAGGTATTAACGCGCTACGCACATTCCAAGGCAAAGGCACGCTGGTGTGGGGGGCTCGTACGCTCGCCTTCACCAGTAAAAAGTGGTGCTACATCCCAGTGCGACGTTTATTCAATGCGGCCGAGCGCGATATGCAGCAGGCGATGCGCGCGGTGATGTTTGAGCCGAATAGCGAACCGACCTGGCAAAAGGTGCGTGTAGCGCTGGACAATTATTTGCACACGCTATGGCGTCTGGGCGCGTTACAGGGTGCAAAGCCGGAGGAAGCGTATCGCGTGCAGGTGGGCCGGGGCCAGACAATGACCCAAGATGATATCAAACAGGGCAAGCTCATTGTGCAAGTCGGTATGGCTGCTGTACGCCCGGCTGAGTTCATTATTTTACAGCTCATGCAATGGCAAGGTGGGAGTTCAACGGCTGCTCGCTAAGCCAACCAATAAACCCTTAGTGAGTTGACCGTTTATGCCGCTTAGCCTGAAAACTTTACCTGACCGAGAATACCTATGCAGGCTCACTCTGAACTTGGCGTAAGTGTGACGCGCACGCCGATTGGCCCTGCAGCGGTTTCGTTACCGACGGCAGTGCCGTTGTTTGTCGGCTATACCGAGAAGGGCGCGCTTTCATCTGTGTGCGAGGTCACGTCGCCAGATGATTTTAAGGCGCAACTGGGCGGCCCCGGGCTGTCGCGTGTGCCGCCATTTGCCCTTTATGACACGGTATGTCATTACTTTGACCAAGGAGGTGGGCGCTGTTATGCGCTGTCGTTAGGGTCTCAATCAACGTATAGGGAGTCGGGACCGCTCACACTAAAAAAGGATTTGAACAAGGTGCCCTGGGAGGCTTGTTGGGCGCAAGCGCCTCAAGCGACGTTACTTGCTGTGCCGGATCTCGTGCTTATGGACGGCCTTGATAAGGATGCGGTACAGCGGTGGGTTGAAGCGTGGGAAGTATTGGTTTCTGCACCGGCGCGTGAAGCCCGTGCGTTTGTTTTGCTGGATGGCCCGGATGACCCCGGGCAAGTAAGGCAATGTCTCGATAAGTTCGCAAAATTGGACTTGGGCGATGCGCTGACTCATGCCGCGCTGTACTGGCCGCGCTTGCGAACGAACCGGTCCAGTTCAACAGGCGACGAGCTCATTGTGCCCAGTTCGGGTGCAGTTGCGGCGGTAATCCAGCGCACGGATCGTGAACGCGGGATTTGGAGTGCGCCGGCCAATGTCGCGCTCGCCCGTGTGGTAGGGCCGACGTGTCACGCCATGCCGATGGCGAGCTTTGATGGGATCACGTTGAATCGGATTCGTAGCTTTGCAGCACGGGGAGTGCGGGTGTGGGGATGCCGCACGCTAGCACCGGTGTCGGCAAACAACGTGCAGTCTCCTTGGCAGTACGTACAACTGCGACGCACGATGAGCTATGTTGAGCAACATCTGAGCGATCTAGCACGCTTTGCGGTGTTTGAGCCGAACAACGCGGTAACGTGGCTCAAGCTAAAAAGCGTAGCGCGCGCATGGCTGCGACGCCTGTGGCTGGCAGGCGGCCTCTTTGGCACGCAGGAAAGCGACGCGTTTTGGCTGAAGATTGGCCTACATGAAAGTATGACGGCCGACGAAGCGAATACGGGTCTTATGCGCCTTAATGTTGGGTTAGCCTTACAGTACCCGGCAGAATTTATTGAGCTACAGCTGCAAATCCATACCGGAGAGTCCACCGTCAGCAGCTCGGTACAAGCGGTTCCTCACCGTAGTGCGTTGGACTTGAACTCAAAAAAGGCGTGAAATGAACGACCTCGACTTCTTTACCCCGTCGGTTGCTCATCGATTTATCGCGACCGTTTTTATCAGCGCGGTGCCCAGCCCCGTGGATATCGCATTTCAACGGATCTCGGGGTTGTCTCGCGAGCTGCAAGTCACGCAGCATCGGCAAGGCGGGGACAACAAAGGCAATGTGCACCTGCCAGAGCAGCTTACACACGGTACGTTGGTACTTGAGCGTGGCGTGATGCTGCTTACGCCGCTAACGTCCATCTTCAACAGTGTGCTGGGCGAATTTGACAGCCATTACTTAACGGCCATTGTTATGTTGCTCAACGATGTAAACCTACCGGTGAGCACGTGGACAGCCACGGATGCAATGCCGCTGAAGTGGGAAACCGGTGATTTAGATGCCACGAGCAATACGGTGCTGATTAATCGGTTTGAACTCGCGTACCACGAACTGCTGTTTATGGGGATTAATGCATGATCGAAATTCAAGAACTTGTCATTGAAGCCCATATTAGTGATGACAGATCAAGCGAGCGCGAGCGGGAACGCGAAGCGCGGCTGATTGATCAGGTCACCCGTGAAGTGATGCGCCAACTCAAGCGCGAGCTGCATGATGAACTTAACGAGGCGATCCGCCTGCATTGGGAGAATCAACGATGAGCGTGCTCGACAGTGTGACCGAAGGCGGCCTGGCGCAACTTAAACTTACCGCGTATCTCGACCGTGAGCTCAAGCAGGAGGTGGGTAGCCTCGAAGTGATGTACAACCCTGAGTCGCTTGAGCTGACGTATGAAGCCGAGTACGAAGTGAATGAAGCGCTCAATGACCGGACGTTAGCCAATAGTTTTAAGAGCCTGCGTCCTGGACAGCTGAGTGTGCCGCTGCTGTTTGACGGTACGTTACCAGGCAACGATGACGAGGTAGACAAGCAGTTGGGGGCACTGCGTACGTTGTGCGGGGTGGTGGATGGCCGTAGCCACGAAACCCGGTTTTTAAAAGTCACGTGGGGCAAGCTCAGTTGGTACGGCGATGGCTATTTTGCAGGACGCATGACTCGTTTGTCGGTGCGCTATACGTTGTTTGACCGCAAAGGCGCGCCACTACGTGCGAGCGCGACGCTGGAGCTGCTGGAAGACAAACAGGCGGGTGCGGCCACTAGTGATGGAAGCGCTCGTCCAATGCGTGGCGCCGGCGGGGGCAGTCGACAAGTGCCTAGCGTGGAGCAGCGCTCACTACGGGCTGCAGGGATGGGACGTGCCAGCGCTCGGTCACTAAACCTTGGAGCAGTCCCCGATGGTCCGCTATCGGTGGTGCATGTGTCTGATCGTAGCACGCTGCCGCTCATAGCCGCGCGCTCGCCGGGGCGTCTGCCGATTGACTATCTGGCGCTTGCATACATAAACAATCTAGATACGCTCTCGGCAATCACTCCCGGCGATACGCTGCTGTGGCCTGACAGCAGCCCGGACACCGTGGCGCCAAACGGCCGTGACGTCAACACCACCGGTTCGATCCCGCCGGCCGGGCGCGGAGCACGTGTATGACGACACTCTGGCAAGCCGAGGATGTTGTAGTGCAATGCGCAGGCCAAATCCTCGACACATTCAAGCCGGTGCGTATCGAAACGCGCCGCGCGGTACAGCAGATTCCGTCGGCGACGGTGGTATTTGAGCCAGTTGCCGACGCGAGCGAGCGCTTGTGGAAAGACTGCGCGAAGGCGGCGAAAGCATGCGCGCCCGGCACTGAGCTAAGCATCCGATTCAAGAACGCGGAGCTTTTTACAGGGCTCGTGACTGAGCAGCGCATGGACTGGCGCGAGCGGCAATTGACGGTGCGAGTGAAGCACCCGTTGCAGGCACTGATGAACACTCAGCGCTCGCAGGTGTTCGAGGACAAGAGCGATGCGGACGTGCTGCAGCAGCTGTTGAAGGCGCACAACGTGAAGGTCGGGCAAGTTACGGGGATGAACGCGACGCTGCCGCAATTGGTGCAGTGGGCATGCTCGGACTGGCAGTGGCTGCGCGCGCGCCTTGGCGCTTATGGGGTGTGGCTGATCCCAAAGCGCGATGGCGTAGACATTGGTCCGCCCAAACTGGGCGGCAAGACCCACACAATTTACGCACACCGTCCATCCGATGACGAAGCGGCGGTGCTCGATCTGCAATGGCAGTTTCGTAACGACACACTGGCTGACAGTCTCAGTGTCGCGTATTGGGATGTTACACAGCAGGTGATGTCCAGCGCATTGAAAGCAGCCAAACCGACGCTGGGTAAGGGCGGCCTAGATCCGGCCGCTCTTAAGCCGCTGAGTCAGCTTGCTTGGCAGTTGACGTATTCGGTACCAATGACCTCGACCGAAGCGCAAGCCCTTGCCGATGCTCGGTACCTGGCGCAACTGGCGGCCGGCGTGCAAGTGCACCTGACGGTCCAAAGTTCGCAGGCATCGCTACAGTACGAATTAGGCGATACGTTGATGCTTAGCGGGTTCGACGCCGCATTCGATGGACAAGGCATGATTAGCGAAGTGGGCCATCAGTGGGTTGCGGGCGCGCTGCATACAACCCTTGCTACTGGTGTGCCCGTTCAGCGTACAGTCGATGCGAGCGTGCTGCCCCGCGCGCCGGGGCTCGCAACGGGCGTGGTGCAGCAGCATCAAGTAGATAAGGGCAATTTGGCGCGGCTGCGAGTCAAGCTGCCGGCACTAGGCGACACGCCATTATGGGCGCGGCTGGGCACGCCGTACGCGAGCAACGGCGTGGGACTATGCTTGTATCCGGAAGCCGGCGACGAAGTGATCCTTGCGTTTATGGATGAAGATCCGCGCTACCCGGTGATTCTGGGCTCGATGCACAATCCCAAAAATACCGCGCCTTATCCACCCAGTGATGAAAACGCGAAGAAAGGGCTGGTGCTGGGCCAACACGACGCGCAGCAAGGATGGTTATTTGATGCACAGCAAAAGTCGCTAAAGCTGCAAAATGGCAAGGATAGCGTCACGATAAAGGACGACACAGGTGTGACACTCAACAGTGAAAAGGATGTTTCGGTCACTGCGCAAAAGGTCGCCCTTAATAGCAAACAATCGATGACGTTCAACAGTGACCAAGGTGCCACAGTGGTGGCGACGCAAACGCAGATTAAAGCAAAACAGCAGTTGGCGTTGCAAGGTGCGGCGGGCGTCACGGTTAAGGGGGCCAAAGTGGATTTAACCCGTTAGCGCTCGCTTGGACAGCAGCAGTCGGTTTGCCGTGCAGCGGGCACAGTGAAGGAGGTGAGTGATGGCAAATACATTGACAGGATTGTATGGATCCGGTTGGAAATTTCCAGTCACATTTAATGAGCAAGGGCCGGAGACGGTGGAGGATAAAGAAAACATCGAGCAAAGCCTGGAGATTTTACTGCGCACCCAGCCAGGTGAACGGATTATGCGGCCAGATTATGGGTGCGACTTGCAGCCGTCGGTGTTTCAAAACATTAATGCAGCGCTACTTGCACAGTTGCGCACGGAAATTGTGCAAGCGGTGCTGCGCCACGAGCCGCGCGTGACACTCGACGATCTGGTAATCACGCAGCTTGAGCAGCTGCCGTCCACGCTGCAGGTGCAGCTTGTGTATCACTTACCGGGCACCAATGCGGTTGAGACCGTAGACGTGCGTTTGGACTGGGGGGATGCACTGGGGAGCAAACAATGAGTGACTGGATTGTGGTGGACAATGATCCGGTAATGTTCGAGCCGATGTTTGGCAACCGAGTGGTGACGGTTACAGGCCCGGTGGTAATCCGTGGCACGGGAGGCGCCACAATCGACGGGCGCCGGATCTGCATTGTCGGGGATGAGAAAAAAGTACAGGCGCAAGCTACGTATATCGCGGGCCCATTCGTCGGCGGGCAAGGGAGGGTGATGATTCTGCAGCTGCTGCCCAATCAGCAAGCGCCGCTTTGCACAACAGGTGCGCCAATGATTATTAAGGGGCAGCAGTTTAGTGCCCGCTTCATACCGACCGTGCCAGCGACAAACTCGTCGGGCGCACCAGATCCAATGATGCCCAGTATTGGTAAGGGCCGATTTATCACGACGCAGTTATTGGCGAGGGCGCAGTAATCGAGCCATAACGAGCTTTAATCAAATAGGGCAAGCAATGATGACGGATCCGATCGAGCAAGAGCAGCATTTTGTGCTAGATGCACGTGACATCGCGTGGCATCTGCGTCGCTGGCAAAGTGAGACGGCTAAATGTCCCTTTAAAGACAAATTGTCTTGGGATAAGGTATGGTTTCCCCAAGGCGTCGAGTCGTTGATTCGTGCGCTGCAAGATGGCACAAAACTGGAACCGCATCAAGCATTTTTGATCGCGTTTTTAGAGACGCTTAAAACGCCGCAGGCGCTGCTAAACACGTTTGCTGCACGGCATCGCGACTTGTATTACCGTCAAGCACTCGGGCTCACAGAGCGGCCAGCGCGTCCCGACCGGGTGGCCGTGTCGATGCAGCTTGCGCCGCAATGGCGCGAGCAGCTTGTGGCCGCCGGCACGTTGCTTGATGGCGGTCAGGATCATGAACATACACCGCAATACTACGCATTGGACCAGGATTTACTAGCCAATGCCGGGCAATTAACCGATTTGCGCTGGTGCCAGCCAGCCCCGAATGTGCCGGGGGCTTCGGCGGGACTTGCACGCGTGGTAATGAGCGAACAGCAGCCGTGGCCCAACGCTGGCGTGCGGTTGTTTGCCACTCAAGACAGCGAGGCCGCGAGTACGAACGCAGAGTATCCGATTGCCACTGGGCGGGTACTCAGTTTGGCCGCGCTGGCGCTTGCCGGAGGGGTGCGCACGTTGACGCTGACATTTGACGAGGCGGTCGCGGTGAACCAGTTGCAAGCGTCGGTCAGCGGCCGCGGCAAATGGCTGGCGCTAAATAATATAGATGCGGCAAGCGAGCCGGGTACCACTGCCGTGTTCCAACTGGGCGCTGACGCACCGGCCTTCGAAGCGTCGCCTGGGCTGGACGGCTGGCCGGGCGAGGGGCCGTTTCTAAAGCTGCTGCACATGAGTGCGCAACCGGTACCAGCCATCGAGAAGATCGAGATTGCGGTGTCGCAGCCGGCCGATGTGCGTTTCAGTACCGATGAAGGTTTGGCGAAGCTGACTGAAAAAAATTATCCGTTTGGCCAGTCACCAGTAATCGGCAGTGGTGTGTACCTAGCCGCGCCCGATTGGGGCCGCTGGTGCGGTAAGAAGATCACGATGACGCTTATGCCGGAGTGGCTGGATTTACCTAACGTCTCGTTTGAGAAATGGTATGAAAACTACGGTGTGAAGCTCACAAACGAATCGTTCAAAATTGAGGCGTCACGCGGACCGCAAACTACAAAGAAATGCAGTTCGAAACCGCTCGCTATCTTCGATACTAAAGCAGGCGAAGCAAATCTAGAGGCGCCACAAGCGAAGCCGCTCGAATGGGAGTTCGGTGCGCCGGCGCACGCATTACCCGATAGCTTAGACCCGCGAGACGGACCATATCTACGCCTCGAGTTGGCTGAGCACGATTTTTTGCACCAGGCGTACTGGACACATATGATGAATCCGCCAACTGATGGCACGTCGCAGCAAGTGTGGAATGCACCCTATACACCGCAACTGAAGCGTGCACAGTTGAGCTACCGGACTACCTATTCACTGAGCAAAGCAGACGCCCAGTTCGTGTTGACGCCTTTTGGATATGTGCATGACGATGACGCACAACCGGTGACGGCCCGCACCTTATTCTTAGGTTTTACTGGATTAAAGCCTGGCCAGGACTTAGATCTGTGGTGGCAGCTTAAAAGTCCCCAGCGGCAGGCACTGCACTGGAGTTATTTGAGGCAAGACAACGTGTGGTGCACGCTGGATTCGCAGGTGCGCGACACGACTGAAGGTTTTTCGAAGAGCGGCCTGTGGCATGTGGTATTGCCGCACGATGCGAGCACCACTGCCAGCGCAATGCCTCGCGGCCGTTACTGGTTGGCTTGCCGCTTCGAGGACATAAATTCGTTATTAAATGATTCGAGCAAGTCGTCCGATATGCCATGGCTCGTGGGGCTGTGTGCGAACGCAGTCACGGCCACCCGTATAAGTGGTGTGGACCCATTGCGAGTGGCGGGCAGCGTCACGCGCACAGTGCAAGGACTCGACGGTATTCAAGGTGTGATTCAGCGGTGGAATTCAGAAGGTGGCCAAACGCCGGAGACAACATCCGATTTTTATCGACGCGCTGCCAAGCGCTTAAGTCATCGTGATCGCGCGCTGACTTGGCGCGACATTAAGCGCTTGCTGTTGGATCGATTTCCGGCGCTCTATGAGGTGCGCGTGGTGGATACGGCCGCTACGCAACAACTGGTGGTGGTACCCAAGCCCGGTGAGCAGGACAACGGCGATCCGCTTAAGCCGATGTTGAACACAACGCGGCTCAAGGCGATGCAAGACGATATCCTAGGACGGGCTTCGCCGTGGCTAAATATAGAGCTATGCAATCCGAAATACCGGGACATACTGGTTAATTACACACTGGTGTTTCGCGATGGACTGAACCCTGAGTATGGCTACGCACAGGTCAAGAAATCGCTGAGCCGTCGCTACATGCCATGGGGGGAAGCGGCTAGCACGCATCCCGTCACATTGGGCGATACACTCGATTACTATCAATTGGTTGCTGAGTTGCAGCAGCTGCCGTGGGTGACATCTGTCACCGACCTCAAAATTGGCGGAGGTTATAAATCGATCACGGCGGATGGCATAGAGGTGCTGATTCTTAAATTTCCGGAGCCAGAACGCGCTACGGCGCAGGCACCCATTTAATCGACGACCTGCCCCGCCGAGGCGCGTGACACTGCACAAACTTCTTCTACGGTCCCCCGAGTCTAAATATGGATGTTACCGATAGTATGACCACGCCTCCAACCAACTTTGATTTAAGCGATCCAAGCCTACGAGAGACGATTCACTTCGAGACTTTGTGGGCGCGTGCGCGTGCCGCGATCGACAATGCCGCATCCCAATGGACGGACTACGGTGATCACGATCCGGGCATTACGTTATTGCAGGCCGTCACCTACGGGATAGCGGATTTGGCATACCGCCACACGCATCCGCTGGTGGACCTGCTGACCCCACCATCTAACGACGGCTATGTGTTTCCGAAAGAGTTTGGCCCAGGCGCTGCACTGGCCTGTAACCCAATCACCGCCGATGATTATCGGCGTGTGATTCTTGATCTGTGTCTGGACGAGGAACGCCACCAACAATTCTACTTTCGCAACGTGCACTGGGTGAAAGAAACGTTGGACGAATCTTACACATATTGGTATAGCCCAGGGATTCGGCAATTTCAGTTTGACAAATTTCCCGATGACGCAAAGGAACTGCGTTTGCTGGGAGGCTATCGCGTCTGGTTGGAGCCGCAGCGCGGGATCAAAGATAATGTGGCTAAAGAGGAAGCAGCCAAGTGCCTGCGTCGCCACCGCAACTTGTGCGAGCAAGTACGCACAATCGACTGTTTGCAGCCTAAGTCGGTTGTAGTGGTGATTGAGGCAGATTTGGAAGATGATTGCCAAGAGTCGGCACGAGTGATGGCCGAGGTGTTCGCGCAGGTGGAGGACTGGCTGCGTCCGGGCCCAACGCGAGCCAGCACGCAGGTGTTGCGGGAACGAGGAGCGGGGACGGAGGCAATCTATAATGGGCCGCAGCTGGCCAACGGTTGGATCACGTCGTTGCCGCCGGCACGGGATCCGGCGCAGGCCGTAAAGCTCGATCTGCGTGGGCTGCCGCAGCGCTTATTGGCCATCGATGGACTAACACGGGTTCGCGTATTGAACTGGGGTGATGCGCCAGATAAGGCGGAGACTACCAATCCATGGATTCGCGAGGTCGAAGCCGGACATTACCCACTCGTCTACGGTGAATCACCTGACGAGATGCTGAGCAGTTCTACATCGCCGGTAAAACTTTATAAACGCGGCCAGCGGTTGACGCCGTTGGCGCAAGACATCGCCGCGCACATGCCGAGCGAGCCGCGCTATGCTGAAAAGCCGCAAGGTAAAGTGGCTGGTCAGCCTCGCAAGCTCGATGAAGCGATTAACATTGCGTCGTTGTTGCCGCCATGTTACGGCCTGCAAGACGAGGTGGGCAAGGACTGCAATCCCAAGCATGTCGATCTAGACGATAAACAGGTGCGACTGTGCAGGTATTTAAAACCGTTTGAGCAATGGCTGACTGATGGCGCAAGGCAGCTTGGCGCGTTGCCAACGAAGCTAAGTTTTGTGCGCAAACAGCAAACCGACGAAGCTGATTATTTCCGGAGTGAAGAGCGCGAGCTTGCAATTATTGATTACCTGATGGGGTACTTTGGCAGCGCACGTGCGCCGCGCGTGTTTGCCGGAGACGATTTTATACCGACTCAGCAACGCGCGCTCTCTGAATGGGCGCAGTTGGGCTATCAACGGGCCCATGTTCAAGTCGATCAGGTTTCGGCGCTGGTCAAGCGCATTGCCGCGCGCCTGGGCATAGGCGCGGCGTTGTTTGATGCAAAACCTGATTTGTCTCAATTGCCGATTTATCTTATTGAATATCGTGCGTTGCTGCCAGAGATGCCTAATCCTAAATTTATTGATGCCAAACCCACCGCGGCGAGCGCTACTGATAAGACGCTCGAGTTGGTCTTCAAAGACACCGAGAAGGACCATCTTCCACGCGCTGGGCAAATGGTCAGCATCGCTGTGGGTGGCGACAAGCCATTTATAATAAAATGGGCGCTTGTCACGCAGATCAATCTGGAGGCGCGTGCCTTGACACTGGATCTGGGCCAAAACCCCGTCTTGCAGCAGAAAGTGCAGCGCATTAAAGAAAACATTGGCACCGTGCAATGCAGCGGTTGTCAAATTTGGCTGTATGGAATGGAATATAAGCTGCAGTATGCAGCCGATCAAAGCGCGTTGCAGCCTAGCGAAAAACGCCTGTGGGTGGAATTGAGCGTTAATTCATTTAAAGAGGGCGAAAAACTAAGCTTTGCGTCTAGGAGCCAGAGCCAGCAAATTGGGCTGCGTGAGGTGGCGTGGACCGGGGAAGTGATATCGGTGGATGTGGCCAATGGGCTTCTGGTGGTAGACAGCGGTGGTAATGTATGGCCGAACGCCCAAGACACTCACTCGACGCGCTGGTATCGGACGCATGAGAGGAATCCAGAGCATGAGAGGGACCCAGAGCATGAGAAAGATCCAGAGCATGAGCAGGATCCAGAGCTTGACTTATTCTCTTTCAAAGTGGGGGTGGTGCTCAACCGCACGCAGTGGCTCAGTCCAAAGGCCATTGCAGTTGATCAGCCCAATGACGTGATTCGCTGGGTCGAGCAGATTGTGCAAGAAGAAATGCCTGCGCATGTGAACTCGCAGATTCACTGGCTCGATCAGTCGGCATTTGTCGAATTTGGGAATGACTATGCGGTCTGGCAAGCGCAGGCGAGTGACGTGTCATTGGGCGATAAGACCTATGCGTTGCTCGAGAAGTTGGCGCTAGGACGGTTGCCGGACGCCGAAAGTATCGGGATTGGTGTCTCTCACGTAATTACGGCAGACGAGTTGCGGGACCCCGCATTGGTGGATGCGGCTAACCATCAGTGGACCACCGAGGAGATGGTGCGCAGCGCCGAGGTACTGTACGTGCCGCGCCCAACGGATGGCGTGGACGTGCTGCATGTGGCCACCGACGACGATATGGCCAATCTCGATCTGCTCGATCCAGCCACGCAAGCCTGGCACGAGTTGGCCAGCGTCAAAGCCGCACAAATCGTTTATGTGCCGCGGTTGAACTCATCAAACCAGCCGCGCCGGTCCGATTCGCCGCCCTCCAATATAGGTTCGTGACGATTTATGCAACGGCGCACGCTTATTCACCTTTAGTCACCTTATTACACTGTGGAGAAATATCTCATGCGCGCAAACAACACCGCTCGGCCGCTGGTCCAGCCTACGCAAAGTGTCAAAGCGTTGAAGGAACGTTTCAGCGCTGGCAAGGTGCCGGCTCAGCAGGACTACTACGATCTAATCACGCTGGCGTCAACCGCCTATGCGCTTGTGGGTGGTGACGGCTCCAAGCCGGGTGCTGGGCTCGCGCTTGATGAACACAATGCGTTGTCGCTGCAGCTTAGTACGGCTGAGGGCGAAGGCGGACTGACGGTTGAGGCCAACGGCGTGGGCGTGGCACTGGATCCTGCTAGCGGCCTACGGTTTAATGAAGGCCAGCTCGGCATTGAGCCAACGCATTTACTGTCGGTTGAGTCCTTCAGTAGTTTAAGCCAGGACGAGCTGCGGCAGATCTACTGGTTGCTGGCTAAGGCCGGTTTACGCCATAGCTGATCAACTGCCTTTTCAAGTATGCCATCTGTGCGGGCGGCAATTAGCTTGATCACAGGAGTCTCTGATGCCTCACCTTTCTGATCATCATACGCGACACACATCCGTCGTGCCCCAACCGAGCCAACCTCTAGAGACGCTAGCCAAACACTTCAGCGCTGGCCACATCCCGAGTCAGCAGGATTTCCACGATGTGATCGATATGGCTGCGGCCACCTATACGCTCATCGACTCGGGCCGTGGCCCCGGTGATGGACTTGAGCTCGATGATCACAATACTTTGCGCGTTCAGGCAGGGGAGGGCGTGCGGGTCAGCGAAAACGGCGTTAGCTTGGCGGTGGAGCCAAACGGTGCCCTGCAGTTTAACGAAGCGCGGCAACTGACGCTGGATCGGCATAAGGTCCTATCAGTCGAAGCAGTAAAAGCGTTACCGGAGGCAGACCGAGCGGCGATCTGGCAGGAGCTTAAGTCGGCCACCCCGCCGGCGAACGGCGGCGTGCGCGCATCCGCCGCGTCGCTGGCGCCGCTGTCTAGGCGCACGGCCATTGCGTCGACAACCGCGCGTAAGTTGCCGCAGTCTGAGCAGGCACTTAACGTCCTCCAATCGCACTTCGCGTCTGGACATATTCCCACTGAAGATGACTTTCACGACTTGATCACCTTGGCGTCGGCCAGCTACCTGCTGGCGGGCAGTGATTACGGTGTTGGAGCAGGCCTCATGCTCGACGAGACCGGCAGGCTTGCGGTGCACGCGAACCCTGAGGCGGGGATACACGCCGAGGAATACGGCGTGCGCCTGGCACTGGAGCAGAACGGCGGACTGCAGTGGAGTACTGCGCAACAATTGCAGCTGGATGTGCCTCGTACAGTATCGCGCGCGGCGTTTGAGTCACTATCAAATGATGTGCGCTATGCGACTTATCAGTTATTGGAGAACGCAGCGTTTGGCGAGAGGTTTAATCAAGAACAGAGTTGGGCGATACAGGTGGGCAATGGCAAATATCCATATCATGGCGCAGTGGCTGCGATCAGTGCAAACGGTTGCACAATCGCGTACGCGATGCAGAAAGCGGATGAAACGGTAGTGAGGGTATGCCGTCGTGCGCATGCGCATGCGCGTTGGCCGGATGCGACGGAGGATGCAGATATTCCCGTGCAAAGAGTCGCTGACGATAAAGAATTAAATATTGCGGTCAGTGAAACGGGGCGAATGGTTGCATTGTCTTCAGTTCGTTCAAAACTTTGCCTCGTGTATGGTATCGATGACAATTTGAAAAGTACGCCGATGGGAGAAATTGAGGATGCGGAAGCGTTGACAGTAATCGATGTGAGCGAATCATACAATGAGTTGATTGCATTTAGTAAAAATGAAGAAAATATTAATGAACCGGCAGGAACGGTGGATATTATTGTCCACTATTTTTTATATCAATCTAATGATCGGACTTGGCTGAAGGGGGATAGTTCTTTGATATCTATTGACTCGGAATCTGATGTAAAAATAAAATCCAGCGGATCAATGATTTTATTATCTCTATTTAGTTTTCAATTTGGCAAATTGTTTGATATTTATGACAATCATAATTGGGTAAAAATTAGCTCGATAGCTGGCGGAGATTATGCGACCTTGTCTAGTAATGGATCGAAAGCGATTGTTGGCAAGCACGAAAAAGATGGATCAACTCACGTGGATATTTATGTACACGATGTTCGCGAATATAGATGGACTGATACCCTTGTTGGGCCAAGTTTAATGCAAAGGGACGGAGAGGTAAAGGTCTGCGCCAACGATCGCGGAGACATAGCGATTGGACTAGACACCGATGACTCGCAGGAGGTATGGGTATATTACAACAGCACGGCAGGCTGGAGCCAAGCTCATCGACTGACGGCGGATACGCCAGCATCGCGTTACGGCACTCAAGTTGAAATGAGTGCGGACGTCTCGACACTAGTGGTAATGGCTGCGGATCGGGTGTATGTGTATAGCCGCGGAATCAATGAAGCAGAGCGCTAACCATCATGCGTACGTCCCCGTTTATACAGACAATCCGCTTGCGCCTGAGTACAGATCGCGCCGCGCAGGGTGAACGACTGATACGTCGTGCCCATACACTGTGCCATCAAGCGGTGTTAGACGATATCGGGTCTGTGCTCATAAAAGCGGCACCCGTCCGCATCAATCGGCTGGTACTACCGCTCGGGCGGCTGCCTGGACCCGGTTGGGAATGCGTATTTTGCAAACGACTGCGTGCGCAATTGCTGCAGCAGCTGCTGCATTTACGTCCCAACAATTTTAAATTGTTGCTGCAGGGACCGGAAGCTGCCGCTTGTCGCTCGCCTGATCCTACACCGCCCGCTCGTGTACCTGCTATGGCACTGGCTGATCAGTGGCGTTGGGCCACACAATGCCTGATGGCCCCAAAGCTTGCACATTGGACGACCGCATTAAGTTCCGACGCGCGGCAGAGGATTGTTCAGGCGCTTAGCGGCGAGTGTCCCAACAGCGCACAGACTGCTAAGGCGGGCGTTGGTATGGAGGCAGCGGATATGGTGAACGCCGGTGCTCACGCTCCCCCCAATCACGATGTGCTCCTTCAAATGTTATCGCTCAGTGCGCTGGTGTTTTTTCAGCAGCACCCGGACTTGCCAGTGCCACCGATTGATAAAGCGGTGACTGTCAGTGAACAGGTGGCACGGCGCTGGCTGGCACCGCAGTTGAAAATGCCACTGCGCCCAGCGATAGAGCGTTGGCTTAAAAGCATTTGCCCGGCACCGACGTGGCAGACTTATATCGCGCACTATAGCGCGCCCGATCAAAAAAGGAGCGGTAATGAGCTGCTTACCGCTCAAGCTCCTTCGCGCCTTGGTTCTACACCGCCCGCTCGTACACCTGCTGTGGCGCTGGCTGATCAGTGGCGTTGGGCCACACAATGCCTGATGGCCCCAAAGCTTGCACACTGGACGACCACATTAAGTCCTGCCGCGCGGCAGCGGATCGTGCACGCGCTTAGCGACGGGTGTCCCAACAGCACACAGATTGCTAAGGCAGGCGTTAGTATGGAGGCAGCGAATATGGTGAATGCTGGCGCTCACGCTCCCCCCGATCAAGATGCGCTCCTTCAAGTGCTACCACTCAGTGCGTTGGTGTTTTTTCAGCAGCATCCTGCCTTGCCAGTGCCACCGATTGATAAAGCGGTGACTGTCAGTGAACAGATGGCCCAATGCTGGCTGGCGCCTCGGTTGGTGATGCCACTGCGCCCAGCGATAGAGCGCTGGCTTAAAAGCATTTGCCCGGCGCCGACCTGGCAGGCTTATATCGCGCACTATATGCTGGTAGTGCCCGAACCAGAACCACCCGTTAGCGCCGGTCGACACGAGGGCACCATGCAAACCATGCAAGCTAGACTCCAGCCGCTGAAAGCCTGTTCCATCAATCCAGCTTTCTCACCGGAGCATGTCGCGCAGCCGCAGACGGATAAATCTAGTCAGCGGGCCAACCGCCGCATACAAGTGCAGCGTTTGGCTCATACTGCAGACACACCTTTGAAGCAAAGTCGCGATCGCGACACTGCAATTCAGCCAACAGCCATCCCGCGTGCACTCGACGCTTCGGTGCCGTGGCTCATTCCCGATGCAGGGTTCGCCATACTCTGGCCGTTGCTGCCAAACTTGCTACATCAATTAGGCATCGAGCTACGCCAGGCTGATCAAGTGACATGTTACCAGGCGGTATATAGCTTGAAAACGTTGATTTGGGAAGACGCTGATTTGGCGCCTGACTCGCCGTTGCTGCAGCTGCTGTGCGCGTTGCCGCCCGAGGTGCCGAGTTGCGCAGCGCACTCTGACGTGCGGCTCACGCCGGAGCAGCACGCGAAACTGGACGCCTGGCTCGCAAGATTACCCAGTCGCGTACCAGGCTGGCAGCGCTTAAGCGTGACCGATATACGCACCTTATTTTTGCAGCGCCCGGGTACGCTCGTCTCGACGCCTAGCGCGTGGCAAGTTGAACTGCAACGGGACGCAAGCGACTGGTTGCTGATGCAGCTGCCTTGGCCGATCGAATCAGTCATGTACCCATGGCTCGAGATGCCGCTACGTGTGAATTGGTGCGTTCCGTCTCGGATATAGGAGAGTAACGTTGCGATGGCCAATGTCAATCCTGTGGCTGATTTGTACCCGTTACACGAGCTTGCTCAGGGCGCCGTTCACTTTATCTTGTGCGCTCATTGGAACCCACGCCACCTATATCAACATAAAGCGAATCGACTGTGTACTTGAACACTTAAAGGCCGGTCGGCTTGTTTGGCCAGCCTAACTTTAGGACATTCACTATGGCCACGCCTCCTGCAATTCAATCCGATACCACCTTGATCGAGCTAAACACCGCGATCGCAGATGCATTGCAACCCTATCTGCCGAGCGATGTCACCATCTGCTTTACACTGCCCAACGCTGGCGAAAACCCGGATATACCGACTGTCAGTGTGTTTTTATACGATATTCAAGAGGACTTGCAACTGCGCACTACGCAAGGCCGACAATACGATCCCGGGTCAGGACAACTGCTACCGGGCACAGCCCAGATGCGTTGCTGTTACCTCATTACTTACTGGGATTCGTCGCACAGCTCAAGTTCAGATGCTCCCGATGCGGGAGCATCCAGCCAAGCAATGGTGATAATGAATTATGTGTTAAACGGCCTATTGAACAACCGGTTATTGCCCGCGCTGCCAGGTGCCTACACACGAGTGCTGCCGCCGTCCGAGGAGTTGAACAGCCTTGGTAATTTTTGGCAGTCAATGGGCAACAAACCCCGCTTGTGCCTCAGCTATGCAGTGACGGTGCCGATTCGCCTAACCGATCCCCAGGTCAAAATCGCACCTGTCTTATCGGTATCTCATCAGGTTGAGCAATATTCAGGGATCGATTGGCACGATCAAGCTGCTCAAGCTCTCAAGGCTGCGTTGGTTATGGCACTGATACAAGCCCACACTAGCGCTTGGAACGCTGAGGATCGCGCGCAATTGGACAAAATGACATTAATTTGCCAGCCTGCTGAACGTTTAATTACAAGGGAAGCGATCAGTGTGACACCCCAGCGCCTGTTCGTGACGCTGTCAGGTATGGTGACGACAGTCAATAAGGCTCGCATCGCACAGGTACTCGAGCGCTGGGCATCAAGCGCCACGCCGGTCGCCACGCTTGCCGGTTATGCGTTGAGCGTGGACAAAGTCGATAATCAGCTGACTACGCCAGAGCAATAGTTTTGCATACGCCGCAACGAATGAGAAATTATTAGTATAATTTTCCGATTATATCGGAAACTAAAGATTAAAATAATTAATTGGTTATCTGGAGCATACTGCTTACATTGGAAATTTGAAAGTTGGCTTGCTATGGTCGATGAAAAAGAATTGTTATCTCAAAGTGCGTTAGGGTCAGTCAGTGTTGCTGTTTCCTGTTTTTGTGCGCTGCACATTCCCTAGCGCTGGCTGACGAGCGCCACGCTGATTGTCACGCTTAACGGTTGCCCCTAAACGTCAATAAGACCGTCCTTTAACTGATCACGCTCACCGCGCTTTAACAACGCGAGCAGGTAAGACGGCTTAATCTGTTGATAGGAAGTATTGACGATGAAAGAACCGCCTTCCGTAGCGGGCACGCGCGCCGCCGCTACGCTTGACATCTTGCCGCACATCGAGCGGCTTGATTTGTTACTACAACGCCAGCTGCATTGGCAAGGGCAAGACCCAGACGATCGGTTGGGCTTGCGCGAGCTGTTTGTTTCGTCCGACGAGGTCGACGCACGGCTGAGCGCTCCGCGTGGCCAGCCTGCGTGGTTAGACGAACCGGTAAACCCTGTCATCGAAGAGCCAATCCCCGCATGCTCGTGCGGACGCCTCGCCGACGTGGTAACTTGTTACGGTCTTGGCTCACTAGAGCGAGATTTACTGCTGCTTAGTCTTATGCCTCAAATTGATGAGCGCTACGGGGCATTATTCGCGTTTTGGCAAGCCAATGACGCGCTTCGCTGGCCAACGCTGGGCAGTGGCCTACGTCTGTTATGCCCAAACGGCCGCACACGCGTTGTCGAACAGGCACGGCTTAGCGCCCATTCACCGCTTTTTACCCTTGCGCTGGTTAAACAAAAGGCGCCGGACGAGATTCCAGCGGAATTGTGTATCGCTCCCAGCATATATCATTATTTGCTAGGCGTGGACACACGTGCGACGGTGCCTTGCGCTGATTGGCTTACGCCCGTGGACAAAGCGTATGACGCTCAGTGGATTGCTACACTGGCAGCTGGCTGGCACGCGCCCAACACTGTTAGCCCGATCGTGCTGCTGCACGATGACGCCAACGGCGATGCATTGACCGCGGCCACGGCTGCCGCAGCAAGCACACAACGTCTGGCCTTGCGCCTTAACCTAGCGACGTTACCCGAGAATGACGAAGACGCGCGCACCACAATCATTGCGGCGCTGCGCGAAGTCCGCTTGCACAATGCTTGCTTGATCCTCGACGCACTGCCGATGTTACGCACCACGCGCAAAGGCATTGCCGCTGAGCTGGGCACTCGCCTTGATTCCCATCCCGGGCCCGTTGTGATTTTGGGGGGCACGCACATCGATTGGCTCGGTACGCGGCCTCATGTGGTGCATCAGCTGCCCGAACGCTCGGTCGACAAAATCCGCGAGTGGCTGCAAACGGCGCTCAACACTACTTATCCTCACCATGGGCTTGCTGCGTCCGAAGTGACTTCGCTTGCGCAACGCTACCGACCGTCGCCGCCAGCGCTCGAGACGACCCTTTGTGAAGCGGATCTGTACCGGCAGCAGCGGGGAACGGACGCTCGCCTGGAGCGTGTCGATCTCGCGCGCGCCTTTGGCCTGCGTGCGCAGCGCGACTTCGGTGATTTGGCGCAACGCAAAACGCCAACGCGGACCTTTGACGATTTAATTCTTACGGATGACGTGCAACAACAGTTGCATGAAGTCTTGGCCGCAATCAGCCAGCGCGAGATGCTGCTTGCGCAAGGCTTCGCTCGCAAGCTTGGCAATGCGACCGGCATCAGCGCGCTCTTTTATGGTGACTCGGGTACCGGAAAATCGATGGCTGCTGAGGTAATTGCCAACGCATTAGGCGTTGACTTGATCCGAGTCGATTTATCGACTGTAGTTGACAAATATATTGGTGAAACAGAAAAGCGCTTGGCACGGATTTTTGATTTGGCAGCCCATGACGCAGGCGTGTTGTTTTTTGACGAGGCCGATGCGCTGTTTGGCAAACGCACAGAAACCAAGGACGCACATGACCGGTACGCCAATATTGAGGTGTCGTACTTGCTGCAGCGGCTCGAAAGCTATCCGGGTTTAGTCATTTTAGCGACTAATCATCGCGCACGCCTAGACGACGCGTTCACGCGGCGCTTAACGTTCATAGTGCGCTTTACGTTTCCGCAGTTGCCCGAGCGCGAGAAAATGTGGCGCGCGATTTGGCCCGATGCCGTACGCGTGGCCGACAATATCGATGCGCAGCAGTTGGCGGCGCGCGCCGAAATTACTGGCGGCAATATCCGCAATATCGCTTTACTGGCCGCGTGGCTCGCGGCGGACGCCGGCGCGTCGCAAATCGAATGGTCGCATATCGATCGCGCGTTGCAGCGCGAGCTCGCGAAGATTGGGCGGACGTGGACCCCTACAAAATGATGAGACGACGAGGACCGCGCCTTTCGGTTGTGCAAGACTGTCTTTTTATATCCCATACGAACACCCTAGATAACATTAACCAGCTTCGCTGGGCAATTTTATAGGCCTTGACCAAAACGTTTAAAATACGACGACAAGTTACTGCAAACGACGCACGCCATGTGGGGTATCTAATCGCCACTACTGATGTTATGCTCGCCAAGATAAACTACCCGGCCCTTTCTTAAGACCAGTGCCGATTTATGGCTGAATCAGAACACTTATCGCACGTCTACAGTGCCATAGGCGCGAATCGAGCGCCCAGGAACGGGGATCGTCGGGCTTGCTTTTAGGTGATCGTAAAGGTTCTTGAAGTCATCCGGATTGGCCAAAGTAATGCAGCCGTTACTAGTTCGGCGTGGACCTATCGGATGGAGCCTGAAATTGCCACGTCGTACCCCTTGGATAATTGTCCAGTCGTCGGTCACGCCATCATCGCGGTATAGCGCAAACCAAGTGCTTCGGTCGGTGCCGTAACCATATTTCAGAAAGAAATCGCGGATTTGGCTCCTCAGTCCCCCGGATTCGCGGTCGACAATATAGTAGCGGTTGGGCGGTAGTGGCCCGATGTTCGGCTGTGTAACCGCAGCACGATTGTTGCGCCCTGAATCCTTTCCAGAGAATGCCTTGAACGAGCCTACACCGTTGCACGAAAGCTCAGAAAAATGACGGTTATTTAATGTAAATCGACAAGAAATTGACATCATGCACCCTGCCAAAAAATAATTTAAGAGCGGAAATGAATAAAAGTTAGAAATTGTTGATTTAAATTTATATCATTCAATTTGGATGTCAAGAAAAATTTGAGCGCGGTCCTAAGCGGGCGATGACACGTAGTGATCGTTGCAAATAGTAGCCGGAGGCGTACAAAACAGTGTGCAATACATTGCCAATTCGCCTGTTGCGTCAATTAACAGCGGTACGTGCCTCGCTCTTGCTTCATGTGGCTAATAATTTACGCAATGGCCCTGTCGAAGTTTGAACTAGCGCCGCCAGCGGGGTAGTATTCGTGTTGGCCGCGCTGCACGATTGCACCAGCACAACGTCGCATCAACAACGGCCATGTCGGTTGGATGTCCAGAGATCACGAAGAAGTGTGCAGCCGATTAGCTTCCGGGCTCGGCGACAAAGGTTGTCTTGGCTTGGTGTACCTCGAGGCCGAGAGTGCCTTGGATAATAAGCGCGACGTGTTGCCGTTGAGATAAACAAATTCAAAAAAGACCGATCAACAAGCTGGATTTTACCCCGTACGCCTGGGTACCGTGGTCAGCGTCGGATAAATACTGGATTTTTTATAATTTGTGTAAAATTCCTTGCCACAAGTCAGCACCGATTCAACACGCGAGTACGCAGCAGTTAGAAGCCGGCGCGTCCATACGTTTGACGTTTATGGAATTGAGCCGATTGACATGGGTCTGAACGATATCGTTGCTGTAGGGTATGACATATGCGGCATCGTAGTCGTGGCCAATGCCGCACCGTACGCCGGTCAATGCTGTAAAGTGCGCCATCGCCCGGACTGCTATTCCGCTCCGATGATAGTGCATAACTGATTCATACCGTGCTCAATGAAATCGCCAAGATTCTTATACATATCCCATCGGTTGGCCGCTTGTATTGTTTGTGGTTGTGATACCTTCGACGTCAGCACCAGCGCGACCTCGCGATACGGTTCGGATCGCGCGGTTTCCTGTTAGCCCGTTCGGTTGCGTCACGATCAGGCAACAGATCCGACGGGCGCCGTTGCTCGAAGCTGACCGGTAGAGTGCCATAGCGATGACCGCGTTTGAATACCCAGTCGTCGATGTTGTCGCGACGCGCTTCTGGCCGTTGCGGCTGGGCCAACGAAGAATTATTTCGCTGCTGCTCAGGCCGATCCGTCTTGGCGCAACGCCTGTGCCACTTCACCGAAATGCTGGCTGTATCGATCACGTAACAATCCATGCGACGCGAGCGCAGTGCTCTATAGATCGAGAACCCATCCTGACCACCCTCATAACTGACCGCCACACGCACATCATCTTTGGGCAGCGACCATTTTTGCTTATTGCTCAATCACTTCCAATATGGCTTGCGCTCGCATGGCCGCTTGCGTTCCCCTTACCGTGTGCACCGCTGGACTCTGTCTGCGTCCATCATGCAGCGCGATTCCCCACTGGGCCCCTGCCAGCTTGAATGGCGTTGCCAATATTATGTTCTCAGCATAGACTCCGGCTAAGTAATCTGTACGCTTAATAGTCTCCGTTGCGTTCGCCTTGATTCATTTAACTTTACGGCTTAGGCTTTAACGGTTCTCACGCTACATAGAGTTTAATAATGAGGGTAACAAAGGTGCAGTCTAGTCAAATTTGGCGACCTGCATTGCTCGTGCCCGATTTTCTACTATAGCGGAGCACCGCTCCTACCTTTAGTAAGGATTATCCTACTAGGTATGATTTTCACAAATCAATATTTTGTGAAAATTTTTCATTCGTCAACACCCTAATTTTCTAGGTCGGCCTCGCTTAACAGAGCTCACACTAGAGCGTGTTATGCACTTTGAAAGATAGGCGCGGCATGAACGAGCATGAGCATGGCAAAGACGACGAAATGCAAGCCGACGAGCGTTTCGGGCAAACGCTCGTCGTCGCGAGCGAGCCTTCGAAAGCGATTGAGCCATCCGAAACTGCGCTCAACGACCCATCGGCGCGGCAGCAGGATAAAGCCCTTCTTTGCCTCTGGCAGTTTGATAACCTGCAATTCGATGTCTTCATCCTGCGCGGCTTGCGCAGGCTCTTCTCCTGTATAACCTTGGTCGGCAAAGGCAAGCTTCACGCTCTGCCCAGTGACAAGTTGCACCTCTTGTGCCAACACCTGAACCTGTGCGCGCTCTTGCTCATTGGCCGGCGTGACATGAACCGCTAGCAAATGCCCGAGCGTATCGACGGCCATATGCACCTTGCTCCCTCGTTTGCGCTTGTAGCCGTCGTAGCCTGCGCGTGGGCCACTCTCGCAGCTCGACTGCAACGTACGCCCGTCCAGAACCACCGCACTAGGTTGTCCTTGCCGGCCCTGCGCGACACGCAGCACCGAACGCAAATCCTGAACCATCGCTTCGAAGCGGCCCGCTCGCAGCCAGCGTTGAGTTTGCTGATACACCGCCTCCCATGGCGGAAAGTTCGTCGGCAGCATACGCCACGCAGCACCCGCACGAGCCAGCCAACGCAGCGCGTTGAACAACTCGCGCAATTCATACCGTCTTTGTGGTGCATCTGGCTCCATCAATGTCAAATACGCAGCAGCGAAGCTCCATTCTTCGTCCGTTACGTCGCTCGGATAGGGTCTGCGTTTCTCCATCTCGATTCGACTCTGAGCCTCGCGGAAAGTGCATAACACGCTCTAGTGCTTGACATTAAAGTTAGGTGGTGTAGATTGAACTCAAGGCTGTGTTTTTAAGGTCGTCAGCCGAGGCGGCTAAGCTTCGCGTTGGTGTGAAGCGACCGCTATATCAAGATTGTTGGCCTATTGCTTTGTGCTTAGCTTCAGTAATTAATGTACAGTATCTTAAGGCCGATCGAGTTGTGCATTGTATAGCACCATAACTTCGGGCTACTAGGCAAGTTCACAAGGATTGGAAATAGGTGATAGGTCGACGGACAATTTTTTCCTTGTTTTGTGAGCCGCTTCTTGTGTCGGATAAGTAAATGTTCCTTTTGTGGACCAGCATGAGCACTTTTGATGACGCATTTGACCTGCTCATTGGTAATGAAGGGGCATACCCTAATTGCCTTCAAGATCCTGGCGGTGAAGCTATGTGGGGCATCAACCAACGGGTCGCGTTCGCATGGGGCTATACCGGTCCAATACAGGATTTGCCGCGTGAGACAGCAAAGCACATTGCCAAGGCGCTTTACTGGGATCCGCTGCACTGTGACGGCTACGACGCGCGTGTTGCCTTGCAAATCTTGGACGCCAATTACAACGGTGGCCCTGTTGTCGTCTGGATGCAGCAAGCCAGCGGCGCGCTCGCCGATGGCAAACTTGGACCCAAGACAATCGCCGCGATGCAAGCGGTCGACCCAGAGCTATTTATTATGCGTTTTGTGGCCGCACGCCTAACCTATTTAACCGCGTTGCAAACTTGGCCCAGCTTTGGGCGCGGCTGGGCACGGCGAATCGCCACCAATTTGAGGGTAGCCGGAGCTTAATCATGTTACCGATTGTCCTTGCTCTTGCGCAGTTCGCGCCCCAAATCGCACAGTGGATTGGGGGTAGCCGAGCCGAAGAGATCGCTCAGAAAGTGGTCACCATTGCCCAAACGGTCACCGGCACCAGCACGCCAGAACAGGCGTTGTCTTCAATCCAAGCCAACCCCGAACTTGCTTACCGATTTCAGGAATCGATCGTCGAGAGCCAAGTCGAGCTGCAGCGTATCGCCGCTGAGTTGGAGAAGGCGCACATCACTGCCAACATTGAAACGGCAAAGGCGAATGCTGCCGACCGCGCCAATGCTCGGCAGATGGCGTTAACTGCACAAGACCGCACCCCGCGTATCCTCGCCTATTTGTACACAACCGCTCTATTTTTGGTGATTGGCGCGCACTTCTGGTTGTTGTTTACTCGTGTACCAATCGAACCGCTTGCACTTGGCCTGCTTGGCAATATAGAGGGCGTGCTTATTGCAATGGTCTTGGGTGCAAAGGAATTCTTCCTTGGTTCGTCCTCCACGGCGAAAAAGCAGGCCGCAGTGATTACGAGCTTTGCGACGGACCCGGACACTTACGTTACGACTCAAGTGTTGCCTGTTGCGGTGGACCATTCTGAGAAGGCATTGCCATCGTTAGCAGAAGGAAAATCTTGAAAGTTTTTTAATGTTTATGGTCAACATGTTCATGTGCAGAGTAACGGTGTCAACAGCAGCTTAGAAATGGCTCTTCCCCACTTTGTGTGAAGTTTCATGTCACAAATCAGCACTGATTCAACACGCGAGTACGAAGCAGTTGGAAGCCGGCGCGGCCATACATTGGGCGCTTGAGGAACTTGAGCCGATTGACATGGCCCTCGATGGTACCGTTGCTGTAGGGCGTGAGTAGGGCAGCGTGTACGGCATCGTAGTCGTGACCAATGCTTGGCTGCAAACCGCTGCATTTCTGGTACACCGCTGGCCTGGGCTTGACGCAGCCAGCTTGCCAACGCTTGATGTGCGCGGCGCTTGACTATGTTGGTGAACTCGAGCGACAGCCGCCGGATCGCCACAATCTGTGGATTTCGCTCGCCGAGTCGTTGCACAAAGCGCTGGATGTGCCGCTTGTTGTCGTCGGTGAGCGCGGCCGTGCCCCGACCCATTAACCAGCAGCCTACGCGGCGAGTGGAAGGCTCCGCTCGTACACAACAGTACGCAGCTGCTGTGTGATTGCACAGGCTTGTCCCCAAGGCTGAAGGGCTTGGTGATCTGCTTTAGAAATTCTGGACCGATGCGAGAGCGAGTTTTGCGGCAAACTTGACCTTGAACCAGAAGGTGGTTTGTCATGAAACGCAAGCGTTTTTCGATCGAACAAATTGTGGCTGTGCTCAAGCAAGCGGAACTGAGGATGCCGGTGGCGGACTTGATCCGCCAGATCGGCATTTGCGAGCAGACGTTCTATCGGTGGAAGAAGCAATACGCTGGGATGCAGTCGGACCCAGTGCGTGAGCTCAAGCAATTGCAGGATGAGAATGCACGGCTCAAGAAGCTCGTTGCTGAACTGAGCCTGGACAAGGCTATCTTGCAAGATGTTGCAAAAAAGTGGCCCGGCCCGCGCTGAGGAGAGCCGTAGTGGATTACGTGGTAAGCCACTACGGATTGACGATGAGGCGGGCCTGCCGGCTCGTAAAGCAACCGCGCAGCGTTCAATACTACCGCAGCGTCAAGGACTCTCGTGTTGAGCTTCGCGCGCGCATGCGCGAGATTGCCTACACACGCGTGCGCTACGGCTATCGGCGTGTCCACGTGCTATTGCGCCGCGAAGGCTGACAGTTGGGCAAGAATCAGGCGTACCGGCTGTATTACGAAGAACAGTTGCAGCTGCGCTCGAAGCTGCCGAAGCGACGAAAGAGGGTGGTGACACGGGTGGCCAAGATCATGCCGGCCAAACCGAACGACGCCTGGAGTATGGATTCGTGGCCGACCAGCTGGCTGATGGTTCAAAATTCCGAACCTTGACGATCGTGGATGTCTTCACGAAGGAAGCACTGGCCATCGAAGTCGGACAACGATTAAAAGGCGAACACGTAGTGTCAGCACTGAATCGAATCGCAGCCAGACGCGGCGCTCCACGGCACCTGTTCGTGGACAATGGTAGCGAATTTTCCGGACGTCTGCTTGATATGTGGGCGTATCATCATCGCGCAAAAGTGGACTTTAGCTGGCCGGGTAAGCCGACGGACAATTGCCACATCGAGACGTTTAATGGATCATTCCGTGACGAGTGCTTGAACTTACATTGGTTCGAGACGTTGAGCGAAGCAAAAACGATTGTCGAGGCGTGGCGCCGGGATTACAACGAGAGCCGTCCTCACTGTGCTCTCCAAGAGTTGGCGCCAGCTGAATTTGCCCGTCAGCTGGCGCTTTTGCCGAGTCCGGCTGGACCCGAAACGCCGGAAAACTCGCTCTAGATCTGGTCTGGAAAACCCGAGCGGATCATCGAGGCCGTTCTCCAAGATTGAAACGGTCCGAAGAAATCAGGCAGGTCAGTGTGCCGACAGAGACCAATAAAGCAAGTGAGGTCTCACTCGCGGACCTTCTATAGGCCTTGAGACAGTGTGTCAGGCCGGCGAGATTCGACTCACGCATCACCGCAAAGCGCGTGTCCCACATGGTTGGCGCACTCGCGAAAATCTGTTCGAACATACTTGGCCAAAGATATAGCAATGGCTCGAAACTGAACTCGGTATTGTGGCAAAGCAACTACACGAGCGCCTCATCGCGATGGCTCCTACCCTGTAATCCGGTGCTCAACTGCGCCCCCTGCGGCGCCGGGTGACATTAAAGCAACGCGCGTTGCTGTGAGCCAAAATAAAAATTATCGCAAAGCACGGCTCCTCTCTTCAATAAAGATCTTCACATTCGGTCTTATTTTCACAAGACATCGTATTGTGAAAATTTTTCATTTTTTTAAAACCCTAACTCTCTAGATTGTCTTCGCTTAGCAGGATTGTCAATACTACTTGACATCGGGGTTAATTGATGTAACTTAAGTTAAGTGCTTATTTCATTGCCTCATGCGATAAAAGGCGCCTGGGAGGATCCAAACAAACAAAAACTTGGTTCTTGACATATGATTTGAATAGTATAGTTTGAAGACAAGGGCGTTTGGTAAGGGTGTAAAAATGCAACCTGTATACGCAACCTTTGCGTCGTCGCGAAGCGGTTCTGTTGGTGAGGTTCACGGCTTTATCCTCCGTCGCTTGGTGAGTGCGTTGGTGGAGCAAGCGTTTGGAGCGCATTCCGAAGTGAGCCGTTGCACACCTGGAATTGAAGCGACCTTGGAATTGTGGGTCAAATCAAAATTGGCTTCACTTTTGAATCCAGTATTAGGAACTCTTTCCCTTTTGGTGATCGGTGCACACTTCTGGTTGTTGTTCACTGGTGTACCAGTTGAACCGCTTGCGCTTGGCCTGCTTGGCAATATAGAGGGTGTGCTCATTGCAATGGTCTTGGGCGCAAAGGAGTTCTTTCTCGGTTCGTCCTTCACGGCGAAAAAGCAGGCCGCAGTAATTACCAGCTTTGCGATGGACCCGGGCACTTACGTTGCGACTCAAGTGTCTCATTTTATGGGAGACCGTATTGAGACGGCATTGCCGTCCTCGGCCGAGGCCAAACCGTGAAGATTCTAACGTGTATGGTCAACAAGCGCATTTGCAGAAAATTTTAATTAAAGCTATATGAGAGAAGCGGTCGCTATTAAATTGTCATTGGAGCGCCTACTTATAGAGTAAGCAGGAGTAAATGATCGATATTCGATACGGAGGAAATTGATGACGTTGAAAATAGATTGAATTGGTAAACAATATGCAGCAGTGTCCATGTAGGCACAAAAATTGTTGTTTCAACTATTGTCTTAGTAGGAGTGAAATATGAACATTCGACGTAACCACCGTGACATGACTCCAGATCAGAAGAGCGCTTTTGTGCAATCGGTTTTAAAGCTAAAGAACGAAGTCGACAGCGTCTTGCGACCGGGTCAGATGAAGCGTTACGATGACTTTGTTCAAGTTCACAAAAATGCAATGATTGGGCCAGACATGTTTAGGCCGATGCCTCACGGGAGCCGACCTGACGGGAGCCCACTGTTTTGCCCTTGGCACCGTATTCTGCTGCGTCAGTTCGAACTGGCACTGCAAGAAGCGAGTAACGATGCAACCATAACTATCCCTTACTGGAACTGGAGTATTTCGGGTGACGACAATCCGTTCAGTCGAGATTTCATGGGGGGAAACGGTGACAGGGACCAGGATAATCGCGTGACAGACGGGCCGTTTGCATTCTCTACGGGCCAATTCCCCATACGTATTTGGGACGAATCGAACGGTGATCCAGGCCTACAGCGCAACTTTGGCGAGGATTCTAGGGCTCACCTGCCACCAAGGACGGAGGTAGAGTCATCCTTGCGGCACACTCCTTATTTTTCTGGGCCTAATAGCTGGGAAGCAGTTTTGCAATATTCCCTCCATAATCCAGTTCACAACTGGATCGGTGGGAATATGGCCAGGGCCACTTCGCCAAATGATCCAGTTTTCTTCCTGCACCATTGCTATGTTGACCGGCTTTGGGAACAGTGGAAGCAGAAGCATCCAACTATCGATCCTTACCTCCCCAAAAGTGGCGCACCGGATAAAGATCTTGATTCGCAACTGGTCTTCAATGCCCCGGGGAAACCCGCACCATGGGAGGGAACATGGACGGTGGCGGAAACGATTTCAACGGCCGAATTAGGCTATGAATATGGTTGAGGCCAATCGCGCTGGGCTTACCGATCTCATACCGGCCCAGCCAAGCTTGTCGTCACGTTCAGTCTTGGTTTAATTGGTCAGGCTTAAAGTTGGTTATCTCTATAAGTCGGCGCTGTATCCAACATTGCGTCGCCATCGATGCGCACCTGCTACGGTGGGCGGCTCAAAGTTCAAGCGCTTTCGCCAACGTCCGCGTGGCGCTCGTGCGTGGCTTGCGAAGATCATCCGGGCTCAGCTTGGGTTATTCGCTCATTGGCCGCTTTTGTATGGTCGGCTGGATGCTGGGAGCCGTATGAGTTGAGAGGCTCACGTACGATTCTGGGAGCGCGTGGGGGGAGATTCCCCCGCGCGCGACTCGCTCTCCGTTGTACCGTCAAGAACGCATCTTCGGGCGTGTCGGTCTTGCCATCGCCCAATCAACGCTGGGCCAGTGGGTTGGCGTTTGCGGCGTGCGACTGCAGCCGCTGGTTGAGGCGCTTCGCGAAAAGCTTCTACAATACGGCGTACTGCACGCCGATGAGACGCCTGCGCAAATGCTCGTTTCAGGTAAAGGAAAGACGCAACGCGCATACGTATGGGCATACGCCACGACGCAGTTCGCTCACGGGCGTGCTGTCGTCTATGAATTCGCCGATAGTCGCGCGGGCGAACATGCTCGCCAGTTCCTCGGTGATTGGCGCGGCAAGCTGGTATGTGACGACCACAGCGGCTACAAAGCCGGGTAACAGTAGCCCAAGGCGCGCTCGTTACGAGGCATGACTATGCACGATCCGCTTGAGGCATGGAGTGCAGTCGCCGCCCATGTACATACGCGTATTTACATAAAGCGATGGATAGTCTATAGTACATCCAAAGTACACACATCAGAAACCACTATGCATACCACCCGCGTTTTCAAGAATGGCAACTCGCAAGCCGTTCGCATTCCAGCCGACCTTGCTTACGACCGGAGCGATATCGACATCGAAATTGAGCGCGTAGGCGATGAGATCCGTATCCGTCCGATGCGTCGTCCGCTGACTGGCGTGCTCAAGAAGTTCGCGAAATTCGGGCCGGATTTCATGGCTGAAGGCCGCGGCGAGCAGGAGCAGGCTGAGCGCGAGGGATTGTGATGCCGCGC
>NZ_PRDW01000017.1 GCF_002927045.1 Mycetohabitans endofungorum | reverse complement strand
CAAGCTTATTCGCGTCGCCGACGCTGGCGGCGTTCGCGGCGGCGGTGAGTGCGCAGTTGAACCAGCAAGTCAACGCATTGCCTGAGATCACACCGATCTCGCGCGAAGGCAGTTTGCCGCTGTCGTTCGCGCAGCAGCGGCTATGGTTCCTCGCGCAGCTCGATGGCGTCAGTGGTACCTATCACATGCCGCTTGCGCTGCGTGTGCAGGGGATGTTCGATCGGGCAGCATGGCAACAAGCGCTGGATGCCCTATTCGCGCGCCACGAGGCGCTGCGCTCGACGTTTGTCAGTGTCGAGGGTCAGCCGCAAGTGCAGTTGCTGCCGGCTGACACGGGCGTGCCGCTGCACTGGCATGATCTGCGTGGCGTGTCTGATGCCGACGCGCAGCTGGCACGTTTGAGCGCCGATGAAGCGCGCGCGCCGTTCGATTTGGCACGCGGGCCACTGATGCGCGCATGCGTGATTCAATTGGCCGACGACGAGCACGTACTGGTGCTGACAAAGCACCATATTGTGTCGGACGGCTGGTCGATTGGCGTGCTGGTGAACGAGCTGAGTGCATTGTACGCGGCAAGCGCAGCCGGCCAAGTCGATCCGCTGCCACCGCTGGCGATCCAGTATCCGGATTATGCGGCCTGGCAGCGCCAGTGGCTGTCGGGCGAGCGGCTTCAAACGCAGAGCGACTACTGGCGCGCGACGCTGGCCGATGCGCCGGTGCTGCTGGCGCTACCGACGGATCGGCCGCGCCCGGCGCAACAGTCGTTTGCCGGCGCGCATGTGCCGGTACAGATCGATGCACGAACCACGCAAGCGCTCAAGCGTTTGAGCGGTGAGCACGGCACGACGCTATTTATGACGGTGCTCGCCGCGTGGAGCGCGGTGCTCGCGCGCCTGTCAGGTCAGGACGATTTGGTCATTGGCACGCCCAGTGCAAACCGGGGGCATGCTGCGATCGAGCCGTTGATTGGCTTTTTTGTCAATACGTTGGCGTTGCGCGTGAATTTGGAGGGCGAGCCGACGACCGCGCAGTTACTTGAGCGCGTGCGGTGCACGACGCTGGACGCGCAGGCGCATCAAGACCTGCCGTTTGAGCAAGTGGTCGAGATCGTGCAGCCGCCGCGCCGGCTCAATCACACGCCGCTGTTTCAGGTGTTGTTCGCGTGGCAGAGTAATGAAACAGGACAGTGGCGTCTACCCGGACTGGACATCATGCCTACTGGGCTTGACTACGACATGGTCAGGTTTGACCTGGAAATGCACCTGTATGAAGAGGGCGAGGAGATTATTGGGGCATTGTGCTATGCGAGCGCGCTGTTTGATCCCGCGACGATCGAACGGCACGTGGGGTATCTGACGACGATGTTGCAGGCGATGGTGGCCTGCCCACAGCAACCGGTGGCAACACTGCAGATGCTAGGAGCGGATGAGCGTCAGATACTGCTGCAAACATGGAATGCGACGGCGGCTCCTTACCCAGGCCACCAGTGCCTTCATCAGTTGTTTGAGGCGCAGGTGCAGCGCAGCCCCGATGCTACTGCGCTGGTGTATGAAGAGCAGACGTTGAGCTATGCGCAATTGAACGCACGAGCCAATCGCCTCGCGCATCGTCTCATTGAATTGGGGGTTAAGCCGGATGCCCGAGTGGCAATCTGCGTCGAGCGCTCGCCGGCAATGGTCGTGGGGCTATTGGCGATCATGAAGGCGGGCGGCGCTTGTGTGCCGCTTGATCCCGCGTATCCGTGCGAGCGCCTCGCGCATATTCTGCATGATGCCGCGCCAACGATTGTACTAGCCGATGCAACGGGCAGGGCCACGTTGGGGGAAACGGCGCTTGCGTGCCGAACCGTGCTTGAGCCGGATATAGCGCTCGATCAAGTTGCACCCAACCCGCGGGTAGCCGAACTGACTCCTCGCCATCTTGCCTATGTCATCTACACATCGGGCTCCACTGGCACGCCGAAGGGCGTGATGATCGAACATGTTCAAATTGCACGCTTATTGGAGTTTACAAAGCCTAACGGTACGTTAACTGAAGATTGGGCGCTGCTCGACCGGCAACGAGGTTATAGCCTGACGCCTGCCGATCGCGTTCTCCAAAAAGCACCCTTTAACTTTGATGTATCAATTTGGGAGCTATTTTGGACGTTGCTCAATGGCGCGACCCTTGTTGTCGCAGACGCCGACGCTCATAAAGATCCTGTTGCCTTAATGGATCTCATTGCCCAGGAGCGCATCACGACTGTTCACTTTGTGCCATCCATGCTCAGCATTTTCTTGGATACGGAAGGTGTTCAGCGATGCAAATCGGTAAAGCATTTGATTTGCGGTGGCGAAGCACTGCCCGGTGCGACTGTCCAGCGGTGTCAAACGCTGCTGCCTGACGCGCAAGTTCATAACTTGTATGGTCCCGCTGAAAATCCCATTGGTACAACGTTTTGGACCTGCCCAGTGGCCTGTACGGAGGACAATATTCCGATTGGGCGGCCAATCACAAACACGCAGGTCTACTTGCTTGATACATGCGGTCAGCCGGTGCCGCTAGGTGCGGTTGGGGAGCTATATATCGGTGGTGACGGTGTGGCACGCGGCTATTTGAACCGTCCTGAGCTTACCGCCGAGTGTTTCGTGCTCAATTCGTTCTCGGTAGAGCCTGGTGCGCGAATGTACAAAACCGGAGATTTGGCTCGTTACCGGCCCGATGGCAATCTGGAGTACTTAGGCCGCAATGATGACCAGGTCAAGATTCGCGGCTTTCGCATTGAACTGGGTGAGATCAAGGCGTGCCTTGTTCAACATCCGCAGGTGCGTGAGGCGGCGGTGCTCGCGCGTGGCGAGGGCCACGACAAGCGGCTTGTCGCTTATGTAGTGGCCGAGGCCGATGAGCAGTTGACTAGTACGCTGCGCACACATGTGGCCGCTCGCTTGCCCGACTATATGGTGCCAGCTGCGTTCGTGCGTTTGGATGTGTTGCCACTGACGCCCAACGGCAAACTGGATCAACGTGCGCTGCCTGAACCGGATTTGACACCAGTTCAATATCGTATCCCTCGTACGCCGCACGAACAGACATTAGCGGAACTTTTCGCAGAAGTGCTGAATTTGCCTCGTGTAGGCATTGATGACAGTTTCTTCGATCTAGGCGGTCATTCCTTGTTGGCCATGCGTTTAATTGATCGTATTCGTAAGGCGCTGAAGGTTGACCCTAGCATTCGTATGTTATTTGAAGCACCCACTGTCGCTGGTTTGGCACAACGTTTGACCCAGCTCAATGGTGTTCAAGAAAGTTCGTTTTCTATTTTGCTTCCTCTTAAACCTAAAGGAAGTCGCCCTCCTCTTTTCTGCATGCATCCCGGATTTGGTTTAAGTTGGAGTTACATTAGCCTGTCAAGTCTTTTAGACACTGATCAACCGCTCTATGGGTTGCAAGCTCGTGGGTTTGACGGGGCAAGGCCACTTCCGTCTAGCATTGATGACATGGTGTCAGACTACCTAGAGCACATTCGCCAAATTCAGCCAGAAGGACCTTACTACCTGTTAGGGTGGAGCTTGGGAGGCATAGTCGCCCACCGCATGGCTGTCCGACTTGAACAGCAAGGTGAAAAGGTGGCGTTGCTAGCTTTACTGGATAGTCTTCCAGGATCGTATTTGGTGGACAGCAAAGGTGAAGTCGACCAAGCGATGGTTAATGCTGCGCTCGCCGATCATTATGGTGATGAATTTATTGGAGCCATGAGTAATGATTTTTTAAAAAATGCTCTTGAAATTGCAAAAAACAATCCGCGTCTCTTGAAGGAATTTTCTCCGTCAACGTATAGCGGTGATGCGGTATTTTTCCGCGCCACTCTTGCAGACGCTGAAGTGGACGTGTTGGCCTCACCTGATGTGTGGCGGTCTTACATACTCGGCAATATTGAAGTTTATGATGTCCACTGCAGTCATGGAGAAATGCTAAGGCAGGAGCCAGCGAAAGTAATTGGCGAAATTTTAGCCCGCAAGTTAGATGAGATGGAGAATAAGACGATCCAAGGGGAAATTGACGCGATGCGGTAATATCTTACAGTGCGCTTTGCGCAAATTAAGGTCGGAAACTCAAGAATTGAGCGTTCCAAAAGTGGCGATTTTTTGAAGAGTTGTAAAAATAAATGGTCAAACTTTAAAAAGGATGAGCTATGAGCAATATATTGGAAATTTCGGGCGCGGGCTTGAGAATGGTTGATATTGCCAGGGCGGCATATGATTTTAATGTTAATGTGAGCCTTGGCCAGGAAGCGTGCGAATCTATTATTCGATCACGGAGGCTGCTTGACGATCTTATTTTGCAGGGGAAAGTAATTTATGGTGTAAATACAAGTATGGGGGGATTTGTCAAGTATCTTATTCCGGAGAAGTATGCTGCAGAAATGCAGGAAAATCTTATTGCGGCAGTCGCAACGAATGTTGGATCATACTTTGATGATCATGTGGTTCGAGCGACAATGTTGGCGCGTATTAATTCACTGGCCCGTGGTGTATCTGCTATTTCTTTAGAGAACCTACAGAAATTTGTTGATATTTTTAACAAAGGAATATGCCCCTGCATTCCTCAAAAGGGTTCTCTTGGTACTAGCGGAGATTTAGGTCCACTTGCTGCTATAGCATTGGCGCTAACCGGAAAATGGAAGGTGAGATATCGTGGGGAAGTTATGGATGCGTCAGATGCGCTCCGCGACGCAAATATTGAGCCGCTTAAACTGAGTTATAAAGAAGGTTTGGCGCTAATTAATGGTACATCAGCCATGACGGGGCTTGCGTGTCTGTTAGTAAATGATGCTGAAAAGTTGATCGAATCGTATGAATCAGTAACAGCCTTAACTTTGGAGGCGTTACAAGGAAAGCGTAAAGTATTTTCGCCATTGGTGCATGAAGAAAAGCTGCATCCAGGACAGAGGGCGTCCGCAACAAATATATATAATATGCTTTCTGGCAGCGGCATGATAAGTAACGAAGATGATATTTCGAAGGAGCTTCGATCGCAACTTTCCGATGATGTAATCGATGGTGTTGATAATCAAATTGAAGACGCTTATTCTTTGCGGTGTACTCCACATATACTTGGCCCGATCAAGGATGCTGTTGATTACGTTAAATCCGTGGTGGAAAATGAGTTAAATTCCAGTAGTGATAATCCATTGGTTATTCCGAAATGTGGCGATGTTTATCATAATGGTCATTTTCATGGTCAGTATATGTCCATGGCAATGGATCATTTGTCTATAGCCTTAGTTACGTTGAGTAATTTATCGGACCGGCGTATTGATCGATTCATGGATAAAAATAATAGCAATGGATTGCCGCCATTTCTTTGCGAAAATGATCAGGGAATCAGATTGGGATTGATGGGTGGCCAATTTATGAGCGCTTCCCTTGCTTCTGAAAATCGATCATTGTGTGTGCCAGTCTCCATTCAGTCGCTACCTTCAACAGCTGATTTTCAAGATATCGTCTCACTTGGTCTTGTGGCTGCTCGGCGCGCACGGGAAATATTGGATAATACTATTTATGTTATAAGCTTTGAGCTTTTGTGTGCATGCCAGGCAGCTGACATTCGGGGTGCTGAAAAATTGGGCGCTCATACTGCCACGATTTATAATGCGTTACGATCTTTTCTGCCGTTTTTCGATAAAGATGAGCCGCTTACGCCGTATCTGGAGGACGTGGCTAATTTCATTCGGAATGGAATGGTTTGTCCTTCGGGGATGACTAATGAGCATGCTATATAAAAATCAGGGCCGCAGTGGAAAGGTGGCACAGGTTGGATAAGTAGTCGGCTCTGGGCGGTCCACAGTGTTTTGCGCATTAAGGCGAGGAGGCCGAAATGGTATTGTGTGATTTGCAAGGCGCAGGCATATTAACGCGTAAGTATTGCAAATTCTGGCGAGGGTGGGGGGCGAAGACGTCCGTGCCGGGGCAGATTTTTTCGTCAACTGCTGCGCGAGCAGATCAACTTGAAGCATCCGTTGGTCTGCTTGGCTGATCTGATCGACTGGAATCGATTGTGATGGTGGGGCTGTTTTCTCTGAAGCATGCCTACAACAAAAGTGATAACGGGTTTAACTGGTGAATGCAACACCGATGCTGTCGTTTAATTTTTATCTGCTGGCGTCATGAAACCCAATGTTTTTTGGGATCGCTGATTCAATTGCGAAGTGATCTTGTTCAAACTGCCTGCGAGTAGCCGGTCAGGTAGGCGCCTTTGGGGAAGTGCTGGCGGAGCAGTCCGGTTGGGATACTCATTCGTGCCTCGCTGCTACGGGCTTTGTGGATCGCAGAAGTAGACTTGCATATTGGTTACAACGATGAATTGTTTGTGCTGTGCGGGTTCTATGCCGTGGTCCCGTGCGATCGGTTTGTGCATGGTGGCTTACGAACCTGTGTGACCAGTGCAGATACGACGCTTTCGGTGTCCTTGCCCTTCACCTTCACGAGAATGGTAAAGGGCGAATGACACTCTACCAACGTAGCGATGTGTGTATTGTTCGAGCCGCTCAGCAAGTCGCCTTACCAGTGCTCTGGGACCGTCGGTCTTCGGCTTGCGCTGGCCGCTCGCGAATTGATGCTGCATCGATGGTCTGGCCATGCGGCTGCGCCGCGGGGCGCGCCTTGCTCCTGCTGACCTAAATCGATGGGGCCTGGTCATTGAGTTTTCGCCGCAACGCCGATACAAATCGCTCTGTCACGGGCGGCAAAGTACGGCCCCGCATTTTGACGAGTGCGATGGGACGCACGAATGCGTCGCCCGCGATCGGCCGCACCACCAGTCCCGGCTCAGCCAGGACCTCGCGCGCAGCGCGGGGCACGATCGTCACTCCCAGCCCGCTGCGCACCATTGCGACGGCCGTCGTCATGTACGTAAGTTCGCACGAAATGTGGGCTGCCAATCCCGCCTTAGCCAGGGCGGCGTCCACGCATTCTCGCACGCTTGTACCCTTCGCAGTGAGTACCAGCGGTTCGCTCAAGAGGTGTTCCAACTCGACGTATCGGCGCAGGGAATGCGGGTGATTTTCCGGAAACACGGCGACAAGATGGTCGGCGCCAGAATACAAGATCTCTAAAGCGGCGTCAGACACGTTTCCACCTGTCAGGCCGATGTCAACCTCCTCGCTACGCACCAATGCGTTAACCGTGCTGGCCACCACGTCGCGGACATAGAAGCTGGCGCGTGGGGTAGTTTTCTTCATCTCTAGGATAAGGCTTGGCAATAAGCTTGCGGCAAACGTTGGTAGACAGGCAAGCCTGACGACGCCGCGCGACCCGTCCACCAGAGCGTGCGCGTTTGTGACCAGCTGCTCCATGTCGCGTAACGATTTTTGTAGGGCGGGAAGTAATTCACGTCCTGCTGGTGTCATCGATACTTTACGACTGTTGCGGTCGAATAGGCGTGCGCCTATTGCATTTTCCAGCCTACGAACCTGGACTGTTAACGCAGGCTGAGACAAATGCAGGCGCACTGCGGCGCGTGTGAAGCTCCCCGTCTCGACGACAGCGATAAAGGCCCTGATGTCGCGAAGATTCATATCCATTGCGTTTTATGAATGCTGCAATCAAATCATTTCAATTGATCTATCGATGGAGTCAACCTATCCTGAATTCGTGATCGGAAGACAAATCGGGGGACCAATACATGCTGCCGTTACTGGGGTTCGCCACCATTGTGGTTTTGCTCGCCGCCATCCTCTCGAAGCGAATGGCGCCGTTGGTAGCGCTGATTGTGGTGCCTATTGCGGCGTCGTTGCTTGGCGGTTTTGGGTGGCAGACTTGCGAGTTCGTGATTGGCGGCTTGAGGAGTATGGCGCCGGTGGTGGGCATGTTCGTATTTGCGATTCTCTATTTCGGGACGGTTACGGACGCTGGCATGCTCGATCCAATTATTGATCGCATTCTGAGGATGGTTGGCACGAAGCCAACACGCATTGTCATGGGAACGACACTGCTGGCACTACTGATTCATCTCGATGGCTCAGGAGCCGTGTGTTTTCTCGTGACGATCCCAGCGATGCTGCCACTTTACGACCGCTTGAAGATGGATCGTCGTGTGTTGGCGGCAGCCGTATCGATGGCGGCGGGAGTTAATTTTTTGCCGTGGACCGGACCCACGATCCGCGCATCAGCTTCTTTGCATCTGCCAGTTTCGTCGCTTTTCAACCCGCTTATACCTGTGCAGGTGGTTGGACTGGTGTTCGTATTTGGCATCGCCTATCTACTAGGTCGCCGCGAGGAGAAACGGCTCGGATTCGCTTGGGCTGACAACTCAGGGCCGATGCCAGAGCGCAAGCTCACGCGGGAAGAAAGTGAAATTCGCCGCCCCCGGAATTTTTGGTTCAATGTCGTTTTTACTTTGTGCGTGCTTGGCACGTTGGTGGTAGTAGGTGACAAGATCCCGCCCGCGATCGTATTCATGGTTGGACTGTGTATTGTTCTATTGGTTAACTATCCGAACGTGGAGATGCAGCGTAAGCGTGTGGATGCGCATGCGCGAGCTGCATTGATGATGGCGGGTGTTTTATTGGCGGCAGGCGTTTTTACCGGCGTGTTGCAAGGTAGTGGCATGCTCAAAGCGATGGCACTGTCCACCGTCAATCTTGTGCCTCAAGAGATGTCTAGCCACATCCCATTTACGCTGGGGCTCCTCGCGATGCCGATGAGCATGTTGTTTGACCCTGATTCGTTCTATTTTGGCGTGTTACCTGTCGTCGCAGAAGTGGCAGGGCAACTTGGTGTGCCGGCAGTGCAGGTCGGGCAGGCAGCGTTGCTCGGGCAAATGACCACAGGCTTTCCCGTTAGCCCGCTTACGCCAGCGACATTCCTCGTGATCGGACTGTGCGGTATCGATCTCGCCGATCATCAGAAGTTTACCTTCCCTTTGCTATTCGGCACATCGATTGTCATGACTGTCGCCGCTGTTGTATTGGGTGTTTTCCCCTTGTAAGCCTTAACTGAGAATCATGCCATGGCTGTAATTCGTCAACTGCGTTGTGTGCGAATCGGGGCGGGTGCCGGATATTCGGGCGATCGGATAGAGCCCGCTGTCGAACTGGCGGCGCATGGTGCGCTAGACTATCTCGTATTTGAATGCCTCGCCGAGCGAACTATCGCGATCGCGCAGCAGATGCGGCGCGACAACCCTGAACGGGGCTACGACCCGTTGCTCGATGCTCGCATGATGGCGGTTCTGCCTGTCGCTGTGCGCAATGGCGTGCAAATCATCTCCAATATGGGCGCAGCCAATCCGGTTGCCGCTGCACGCAGGACCGCTCAGATTGCGCGCTCACTAGGTTTGCACGGTTTGAGGATTGCCGCAGTCACTGGGGACGATGTGCTTGCCATCGTGCGGCAGGGCGATTTTTATTTCGAGGAGTCGGGCGATAGTGTGACATCGTATGTCGAGCGGCTCGTTTCAGCGAATGCTTATCTGGGAGCGGCGCCCATCGTCGATGCATTGACGGCCGATGCCGATATCGTGCTGACGGGCCGCGTCGCCGATCCTGCGCTTTTCACCGCGCCGTTGATCTACGAGTTCGGCTGGAACATGAATGATTGGGACAGGCTCGGACGAGGCACCGTTGTCGGGCATTTGCTCGAGTGTGCGGGTCATGTCACGGGCGGCTACTTTGCCGACCCCGGTTTCAAGGACGTGCCCAATCTCGCCCGCCTGGGGTTCCCCATCGCGGAGGTCGAGCCCGACGGAACGGCCGTCATTACGAAGGTTGCTGATGCCGGCGGTTGCGTAACCGAGGCGACGTGCAAGGAACAATTGCTTTATGAAATACACGACCCGAGTCGCTACCTGCAGCCTGACGTCGTGGCAGATTTTACCGGGGTCCGCGTATTCGAAGAAGCCCCCGACCGCGTCCGCATAGCGGGAGGCCGTGGTACTGCGCGTACCGATACATTGAAGGTCTCGGTGGCCTATGTGGATGGCTTTATCGGAGAAGGGCAGATGTCATACGGCGGCCCGGGCGCACTCGGGCGGGCGCGTGTCGCACTGGATATCGTTCGAGAACGTCTGCAACTCAGAGGCGTCCAGACCCGCGAGCTGCGCTTTGACCTGATTGGTGTTGACGCACTGCATGGTCCGAGCGCCGGCGCACGCGGCGGCGAACCATACGAGGTCCGTGTACGCGTCGCGGGACGGACCGCTTCGTTAGCGGACGCAGCATGCATCGGCAACGAGGTCGAGACGCTTTACACCAATGGTCCTGCAGGCGGTGGGGGCGCGACCAAGGCAACGCGGGAAGTGCTTGCTGTGCAATCGATCTTGTTACCAAGAGCGCACGTGCGACCAACATTCGAATTTGTGGAGGCGTAAAATGAAGTTGCGCAAGCTCGCCCACTCGCGCACGGGTGACAAGGGAGATACGTTAAATATATCGGTCATATGCTATGACAGTTACCACTATGAGTATCTGCGTCAGACGCTGACGGCCGAGCGGGTGAAAACTCACTTGCAGGATGTGGTACTTGGCGACGTCGTCCGATACGATTTGCCGAATATTGCAGCGTTCAATTTCGTTGCCCAACACGCACTGGGTGGCGGGGTGACCCGATCGCTTGCGCTGGACGCCCATGGCAAGTCGCTGAGCAGCGCGTTGCTCGACTTGGATCTTGAAGATCCAAAGGATATCTGATTAGCTTCCGCGGATAACCGGCCTGCTGGCAGCACAGCCAGGATACGGCGGCATCGCGTGTCGTGTCGTTATGTCATCCGCTCTGTTGTGCAAACCACAGCACGAATATCCGAACGATCACGTCAACGCGCTGTCGCCGGCCGCGAGCAGCGATTTCCACCGCGAGATGATGGCGCAAGGCGGTGCAAGCTCGAAGCAGCCCGCTGCGCGGGCATGCCTTCACGGCGTCCCGGACCGCGTTGCCTGTCCGCCGGTGATCGACCGGCGCGCCGCATAGGCAAGCAGGGCAGCCGTCGCGGCATTGAACACGAATAGGCCGCTCGGTCCAAGCACGGTCATCGCCACAGACGCAATCGTCGGCCCCGATAGTCCGCCGATCGAAAACAGGATCAACAGCGTCGCACTGATCGCAATGCGTCGGTTTGCGTCGATATGATCGTTCACGTAGGAGACGATGAGACCGTAAAGCGTGAACGCCGCAGCGACATACACGAGCGTCGCGATGCCGACAAACCAATGCACGCGCACGATGATCAACGATGCACTAAGGGTTGCGGCCAGCACCGCGAGGTAAAACACCAGCACACGGCGTTCGATGCGGTCCGATAGCTTGCCAATTGGCCATTGCGACAGCAATGCGCCGATCAGCACGATGCCCATGAAGTGCGACAGTTCGCTAACCGAAAAGCCGATGCCGGTCAGGAACACCGGGGTCATCGAATAAAACGCACCGGACAGCAACCCGGCGCAGATGCAACCGGGAATCGCCAATGGCGTGTCGCGCCACAGGTCGATGGCATGGCCGATCCATGACCGGGGGCGGCGCACGCCGGCCCGATCCTCGAACACGTGCACTGGCCAACCTTCCAGCAGCGTGACGGGCAGGATGGCGCCGACAAACAGCGCACCGACGATCAGCAGGTTGCGCCCGCCGGATGCGCCGGCTATGTCCAGCAGGAACTGCCCCGCGCCGACGCCCAGGTACGTGATCGCCAAGTACGTCGAGAATACCCGGCCGCGCATTGCGTTCGGAACCGCGCCGTTGAGCCAGCTCTCGACGCACGCGTAGACGCCCATGAACGCAACACCGCTGCAAAAGCGCAGTGCGCCGCTGACCCACGGCGAGTCGAACGTGCCGAATGCGAGCGCAGTCAGCGCAGCGCCAGCCGAAAAGGCAACGAACGCCCGATGCTGGCCGATGCGCTCGATCAGCCGGCTGTTGGTCACGGCCCCAGCGACAAATCCTACGTAGTAGCACGACTGCACGAGCCCGACCGCGACCGTTGACAGTCCCGCATGCAGCATCCGGATCGGGATCAGCGTTGTGAACAGTCCGTTGCCGATCATCAGCACCGCGTACGCGGCGAGCAGGCCGGACAGCGAACGCAGCAATGCACCGGTCGGATCCGGTTGAACGGCGGGGCGCGGCAGGTCGTGCCATTGACGCGCGGCTGCCTCGGAGGGCGGCGGCGCGGGCGGGGGTTCCAGCGGGACATCCTGCGCCGGATCGGCTGGCGGATCCGGCGGTGCGTTCGACGTATGCTTTGCCGATGGCTCGGACGCAGCCGTGTCAGAGGCTGCCGTTCTGGGCATTGCCGTCGCCACGTTGAGATCGAGTTGTGGATCGTTCATCCCCGGCCTCCGATGCGGCACGAACCGGGTAGGCAAGATGACGGCTGAGGCGAAACAGCGTTACGCAGCATGAATATAGAACAATCGATCAACAGGAACGGCTGCGTGTACACTGCGGTAGGGCAGCACGGCACACGCGGCGCTGTGACAAAGTGGGTGCTGCTATACCCAACGGGAGTGGAAACTGCCGGGTTTGTCGATGCGTTCGAACGTATGGGCGCCGAAGAAGTCGCGCTGCGCCTGAATTAGGTTCGCCGGCAATGTTTCGGCGCGGTACGCGTCGAAATACGCAATCGCCGACGCGAACGCCGGCACCGGCACACCGGCTTGCACCGCCGCAATCACGACCTCGCGCAGCGCCGCCTGATATTGTGCGGCGACATCGCGGAAATATGGCGCGAGCAACAGGTTGGCCAGCGCCGGATCCTGTGCATACGCGTCGGTGATTTTTTGCAGGAAGCGCGCGCGGATGATGCAGCCGGCGCGGAAAATGCGCGCGATCGTGCCATATTGCAAATCCCATCCATACTCATCGGATGCGGCACGCAATTGCGCGAACCCTTGTGCGTACGAAATCACCTTGCTCAGATACAGCGCGCGCCGGACTGCCTCGATGAACGGCTCGCGCGCGCCCGCCAGCGCGCGCGGCGACGGGCCGCCCAGTTGGCGACTGGCCGCCACCCGCTCGGATTTGAGCGAGGACAGCACGCGGGCGAACACCGACTCGGTGATCAACTGCAATGGCACGTTCAGATCCAGTGCGTTTTGGCTAGTCCATTTGCCGGTGCCTTTCTGCGCGGCGCGGTCAAGCACGACATCGACCAGATCTTGGCCGGTCTCGTCATCCTTGCGCGCGAAGATCTTGGACGTGATATCGATCAGGTAGCTGTCGAGCTCGCCTTCGTTCCATTGCGTGTACACGTCGCGCAATTGCGCGTTGGACAAGCCCGCGACATGCTTGAGTACGGCATAGCTTTCGGCGATCAACTGCATGTCACCGTACTCGATGCCGTTATGGACCATCTTCACATAGTGGCCGGCGCCGTCCGGCCCCATGTACGCGACACATGGCTCACCATCACCGGCACGCGCGGCAATGCGCGTGAGGATCGGTTCGACGCGCTCGTATGCGTCACGCGGCCCGCCCGGCATGATCGACGGGCCGTGCAGCGCGCCTTCTTCGCCACCCGACACGCCGGCGCCGATGAAATGCAGGCCAGCGTCGGCCAGTTCGCGATGGCGGCGCATCGTGTCGGTGAAATGGGTATTGCCGCCGTCGATCAGCACGTCCCCTCGATCCAACAGCGGCTTGAGCGCAGCAATGGTGTCGTCGGTCGGCGCGCCGGCCTTGACCATTAGCAGAATACGTCGCGGCGTTTCGAGCGATTCGACAAACGCTTGCAACGTATAAGTCGGGACCAGCTTGCGATCTGGGAATGTCGTGATTAACGCGTCAGTGCGCTCACGCGTGCGGTTGTAGACCGATACCGCGTAGCCGCGGCTTTCGATGTTCAATGCCAGATTGCGACCCATGACCGCGAGTCCGATTACGCCAATGGCCTGCTTGCCCATGTTGCAGCTCCGAAACGCGTTGCAAGTCTCCGATTGTCGCATCTTCGCACAACTTGCGCGGATCGGTTGAACACCTCAGAGCAGTGACGGTTTCGATTCGCGGTTGAGCAGTTGCGACATCATGGCGCTGTCGATCGGACGATAGTAGAAATTGCCGGCCATCTCGAAGCATTCGAGATGGCGGAAAAACTCGAATTGTTCGAAACTGTTAACGCCATAGACGGCGATCTTTAGGCCGGTGGAGTGCGCATGTGCCACCAGCAGCCTGGCGAGTGTCTCGCCGGTGCGTGCCTTAGCCGATGGCGACACCAACGCGCCATCGAGTTTGATTCGGTCCAGTGGCAGCGTGGCCAGGTGCTCGTCGCCCTGCGCGCGAAAACGCACGTCCGTGACGGTGCTCTGGACCTGCAGCGCATGCAGCGCGGACAGTGCCGCATCAGCATGGGTCAAATCCTCGAGCAGTGCCGTTTCCGCGATGTCCAGTTCCAGGTAGCGTCCATGCAAATGCGCCTGCTGCAAGATAGCTCCCACGCGTTGCGCAATGTCCTGCACGCGGAATAGCGCAGCGGGGATCGGCACTGCGACACGGATCGGCGGCAGCCCAGCCTGTTGCCACTCGTAGTTTTGCTGACAGGCCCGGCGTAGCATCCACTCGCCTAGCTCGACCGCGATCTCGCTGTCGTGCGCGGCGCTTAGCAGAGCCGATTGGGCGACTGGCTTGCCGTCCGGGTCCGGCCAATACAGCGATACGACGGCCCCTTCTATCCAGCCGCTGGTCAGATCGACCTGGGGTTGATAGCGCAGCCTGAACGTGTTGTCGCGTATTGCCTGTTCCAGACTCTCGTTGAGTGTCATTGATGCGTTAAGACTGGCGTTCATACCGCCCGTGGCATAGAAAGAGGACGCCGTTCCAGGCTGGATGAAGGCAAGAGCCCCCTGGGTGGTTACTTTAAGTATGGCCCCGTCGATCGTGCTTTCCCCGGCACTGATAACATCCTTGTCGGATTTTCGTCATCGTGTAAAAACTACCCAGTCGATGCGGATCTAAACTTGACTCGTGTTGATTGTTCGCGTGCAGCGTTAGGGTTCGCGCCGACTGGACGGCCCTCAATATAGCGACTTTCCGGGCGGGCGAATGTCAAGGATGTCAGAGCACAAGCGTCGCGCGACGTCCGGACAACCGGCCAGACGTCGCTCACGCAAGCTATATGCCAGCGGCCCGCCAGGGCGACGGGCCGCTGCGCCTACGCGTCGGCGTGACGGTTCAGGCTCGCGAAGGTGGCGCCTTTGTCCACGAGTTCGACGAGCAACGGCGACGGTTGCCAGAACAACGGATCTTGACGCGCGAATTCTCGGATATCGGCGAGCACGTTCGCCAGACCCCGCGTGTCGGCGTAGTGCATCGGGCCGCCATGATAGCGCGGAAATCCGTAGCCATGTACGAGCACGACATCCACATCGAGCGGCCGCAATGCAATGCGTTCATGTACGACGTTGGCGCCCTCGTTGATCATGGCGGCCAAATAGCGGCGCACGATTTCCTCGTCAGTGAATTCGCGCGGTGTTATCCCGGCCCGCTGCCGCTCGGACGCGATGATGGCCTCGACCTCGGGATCGGGCGTGCCGGTGCGTTGGCCCGGCTCATACAAGTAGTAGCCGCGACCGGTTTTCTGGCCAAACCAGCCACGTTCGCACAGGCGGTCCGGAATCTGTACGTAGCGGGCGCGCGGATCGCGCGTGGCCGCGCGGCGCTTGCGGGCGGCCCAGCCGATATCGCCGCCGGCCAGGTCGATGACCTGGTATGGCCCCATCGGAAAGCCGAAATCGCGGATCGCGCGATCGATCTGGTACGGTGAGGCGCCGTCCTCCATCATCGCATCGGCGGCAGCGCGATACACGGCCAATAGCCGGTTGCCAATGAACCCGTCGCACACTCCGGCTCGCACAGGCGTCTTGCGTAGACGCTTGGCGAACTCGAACGCCGTAGCCACGACGTCGGCATCCACCTTGGCCGGCACGACGATCTCGAGCAGCTTCATCACGTTGGCTGGCGAAAAGAAGTGCAGCCCGATCACGTCATTCGCGCGCCCGGTGCTAGCGGCGATCTCGTCGATGTCCAGATATGACGTGTTGGTCGCCAACACGGCGCCGCGCTGGCAGACGCGGCCCAGTTCCGCAAAAACGGCTTTCTTCACCGTGAGATCCTCGAATACCGCTTCGATGACCAGATCCACGTTGGCCAACGCATCATACGATGTGCTGCCGTTGAGCCGGGACAGCGTGGCGGCACTGGCCGACGCGCTCAGCTTGCCCTTGGCGACCAGTCCGTCGTAGACCCGTTGCACGTGGGCCCGCCCTCGTGCCAGCGCCGCATCGTCGCGTTCGATCATGGTTACCGGAAAGCCCGCATCGAGCGCGGCCACCGCGATGCCGGCGCCCATCGTGCCGCCGCCGATCACGCCGATCGTGTCGATCGTGCGCGGCGATGCATGCTGGCTTTCCGGTGTGTTGGCGGCTTCACGCTCGGCGAAGAATGCGTGCACAAGCCCCGCGCGCTGCGGGCTATCAAGGCATTGCAGGAACGCCTGGCGTTCAAGCTTCATCCCTTCGTCGAACGGCAAATCGATCGCTGCTTCGATCGCCTCGACGATCTTCAGCGGCGAGAACAGCCCACGCGAGCGGCGCACGACGTCGGCGCGGGCGGCCTGCACGGCCGCATGGCTCGCGTCGCGATCGGCGAGCGCCTTGGCGGAACGGGTCGGACGTGCTCCGGCGTGCGAGGCCAGCAGCGCCTGCACATAGGCCAGGCCTTCCGCTCGCGTGTCGTCGCTCTGGCTGATGCGGTCCAGCAGTCCGAGCTGGAGCGCTTCGTCGATGCCGACATGGCGTGCGCTCAACGCCAGATCGAGTGCGGCACGCGCGCCGATCAGCCGCGGTGTGCGCTGCGTGCCACCGGCCCCCGGCATCAGGCCGAGCTGCACTTCCGGCAAGCCGAGTTTCGCGCCGGGGGTGGCGATCCGGTAGTGCGCGGACAGCGCGATTTCCAAGCCGCCGCCCAGCGCCGCGCCGTGAATCGCGGCAACCACGGGTTTGCAGCACGATTCGATGCGCTGGCACACCTCCGGCAGCGACGGCGGCAATGGCGGCTTGCCGAACTCGCGGATGTCGGCGCCGGCGATGAAGTGGCGGCCCGCGCCGAGCAGCAATACCGCTGCGACCTCGTCGCAGGCTTCAGCAGCGTCGATTGCGTCGATCAGCCCGCGGCGCACCGCGACGCCAAGCGCATTAACCGGCGGATGGTCAATCGTGACAACCAAAACCTTACCGTGTCGTTCATGGCTCACGGGTTGGCTCGGGGAGGGAACGAGGGTCATTGGGCGTATCTCCGCAATAGGTGGGGGCGCACGGCGCGCTTCGCCGGCCGATTGTCCAATCGATTGACAATTACAACAGTGATTGACAGACTGTCAAAAAATTTTGAACCATCGCGTGATGGCGCCATGCGTCATGTCCCGTGCGCTGCGAAGCGCGTGCCATCATGAACCTGAACGCCCTTACGTTGCTGGTCGAAATCCTCGAAGCCGGCAATCTCAGCGAAGCCGCACGCCGGCTGAAGATGTCGCGTGCGAACGTAAGCTACCACTTGAACTAGTTGGAGCGTGCGGTTGGCTGCAGCTGCTGCGCCGGACCACGCGGCAGCTGGAGCCGACCGAGGTGGGGCTGCGGCTCGAGCGCGCGAGACAACCGCAGCCGGTGAACATCGCGTTGAACGAGGCGACGTGACGGGATACGTCATCAGGGGTTATCGGGTACGGCGCGACACTGCGCGGGCTGTGCGCGCGTGATGGTGAAGCAGGGATGCGAACAGCGCTTCGTCGGCCTTCAGGCGCCGGTGCTGGTGCAGCGGCTTAAGTGTGGCAAGCGCACCTGTTTCGAAAGCTTCGATTACTACAGGATGGATATAGCATTTACGGCATACGGCAGGCGTGTTGCGCAGCAGATCGGCGACCTGCCGGACCGTGTCAACCACATGCCGGCGTGCGCGCGTGAGATTACACGGCGGAATCTGACGCAACGCGCCAAGTGCAAGGACGCTACCTGACCACGTTCTGTAGTCCTTGGCAGTGAACCCTGTTCCGCTTATCTCGCGCAGGTACGCATTAATGTCGGTTGAGCCAATAGCGTGCCGCTCGCCGTACTCGTCGACATACTGGAATAATTCATGGCCAGGCAAGTCCAGGCAGCGTCGCACGATGCGCACGATACGTGGGTCGTCGATGTCGACGTCGTGCTCGACGCCGCTCTTGCCACGAAACCGCAGTCGCATGCGGTCGGTGTCGAGCGCCAGGTGTTGTTTGCGCAGGGTCGTTAAGCCGTAGGACCGGTTCTCGCGCGCGTATTCGGGGCTGCCGATCCGCACCAGCGTACGATCGAGCAGCCGTACCAGCGCCGCAGCCACTTTTTCGCGCGGCATCCCTGGACGCTGCAGGTCCCGCGTCACGCGCGCGCGGATTTTCGGCAACGCGCGCGCAAAGTCGGCCATCCGTGCGTATTTGTGTGTGTCGCGCATCATGCGCCACGCAGCGTGATAGCGGTATTGCTTACGCCCGCGCGCGTCACGGCCGGTGGCTTGCAAGTGACCGTATGGGTCCGGGCAGATCCACACGTCGGTATACGCGGGCGGTATCGCCAGCGCATTGATGTGCTCGATGCGTGCGCGATCGCGAATGCGCGTACCGCGTGTGTCGAAGTACGCGAACCGGCCGTTAACCGCACGGCGTGTATAGCCGGGCTGCGTGTCGCTCACGTAGCGCAACTGCTCGCACGCATCGGCATCGGGCGCAGGGCGCTGTCGGCGGCGCGGGGTGGCTCGTGTTGCAGTCGAGGCCGGTGTGTCAGGCATGGTGTTTCACGGCAGCGGCGAGAGAAGGCACGCGGCGCGGCGCAATCTGTATGCCCGTCACGCCCTGGGCCGGGAATGCGGTCTGCTAGAACACTGGCAGGACGCGCCGGCGCGCGTCCGTCCATGCACTCATGGGGGAAGCAAATGAGGCGCGCAAGCAAAGTGCTGTATCGGTGGGTCCCCGCCGGTGCGCTGGTCACGGCTGTGCCAGGCGTATGTGTGGCATACGATGGGCCCCCGTCCCCCGATACCAAGTCACCGACAAACCGGACCGGTACGGCGATGAGAACGGCGCCGTCGGCGCCGCGGGGCAACGCGTCCGGCATGCGTGCGTGCGGCGGGGCGATCACCGGCACCCGCGCGGGCAGTGGCTACCAAGGTAGTAGTGGCGTGGCGGTCGTGCGCTACCTTTGAGCGGCGTACGTGACATTGGTGTCAGGATCGGTGGCGCGCCGGGCATCGGTGGCGGCGCTAGTGGGGCGGCACGCGGCGCGGCGGCGGCCTGGCCGAGAGTGCGGGACGGAAGCTGGCTCGCACTGGGCTCGACCGACATGGTTTTTAGATTGAGGAGCACGACTGATGGAACGAAAGTCAAAGGACGCACCGGCGAAGCCGGGTGATGCGCGATCTCCGCAACCGGCAGGCGCGCCGCGGCAACGCCTCGACGTGCCGACCGCAGCGGATCGCCGGCTCACTGAAGCGCAGAAGGCGACGATGACAGGGCATCCGCCCCCACCCACCAACGCAGGGCAGGAGCCACTGCCCGCCCCGAACGACGTAGGGGAAGACGCGTGAGCGAGCGTGGTCAGTAGCGCAAACGGAGGTTGCCGTCGATTTTGACGCGGTCGCCGGGACGCAAGTTGCTGGGCGACGGCACGCCGAATGTACGAGGTATGCCGTTGCTCAGCACCACGACGACTCGATAGCCGGTAAAGGTGGCCTGCGCGTGCTGCTGGCCGATCCTATTGCCGGCGGCGTTGCTAGGGGGGCCAATTACGGTGGCGGCATCGCGCCCATGGCCACGGCTGATCTGGTGTGCGCGCAGAGGGCGCTGCCGTGGTGTTCCGTGACGGTTGGGATGAGGGATTGGAGCGTATATTAGCGTGGCGGCCCGTTGATGTCCTCGATGCTGTGTGATGCCAGCCAAACCGTTGGGACGAGCGCTGTTTCGCGTCGAGCAAACGGCGCGCGGATGCGCCGTGCAGCGTGCTGTCGAAGCTTGTCGCTGAGTCGATATCCGTCGGTAGGAGAGTGGCGAATACGCCGGCTGGACGGCCAAGCGCGACAAGCAGAAGTGGGGCGGCGCTGCAGGAGTGGCCCGAGCGACGCAGTGCAGTTTTTCGTCGATCTATGTCCGAAATTTGATGCAGTTTTTTGCTATTTCGTTCGTCACCGCGCGTCGAATGGGCTGCTCTATTGCTCTCCTCCTGCAATATTGTGCATCCAGCTTTCAGCTGTTAGCCAAACCCGCGGCAACCGCGGGCCTGGAGGTTATCGATGCACGCCCACCCAGCCAGTGTACCTACCCGTTGACCAGCGCGCAGTCGGAAATCTGGCTCGCTCAATTGATTCATCCGGACTGCCCAATATACAACGTCGCCCAATACACCGCGATCCGCGGTCCGCTTGACGTCGTATTGTTCGAGGCGGCTTTGCGGCAGGTCGTCGAGGAAACGCAAAGCCTGCGTGTGCAGTTCGTCGAGCTTGATGGCCAGATGAGGCAATACGTTGCGTCGCCGCACTGGGAGTTGCAACTTGTCGATATGAGCGAGGAGGCCGACCCCTGGGTCGCCGCGCACGCGTGGATGCGCGCTGACTATGAGCGTGCAATCGACTTGATGGGCACGGGAATGTTTCGCAATGCGCTGCTGCGCGTGGCCCCCAATGAAGTCCTGTGGTACGAACGCCATCATCATGTGCTAATGGACGGCTATTCAGTTGCACTGTTCAGGCAGCGTGTCGCGTACGTCTATACTGCCATGTGTGCCGGCGTTGACCCGGATCCACCGCTCGCCCCCCTATCGGGGCTGTTGGAGCGTGATTTCCAGTATCAGGGTTCGTCGCAATGGGCGCTGGATGAAGCATATTGGCTCGAGTATTGTGCACACTGGCCTGTGCCGATTACATTCGCTGCCCAGCCGGCGCCAGCGTTGCAGCATCGGCTCAGGTATGAGCGGCAGCTGTCCAGCCCCGCAGTACGGCGCTATGCCACGGACAGCAGGCGGTTCGCGCAGTTTCTGACAGCGGCCTTCGCAGCCTACCTGCACCGGTTGACTGGCGCGGAAGAAGTGGTGCTGGGCCTGCCCGTGGCGGCCCGCTTCGGCGAAGATAAGCGCATTCTAGGCTCATTGACGAACATTATTCCGCTACGTTTCAGCGTGTGGCCGGACATGGACCTGGCGACGCTGATGGAGCAGGCGGCGCAGCACATTCAACATGGCTTGCGTCATCAGCGCTATCCGAAGGAAGCGCTGTGCCGCAAACTCCAGTTGCCGTCCGGACATCCATTGCTCGGTCCTCTGGTCAATGTCATGTCGTTTCATGACTTAACCATGGGACCGTGTCGCGTCAGCTATCACAACCTGGTGAGCGGACCGGTGCAAGATGTCACGATGGCGGTGTACGCGTTGTCGGACGATCAGCCGCTGCAGTTGCAGTTCGACGTCAACCCTGCTACCTATAAGAACGACGCGTTCGCCGCGCACTTGGACCGCCTGATCCGCTTTATCGAGCGGGCCGCCGCTGAACCTGCGCAGCCCATCGGCCGCCTAGCGCTGCTCGATGCCCAGGAGCGGCACCGTTTACTGGTCCAATGGAATGCGACGGTGCGCGCGTATCCGGCCAGCCAGTGCGTGCACCGCTTGTTCGAGGCCCAGGTCATGCAGCAGCCGGACTAGGTCGCGCTGGTGTGTGGGACGCAGACGATTCGGTATGCTGAACTGAATACCCGGGCCAACCGCCTCGCGCACCAGCTCATTGCGCTCGGCGTGCGGCCCGACATGCGCGTTGCCGTCTGCATGGAGCGCTCAGCGGCGATGGTCGTGGGGTTGCTGGCCATTCTGAAAGCGGGCGGCGCCTATCTGACGCTGGATCCGGCCTATTCGAATGCGCGCCGCGCGCACATCCTCAACGATGCGGCCCTCGTAGTGCTGCTAGCTGATGCCGCGGGCCGGGCAGCACTGGGCGAGGACGCGCTCGCGCCGCTTGTCGTGATCGACCCCGAGGACGTCCAGCACGGGGTAGAGACCAATCCAGCCGTACCTGGCTTGAACGCGCATCACCTTGCCTACGTTATCTACACGTCGGGCTCGACCGGCACACCCAAGGGTGTGATGGTCGAGCATCGCAATCTGGTCAATCTCTGTACCTGGCATAACGAGGCTTTCGATGTGCGGCCTGGCACACGCAGCTCAGTCACTGCCGGTGTGGCGTTCGATGCGTGTGCGTGGGAGATCTGGCCGGGCCCGTCGGCGGAAATCGGCCGCGTGCTGCGGGAAAAGCTTGATCAACTGCACGGCGTGCCGTTGCACGAGCGCAGCCGAGTGATAGCGGCCTGAACGTTGGCGCCGCATGCCGATATCGGACGCGGTGCCATGGGATGTGCGCCAGTGAGGGGCGCCATGCCGCATTGCACGGTATGCACGTGCGTTTTGCGGATAGAATTGACACTTTAACCTAAATTAGGCGTTGTCAACCAAGGGTTTTCCCGAATCTGTTCGAAAACGGACTTTACATTTGCGATTTAGAACATTAAATTTCGCGCAGCGATGTAGTGGGCGTAATGACGGGATTGAATGTTCAAAAACGAACATGATGGCCGGACTGCCTCGCCTCGCGCGGCACTGCACTGTACAGACGGTGCAGCGTTCAACAACGGCCAAACCGACGGAGACAGTCATGGAAGGCAAGTACGTCCTGGCGCTGGACCAGGGCACCACCAGCTCGCGCGCGATCGTGTTCGACCGCGGGGGCAATATCGTATCGACTGCTCAAAAGGAATTCCGCCAGATCTATCCTCAACCCGGCTGGGTTGAGCACAATCCGCAGGAAATCTGGTCGACCCAGGCGGGGGTTGCCGCCGAAGCCGTCGTGCGCGCGGGGCTGAACGGTGGGTCGATCCACGCATTGGGCATCACAAATCAACGCGAGACGACAATTGTATGGGACCGCGATACCGGGCTGCCGGTTTATAACGCCATCGTCTGGCAGGACCGGCGCACCGCCGATTTTTGTGCTGAGCTTAAGGCACGCGGACTTGAGGGCGCGGTTCGCGCGAAGACCGGCTTGCCGATCGATGCTTATTTCTCCGCGACGAAGATCCGTTGGATCCTGGACAACGTCGCTGGCGCGCGCGATCGTGCTAAGCAGGGCAAGCTCGCGTTCGGCACGGTTGATAGCTGGTTGATTTGGAATTTCACGCGTCACAATACGCACGCGACGGACGTGACCAATGCGTCCCGCACGATGCTGTTCAATATCCATACGCTGGACTGGGACGACGAACTGCTAGCCGAACTGGACATCCCGCGCAGCATGATGCCGCAGGTCAAGCCGTCCTCGGGGCTGTACGACGCTACGAAGACCACCGTGTTTGCGTCGCGGATCCCGATCGCCGGCGTGGCGGGCGATCAGCATGCCGCGCTGTTCGGGCAAATGTGCACCACGCCCGGCATGGTCAAGAATACGTACGGTACGGGCTGCTTCCTGGTGATGAACACCGGCGACAAGCCGATTGAGTCGCGCAACAACCTCGTGACGACGATTGCCTGGCAAATCGACGGCAAGACCACCTATGCGCTGGAGGGCAGTATCTTCATCGGCGGCGCCGTGGTGCAATGGCTGCGCGACGGGCTGGGGATCATTAAGCAGGCGGCCGATATCGAGGCGCTGGCCGCCTCCGTGCCGCACAGCGATGGCGTGTTCCTGGTGCCAGCCTTCGCGGGCCTGGGCGCGCCGCATTGGAACCCGCACGCACGCGGCACATTGTTCGGCGCCACGCGGGGTACCACGGCTGCGCACATTGCCCGCGCCGCGCTGGACAGCATTGCCCATCAATCGTTTGACGTGCTCAAGGCAATGGAGGCCGATGCAGGCCAGCCGATCACCGAGTTGCGCGTCGATGGGGGCGCGGTCGAGAACAATCTGCTGATGCAATTCCAGGCGGACCTCCTCGGCGTGGACGTGGTGCGCCCGCGCGTGACGGAGACCACCGCGCTCGGTGCCGCCTACCTGGCGGGGTTGGCGACCGGATACTGGGACGGCCTCGATGAGGTCCGCGACCAGTGGCAGCTGGACCGGCGCTTCACGCCGGCGCTGGATTCGGAGGAGATGGCGCGGCACAGGGCCGGCTGGCAGCGCGCGGTGTCCGCCGCGATGATGTGGGCGGCGGCCTGATTGACGACAACGGAGATTATCATGACCAATGCGTTGATCGCGGAATTCATCGGGACCGCTCTGTTGGTATTGCTCGGCGACGGCGTCGTCGCCAATGTGATTCTGGGGCGCACGAAGGGTCACAATAGCGGGCTGATTGTGATCACGATAGGCTGGGCAATGGCTGTATTCGTGGGTGTCCTCTGCTCGGCTGCCTATAGCGGCGCGCACTTGAACCCGGCCGTGTCTGTGGCGCTCGCCGTTGCCGGCAAGTTCGCGTGGGCCAAGGTGCCGGCCTATGCAGCTGCGCAAATGCTTGGCGGCATGTTCGGCGCGTTCGTGGTCTGGCTCGTCTATCGTAAGCACTTCGAGTCGACGGATGGCCCGGACACAAAGCTCGCGGTGTTCTGCACGGGCCCGGCGATTCGCAATACGTTGGGCAACCTCACATCAGAGATCGTCGCCACCTTCGTGCTCGTGTACGCGGTGCTGCACATGGCCGCGCCGTCTGTGGGCCTGGGCGCGATCAATGCGCTGCCGGTCGCATTGGTGGTGCTGGGCATCGGTGTGTCGCTTGGCGGCACAACCGGCTATGCAATGAACCCGGCGCGGGACCTGAGTCCGCGGATTATGCATGCACTGCTGCCCATACCGGGCAAACGCGATAGCGACTGGGGCTACGCGTGGGTGCCGGTCGCCGGCTCGTTGATCGGCGGTGTGCTGGCGGCGCTGGTTTCTGTGCAACAGGGATAGAGGGGAGCCGCCTTCCGCGCGGCTGAGCACTCCGGGACGCCAGCGCGCTATCAATATAAAGACAAAGAGAACCCTGCGCCGGTGCCCACCGGCGCAGCCGTGCCTGATGACCCGACGCACACGTGTTGCGCGGTAGGCCAGGCCGCCCGCCCCCGAGACATCTGTGCGTGCCGGTCTCCATGTTCCGTGCTCACGCTCGGGCCGTCGCGCGCCGTGTCATCTGGTTTGGCGTGTCCCCCGTTGGGGCGTCGTCGTGCATTTTCCGTGCCGCTCATGATCCGCTTCAGTGCGCACCGCTTCCGCGAAACGTTGTAGGGCGGTGACCGAGCCGTGCACGCTTTGATACTGCTCACGCCCGATCTTACCGTCTAGCGTCACGAAAAAGCCGGACTGCTTTGCCAGTTCGAGGATGTCCATCCTGCTACAAGCCTCCATCTAAATACTGCCGTTTTCGATCGCTGTCACGCATGCGACCAGCGTGTGTCCACGCCACCTCATGCTTCCATGCTACACGCTTACTGGCGCAGCGATGGAACGATCGGTGCGTTGCCTCGCCAGCAACGACCTAGATGTGCCGCGTGCCCGAGTGCGTCGAACGGCCTGCGGCAAAATGGCTGTTGCGGGAATCGTGCCTGCTCGCATAATAAATGCGACCGCGGTGACGGCACGCGTGTTGCAAGGCCGTCTTTTCATCTCGGGATGACGGCATGTCGGACCGCGGTTTGCCGCGGCTATCAGGTGCATTACGTGCGCTGGACCGGATGCCGTTCCAGCCACGCGTTCTCCTCGTCGGTATAGAGCCTGGAGCGCGTCAGGAAGCGCAGGCCGGTCGGTCTCTCGGCGGAGAACATGCCGCCGTTGCCTGGCACCACGTCGATCGTGAGTTGCGTATGCTGCCAATACTCGAACTGCGCGGCGCTCATGTAGAATGGCGCGCCGCCGATCTCGCCGAGCCGCACGTCCGAGTCGCCGATCAGGAACTCGCCGGCAGGGAAGTACATGGGCGCGCTGCCGTCGCAGCAGCCCCCGGACTGATGGAAGATCAGCGCGCCATGCTCCTGGCGCAGCGACTCAATCAATGCGAGTGCCGCCGGCGTCGCGACGACGCGCGGCACTGGCTCGCAGCGAGAATCGGACGTCATCGTCAGAACAAGCCCAGCGGCTTGTCGCTATAGCTGACGAGCAGGTTCTTCGTCTGCTGATAGTGATCAAGCATCATCTTATGCGTTTCGCGGCCGATGCCTGATTGCTTGTACCCGCCGAACGCCGCGTGCGCGGGGTATGCATGATAGCAATTGGTCCAGACGCGTCCGGCCTGGATCTGGCGGCCGAAGCGGTACGCGCGTGTGCCATCGCGAGTCCAAACGCCAGCGCCCAGTCCATACAAAGTATCGTTGGCGATTTCCAGTGCCTCGTCTTCGGTCTTGAACGTCGTGACGGAGACGACCGGCCCGAAGATCTCCTCCTGGAAGATGCGCATCTTATTGTGGCCGCGGAACACGGTCGGCTTCACGTAGTAGCCGTTGGCAAGTTCGCCGGTCTGGGCATTGCGCTCGCCGCCGATCAGACATTGCGCGCCTTCCTGCTTGCCCAGGTCGATGTAGGATAGGATTTTCTCGAGTTGCTCGCGCGAGGCCTGCGCACCGACCATCGTTTTCGGATCCAGCGGATGCCCCTGCGTGATCGCAGCGACGCGCTTGAGCGCGCGTTCAATAAACCGGTCATAAATCTTCTCGTCGATTAGCACACGCGACGGGCAAGTGCAGACCTCGCCCTGGTTGAGCGCAAACATGGTGAAGCCTTCGAGCGCCTTGTCGAAGTAGCTGTCGTCGCGATCCATCACGTCGGCAAAGAAGATGTTCGGACTTTTGCCGCCCAGTTCCAGCGTCACCGGGATGATGTTCTGGCTCGCATACTGCATGATCAGTCGGCCGGTGGTGGTCTCGCCGGTGAATGCGATCTTGGCGACTCGCTTATTCGACGCCAGGGGCTTGCCTGCTTCGAGGCCGAAACCGTTGACAATGTTCAGCACGCCCGGCGGCAGCAGGTCCTGGATCAGCTCCATCACGACCAGGATGGATACGGGTGTCTGCTCCGCCGGCTTGAGCACGACACAATTGCCGGCGGCCAGTGCCGGCGCGACCTTCCACACGGCCATCAGGATCGGGAAATTCCATGGAATGATCTGGCCGACCACGCCCAGGGGCTCATGAAAATGATACGCGACGGTATCATGGTCAATTTCGCACACCGAGCCTTCCTGTGCGCGCAGACAGCCGGCGAAGTAGCGGAAGTGATCGATCGCCAGCGGGATGTCGGCAGCCATCGTCTCACGCAGCGGCTTGCCGTTGTCGATCGTCTCAGCGACGGCTATGCGCGTCAGGTTGGTTTCCAGGCGATCAGCGATGCGGTTCAAGATGTTCGCTCGCTCGGTCGGCGAGGTGTTGCCCCACGCGGTCTTGGCACGATGCGCGGCGTCCAGCGCGAGTTCGATATCGGCCTCGCGCGAGCGGGGCACCGCGGTGAACGGCTCGCCGGTCACCGGCGAAATGTTGTCGAAGTACTCGCCGCCGACTGGCGCCACCCATTCACCGCCGATGAAGTTGGCGTATTGCTTCTTGTACGGGAATTCCGTGGTTAGGAACTGCATTTCAGCGTGATTCATCTCGGGTGTGCTCCTCACATATCCATAGACTGGCTTTAGCTCGGTGCCGCGCATCGACGCGCGCGGCACCGAGCTAAAGCCAGAAGCGTGCCAACGGTGCGCGTTGGCGGGATGAGGTAGCGGTGGCTGACCCGGATCGCCGATGAGAGGAATGTCTCGCCATCGCGCCGATGCGCTAATTGTCCTGTTTTGCAACAATCGTCCCGAATTGGAGCAGTGCGCCGCGTCGATTGCTGGTCGCTGACTGGCGCCCCGGCAGGTGGTATCGTTGCGACATATCGCCGTGAACTGCTCGAGGCGACTGATACACTGCCGCTGAGCGTGTCGCCGCTTCGCCGTGGCATACGCGGTGACGCCGGCCAGCCAGCAAGTTGACGCGCAAGTGCCTGCGGTGGTGTCAGCAGCGTAGTGTGCACTGGCGAGCGACGCTCGAGCCGGGCGGGGTGGGAACGCGCGAGCCGGCGCGTGCCGGGACCAGCCGCACCAGCGTAATCTCTGACGGTGCGCCAATGCGCTTCGGTGGCCCCCAATACCCGGTGCCGCGACTCGTGTAGACCCATAGCTGCGACAGCCGGTGCAGGCCGGCGGTGAACGGCTGTTGCAGCCGCACGAAAAAATTCCATGGGAAGAACTGGCCGCCATGGGTGTGTCCGGACAACTGCAGCGTGTAGCCGGCTGGCACGGCTGCCGACGCGGTACGCGGCTGGTGGGCCAGCAGGATCCTCACGGCGGCGTGCGGCGGCGCACCGCGCAGCGCGCCGGCCGGATCGCTGGCATGCGTGGCGTCGAAGTGTCCCGCCGAATAATCCGTGACGCCGGCCACCACGACGCACGCCGTACCGTGGTCAATCACCACGTGTCGGTTCATCAGCACGGTCAGGCCCAGCCGCTCGAACTCGTCGATCCACGCATGCACACCGGAATAGTATTCGTGATTACCGGTGACCAGGAATGCGCCGTGCCGCGCCTGTAGCCGCTCCAGCGGCCGGGTGTGGGGCGCCAGTTGCTCGACGCGGCCATCGACGATATCGCCGGTGATCGCGATCAAGTCTGGCCGCAGTGCATTGACCGCCTCGACGATTGCCTCGACATAGCCGCGCTTGATTGTCGGCCCGACATGGATGTCGCTGAGCTGCGCGATTGTGAAGCCGTCCAATGCGTCCGGCAGCCCATCGATTGGGACTTCGACAGTGACCACGCCTGCGCGTCGGCGCGCATTGACGAAGCCCGCGAATGAGGCCAGCAGCGCAAGCGCGGGCACGGCGGGTGCCGAATCGCGCTGCCATTGCTTAAGCGGCCAGTGCGCCGCGAGCGCGGCATCGAGCGCATGCACGAAGAGCAGTGCAACGTCGCGCGCGAACGTGAGCACGAGCAATGACGAGAAGAATCCCATCGCCAGCATGCCCGCCCACGCAAGCCAGTCGGAAAGCGGTTGCCGTTCGATTGCCTGCGCCAGCATCCCGAATAAAATCAATATGACGGACAGGCCCAGGCACGCGACTGCTGCGTCGCGCACGGCGGGGCCGCCTGGCAGTGCCGGCACCAAGCGCACGCCGACGTAAAGATGCATCAAAATACCGATCGTGATGATCCGGATTAGAAAATTATAGCGTCGCATGACATCCTTTCGCGGTAGGCCGCCTGTGCGGTGGCTGGGCAGGGGCAGGGCCATTTTAGCGGTAGACTCACATACGGCGCTCGACCGCGGCTCAAGAGAATCGCAACGGAACCCTGGATTCAGCCCGTGACGTTAAGTGGACAGGCAATCGTGCCCGAGTTGCTCAGCCTCGACCATGTCGACGCATTGGAGGAGACCATCACCGACCGCCGGCTATGGGCGTTGTGGGCGTCGAGACGCTGCACTGTCGCTTGAAATCGGTGCAACGTGGTATGCGCCGTGGTATCAGCGTACCGCGGTGAATACGCAGGCGAAGCTGCTGTTGCTCGCCCATGCGCTCGAGCGGTTGATGCGATGGCGGTCGAATTCCGCACCCGTTATATGAACACCGCGGTGCGGTCGGCGATCCTACAATTGGGTGTAAAGCAGGACGGCAGCTTGTGCAATCACCTAGTCGCGGCTGACGGCAGCTATCGCGACACGGTGGTGCTCTCAATTTTGGAGTCCGAATGGCCGGTGGTGTGCAACAATTTGTGTTTTTGGCTGCAGCGCGATCCGGCATGGTGAGCCCGCGACGGGTCTGTCGCCGCTGTTTCCAGTCACGCAGTAAAATGCTTTGCAGCAACAACAAGGGCCTCGCTCGCAATAACCAATGAAACGTATTCTCGTGGTCAAAGTCACGTCGCTTGGCGACATTGTGCAGGCGCAGCCCGTTGTGTGGGACCTGCGGCGCGCCTTTCCTGACGTCCGGATCGATTGGGCGGCGGACGAGGCGTTTGCCGAGGTGGTTCAATGGAATCCGGGCGTCGACCGCGTGTTGTGCGCGCCGCTGCGACGCTTCAAGAAAGCGCGCAACCTGGACGACCTGCGCGCCATCATCGCGTCGATTCGCACATTGCGCAGCCAGCGCTATGATCTGGTGCTCGATATTCACGGCGTCTACAAAAGCGCAATCATTGCCTTCATCGCCCGGTCGCGACGACGTTATGGCTACTGCCGCGAGAACCTCGGCGAGGCCGGTGCGGCATTCGCGTATACCGACCGGTTTGACCGACAGGGTTCGTCGAATGCGTGGTATGCCATGCGCCGCAGTGTCGGCGATGCGCTCGGCTATTCGGTCGAGGGACGCCCGCATTTCGGCCTGAAGCTGCCGCCCGCGTTGCCGCTGTCGGCGATCGGCGGCTCGGGGCGGCGTGCCATGCTGTTCCACGCGACATCAATCGATGTAAAAAAGTGGCCGGCTGGGCATTGGATCGATGTGGCTCGGACCTTGACTGCACGAGGCCTGCAGGTCCTATTGCCCTGGGGCTCGAAACGGGAGCACGACGAAGCATGCCGGATCACCGCGGGTGTGCCACAGGCTCAGGTATTGCCCAAGCTCACGGTGACAGAGTGTGCGCAGTTCATCGACGCATCGGAACTCGTGGTCGGCGTGGACACCGGATTCGTGCATCTTGCCTATGCACTTGGCAAGCCGACCGTGATGATCTTTACCGCGACTTCGCGTTTGCATTTCGGTATCGACATACCGGGTCGCGCCACCTCAGTGGGGGACGAAGGGCGCCCGCCCGCTGTGCGCGATGTGCTGGCTGCAATTGACTCGGTGTACCCGTGCGGGGTTGCAAGCCCCGTTTCCGCTGGGCTCCGTGTCGAACCGGTCGGGGCCATGAAGTCGCGTCCGACGATAATCCCGTTCCGGCATGAGGCAGCTTGACCGTGCTGAAGCCGCACGGTGGGAACCTGTGCCGATGCGCGGCCCTCGTCGATATGCCGGGCAACGGAACTGTCACGGGTGAATTGATTTAGAATTTAGCAGCGCGGCGTCACGACGTGGTCCGCGCGTTGAGTGCGCAGGTGCGTCATGCGTGGACGTGGTCCGCGGTGGCCGGGCTTGCACTGGCATAGCCTGCGATGACGTGGCAGGCGATGGTAATTGCCACAGCGGATAAGGCAGCGTGCGCCCGGGGCCGGTCATCGTCTGATCGATGACGTTTTCCACGTTGGCCGTCTCGCGTAGCGCCGATAGAAAGCGTGTACGCTCGAAGTCCGGTGCGACGCAGCCTTGAACGTAGATGAAGCGCCGTTGTAACCCCAGCCACAATGCCATGTGTGTTGGTCAAGCGGTGAATGGCGCGATGCTGGCTAAGCGCCGCTGCACGCTGAGTGCGATTTCGGCGTCGTAGGCATAGCTGTTGGACAACCGGCAGCAGCGTCCTTCGTTTCAGCAGGTATTGCCTCTCTCATGCGAGAGTGCGTGTCTCCCAACCATTCCTGCTTCATCTGCATCGGTCTGGACAGTACCGAGCAATCCGCGACGGCGTGGCGCACCTGGAAGGCAGGGTTATTGTCGCGCAACGCTACCCCGATGGCACCGCATATACGCCATGCAACGGGCATGGGGAAAAGGAGCCAAGCGGATGCGTCATAAGTGCGGGTGGATCAAACGCACGGTTGCGCCCCGCGTGGCTGATGCACACCGAGTGAACGAATATGAACTGGCGCAGCTGCTCGATAAACCGACGACTGTACGTCGTCATGGCTTGACCCGAGGCCCTAGCCGATAACGCGTTATCCGCCAAAAATCCAGCGATTACGGCACAGGATTATGTTTATCCGCCCGCTTTCATCTACCTTACGGCGCGGCATCGCTTTGCGCTGCGTGTATCTGATTTTTTGCTGAGCTTGCGAATGGACTTTGATCTGAATACCACTTTAAACAACTATCCGGCCTATATCTGCACGGTTGAGGCATGCTCGCAACCCGCCGCGTTAGCGCCACCGCCATTGAAGCCGCCAAGCAGTGCTTTGGCTAACACGTTGGCCAGCCGGCCCACGACATACCAGGATCTGCCAGTCGAAATTCTCCAACAAGTGGCCGATTACATGCCGCCCGACGATATCGGTAATCTGTCAGCTGTGAACAGCCAGACCTATCATGCGCTGCAAGAAAGGCGACTGAGCTGGCTTTGTCGCCAACGCATTTCCCATGCCGGTGCGCTGGATCGCACGTCGGTACAACAGTTGTTGACCGAAATTGAGCGTATTGGCACTGGCTTCCTGCGCGCTGAATTGCTTCAGGCGCTGTGGCAACGAGCAAGAAGGCAGTACATAGTGAAACCCGAGGTATTCATAGCGATCTTCCAAGCTGCAGGCCGTGTGCCAAAGCAAGGCTTGCAGCTACAAAAAGACATGATCGGGACCATACGTGGGATTCCAATTCAGTATCAGCGCAATCTGTATAGGTTTGTGTATGCAGACGCCGAAAGACGCTCTCTTGAACAGGGCAGCACCTGGGGCGCCGTTGCATCGGTGCTGCCAATCTACGGCCGGACGCCACCGGAAAATTTATGGTTTGACGCACCACAGATTGAAAGTGAGTATCGAGCTCTTTTAAGCCGGCTACCTGCGTTGGACACGTTTGGACAGGCGGAACTGATAACGGCATTAGCCGAAGTGCTAGGCGCATTCTCATTATCTTCCCCGTCCTTCAAATATTATGCTTATCGTTATGATGTTGCGAGCGCGACGATCATTGAATTGTACGAAACACTGTTTCAATGGATGCAACGCCTACCAGCGTCGCATCGGGGCGCGCCGATCGGCGCACTAGCCGATCGAGTATCGATGCTGCCAGAGGCACAAAGGCCAATGTACCTCGCTCATCTGCGGCATTTGACGCTGTCACTGCCGGATCATCAATTAGGCAGCGCGTTACGCTACTTGCCGGGCGCGTTAATGATGCAGCTACCTCCAGATCAACATGCGCATGAGCTTGCGCTGCTCGAACCCGCCCTTGAGCGCGTGCTACCCGCACAGCGCGGACTAGCAGCGCTCGGGCTGCTTGAAGAAACACCGCGGTTGAACGATGCACTGTTAAAGCAGGTATGGCAGCGTGCGATGCGTTTGCTCGACGGCAGCAATGGACCCAGCATAGCGGAAGTGTTCTACGATATCCACTTACGGATTGGACTGAAACTCAATAACCAGCAATGGGAGGCCGCAAAAACTGAAATTACGGCCTTCTTCGGGCGTAACCAGTTCGATCAAGCCACGCGCAATGAAATGATGAACTCCCTAAATTATTGTTGGTTCCGTAAGTATCAAACACCGTAAATAGCTCGCGGCCGCGATGCTTGGTAGCGGTTAAAGGCGCGCGATTTCGACCTGGTGTCGCTCGTGGCACAACACTTAAACATCGTCGCGCCGGCGTGCCGCGTCTATCACGGCGGCGCGGCGAGTACACGCGACTGACAATCACCGCTCGGATCGACTCGGTCGCGGTACACGATGCCGGCGATGGTGTTATGGCAAGACGCCCATGCGCACCTTCCTCGATTCACTAGCACTTGCCAAGGAGAAACTGAGGCTACCCCCAAATCAGGGCCGTTCTAAAGTGGAAATTTCCGGCTCTTGAGGCTCCCCCCAAATCAGGGCCGTTCTAAAGTGGAAATTTCCGGCTCTTCGGGGTGGGCCGAATCGGCCCGGGGCCTGCACTGGCAGGCGAAC
>NZ_PRDW01000016.1 GCF_002927045.1 Mycetohabitans endofungorum | reverse complement strand
GCGCGGCATCACAATCCCTCGCGCTCAGCCTGCTCCTGCTCGCCGCGGCCTTCAGCCATGAAATCCGGCCCGAATTTCGCGAACTTCTTGAGCACTCCAGTCAGCGGACGACGCATCGGACGGATACGGATCTCATCGCCTACGCGCTCAATTTCGATTTCGACATCGCTCCGGTCGTAAGCAAGGTCGGCGGGAATGCGAACGGCTTGCGAGTTGCCATTCTTGAAAACGCGGGTGGTATGCATAGCGGTTCCTGATGCGTGTACTGTGGATGTACTATAGACTATCCATCGCTTTATGTAAATACGCGTATGTACATGGGCGGCGACTGCACTCCATGCTCCGTTGTTCATTGGACTCTCGTCTGTTGGTGTTGATAGGTGGAACGCTGATGGAGTTGCTCACGCTTCGAGGACCGTTGTCGTTCTCGGCTTCCCCGCGTGGCAGCCGGGTTAGTCGATGGAAAGTTCGCTCCGGAGCCGTGCGTCGAGTACACATCAGCGTGTTGCCTCATGGGATGATGTTACTCCCGGGTAATTGTCACTCTCCGGTTGTTTTTCGATGAAGGCTGGTGCTGCGTAGCAGCGCCAGCCTTCATTTAGCTTCAAACTGATTTTTCTCGCGCCCACTTCTGCCATGCCTTTTTGAGACGCTCGGCGGTGATCAGCTCCACGCCGAGCACCTGGCTGACCGCCAGCGTGGTCTGTCCGTCCTCAAATAGCGCCGCGATGTAACTATTGCGCAGCGTCTGGGGACTGGTGCGCGCCTGCCGTCTGTCGGCTACGCCGCAGGCGCGCACGATCGCCTCGGTGGCGCGCAGCGCGGTGACCGCGTGCATCGGACGTCCATCCCGTGCGCCGGGAAAGACCCATGGACTGTTCACACCACTGGCGTGCCGTTCGACTAACCAGCGCGCCAGCGCCGAGTGTGCAAACGGCTCGGGCCGGGGTTGATGCGAGAAACGTGAACCTGGCGCGGTAATGTGCATAAGCCGATCTGGCCCAATATTAATGCAGTTAACAGTCATTTTAAGTGCTTGCGACACCTTTAACCCCGCGCCCAGAAACGTCGCGACCAACGCGCGATCCCGTAAGCTGTGCCAGCGCGCGTAATGCGTGCTCGCCACCGGGGACAACAGCGTGTCGATGATGCGTTGCCTTTCCTGCGGCGAAAGAAAATCGGTGTCCTGGTTACCTTTGACACGCTTCCACGTGGCTTGGCTGTCGCACAACGCGCCGACAGCGGGATTGACGCTTGCCTGTTGCCGTGTACACGCGTCGATATCGACGAATACACGCTCAATCAGTTTGCGGTAGCGTAAGCGTTGGTCACGGTTTTCGTGATGCAAGCTGGCCAGAAAAGCGCTGATCGTGTCGGATGTCACCGCGCTCAGAGGGATGCGGCGCGCGTTAAGATAGCGCAGGAAGGCGCGCCATTGAGCCAGATAGACCTTAGCCGTAGACGGTTGCAAGGTGGAGCTGGTGCCCCGTCCGGATTGCCTGGCCAGCCACGCTTCAAATGATTGGATTGGTGCGCGGTCCCAGTCGGTGCGTTTTTGGGCGGCAAACAAATCAGCTTCGGTCATGGCAGACAGGGGAGGGGTGGGAGCTAATAAGCAATTGACTGTTAACTGCATAATCAGTATGCCGTAGTCATGACTGCCTTGCAACAGATCAGCACGTCGCGTACAAGGCGAAACTCAATGCCGCACAGTCCGTGGAGTAGGTCAAGGCGCAAACCACATTAAAAACGGCCAATCTGTCTTGTCCAGCTAAGAAAAGAGCGCATGCAGGTTCAGGTGTTGGCATAAGAGGTGCGGCTTGTGACCAGGCAGAGCGTGAAGCTTGCCTTTGCCGACCAAGGCTATACAGCAGAAAAACCTGCGCAAACCGCGCGAAATAAAGGCATCGAATTGCAGGTTATCAAACTGCCAGAGGCAAAGAAGGGCTTTATCCTGCTGCCGCGCGATGGGCCGTCGAGCGCAGTTTCGGATGGCTCAATCGCTTTCGAAAACTCGCCCGCGACTTCATCGCCCTCTGGCCAGCCAGTTTTCCAGTGACAGATCCGGCACGCGAGAGAACTCGCGTTCGTTATCCGTGACTAGTGTGGCTTTAATGGCTAGCGCCTGGGCTGCGATCCATGTGTCATTGGCGCCGATTGGGGTGCCTTGCTGTTCTAGAAATGCCCTCACCCGCGCATAGTAGCGGGTGGTCTCAGCATCGAAGCCGACGAGCGGCAGCCGTTGCGCCAGAATGGCGAGACGGGCGCGGTTGCGCTCACTATGAGCGCTTTTTCCCGCGCCAAATTCCAACTCGCCAAGCACAATCACCGATAGGCGCATGCTACTGAGCGGCAGCGTTTCTAGCCGCTGCTGTATGTCTGGGTGTCCTTTCAAAGCCGCAATTAAAATGTTGGTATCCAACAGGTAGAGCGCGGCCATGGACTAATCCATCGAGACTACGGTCTCGGCTGGCCTATCTTCCGGAGCTTGCAGATCAATATCATCCTGGCTCGCCCAGAAGTCACGGAAAGCATCGGCTGCGACGCTTGGGTGATTTGGGACCATCCGCGCCACAATTTTCCCATGGCGGGTGATAGCAATTTCCGCGCCGGCCTCTATCTCAGCCAACAGAGCTGAGAAATGAGACTTGGCTTCAACGACAGTCAAGGTTTTCATGAGGATCTCAATCATTAAAATGACCACATGGTCATAATAAGATGACTGTCTATCACTGTCGAACTCGGAGCTCAGGAATCAGGACGAGTATCCGCGATCGTGCCAGTCATGCCAGTCGGCTACGGCTTGCTATGGGTTGCGGTTGCCGCCGACGGGGACAAGTTGAGCCAGCGGCGCGACGACTACAGTGTCTTTATCTACTTGAGCGTGCTGCTCAGCTTCGACGCCGGCAATGACATCCTCGCCGGCACTCACTGCCGATAAAGCTGCCATCCTGGCGATGCGTCTTTTCGCGCCCGCTCTCGTACAGTCGTTCGCCTACCTTATGATGTTCGATCCAGACACGCCAGCCGTTCTTGTTGATGACGGAAGCACCTTACATCGCAGACTAGCGCGCTTGCGGATTGTTCGCGTCGCCGACCTACCGCTGCGTGTTGCCCAGCGCGTACGTCAGGTTCCAGAACTCGTTGCTCATCGCGTTTTCCTCACTCGATAATCGCCTGAAGCCGAGCCAGCGCGTCCTCAACCACTTCGACCGGTGCGCGTTCGACCTTACGCACGCCGTTCGCCTCCAGGTACGCGCCATGTTGACGAGCGCAACACCTTGCGTCTCGGCTCCAGAACCGCAAAGCGGTACGGCGAAGCCAGCAAAGCGAGCCAATTCGCCGCCTTGGGTGATCGGGGCAACGAGCGCCACGCCTAAGGCGTTGAACGCCGCCGGAGATAGAACGAGCGCCAGGCGAAAATCGCCTTGCTGCTCTCGCCCCACAGTCGGATTCAGGCTCACGCGCACGATATCGCCGCGCTCGAACTTGGCCCGCCTCACCATGCTTCACGTCCCACCGATTTGGCCTCGCCCCATGCCGCCATGTCGCCCGGAAAAACCGCCTTCGTGTCGCACTGGGCAACAAGATCGTCCAGCAAATACTTGCGGCGGGCCGGGGTCAGCATCACGCCATCCGGGCGCACGTCGGCATTGAGCGAACTGCCGACCGACGCGTTGATCTGCTCAAGCAGTACACTCGGCAAACGAACTGCAGCGCTATTGCCCTATTTTTGAATCTTGAGTTCCATCACGACCTCTTGACGTTTATCCATTGTAGAAACGCACAACAAGATTGGCAAGCACTTTGCATCTTCAATGAAGATACCGGAAGCACTGCGTCAAGCCAGGGTGTAATGACCCAGCACAACGTGCACACACATCAGGCGGCTAAATTGAGCGCCTGTACGGAGCGTTCGCATGCCCAGCGCCTGGTGCGGGCGCCGGTGGTTGTGTATCCAGTCGCCTATAACCCTGCTCGCGTGCTGCAAGGTCTCGAAGCGGTGGCCATGCGTGCATTGCTCCTTGAGGGTGCGCATCACGCGCTCGACCATGCCGTTATCTGAGCGTAGCAAGAATGCTTGCGGTACTCGCCCAAGCGTGCCGAAGCGTGTGATCAATGCATGTTCTAGCGCGCTCAATCAGTTTGCGGTAGCGCACGCGTGGTCGCGGTTTTCGTGATGCAAGCTGGCCAGAAAAGCGCTGAGTATGTGCTTTCGTTGCGGCGCGTCAAAACCCAGCTTGATCCTGCCGATTCCGGGCTTGGCTGCACCTCGAGCACCGTCAATATAGTTGCCCATCCTCAGAAAGCCGTGCTGCGACACCCGCTACCACCTCTTCAACGATCTCTTGCAGCTGCGTCGGGTTGCTACCGTCGCGCGCCTGGATCGAAATGCCCTGCATGACGGCCGCCAGATAGCGCGCCAAACGCTGAACTTCGTGCGCCCCCGCAAAGGGCTGGAGCGCTTGCGCAATCCGTTCGCGCATGGCATCACGCCGCGCGGCCGCGTCGCGGGCGAGCGAGACATGCGCCGGGTGACACGCGATCATGCCGCTTGAGATCAAGCAACCTCGCTCAAGGTGAGGGTTGGTTACGGCTTTCACGGCTTCCTCAAGCAATACTCGCACCGCCTCCGCCAGCGATGTTGCCGAGTTGATGGACGCCACATCGAGGCCCCCGAGCGTCGCCTCATAGCGGCTAACAGCTTCCCGATAAAGCTCCGCCTTGCTGCCGAAGGCAGCATACAGGCTGGGAGGCGCTATCCCAATCTCCTTCGTAAGATCACCGATCGATACCCCCTCATAGCCGTGCCGCCAGAACAGCCGCATCGCGGTGTCGATCGCCTTTTCCCGGTCGAAGCTCCAAGGCCGCCCGCCGCGCGATTTTGAGTCTCGTTCCATAACGACACTAAACAACCCTTGACAAGAAAAGTCAAGCGAGTAAATTATCAATCACTAAACAACATGGAGTGACCCTCATGAACCACTCAAGACGTACCTTCCTCGCCGGCACGGCCGGCCTCGCCGCCCTGGCCGCCAAAGTCGCCTATGCGACACCTCGAGGGGCCAGCGCATTCGTCAACAAACCGGGTGCCTTTCCGGATAGGGCTGTACCTGCGCGCGAGCCGTTCGTCGTCCGCTCCGCCGATGGCGTGATGCTGGCGGGCGAGACGCAGGGCGACAGCCAAGCGCCTGAGATTCTGTTCATTCACGGCCTGCGTCAGAGCCGCCTGAGTTGGGAGAAGCAGTTCGCCGATCCTGCGCTAACGCACTTCCGCATGGTCGGCTTCGATCTGCGCGGCCATGGTGATTCCGACAAGCCGGTTTCGCTCCAAGCCTATTCCGAAGCCGATCGATGGGCGGATGACATCGCCGCCGTTATTGCCGGCACCAAGCTTCGCCGACCGGTGCTGGTGGGCTGGTCGCTCGGCGGCTTCGTGGTGGGTGCGTACCTGCGCAAATATGGCGGCGGTGCAATTGCCGGCATCAACCTGGTTGACGCCGTCACGAACCTGTCGCCGGAGCTTCTCACCGAGGAGGCGGCAGCATTCACCACCACCACCACCTCTCACAATCTCGCCGTACGGACCGCGGCCACGGCCGACTTCCTCGCTGCCTGCTTCCACCAGCCGCCGACAAAGGTGCAGATGCAGCGCATGCTGGTCGTCAACGGCATGACGACACGGGCCGTGAACGAGGGCTTTATCAAGACGGAGACGCCCAATTTCGAGCCCGTCTTTAAAGCCTATTCTGGCCCGATCTTGCTGACACACGGCGTCCATGACCGGCTCGTCCGCATGGCGATGTCGGAACGGATCAAGTCAATTCACGCGAACAGCCGCCTGTCGCTCTTCTACGAGAGCGGACATAGCCCCTTTTACGAGGAACCGGTGCGCTACGGACAAGAACTTGCGGGATTCGTGACGACAGCCAACTATGGCTGAGAAGACCACCGTGAACCTGAACCGACAGCACAATCCCCAATCCTTCAGCAGCCGATAGTGCCGGGCCTGACGCGATACCACCGTTCTTTCCAAGCTTCCGCCCTCTGGACACCGATGCCGGCGGCATTCGCTTTGCCGGCGTCATCGGCGGCATGGCGGCACCTACGTCGAAACGCGTGCGACGAGCGGTATTTCAGCGCGCTGTGCGGGTGCTTCTCGTTGTAATGTTCAGACGAAGGGCCAGATTGCGAACGGTGCTCACCGCGTCAGGCTTCGGCATGAACGCAACGTAGTCGCGCTTCATCGTCTTCATGAAGTTTTCTGCCATGCCATTATCCGCAGCTCGCGCCACGTGAGCGCCAAATCAAGGCTCTCGCCAGAGCGTAGCGGCCAGTGTGCATCGAAATCGCTCTTCAGTAGTTTCGCGAAGCGTGCGTTGTAAGCCGAGATGAAGGAGGGCACGTACGCATTGGCTTGTGCCACCGTGCTGCTATCACGCAGCCGCATCTCCTTGACCAGCCGGTCCTGCAGAGTCAAATGCGCGCGTTCGACGCGACCCTTGGCCGAGCTACTGTTCGCGCAGAACGTATCAATGTTCAGCTCGTACATTGCCCGGCCGGCGTGCACACCAACGAGCCGACCGGCTCGGTGAGTGGATTAGGTCAATGCTGACATGACGGCACGCGAACGTAGTAGCGTGCGCCGTCGCCAACAAGCGATCCAACGGCACAACGACCGGACGAAGAACCTGACAAGTTGTACAGCTCTTAGCAGCTGCCGACATTTTGAGGATCGACCGGTGCGGTTTTCGTCGTGGAACGAGGTTCAACCTCAGATTCCGTATAGATTTGCGCAAGCCAAAGACGTCAGAACCAGAGGTTGCAAAATTCGGGCTGGCCATAGATTACACCTTAGCCGCCACACCCTATGTCAAAGCCATTTCAAGATGTCGTAGCGGCAGCCATTTAAAAATGTCGTGTTTTGAGGGTTTGTCTTTAACGAGTTACAGATCACGCCGTGTCGAAGAGCGGATCCTGAACGGGCAGGGCGCTTACGCCTGTTCCACTGTCCCTGGCAAACCGACGGCCAGATTTGCGGAGTTGTTGTTGCGCCTGCCTACGCCCGGCAAGGTCATGACCACGTCCTCAACGTCAGCCTGCGCGAACTCGCGCTGCTTCTTCTTGCCCGGTTGGCGTTTGTTCCGGTTGGTCCGGGTTGAATCGCCCAAGTGCGTTCGAGACGGCGCTTTACCGATCCGGCTGTTGTCACGTTGCGCTTGAATGGCTTGCGCAACTTGCAATACATGGCTCAGGCGCTTGTGCTCGACAACGGCGCCCTGATCGATTTCAGCCAACCGGTCATACTGCCTGCTGGGCAACACACGGCCGTCGGCTCGAAGCTCAATGCGGCCATCCGGATACTCCCACACGTCAATATAGCGGTCGATTAGCTTGCGATTCTCTAGCGTGTCATTCAGCAGGTATATGACGCGGTCGTATTGCACCGTGAGCGACTTCGTTACCTTACGCGGCTCGCGCCATGTGAGCGCCAAATCAAGGCTCTCGTCAGAGCGTAGCGGCCGATGTGCATCGAAATTGCTCTTCGGTGGCTTCGCGAAGCGTGCGTTGTAAGCTGCGATGAAGGAGGGCGCATAAGCATTGGCCTGGGCCACCGTGCTGATGCCGCGAAGCCGCATCTCCTTGACCAACCAGTCCTGCAGAGTCAAATGTGCGCGCTCGACGCGACCTTTAGCCGAACTGCTGTTCGCGCAGAACGTATCGATGTTCAACTCGTACATTGCTCGGCCGAAGTGCGTTACCCGGTTTCCAGTCTTGCCCTGGCTGACATTGCGGAACACGCTTGCCTTGTCGCTGTAGAACGCGCCAGGCTTGCCGTAGCGCTCGATATACACCCGCGTCGCTTCGAAATAACTGAACGTCGATTCCGTCGTCGTGAAGTGCATCAGCCGGCTCGTCGCATCGTCCACGTACACCAGCAGCGTACATGAGGGCGCTCGGTCTTCGAACCACGCGTGCTCGCTGCCGTCAATCTGGATTAGCTCGCCCAGGCACGCGCGCCGTGCCCGCGGTTGGTAAACCTTCGGCGGACGCTGCCGGCGCGGTACCCACAAGCCAGCCTCTGTCATCAGCCGGCGAACCGTCTCCTTAGCCAGTCGAATGCCGTGGCCCAAAATCGTCGTAGCGCTCGCGGATGAGCGTTAGCGTCCGCCGGGCCAGTTCAGCGTCCAGCCGCCGGTTGCCGGGACGGCCACGCTTGCGCGAGGCTAGTCCAGCCGCGCCGCATTCCCGGTACCGGATCACTAGCCGTTCGATCTGCCGTACCGTCAGACCTAGCCGCTCAGCGGCATGCCCGGGCTTGAGCCCCCTATCTACAACAGCCTGTACCACCTTCAGACGGTCCAGTTCTCGCATATTCAATGTCACCAGTGCTGCTCGATGTCGATGCATGGCCGGCTCCGTCATCCCACCAGGAACCAGCAAGCATATCGAGGTCCAAACACGACATTTCTATGAAGCTACTATACCCTAAATATTCGATAATATAGATTATGTAAACTACGCTATCGTCAAGAAACTTAAACTCGCAAAGTATCGCTGCGCGCCTTTCCCTACTCTTCGCTAGAGCGTGTTATGAACCTGTATGAATAAGGTAGAAGATTTTGGGCAGCATCAAGCAGGCAAAGGCGAGGAAATGGAAATCGGCGAGTGTTTGAGGCAGACGTTCATAGTCGCGAGCGAGGCGTCGAAAGCGAGCCGCCCATGCGAAACTGCGTTCGACCACCCAGCGCCTGGGCAACAGCACGAAGCCCTTACGGCGCGTGCGTCGGATTCCGGCGTCCAGTGCAACGTGCGACTATCCAAGATCATGGCAGTGGGTTGGGCCTTGCGCCCATCGCATACGCGCAGCAGTGCCCACAAGTCATGCACAATCGCCTCGAAACAGCCCGCTCGCGCCCAGCGCTGCGTCTGTTGGTAGACCGCTTCCCAGGGGGCAGGTCGTTTGGCAGCATACGTCACGGCGCCCCACTCCTAATCAGACGGAACTGTCCGGATTTTATGGACGAGGCATATCATGAAAGGTGAAAGTCATGGATGTGTACATCCATTTCGTCCAATTGTCTCGGCTAGCGCCGAGCCGCTCAGCCGCGCGTCACGACTTGAGCTTACCCGCCATAAAACTCACGCTCGCAACGTATCGCTGCGCGCCGCTACCCGCTTTCCGCTAGCCTGCTGCACAACTTCGCTGCGCGTGGCGTCTTCTTGACTTATCGCTGAGCTTGCCGATGGAATTTGATCTGAACACCGCTTTAAACGACTCGCCTGCCTACGTCTGCACGTTGGCATCTGTCCCATCATCCACCGCATCATCACCGCCGCCGCAACTGGCCCGCGCCGCGTGGGCAAACCCACGGGTCAAGCAGCCCACCACCTACCAGGACCTGCCGACCGAGGTCATCGCACGCATTGGTGACTACGTGCCTATTCAAGACGTGATACCGTTTTCCACCGTCAATCGACGCACATATCACGCGATGCAGACCAGACGCCTGGTGCACAGCTATTGGCAGCGAGCACAACAAGCCGTGAGTCGTGAATCAGTCAACCAGTTGCTCAATGAAATGGACGGCACGCTCGCCAATCCAGCGCAGCACGCCGAACCCCTGGATGCACTGCGCCAACGGCTGAGAGCGTTGCCTGAAGGAGACCGCGCCGACGTGTTCAAACGTGTATTCGCGGCCGCGCAGCGTATCCCGCAAGACGGCGTGCAGATACAAAAAGCGCTGTTGCTCATGCACCGGGATTTCGCCTATGACCGCGTATGGACTGAACTCTTTGACTTTGCCTACGCGCTGGTCGAGCAGCGTAAGCCAGGACAAGACAATGTGTGGCCGGAACTGGCGCTCGGGTTGTCAAATTTCTCGATCCATACTCCTGACACGCCCCACTTTGCTCAGCGGTATTACGCGCTGCTAGCACGGCTGCCGTCGCTGAGCGTGGCCGAGCAGGAGCAGATCATCCCGACAATGTGCCGCTTATTGCTTAAATTCAGCCAGTCAGACCCGCGCGTCCCCCAACTCCATACGCTCCTGCAAGACTACGCATTACGCCTGCCCCCGCCCCATCAAGGCTCGTCGGCCGGCGCGTTGGGAAGTTACATTTGGTTTTTGCCGGAAGCGGAGCAACCCGTGCGGTATGCGCAAGTGCGCGATTGGGCGCTATCGCTGCCTGATGATCAGTGGGCGGTCGCACTGCGCCATTTACCCGCAGGACTCGATGGGTTGCCCACCAGGCAACAGGAGCAAGAGCTTGCGTTGCTTGAGCGCCATTTGGCGCGCGTGCCCGCGGCGCAGCGTGTTTCAGCAGCATTAGGGCTACTTAGGTGTGTCTCTTTGATGAACGACACGCTGGCACAGCGGGTCTGGCAGCAAGGACTGAGTCTATTGAAGGGTGCGGACGAAGCCACTTTATGGAAAGTACTGAACGAGCTTCGCGTGCATTGGGTACTATCTGAATTAAACAATCGCCAATGGAAGGTGGCGATGAACGAGATCACACGCTTTATGGAAACCAACCAGTTCTCGGCGCCAGCCCAGGCGCGAATCCGGAACGGCATACCATGGTTCAAAAGTGTGCCTGATTAATTGCCCCTTCAGTGGTACCCGTCCAGCTTTGGTACTTTTAATCACAGGCCAGTGTATCGGCGTGCTGCTCAGCGGCGGCAACATGGGCCTGGATCGATACGCCGCGCTGCTGACGCAATAGCGCGGCCGCGCTCAACCATCGCGCGCCAGGGGGCGCGGGCACGGGGTCTGCTTCGCAATGGCGCGACGTCCAACCGCGGACGTCGTTGTCGCGATGGAGGGACCCGCATGTCAGGCTTGTCCGCGCTGGATTTGGCGCGCTTTCAGTTCGCTTTTACGATCTCTTTCCATATTCTCTTTCCCACCATCACGATTGGCCTGGCGAGCTATCTGGCCGTGCTCGAGGGATGCTGGCTGCGCACGCGCAACGTCGTCTACCGCGACCTGTATCAATTCTGGATCAAGATCTTTGCCGTCAACTTCGGCATGGGCGTGGTATCGGGCATCGTCATGGCCTATCAGTTTGGCACCAACTGGGCGGGTTTTTCGCGCTTTGCCGGCGGCGTAACCGGCCCGCTGCTTGCCTACGAGGTACTGACCGCGTTCTTCCTCGAGGCGGGATTCCTCGGCGTCATGCTGTTCGGGTGGAACAAGGTCGGACCGGGATTGCATTTCCTGTCAACCATCATGGTCGCCGTCGGGACGCTAATTTCAACGACATGGATCCTGGCCTCAAACAGCTGGATGCAAACTCCGCAGGGGTATCAGATCATCGACGGGCGTGTCGTGCCAATCCACTGGTTGCAGGTCATCGCCAATCCATCGTTCCCGTACCGCCTCGTGCACATGAGCCTGGCCGCGTTTCTGGCCACCGCGTTGTTCGTGGCTGCATCGGCCGCCTGGCACCTGCTACGTGGCCACGACAATGCGGCAATCCGCAAGATGCTATCGATGGCGATGGGCATGATATTGGTCGTCGCACCGATCCAGGCCGTAGTGGGCGACGCACACGGACTCAACACGCTGGAACATCAACCAGCCAAGCTTGCTGCCATCGAAGGCCACTGGGAGAACCATGGAAATGAAGCCGTGCCGCTGATCGTCTTCGGCTGGCCCGACATGCAACGCGAGCAGACCCGTTATGCGCTCGAGATCCCACACTTGGGCAGCCTGATCCTGACGCATAGCTGGAACAAGCAATTCCAGGGCTTGAAGGCGTTTCCCCCAGACGAGCGGCCGAATTCGACCGTGGTGTTCTGGACCTTTCGTACGATGGTCGGCCTCGGACTGTTGATGATTGCGCTGGGCGCATGGAGCCTGTTCTTGCGCCGCCGCGCACGTCTATACCATTGCCGGGCATTCCTGCGCTGCACGCTGGTGATGGGGCCGGCCGGTCTAGCCGCCGTGCTCGCAGGCTGGCTGACCACAGAAATCGGTCGGCAGCCTTGGGTCGTGTATGGTCTGCTGCGAACCGCCGATGCGGTGACGCCACATCCGACGCCGGAAATACTGCTGTCGGTGGTGCTGTTCGTCGTGTCATATTTATTCGTCTTCGGGGCTGGGTTGGCTTATATCCTGCGGCTGATCCGTCAGGGGCCCCAGCTGCAACCCGATACCGGGCCGCCCACGGGCGGCCCGGGACGGCCGCACACCCCGGCGCGACCGCTGTCTGCCGCGCACGAGGATGAGCATCGAACGGCCACGATAGGCGACGTCGGGAGATAAAAAAGACGATGGGTTTTGACATTTCACTGGTCTGGGCCGTGATCATCTTTGCCGGCGTGATGATGTATGTCGTGACTGACGGCTTCGATCTCGGTATCGGCCTGCTCTTTCCTTTCGTGCCGAACCGCGCGGAGCGTGACTTGATGATGAACAGCGTCGCGCCGGTTTGGGACGGCAATGAAACCTGGCTGGTGCTCGGCGGTGCCGGGCTGCTGGCCGCGTTTCCACGAGCCTATGCGATTTTACTGAGCGCGTTGTATCTGCCGCTGATCTTCATGCTACTCGGCTTGATCTTTCGCGGCGTGGCGTTCGAGTTCCGTTTCAAGGCCAACGATCGCGAGCGCCCCATCTGGGACATCGCATTCGTGGCCGGCTCGTTGCTCGCGTCGTTCTTCCAGGGCGTAGCGCTGGGCGCGTATATCGACGGCGTGAAGGTCAACGGCGATGCGTTCGCTGGCGGCGCCCTCGATTGGGTCAAGCCGTTTGCACTCTTTTGCGGACTTGGCGTGGTCGCGATCTATGCGCTGCTGGGCGCGACATGGCTGATCATGAAAACCGAACATACGTTGCAACGCACGATGATCGGCATGGCGCGGCGGCTCGCATGGCTCGTGCTCGCCGCGATCACGATTGTCAGCATCTGGACGCCAATCGCTCATCCCCACATCGCACAGCGCTGGTTTACCCTGCCTAACCTGCTTTGGTTCTGCCCCGTCCCATTGCTGGTGCTGCTTTCCGTTTATGCTCTCCGACGCTCGTTGAGCCACACGCCACACGCCGGTCCGTTCCTGTGCGCGCTGGCGCTGATGTTCCTAGGCTACACCGGGCTGGCAATCAGCATCTGGCCGAACATCGTGCCACCGTCGCTATCAATATGGGACGCGGCCGGTCCGTTGCAGAGCCAGGGCTTTACACTGCTCGGCACGCTGTTCATCATCCCGTTCATCCTCGGCTACACGACGTGGTCGTACTATGTGTTCCGAGGCAAGGTACACCCCGGCGAGCACTACCATTGATGCCAAAATCCCGTCGAAACCGCATGCCGGCTTGGATTACGCGATTGGCTTGGCTGGTCGCACTATGGACGGCCGGCGTCACCGTGCTGGCCACCGTCGCTGGTGCATTGCGCATCGCGATGCACGCAGCCGGGTTGTCCTCCTGAGCCGGCCAACATCCGCACACGCCGCCACCTCTGTGCATAATTGCAAACGAAATACCAACAGACATGTGTAGTGGTTGACAGCACAATGCAGCTCGTGCGGTCGCCATCTGGCAACCTTGAATCGCGCCTGTCCTGTCAACGCATCAAACTGTTCGACGTGCCGAATCCGGACCGCACGCAATGGGGGGACATGACGACGCAGGTCGTCATTCTGCTCGGTGACGCTCGTGGCGCGTGACGCCGCCGCAGTGCCATTGACGGCACTGGCAGCCGAGGCAAGGACGGCCGCCGCTACGAGGTAGGCGTGCTGCACGCCGACGCTGATGAACATCCTGGACTACCTGGACCTGCCCAGCAGCGGCCCGTGCCAGGTGTGGGACCACGATGTTCGGGCTGGCCGCCGCCGCGCTGGCCGGCGTAGTCCATTGGCGCGGCGGACAGCGACGCGCGCAGGCCGCGTGAAGCGGCCGGCGCGTTAGGCGCGCTCCTCGAGCAAGTCGGCCATGTCGTCGGCGTGCTCTTCCTCCACCGCCAGGATTTCCTCGAAGATGCGGCGCGTGGTCGGGTCCTTGTCGCCAATGTACTTGACGATCTCGCGGTAAGTATCAATCGCGATGCGCTCCGCGACCAGGTTTTCTCGAATCATCTCGGTCAGCGTCTCGCCTTCCACATACTCGGAGTGCGCGCGGCTGGCCAGCCCGGCTGGCGCAAAATCGGGCGACCCGCCCAACTGCACGATGCGCTGCGCAAGCTGATCCGCATGCTGCTGCTCCTCGGCTGCATGCTGCGCAAACTCGTCGGCCACCGCTTCCGAGTTGATCCCTTTTGCCATGAAATAGTGCCGCTTATAGCGCAGCGTGCAGACCAATTCCGTGGCCAGCGCGTCATTGAGCAGCTTTAGGATCGTGTCGCGATCCGCGCTGTAGGTCGACGTCACGGGACCCTCGTCCATGTGCTGGCGAGCGCGCTCACGGATTGTCTCTAAGTCGAGTCTAAAAGTGTCTGTCATCGCAACCTCCATAAATAACCGTCATGTCCTTGTCACGCCGATCAGCAACCTGACGACGAACACGACAGCGAAACATAAAACAAGATTTTTGCGCGGTCTGCGCGCCGCGCATGGCCGCGCATGACGCGCCCGCCGTTAGCGTGTGGCGGCTAGGTGATCTTCTTCGCGACAAAAACGCCGATCAGCAGGCACACCACGCACAGCGCGACGAAGACGAAGAACAGGAACTTCGCAATCGCGGCCGCGCCCGTGGCAATGCCGCTGAATCCAAGCAGTCCCGCGATGATGGCGACAATCGCAAAAAATAGCGCCCACTTCAACATGATCGCGACCTCCATAGCAAGTGCCGGAATTCGGCAACGAGCGCAATTAAAGCAAACACCATGCCAAAATTGTTGCTCGCTACCCCGGCAACGCCCTGTCTGACAACACATTGTCCTCTCGAAATCAAGGGCTTAGAGCCGTTTACCGAACGGTGGCACGACGCACTAGTTGTAAGGTACGCAGACAAGCGGAGGCCGCTACTTTCTTTCATACAATGAGTAAGACTTACTCCGTTTAGAGTAAGGCCTACCCTAATTTACTGAAACTGAAACCGCTGGAGTTGGGTGGCGCGACCTTGAAAAATCACGTGGCCCTGAGACCCCGTCCCACGTTATGGAGGGCAAACGTCACGGACAGCGGCGTCAACATTACGAACGGCGGTTGCCAAACGCCCCTGAACCGGTGTATCTTGACCCTGCTACGCGGGGGTCCTGCTTGCGCACCATTGTCAAGCGGGTGAGAAACACCCTTTGAACCTGATCTGGGTAATGCCAGCGCAGGGAAGCGTCCGGGGTCGATCAACGATGGTCACCGCATCCGCCCCGCTCCACCGCTTCTCCGGTCTCCCGTGTTCCGCTGCCCTTGCCCACAGGAGACATTCAATGGTTGCCAACCCAAATTTTCTGTCCGAGTCCGCACGCGTGGACGATGCCGCGGTCACGCCGCTGCCGAATTCCCGCAAAATCTATGTGACCGGCTCTCGGTCCGACCTGCGGGTTCCGATGCGCGAAATCAGCCAGGCCGACACGCCGACCGGCTTCGGTGGCGAGAAAAACCCGCCGATCACGGTCTATGACACGTCCGGCCCGTATACTGATCCCGACGCCAGCATCGACATCCGTGCCGGCCTGCCCGCGCTGCGTGATGCCTGGATCGAAGAGCGCGGCGACACCGAGCGGCTGCAAGGGCTCTCGAGCCAGTACGGCCAGGCCCGCGCGGCCGACCCGAACACCGCGCAACTACGCTTCCCAGGGCTACATCGTGCGCCGCGGCGAGCCAAGGCCGGCACCAACGTGACCCAAATGCACTACGCGCGCCGCGGCATCATCACGCCGGAAATGGAGTTCATTGCGATCCGCGAAAACCAGCGTCGTCATGAGTACCTGGAGAGTCTGCGCGCCAGCGGGCCACAGGGCGCCAAGCTGGCCGAGCTGATCGGCCGGCAGCACCGTGGCAACGCATTCGGCGCGACGGCATTCGGTGGCACTCAGGCCCGCGAAATCACGCCCGAATTCGTGCGCGACGAAGTCGCGCGCGGTCGCGCGATCATTCCGGCCAACATCAATCATCCCGAATCTGAGCCGATGATCATCGGCCGCAACTTCCTGGTGAAGATCAACGCAAACATCGGCAACTCCGCTGTCACGTCATCGATTGGCGAGGAAGTCGACAAGATGACGTGGGCGATCCGCTGGGGCGGCGATACCGTGATGGACTTGTCCACCGGCAAGAACATCCACGAGACGCGCGAGTGGATTATCCGCAACAGCCCAGTGCCGATCGGTACCGTGCCGATCTATCAGGCGCTGGAGAAAGTCCACGGCAAGGCGGAGGAACTAACCTGGGAAATCTTCCGCGACACGCTGATTGAGCAGGCCGAACAAGGCGTCGACTACTTCACGATTCATGCCGGCGTGCTGCTGCGCTATGTACCGATGACTGCGAGCCGCATGACGGGGATTGTCTCGCGCGGCGGTTCGATCATGGCCAAGTGGTGTCTTGCCCATCACCGCGAAAGCTTCCTGTACGAACATTTCGAAGATATCTGCGAGATCATGAAGGCATACGACGTGAGCTTCTCGCTGGGCGACGGGTTGCGGCCAGGCTCGGTCTACGATGCAAACGACGAGGCGCAGCTCGCCGAACTCAAGACGCTGGGCGAGTTGACGCAGATTGCATGGAAGCACGATGTGCAGACGATGATCGAAGGCCCGGGGCACGTGCCGATGCAGTTGATCAAGGAAAACATGGACTTGCAGCTGGAGTGGTGCAACGAAGCGCCGTTCTATACGCTCGGGCCGTTGACCACCGACATCGCACCGGGATACGACCATATCACCTCGGGCATCGGCGCGGCGATGATCGGCTGGTTCGGCACCGCGATGCTGTGCTACGTGACGCCGAAGGAACACCTGGGGTTGCCGAACAAAGACGATGTCAAGGAAGGCATCATCACGTACAAGCTTGCCGCGCACGCCGCCGACCTTGCGAAGGGGCACCCCGGCGCGCAGATGCGTGACAACGCGTTGTCGAAGGCCCGCTTCGAGTTCCGTTGGGAGGATCAGTTCAACCTCGGACTCGACCCGGACAAGGCGCGCGAATTCCACGACGAGACACTGCCGAAGGATTCCGCAAAGGTTGCCCACTTCTGCTCGATGTGCGGTCCGCATTTCTGTTCGATGAAGATCACGCAGGACGTGCGCGAGTTTGCCGAGAAGCAAGGTGTTGGCGAAGTGGAGGCGCTGCGCAAGGGCATGGAAGTCAAGGCGATCGAGTTCAAGCAGTCGGGCGCCGAGATCTACCAGAAACAGTAAAGCAAAATTTGCTTACAAAAGCGACGAATCGCCTACAAAGCCGTAACGTCTTGAAACGTATCGATCGCATACTATCGAATCAGGTCGGCAATCAACACAACGAGGAGTCACGATCATGAATTCGGTCAAGCGTATCGGCGCCGCGGCGCTCGTCGCCGCACTGCTGACGAGCCTGGCGGCGTGCGACGGAATGACCACGCGCCAGCGCAACACCACGATCGGCGCGGGCGTGGGCGGCGTCGCCGGCGCGGCAATCGGCGGCAACGCACTGTCGACGCTGGGCGGCGCAGCCGTCGGCGGCATCATCGGCAACCAGGTCGGCAAGTAAGGCTTCGTCGCGCGACATTCGACCACGCCACGATCGCACAGGCTGGCCGCACCCTTCTCCACGCTACGGGCCACGCGGATCCATTGCCTCGCCCCAGGGCAAAACCACTCAGCCATAAGCGAAGTGCCGCAATAACGATTGGAGCGCCATTCCCAGCGCGGCCGCCATGGCTTAGAGTGATAGGCGTTCTTTCTGATCCTGCCTATGACAGCCCGTAACCTTCTCAATTTGCTTGTGCTTGCCGCACTATGGGGTGCCTCGTTTCTGTTCATTCGGATCGGGGTGGCCGAATTCGGCGTCGCACCGCTGATGGCACTACGCGTCTCGATCGGCGCGGTGTTCCTGGTCACGCTGCTAGTGGCACAAAAGGGATTAGCCAGCGCGTGGTATGACGCGCGCCGCAAATGGTGGCCATTGTTCGTCGTTGGCATATTGAATTCGGCCGCGCCATTTTGCTTGTTTGCTTACGCCGAACTCACGTTGTCGGCCGGATTGACTTCGGTGATTAACGCGACGACGCCATTGTGGGGCGCCCTGGTCGCATTCGTTTGGCTCGGTGACCGGCTCAGCGGCATGCGCACCACCGGGCTCGCGCTCGGCTTTGCGGGCGTGGTATTGCTGGTCTGGGATCAGATTACGGCACCGGTAGGCGCAAGCGGCACGCCGGTACCGGCGGCTGCCACCACGCTCGCTGCGGGCGCGGCACTCGGTGCCACGGCCCTATACGGCGTGGCGGCGAACTACACCAAACAATATCTGTCCGGGGTGGACTCGTTGACCGTGGCGTGCGGCAGCATGGTCGGCGCGTCCATCGCCTTGTTACCGCTGGCCGCGTGGCGCTGGCCTGCCGCCCCGGTCTCGACGCATGCGTGGCTCGCGGTGCTGGCGCTCGGTGTCGCGTGCACGGGTATCGCATACAGGCTCTACTTCCATTTGCTGGCCACGGCCGGGCCGGCCCGCGCAATGACGGTAACGTTCGTGATACCGGTGTTCGGTATTTTGTGGGGCGCGCTGTTCCTCGCGGAATCCGTGTCGATGCGGATGATCGAGGGATGCGGGGTCGTGCTGATCGGCACCGCGCTTGCCGCCGGCCTCATCAAGCGGTTACGCATGCAGGAATCGTAACGCCTGGCGCTGGCTTGCCACTGGGCCGCTCAATACGGCAAGCTGCGCCCAGTATTCCAGCCGGTCATGTCGATTACGCATACGCGTATCATCGGCTATGAGGCCCTGGTGCGCTGCAACGTCGGCGCCGACGAAATCACCTTGGACGTGTTACTGGTGCGGGCGATCCGGACCAGCATCCATGATGCTATATCGGCTGAACTGGCCGGTACGGGCAGACACTGAACCATGCACAAGCTCATCGTTCCCGACCACGAAATCACCATGACGGCAGTGCGAGCGCAAGGCGCAGGTGGGCAAAACGTCAATAAGGTATCCAGTGCGATCCACTTACGGTTTTCGATTCGCTCTTCGTCGCTGCCCGAGATTGTCAAGATGCGCTTGCTCGCGCTGAACGATAATCGCATTACGCGCGACGGGGTCATCGTCATCAAGGCGCAGTCCTATCGGACACAGGAGTTGAACCGTGCCGAGGCACTCGCACGCCTGCACGAGCTGATCGAACGCGCCAGTCTCCCCCGTCGGCCCCGCCGGGCAACCCGGCCGACGCTGGCGTCGCGGATGCGCAGGCTCGACAAGAAGGCGCGTCGTGGCCAAATCAAGGCCGGCAGACGGCCAGTGACCGACTAGGTTCGACAGGCTCACGACTTTACCGTGACGAGGCGGTTTCGCGCTGTGCACGCGCCGCCGCGTACCGTAACCGCGCCGACAGTCCGGTATCGCGGCGGGTCGGCGTGCCAATGGACTGTGCCAGCACCGCATGCGTGCCGATAATCGCGATTTGAGCCCGCGCACGGGTCACAGCCGTGTAAATCAACTCCCGCGACAAAGCCCGGCTGAACGTAGGCGGCAACACCAACGCAGCCCGTTCGAATTCCGAACCCTGTGACTTGTGGACCGTGAGCGCGAATGCCGTATCGTGCGACGGCAGCATCGCGGGCGACACACTCCGGCGCTGTTCAGCACCCTGTTCGAAGACCACCCGCAGCGCGCCATCGCCAGCCGGCAGCGCGATGCCGATGTCGCCATTGAACAGGCCGAGCGCATAGTCGTTGCGCGTGACGATGACCGGACGGCCGGCAAACCACCGGGCGGCCGACGCGAGCGGCAAGCGGGCGACCCGACGCAGTTCAGCACTGACCCACTCGTTCAACGCATCGACGCCGTGTGGGCCGGCGCGAACCGCGCACAGCACACGGAATGCGTTGAGCGCGTCGAACAGCGCACCGGCCTGCGGCTCGCGCCGCTGCAACATCCCAGCCAGCAGATCGGCATAGCGTGCGAAACCCCGCGCGATATATTCGCGTGCCGTGTGTCCGAGTGCCGGTCCGCTATCATTGATGAAGTATGCGGGCGCGCGATCGTCTGCCGTCTCGAGTACGCCGAGCGCGTCCGCAGGCGAACCGTCGCGGATTGCACTGGACAGCTGTCCAATCGGAGAGTCAAGACCGAACCGATAGTTGGTCTGCAACCACACGACGCAATTGGCGAGCGCGGCGGGCTGTGCACCGTCGGCCGCGCGCGCCGTGTCTTTCGGCGCTGGCTCGATAATACCCGCCCCATCCGCCGGATTGTCGTCGGCGAACAGATCGCGCTGTGCAGGCGCCGAGGGCGGCGTCGGCGTGTCAGGCGGCGCGGATGCGGCAAGCTGCGCCGGGGTAGCAGTCCGGGCCTGGGTAGCAGGCTGCATCGGGGCAACAGCCTGCGTCGGCAGGAAACACCGCGAGTCACCGGAAGGCAATGCAATGGGCGGCACGTCCGCGATACCGGGATCCAGTATCGCAGTCCGCCGATCCAATGGGTTTTGTTTATCGGCCGACACGCCAAGCGTATCGAACAACGCACGATAACTCGCCCCGTCCGGTAACAGATCAGTGTGTTCGCGTTGGGGCAGGCCGCCGCGAACATACCCGGCAAGCGCGTTGCGCAATGTGTTGGCCGTACAGCCAAGCGCCTGCGCGATGCGCTCGGCGCGCTGGCCGACATAGCACAGATGCGCACTCAGTTCGGCGAACACCGCTCCCGCGTCGACCGCGGCCAATTGGTCCTTGTCACCCAGCAGGATCAACCGAGCACGCGGTGCAACGGCGTCCACCAACCGGCTTGCCAACGCGACGTCGATCATCGAAGCCTCGTCGACGACGATAACATCGTACGGCAAAGGATTACGCCGATGGTGGCGAAAGCCCCTGTCCGGTGTGCTGCCCAGCAACCGATGCAGCGTATACGATGCGGTCGGCAGCCTGGCGGCGATATTGTGAGCCAACCGGTCGGTGCGGGACGCCAATGCCTCCAGCATGCGCTGTGCCGCCTTACCGGTAGGCGCCGCCAGCGCGATGCGCAAGTCCGGCTTGGCATCGAGCAAACAGGCCAGCACGCCGACGACCGTGGTCGTCTTACCCGTGCCCGGCCCACCACTAACAATCGTCAGCTGCCCGGACAAGGCGACAGCCGCCGCGACGCGCTGCCAGTCGAGGCCGCTGCCGTTCGCCTCGCCGAAATAGCGGGACAGTACGTTACGCCACCGCTGCGCGTCATCGGACGACACATCGTCAAATTCCGCCTGTGCGCGTGCGCTCAGTGCATTGGCAAGCCCACGCTCGAATTCGTAATAGCGTGCGAGATAGAGTCGGTCATCGGTGTCGATCACCAGCGGCAAACGGGGCGCCGGCTCGTCGTCATCGATGCACGTGGCAACGCCGCTTGCAAGCAGTGACGCGCGGACTGTGTCGGGCGGCTGCCCGAGTTGCCGCGCGAGCGCTGCCAGCTCGATGCAGACATGTCCGTTCGCAGTCGCCGCGCTGACCATTGCGGCGGCGGCCGCAGCGACGCGTGCATCGCTGGCGGCTGCCCCCAAGCGCTGCGCAAGCGCGCCGATCCGGCGCGAGAACCCCTGAGCCAGCATGATGTCAGTCATCACTGCCCTCCACCGAAGCCGAGCATGGTCCGCGCCCACTGAAATCAAGCATGGCCACCTCCCGCTGAAAACAGTGAGTCGAACGCCTCGACGACGGCGCGCGTCGGCCTGAATCGTTCGATGCCGGCACCAGGCCAATCCGGACGCACGCCTCGTAAGAATAGGTACAGGCTTGCGCCAAAATGGGTGTCATAGTCGTAATCCGGCAGTCGCGCCTGCAAATATCGGTGCAGCGCAATCGTGTAGATCAACGCCTGCAGCCGGTATGCATGGGCGTCCATCACGGCCGATAGCGCGTGCGCGCGATACGCGTGCGGCGAGTTGCCGAGATAGTTCGATTTCCAGTCGATAATCCAGAATTGGCCGCGGAACTCGACCACGGCATCGATGAACCCCTTCAGATAGCCGTGCAATACGCCATCGTCGAGAGCCACGCCAGCGATGCCGTGCTCCTCAAGCATTGTCGCAAGCCGGCGCATGTCGAGCGACGCAACCGGGAAGACAAATTCGAGCTCGGTCAACCGACGCGACGGATCCAGCTCGCCGAGCATGAAGTCCGCTTCGAGCGGAGTATGCGCAAGATCCCGCAACAGGCGCATCATCATGGCACTGAGCCGTTCCGTGCTCAATTCGCGCGAATTCACCGGCTGCTCGGTCAGCGCCCGCGCGATGGCAGTCGGCCAGCTGGAAGGATCGCGCAGATCGGCAAGCTCCAGCAGCCGGTGCAGACAGTCGCCTGCGGCCGGCCCCCGGGGAAAACGCAGGATGTCGTCGTCACGCAGCCCGGTCAACGCGCTGTCCGGCATCGGTTCAGGCTCTGATGCAATCGCCTGTGCATCGACCTGAGCGACATCGTCGTCGTGATCGGGTCGCGCGTGCAACACATCGTCGATACCCGGTAATGGCCGCTGTCTCGCCGAGGCGAGCGAGCTGAAACTCGCGGTCCGCCAGGCATCGAAGAGACGGCGCGCCGGCACGCGTGGGCGCACATCTACGTGCGATGCATCGGGTGGAGGCAACGGATCACGCCGGGCCACGGTCGGCAGCGGCACAACGGCGATGCCATCCTCGTCACCCGGCAACGCGCGCCAGCATGCCGCCAACGCGGCAGCTTCAGGGGGTTCATCCAACCATGCGTCGAAATGCGACGACCCACCAGCAACGAGCCAGTTCAGCACACTTTGGCGCGCCTCCTTCGTCGATGCATGGGCGCCGCTCGTGTAGATCCCCGCAACGAGATAGCACCGATACACTGCACGCGTGAGCGCAACATAGATCAGGCGTGCACGCTCGGCCGCCTGTTCACGCATCACGCCTCGATCGATGCGCTGCGCGTCGTCGCCGTCGCAGCCAAAATGCAGCACGGCAAGTCCATCATCACGATGGTACTCGCGCGCCACCGACAATGCAGTGGACGGGGGCCCTGCACGCAATGCACCGTTGGTCAGGAACGGGCAGAACACCACGGGGTATTCGAGTCCCTTGGACTTGTGGACCGTCACAATCTGGACCAGGTCCCGGTCTGATTCGAGCCGCAATTGCGTCTCGTCGCCGATGCCGGGATCCGCGCGTTGCGCGCGCAGCCAGCACAGGGTTGGCGCGATACCAGGGTGTTCGCTGTCACGAGCCTGAATCAGTTCGGCCAGGTGATTCACGTCGGTCAGCCGGCGTTCACCGTCGTCTGCACTCGCCAGGCGCTGCGCAATGCACAGTTCGCGCATCACGATGCGCCACATCGGCGCAAAGCCGCGCTCGTGCCAAAGCAACCGATAGCCCGCAAACCGCTCCACCCACGATGCCGAATCCAGGTCCGATGGCACCGGCTCGCATCGGCCAGCCGCGGCAGCGGCTGGTTCACCTTGCTCGATGACCCACAATGCCGCCGCGTCCAAGCCAATCCAGTCCGTGGCCAATGCCGCCCGCAAGCGTCGCAAGTCACCCGGCGTGTCGATTGCCAGCAAGACGCGTTCGAATTGTTCCGCGTCGATCGACGCGAACACCGAGGCTTGAGCAAGTTCCACGCTGCCTATACCCCATCCGCGCAATACCCGTTTCATCAACATACCCTGCCGATGCGTCTGCACGAGCACGGCGATATTGGCCGGGGCGAGCGGCTCGGCGCCGATCGTCGCATCGCCTGCTCGCGCGTCGCGCATGAGCCGTGCGACCTCTGCCGCACACGCCTCGGCGGCTGCGCGCTCGGCATCCCGCTTGCTCAGCGGCGCGTGGTCTGGCAGCCACCATACTCTCAGAGCCGCCCCACTGCCATCGGTTGCGCCGAGCGGATCGTGCCGGTCGGCAAATGTCGGTCGCGTCCTCATGCCGGCGCGCACCGGGTGATAGTCGAGTCCGTCGAGCACAAAAGCGCGCGGGTTGGCACCGAACAAGCGGTTGCACGCAGCGATCAGCGCGGGATCGGACCGTTGATTGACGGCCAACGTGTAGCGGGCGCTGGCATGAGCACGCGCGTCCAGGTACGTGTGCAAATCGGCAGCGCGAAAACTGTAAATCGCCTGCTTCGGGTCGCCAACGAGAAACAAAGGGCCATTCGGCGCAAAAATCTGGTTAAAAATGGCGAACTGCAGTGGATCCGTGTCCTGGAATTCATCGATCAGCGCTGCGGGATAGCGCTCACGCAACGCATCGGCAAGCCAACGGTGCGCATGCAGCGCATGATGCAAATTGGCTAGCAGGTCACCAAACGACATGACCCGCGCGGTGCGCTTGCGTTCGGCAACGCCCGGCGGCCCAACACGCAGCCACTCGCGCACCAGCGCGAACCAACGACGCAGATGCATCGCCTGCTCTTTACGGAACGCAGCAACCAACGCATCCGCGCAGTCGAAGAACGGGTGTGCCGGCGGCTGGCATTTGGCCTTGGTGGCAGCGGTCAGTGAGGACGAAGTCAACTTCAGCGCGTCCTTCGGAATCGGCGCATAGCGGTCGCCGCGCACAAAAAAGCGCTCCCACGCCGCCAGCGCGGCTTGCACCTGAGACGGCTTGTGCGTGCGCTTGTTCAACTGGGTGGCACAGTTGACGAGCCGCTGCGCGATCTGCTCTCGCTCTTCGCGCCATAAGTTGCCGGCGCGGCCAAAATGATCGATCGTCGTGTCAACCGTCGCATCACACGCTGGGTCGGTCCATACGAGTTCGGCCAACGGCTTTTTTAGACGTTGCGCGAGCAGCGCCTGTAGCACCGCGGGCCCGGCGCCTTGCGAAACGAGCCAGTGCGCGAATCCCGGCGTGCGCGCCGCTTCCGGTTCGACGCGCTCGCGCCAAAACTGCGCGGCGACATCGAAGCGCAGCGCAGTGTCGTCGGCTTCGGTCTCGAGCGCGAACGGCATCGCAGCCGCAAACGGCGCTTCTTGCAGCGCACGTTGGCAAAACGCATGAATCGTATGGATCGCGGCCTGATCGAAACCATGCAACGCGCGCCGGATCCGTTTCAGCGCGCGCAGCGTGGCCGTTTCCGGCGCCTCGCCATCGACGATCCGCCCGATTAGCCCGGTCACGAACGGGTCGTCCAGCGCGGCGCCATGCGTGAGCGCCTGCTCGAGCTGCATCAGGCGCGCTCGGATTCGCTCGTGCAGTTCCGCGGTGGCCGCTTTCGTAAAGGTCACGACCAGGATCTGGTCCGCTTGTAAGTCCTTTTCGAGCAACAGACGGAGATAGAGCGCACAGATATTCCAAGTCTTGCCGGTGCCGGCGGAGGCCTCGATCTGCGTCACGCCATCGAGCGCGCACGCGAAGACGTCGAGTTCAAGCACGTCGGAAGTCATCAGGCGTCCTCCGCCGGCTGCAGGTGCGCGAGCAGCGGTTCGAACACCGTCCTGGCAATGGCGACAAAGGTGTCGTCCAGTGTCATCGGCGTGCCGCGCAACGCGAGCTGAATCGCCGGATCGTCTAGCTCGCCGCCCGTACGTTCGTTCGACCACGCGTTGCGGGCGGCAGACTCGCTTTGCGACACGAGTAACCAGGCGCTTTTTGGAAAAAAACGCAACGGTGCGCGTAACCCGGCCCGATACAGCGCAAGCAACTCGCCCAGGTACGCGTGCGGTTCCCGTGGCGTCGTGAGCACGAAGCGCTCATCGTCGCCGATCCACAGCGTCTGACGAGATGCTTGCGGACTTGCGGCACACCAGCACAGATGGCGCAGCCACACATCGAGGTAATCACGAGCGGTCGGCCTGGCATAGCGGTAGAGTACCAATGTGTTACCCGTCACACCGTCCAGCACGCCAGTCAACACCGTCGGCAACAGCACCGTCCCGCGCCACGCCGGCACCCGATCCAGCAACGCCGATACGGACCCGAGCCGTTCAGGCCAGCGCGGGGCAACGCGGATCGAGAATTCGACAGGTTCGAGTCCAGTGCCGACCTGCCCCCGGATGTGCTCGGCCAGCTTGCTCAACGCCACCACCTCACGCTCGTGTATCGCGCGTCCGGTCGCACCTCCCGGCAATTCGGGGATCGCACGCGCGATTTCATGGGCCCGCTCGGCGTACGCCGATGACTCCACCAGCAACGGCAACAGGCGCCCGGCAAGCGCATCGCGCCCCGCATAGTCGAACTCATACGGCTCGGTGTCGGGCAGTGGGGCCTGCGCGCGATGCAGCACGATGCCCAGTCGTTCGCGCAGCAGCGCGCGTTGCGGGTGGCGCCAGAATCGCGCCAATTCGTCCAACTCGATCGTCTCACGCATATCGGGGGGCAACGCGTCACCAAAAAACGGCGGTATGGCGTCCGCCTCCATCCGCCGTGTCGGATCGGCAAGCGCTGCGGCCACTTGCGCGCGATCTGCGTCGTAGGTCAACAAAGGCCCTTGCATCGTAAAATACGACAGCGCGAACGGCTGCAACGGATGTTCCGTGACAAAGCTGCGCCGCGCCAGTGCAATTTCGTCGAGGCTTGCCCCTTCGCCCGCCTTCAACGACGCGAGGTGATCAAGCAGCTCGGTCACCAGCGCCGATGGCGGCAGCTCGGCGTTGTCGCAGATATTGCGGCCGGTATAGCTAAGCAGCACGGTATCGCGCGCCGCCAACATGAGGTCTAGGAACAGGTTGCGCTCGTCATCGCGACGTTGCCGGTCACCGGGTTGCGCAAACGAGGCCATCAGGTCGAACTCATCCGCACGCGTGAGCGTGGGCAACATGCCATTGTCAATGCCAGCCACGCAGACGACACGGAACGGCACGCCACGCAGGCTGGATAGCGGCGATACGGTCACCGCGCCAGACGGGACCCCGCCGCGCGCAGGATCGTCGAGCACGGACAATAAAGCCGTACGCAACACCGCCGCGGGCAACGGTGTATGTGGCGCGCCTGCTTCGATTTGCACGAACAGCGCATCGAGCGCGTCGCGCAGCCCGCTCAATGAATCAGCATCCGGGCCGCGGGCATCAAAGAACTGCTCGAGCGCGCCGAGCAGAACATTACGCCACTGCGCAACCGTATGCGGTGTCGCGCACGCGAGCGCGAATGCATCGAGCTCGTCGACGAATTGCGCCAGCCGCCCGAGCAGCATGGCGTCGGCGCCGGCGGATGCCGCCACCGGCAACCAATCACCGACAGGCAGAGCGTCGTCCGGCATCGCGTAGCCAAGAAACAACCGCGTCAAGGCGTCAGCAAACGTATGGCGAGCGCGGGGCGCGTCAAGATCCCGCTGCTCACGCGGCGCGAACGAACGGCGCGCGCCGGCGTGCGCCAACCACCGTTGCACGGTGTCCAGCGCCACCGGATCGATGTCATAGCGCGCCGCAATCGCATCCACGCGCAGCCATTCGACCAGCGCGGACGCGCTGACGTCGCGCTCCGTCAGGGCCAGCCAGTCCAGCATCGTACGCGCGAGCGGATTGGCTTGGGACGGCGGCAAGCCGGTGACGCGATACGGGATGCGGCGCGGGTCGCCCGGCGACACCGCGCCGAACACCGCGTCCACGATCGGCGCGGCGGCAATCAGGTCGGGCACCGCGATCAGTACGTCGGCCGGCGTCAAACTCGGATCCGCATCGAATTCGGCCAGCAGCCGGTCATGGAGCACCTCGAACTGCCGCGTCAGGCTGTGGCAGACGTGAACCTCGATGCCGTCGCGCGCAGGCGGTGGCGATGGCGACACCGGATGCTCGAGCGACAGGATTGCATTTTGTACGACGGCGAGCCAGCTGCACGCCGGGGCCTCGACGAATTCGCTGCTCTCGCCCGCCACCGCACCCTCGGTATGCTCATGAAGCAACGCGAGTTGCGCTTGCGTCTGTCGCCCCCACTCGGCCAGCAGCGGGTGCCCGACCGTCTGGTAGTCGAGTTGCCCCGCCGCATCCAACGCGTCGGCGCGCCGTTGCGTGACGATGTCGAACCAGTACTCGCGGCATGGATTGAGTGCATAGATCCGCACATCGATCCAGCGCGACAACTCGCGCAGCAATTGCACATGCAGTGGTGGCATCGTCGGCAACGCGAACACGCTGACCTGCGCCGGCCAGTCCGCGCGCGCGACATCGTCCAGATCCAATTGCGATGCGATCGACAGAAACCGATACGCGGGCGGCGACACCCGTTCGAGCGCACCGGCACCGGCATCGCGTCCGCCGGCCAGTTCGTTCAGCACGTCGCGCCACAATTGTGCTTGCCAAGCCTCGTCGGCACGCTGTATCGGCGTCGCGCCGGCAAGCCGTTGCGCGCCATCCGACTGGCGGCGCGGCGCGAAAATCGACTCGCCTGCCAACCACTGGGCAAGCCAATGTGGACGATACGTCAGATAATGATCGAAAACGGAGGCGATGCGACGCGCCAGATCGAACATCATCGCAGAATCCGCCGCCGCCAGGTAGGCGTCCAGTCGCGTCAAGGGCGCCTGGCCATCGCCATCGCGCACCGTGCCGCGCTGCGCGAGCAGCCGGTAAAGCCGCCATACGAGCCGCTCCGGCGCGAACGGCGATTCGCGCGGCACGTCGATTGCGTCGACGCGCGCGATCTGTGCCCATAACCACTGCGCAAGATAGCAGAATTCGACATTCGCGCACAGGCCGAACCGGTCGGCGTAGTCCAATTCGAGCCGTCGGCGTACCGCGACATTCGGCACGATGATCGGCTGCGGCCGCCACAGATCGCCGCCGATACGCTCAAGGTCGCCCAACAGCGCCGCGGCAAGCGTCTCGTAGCGGTTCGAGTAAAACAGTTCAAGCATGAAGCGGCGGATGAAAATCGCGACGCGCGACGGCCACGTGGGCGCCCCGTCGTCAGTGAAAGACCCAAGCATAACAAAGCGCCCGCCGCACGCGAACCCGGCCGTTCGACCTATTGTGTATGACGGACCCGCGGCGTTACGCTGTCCTGGTACGTTATCGGGCTGTGGGCCGGAAGCTTAGCCGCCGGCACGCACGAACATGACTTTCGGCTGCTGCAAAAAACATCGGCGAAGTGCGCTAGACTCCCAGCATTGCGTGCCCGCCAAAGCGTCGATGCGATATTCGATCGAAATCAAGAAATTTCTATACAGTCAGTATTTCTACGGTGGGCTTCGGATCGCGACCGGCATCTCGTTGCCGGCAGTGGTATTGCTCGTCGTCTTTCACAATCGGGAGCTTGGCTTCACGATTTCGACCGGCGCACTGGGCGCATGTGTGGTCGACATGCCCGGGCCCCTGAAATACAAGCACAACGAGATGCTCGCGTGCAGCGTGATCGGGTTCTTTTCGGCGCTGGCCACCGGCATCGCGACCGCTCACCCGCTATCGCTGTGGCTGACGGTCGTACCGTTGACTTTCGTGCTGTCGTTGATCGTCGTCTACGGGAACAAGTGGCCGCAGATCAGCTTCGCGACGCTGTTCATGATGGTGGTGACGCTGGAGGAGCGCTTCACGCCACTCCAGGCACTGGCCAATGCCGGCTGGATCCTGGCCGGCGGAATCTGGTACACGTACTGGTCGACGTTCGTGTCACGCTGGCAGACCCACCGGATCGAGCAACAGGCGATCGCCGAAAGTGTGTTCACGTGCGCCGACTACCTGCGCGCGCGCGCCCGTTTCTACGATCCGGCGCATGATCTGGATGAGTGCAATAGGCAACTGGTCGACAAGCAGGTGCTGGCCGTGGACCGGCAAGAGGCGGCGCGCGACATCGTACTGCGTAACCTGCCGAAGCTGCGCAGCGGGCAACTCGATGCACACCGCACGATGTTGTTCAACCTGTTCATCAATACGGTCGACCTGCACGAGCTGTTCGTCGGTGCGCACGTCGATCACGCGATGATCCGCGCGACCTTCGGCGGCTCGGACTTGATGGTATTCTTTCGCGACCTGATCGAGAAGGCCGCGACCGACCTGGAGGACATCGGGCTAGCCGTGCTGCAGGATCGCCCGTCGGCACAGCGAATCAACGCGAAGGCGGAACTGCGCGCGATCGAGTACGAGATCGAGCTGATGCGCAAAAAGGCATTGCCCACCACCAATCCGGAGGCGTACTCGGCGATCGTGTCGGCATTCCGGCGCGTCTGGAGCGCACAGCGGCTGATCGAGCGCATGCACCGCAACACGCGCGTGGATATCAGCACGCAAGACACGGAGATGCGGATCGATCAGGCGCTGTCGCGCTTCCTATCGAGCCGGCGCGTGCCGTGGCTGCAGATCTTCTCGAATCTAACCATGTCCTCGCCCAGCTTTCGGCACGCGTTGCGCGTCACCGCTGCGGTGGCGATCGGCTTGTGGCTCGGCCGCCTGCTGCCGCTCACGAACGCGTACTGGATTGTGATGACGACCATCATCATCTTGAAGCCTGGCTACTCGCTCACCAAACAACGCAATACGCAGCGGATCACCGGTACCACGATCGGCTGCGCGGCGAGCATCGCGCTGATTCTGTTCGTGAAGGAACCGCCGCTGCTGTTGGCCGTCATGTTCGCCAGCATGGTGATGAGCTACAGCCTGCTGCTGTTCAACTACACGGCCAGCGTCGTATTTACGTCGTCATATGTCCTGTTGATGTTCCACATGCTGGCACCTGGTAGCCTGCGCATCATCGGCGAACGCGCGATTGATACAGCGCTAGGCTGCGCGATTGCGATCGCCGCAAGCCACCTGTTTCCCTACTGGGAATATCGGCTGATAGGCAAACTCGTCAACGGCTTGCTCAGCGCAACCCGGCAATATCTGGAAATCTGTTGGTATGCAGGCAAATCGGGGACCGCGGCCGGCGGCGTAACAGACAAGCCCAAGCCGCCCACTCCGGATCCGGCCGCGCCGGCGGACAAGAAGGGCACGGGCAAGAAGGCCAGTGCGCTGGTTTCCAGCGCAACCGCACAACCGACGCCGGCGGCCAGCGCCGCCGCGTCGGCGATCGACAGCGACATTCGATACCGGCTCGCGCGTAAGAATGTGCATATTGCATTCGCCAACGTCGGGCAGGCGTTGCAGCGCATGTTGCTCGAACCGAAGTCCGCGCAACGTTATGTCGCCGAGTTGAACGACCTGTTGGTGCGCGTGCACGCGTTGACGGCACAGATCACCGCGTCCGCGCCGCTGATGATGACGCTGTCACAGTCGCCGGCCCGCACGGCCGGGATCGTGGGCGCCACTGGATGGGGCACCCAGCCCGTACCGGTCGTCGATGCACAAGCGCTTGCGCCACTGCGCAAGGCGCTGGGCATCGTCCATGACAATCTGGTGCAGGCCGAAGCGGGCGTCGCACCGCCCCCCGAGCAAACGAGCATCGTCAAGCAGTTGAATCATGAGCTGGACCAAATGGTCGTCGACGCGGAACGCACGCGCAGCGAATCGTCCGACGTGGCACAAGAGCTCAAGGGGCTGGCATACCAGTGTAAGCAGATGGTGGGCGCATCGTTTCTAATCCGCAAGGATGCAAGCGTCATCAAGCTGCCGACATAGGACTCGACGCCGTTAACGGCTTCCGGGCGCCGGCATGGCAGCCGACGCACCGACCGCCGGGGCACCCTGCACGCCGACGCGCGCGGGCGACGCGGACACCGCAGCCGATGCGCCGAGCGTGGCAGACACCGCGCGTGCGGCATCCGCAGCGGCTTGATGATGCTCGGCATCGTATTCCCGCTTGCCCGACAGTGCGTTGAACAGCACGGTCGCAAGCACCCCGGCGACAATGCAGACGATTATCACGCCGACCCATGCTGCGGGATCGAGATGTCGGCGGCGACCGATCTCGGGAGCGGGCTGGCGTGGGTTAATCTGGCGTGGATTGATCATCTGTAGGGAATCGGACAACGGTAGCGGTCATTCTACGCCATATGGTGACGCGATATACTGATTGAGCCCGCCGCGCCGGCACGGCATGCTGTCACCGGAGCATCGCAATGGCCGCTAAGAAAATTTTGTTTTTGGTCTGCGATTTCGCCGAGGATTACGAAGCGATAGTGCCTTTCCAGGCACCCGAGAAGCCCGGCCACCCATTGCATCGAGCCCTGATACGTGAATAGCGTCGGCTAAGCGCTAACCGCTGGTGGCGCGCGGCCGACCAGCGATGCGATCGCCAGCAGTAGATCGGCCGGGTCGACGGGCTTGGCTAAGTGCGTTTGGAAGCCGGCCATCAGTGCGCGCCGGCGATCATCGCCGCGGACCCGGCCGGACAATGCCGCGGCCGGCGTCATTCCACCTCGCGCCGCCTCGCGCTCGCGCAACTGTGCGATGAATGCGAAACCGTCTTCCTCCGGCATGCCCAGATCGCTGATGACGACATCGGGCGTGCCATCGTCGAAGGCCTGCAACGCGTCCCGCACGGACGCCACCGCGCTCACCTGTGCGCCGCGCTCCTCGAGCACGCGGTGCACGAGTTCACGCGCATCGGCTTCATCTTCGACCACCAGCACGTGAACGCCATCCAGGCGCGGTAGCGCCGTATCCGGCTGCGCGCTGATCGGTGCCACTGCGCCGCGGCGCGTGTCGGCGCCGGTCGTCACCGTGGGCAGCGTCACCGTAAATGTCGCGCCACGCTGCTCACCCTCGCTGGCCGCGGTGATATGGCCCCCATGCATCTCGACCAGTTCCTTGACGATCGACAACCCCAGCCCTAGGCCGCCAAACTGGCGTGTGGTACTCGCGTCCTCCTGTCGGAAACGCTCAAATACGTGCGGCAGGAACGCCTCGCGGATACCGCAGCCAGTATCGCTGACGACCAGTCGCGCCTCGCCGTCGCCGCTGGTTAGCGTGACCGCCACGCGTCCACGCCGAGGCGTAAACTTGATTGCATTGGTCAGCAGATTCCAAATGATCTGCTGCAGCCGAGCGGGATCACCATTGACCACTGCCGGCGCGCCGAGCACTGGCATGACGCGAAGCTCCTTCGCGTCGGCTGCTAGCTGCACGGTCGCGATCACGTCGGTGATCACATCGACCAGTTCGACGCGCTGCACGTTAAGCCCCACCTTGCCCGCCATGATGCGCGACATGTCCAGCAGATCGTCGATCATCTGCGATTGCAGCCGTGCATTGCGGTGGATCACCTGCAGGCCCTTCTCGACGCGAGCCGGATCGGACGCGTCACGCAGCAGCAACTGAGCCCATCCGACGATGGCATTCAGCGGCGTGCGCAGTTCGTGCGACAGCGTGGCGACGAACTCGTCTTTGAGCCTGGATGCCCGCTCCGCTTCCGAGCGAGCCTGCCGCTCATTCGCGAGCAAATGCTCACGCTCCTGCGCAGCCAGCTTCTGGTCGTCGATGTCGGTCGACGTGCCAAACCACTTGCTAACCCGGCCGGCACCGTCCAGCAGCGGCGCGGCCCGGGTCTTGAACCAGCGCCATGCGCCGTCAGCGGCCCGCAGCCGATGCTCGACATCGTAATCGCTGCTGTCGCGCAAAGCGTCGGACCAACGCTGTACAGTACGCTCGCGATCGTCAGGATGAACCAGCACGTCCGGCCACACGTGGCCAAGCAGCGACGGCGCATCCATACCCGTGTAGGACAGCAACTGCTTGGACGCGAAATCGATCCGTCCGTCGGGCAACGCGGTCCAGACCAGTTGCGGGATCGCCTCCGCCAGCGTCCGGTAGTGCAACTCCCTTGCACGGACCAGCTCCGCCTCGGCAATTTCCCGCTGCGCGCGCTTCTGCGCCAACACGCGCTCGATTGCCTGTGGCAAGTAGTCAAGGTAATCAGAGGTCTTGGGCACCACGTCCGCGACGCCCGAGCGCAGTGCCTCGATCACCCGCGTCTCGTCGGCAAAGCCGGTGCACAGGATGGCGGGCAGCATCGTGCCCTGCATGCGCAACGAGCGCAGAAAGTCAAGCCCCGTCTCGGCAGTACCGAGCACATAGTCTACGATCAGCACGTCAGGCCACCGCTCCTGGCCCCGGCTGTCCAGCCACGCACGCGCGGCCTGCGTGCCCGTCAACGTCACCACGTCGAATCCGGCGCGGGTAAGCGCGCGGCGGGCCAAGCTAAGCAGACCCTCGTCGTCATCGATAATCAGTGCACAGGCAGCCGGCTGGCCATCCGCACTCAATACTCCGGGTGACGAATCGACTCGATGAGAAGCAGGCGTCATACGGGGAACGTCGAGTGAGTAGGCAACGGGCGGTCCGGAGTCAAAGCGCTGGCGCTGGGCTCCAGCCCGCTGCCCGGGCGCAAGCGGCCGACGCGCGCGGCCCTGGACCCCGCGTTGACGCGGGCCAGCGCGCTCAGGGCTGCCGCACGCAACGCTTCATGCGCACTGCTAGATTCGGGCAGCGACAAGTAGAACGTCGAGCCGAAGCCTTCACTGGACTCGGCCCACACGTTGCCACCGTGTCGCTCGACAACACGGCGCACGAGCGCCAGTCCAATACCCTCGCCCTTGGCTGCGCCACCGTGCAAGCGCTGGAACGCGGTGAACAATTTGGGCAGTGCCGACGCGGGAATGCCATATCCGTTGTCGCGCACGTAGTAAATGCGTAACGAGTGTACGCCGACCGGGTTCGGACGCGTACCGATTTCGATCTCGCCGGGGCGGCTCGGATCAAGATAATTGACCGCATTGGAAATCAAGTTCGCGAAGACTTGCTCGACTGCTGTCGGATCGCCCCATGCGGACGGCAACGAATGCGTCTTCACAGTCACGCCCCGGCTCTTGATCGAATCACGCATGGCGTCCACCACGCGGGACACCACCGCCTGCACATCGACTTGTTGCGGTCGGTACTCGACCCGGCCCGCGCGCGAGAGCCGCAGCAGCGCGTCGATGATACTGGCCGAGCGCATCACCGCTGTTTGCAGGAAGCGCAACGCCTCGGCAATATCGTCGTCGACGATCCGCAACAGCCGGCGCCGTTGTGTATCGGTCAGCGTGCTGCGCGCCAGTATCTGGCGCACCGAGTCGCACGCCAAGCTCAGTTCCTGCGAAAATCCCTGCAGGTTGACCAGCGGCGCGCGCAAGTCATGCGACACGCTGTAGATGAACATTTCGTTTTCTTGCGTACGCTCGCGCAAATGCTCGTTCATCGTGCCGAGTTCCTCGGCCTGATGCGCGAGGTCGGACCGATAGCGCGACTCGATGCGCTCCGCTTCAAGCAGACGTCGGCTCGTCTGGTGCAGCGCGAGGTCCAACTCGGCGATTTCGTCGTCGCCCTCGAGCATCGGTGCAAGCGGCGCATTGTTCGTGAGCTGCTTAGTGTTGTCCGCAAGCGTGCGCAGCCGCCGTCGCACGCTCGACGTGAACACGTAGACCGCGATGGCGCCGGTAATAATCGACGCAACCACGGCCGACACGAGCAGCACCTGCTGCATGCGACGCGCCTCGGCGACACGTTCGGTGCGCACGCTATCCAGCCGCATTTCCTCCTGTTGCAGCGCAGCGACCTGCGCACGGAAGTAATCGACGATATCGTGGCCATTGATCTCGCGAAAGCGGGCCACGATCCCCGCTTGATGACCGTGCCGAAGCAGTTCCTGCGAACGCTCACTCCACTGCCGGTATGCCTGTGCGCTTTGCCGGATCTGCACCGCGCGTTCAACCTGCAACGGATTGTCAGCGACCAGTTCGATCAACCGGTCAATGCGACGGTCAATCTCGCCCCATTGGCTGGGCGGTGTCCATACCTGTCCGTATCCGTCGATCACAGCGCCGCGCATGCGCACAGCATCGACGAGCACTGGGTCGAGCACGGCAGTGGCCTGACTCAGCACTTCCTTGCTCCGCACTGCCCACTGCTCCGCTTCCAGGGCCTCAGCCTGGGTACGCATCACACCGACCAATAAGCCGAGCTCGACGAGGCTCGGAATCGCGATCAGCAGCAGCCCTTTGGTGATCAGTCTCATACAGCGTTCTGGCGTTGGCGAAACAATGCGCACAGCAATGCCCGATTCGGCGCACACGCGAAACGCTGCATGACAAGCACGCGGCGGCGCGGCGTGTCGCCGGATCGGCCGCGGAGCCATTATCGCGTCGTTTAGCCTAAATGACAAAAGCCCATGTTGTGGCAAATGACCTTCATCGATTCAGATATAAGGGCCACAACATTGCGCATAATAGTTTCAATATTGCGCTCAATAATCAGTTTTCTGGCTCGAATATTTCTCCTCCAAGCATATGTACGCCTTCACGTAGCACCCTATACGCGGCAGCGACGACCTCCGGCTCGCCTTTGACGCCCAGATCGATATGCCGTCGCGCATAGATCCCGCCGTGCTCGACATCGCCGACGCTGGGCAAACTGAAGACATGTACGCCGACAAAATCGCGTTCGATGCGCTCCATCAGCGGCGTGAGTGCAGACTCAGGCAACTCGAACACCAGAAATGAGCGCTCGTCATGCGGCGTGCCGTGATGCAAATGGGCATAATGGGTATCGAGCACCCATTCCATCATGGGCCATGCCATGACAGGAAACCCCGGCATGAAATAATGATTGCGCACCGAAAAGCCGGGAATCTTGTTATAGCTGTTCGGAATGATGCTGGCGCCCTGCGGGAACACGCCCATGTTGAAGCGATGCAGGTTATCCGGCGCATCCAGGTCCGCCTGACCGTATGGTGCGGTTTCGATGATCCGCTCGGCGATCAGTTGCCGGGCCTGTGGGTGCAGTTCCAGCGGCACGCCGAGCGCGGCAGCCGCACACTGCCGCGTATGATCGTCCGGCGTCGCGCCGATGCCCCCGGTCACGAAGACGATGTCATCGGAGTCGAAGGTGCGCTTAAGCGTGGCAGTGATTCGTCTGCGCTCGTCGCCGATGTACTCGGCCCACGCGAGCGCCAGCCCCCGCGCGCGAAGCAACTCGATGGCCTTCGGCAAATGCTTGTCAACACGCCGTCCGGATAGGATTTCGTCGCCAATGATGATGATGCCGAACCCCATGGGATCCCCTTGATCGTTTCAGACGGCACGCAGCTTACGCCGATCCTGGCGGGCGCGCTTGCGTTGCTTGCCGGTCAGTCCCATGGTGTCGCGCGCGCAATCGCCGCAGCGCGCGCAGGCAATAATGGGCGAACCACAGTGCGGAAAACACGAAGATGCACACGTACAGCCAGATCGACACGATTGCGACGAATGGGAACAGCACGATCATCAACACGGAGGATGCCCACAGCAGCGTCGGGACCGCGCTGAGCATCCCGCACATCACGCCGATCGCGAGCAGCGGTACGCGGTGCGTGCGAAAAATTATGCGCCGTTCATCCGAGCTTGCATGCCATGCCAGCGCATCATAGGTCATCACGCGATAGGTGAGCCAACCCCACAGCAGCGGCGGGATCACGGCGAACAGCGGTGGCACGAGCCACAGCGGAACCGTGACAACCAGCAGCAGCACGCAGATGCACGTGGCCGCGATCGAGTGGAGCAGACTGCCGAGCAGCGTGCCGCCGCGCAGGGGCTCCAGATCGGCGAATTGGCGCGCACCGAGATGGCGGATCACCGCCGGCATCGATATCGCGGCAATCAGCAGCAATACGGTCAACACGATCAATGGCACAGCGATCGCGACAACGACGAGCGGCGCGAGCACCATTTGCACGTGGCCGAAGCCGATCCCCGCGAGCAGCGAATTGATCGATGCAGTCCAGCCCCAGTGTGACAGCCAACCGTGCGCCGCACCGACCCATCCTTCCCAGCCGAACCACAGCGCCGCTCCCCAGCCCAGCGCGGTCAGCAAAAACGGCAACACGGTCAACCACAGCATTCGTGGATGAAGCATGCCCAGCAGCGCACGAACGAACGAACCGAGCAACTCGTTCATTGGCAAAGACGTGGTGTCGGCCACGGCGGTGCGATGCGCGCGGTATGCAACGTCGGGCTCATGAGGCGGCCCGACACCTGTAGCGTCACGAACGCGGTACGGCTGTCGTTCGAAAACGCGACGTGCGAAGGCATCACCGCCAGTATCAGCGACGTATTGTCCGGGGTCGGCATCAAGTAATGCGGCTCCTTGCCCGTCGGCACGGTGCCGACGACTTGCCGCGACGCCTGGTCGATCAGTGACAGCGTGGCTTCACCCGAGTTCAGGACGATGACGTTGTTGGCGACAGCCAGCGGAGCCAGCGCGACACACACGCGCGCGGCGGCAAGCGAGCCGGCCACGCGGCGGGCTCGCACAAAGTGATTGGAATTGAGCATGAGCACCCAGACGGGAAAACTGCGTCTATTGTACGGTCTTTGCCGAGGGCTCGGAACGAATCGCGCATCGGGGCAAACGAGCCGGCATGTCGCGCGTCATCGCTGCATCGATTCCCATACCTTGTGCAGCCGCTTGACAGACACCGGCATCGGCGTGCGCAGTTCCTGCGCGAACAGCGAGATGCGCAACTCCTCGAGGAGCCAGCGGAACTCCGCGAGCCGTGCATCGGCTGCGCCGCCGCGCTGCGACAGCGCGCGCTGGTATGGCTGCATGAGCTGCGCGAACTCGGCCGCGAGCCGCTGGTCACGCGCCGGGTCCACCTTGAGCTTGTCGATGCGCAACGACATGCCCTTTAAGTAACGCGGGAAATGCGCAAGCTGGGCGTAAGGCGTATCGATCACGAAGCGGCGGGTCATCAGCGCGGCCAACTGCTGCTGCATGTCCGCGTGGGCCGCGCCAAAGCCTTTGGCCTGCGCGAGCTTCTTCACGAGCGCTGCGTACTCGGCGAGGATCTGGCCGGCCAGCCGTGCGAGTTCCTGGGCGAGCAGCGACAGCCTGGCCCGGCCCTCGTCGCGCCGGGCCGCGAAGCTGGCATCGTCGTGCGGCAACGGCGGCTGCAGGCAGGCACGATCCAGCGCGGCCTCGATCAATTGGTCGCGCAGTTCCTCCTGCGTGCCGAGCGCCATGTACTGCATCGACATTTCGCGCAGCCCTGGCAGATTTTTTTCCAGATAGCGGATCGGCTCGCGCAACTGCAGTGCGAACAGCCGGCGCAGACCGGCGCGATGGATATGCTCGGCCTGCGCGGGCGAATCGAAGACTTCGACGTCGCAATGCCCACCGCGATCGACCAGGGCCGGATAGCCAAACAGCGTCTGACCGCCACGCTGGATCTCGAGCAACTCGGGCAGTGTGCCAAAATTCCACGTCGTCAGGTTCTCATACAGCGCGGTATAGGCCGGCCGCGCCGTATCCAGTGCATCGGCGCGCCCCGGCCCGCCGGCGTTCGCGAGTCCGTTTCGCGCCGGGCCAGTAGACGGCTGATTGGCAACGCGCGCCGCACGCCGCGCCGGCGCGGCGTGCGGCGTCCTGCTCGGCGAACCGGTGCTTGCCGCATCCGCCCGCGCATGCCCAGACGGTTGCCGCCCATCGCCCCCTCCCGCGCCGGCCGCTGCCGATACGATGTGCTGGAACTGTTGCTGCGCCTGCGCACCAAGCTCGCCGCGCAGCTGCGCAAGATTGCGTGCCATTGCGAGCTGCCGCCCGTGCTCATCGACCACCTTGAAGTTCATGAACAGGTGAGGCGGCAACGTCTCGATCTTGAAGTCAGTTGACTTAACCATCACTTGCTTGTGCTCGCGGATGTCGGCGATCAGCGCGTCGATCAACGACTGCCCGGCGAAATGCACGCGCTCGACGAAACCGGCCGCATACTCGGGCAGCGGCACGCAATGTCGGCGCAGCTTTTGCGGTAGTGACTTAAGCAGCGACTGCACCTTGTCCTTCAACATACCCAACACCAGCCATTCGGTGCGACGCGCGTCAACCTGGTTCAACGCGTACAACGGCACGGTCAGCGTGACGCCATCACGCGCCGCACCCGGCTCGAAATGGTAGCTCAGCGCCATATCGACGCCGGCCATCGTTAGCCGCTTCGGAAACACATCCGTCGTCACGCCGGCCGCTTCGTGCCGCATCAGGTCCTCGCGCGACAGGAACAGCAGCTTGTCGCCGTCGCTACCCCGCCGCCGCGCCTCGTCGCGGTACCAGCGCTCGAATGCCGCGCCGGTATGGATCTGTGCAGGTACCGCCGCATCGTAGTATGCGTAGATCAACTCATCATCGACTAGCACATCCTGACGACGTGACTTGTGCTCGAGTTGCTCAATTTGCGCGACCAGCCGCCGATTGTGCGCAAAGAACGGCAGACGAGTGTCGAATTCGCCATCGACCAGCGCGCCGCGAATGAACAATTCCCGCGCACGCGCCGGCTCCTGCGCGCCAAACGCGATGCGCCGGCGCTGATAGATGGGCAGCCCATACAACGTGCCGCGCTCGAACGCCACCACCTGCGCGGCCTTCTTCTCCCAATGCGGCTCGGCAACCGAGCGCTTGATCAGGTGGCCGCCGACACGCTCAATCCATTCCGGCTCGATACGGGCGACGGTGCGTGCGTAAAGCCGGGTGGTCTCGACCAACTCCGCGGCCATCACCCAGCGGCCAGCCTTCTTCGCGAGCGTCGATCCCGGCCACACGAAGAAACGAATGCCCCGTGCGCCCAGGTAATGCGGATCGTCGTCAGCCTTCAGACCGATGTTGCCGAGCAGCCCCGTCAACAGCGCATGATGGATCTGCTCGAACGTCGCCTCGGACTCGTTCAGCCGCCAGCCGTGCTCACGCACCACGGTCAACAACTGCGAATGCACGTCGCGCCACTCGCGCAGTCGCAGATGCGAGAGGAACTGCGCGCGGCACGCTTCGGCCAGTTGCCGGTTCGATTTCTTATGTGCGACTGCTTCCTCGAACCACGCCCAGATCTTCAGCCACGCGATAAACTCCGAGCGCTCGTCGGCGAAGCGGCGATGCGCCTGATCGGCTTGCTCCTGCGCGTCCAGCGGACGCTCGCGCGGATCTTGCACGGACAGCGCGCTGGCGATGATCAGCACTTCGCGCAACGCGTGTTGCTCACGTGCCGCGACAATCATTCGTGCCACGCGCGGATCCAGCGGCAGGCGTGCCAGCTCGCGGCCGACCGGCGTCAACGCATTGTCGTCGTCAACCGCGCCAAGCTCGGCGAGCAATTGATAGCCATCAGCAATGGCCCGGCCCGGCGGCGGCTCGACGAACGGAAACGCGTCGATCTCGGCCAGGTGCAACGATTTCATCCGCAGGATCACCGACGCCAGTGACGCGCGTAGGATCTCCGGATCAGTGAAACGCGGGCGAGCCTGGAAGTCACTCTCATCATAGAGCCGAATGCAGACACCGTCGGCCACCCGGCCGCACCGGCCAGCACGCTGATTGGCGGCGGCTTGCGACACTGGCTCAATCTGCAATTGTTCGACCTTGTTCCGGTACGAATAGCGTTTGACCCGCGCCAGCCCGGTGTCCACGACATAGCGGATGCCGGGCACCGTCAGTGATGTCTCCGCGACGTTGGTGGCGAGCACAATGCGGCGCGCATTGCCGGGCCGGAACACCCGCTCCTGCTCGGCGGCCGATAGCCGGGCGAACAGCGGCAGGATCTCGGTATGCGGCGGATGGTGCTTGCGCAGCGCCTCAGCGGCGTCGCGGATCTCCCGCTCGCCCGGCAGGAAAACCAGCACGTCGCCCGGGCCTTCGCGACACAGTTCGTCCACCGCGTCGACGATCGCTTCATGCAAGTCGCGCTCGGCCTGACGCGCGGCAGTGATACTGCCCGTGGCGCCCGGCGGAGAGCCCGGTGAGCCAAGCGGACCGGCCCCTGGCGCCGCACCGCGCCGTGCGGGCGTGGCGCGCCCATCGTCGCCGACGACCGGCCGATAGCGAATCTCGACCGGATACAACCGTCCGCTGACCTCGATGACGGGCGCGGGTCGCTCGTCGCTGCCAAAGTGGCGCGCAAAGCGCTGCGCATCGATCGTAGCCGACGTGACGATCAGCTTCAGGTCAGCACGCCGCGGCAGGATCTGCTTCAGATAGCCAAGCAGGAAATCGATATTCAGGCTGCGCTCGTGCGCCTCGTCGATGATGATCGTATCGTAGGCGTGCAGCAGCGGATCGGTCTGCGTCTCCGCGAGCAGGATGCCGTCGGTCATCAACTTGACCGATGCGCCCGGCGACAGGTTGTCGGTGAAACGGACCTTGTAGCCCACCACTTCGCCGAACGGCGTACCCAGTTCCTCGGCAATGCGTCGCGCCGTCGCCGATGCTGCGATACGGCGCGGTTGCGTATGGCCGATCAGGCCGGTGCCGCCTGCGCCCAGCCCGCGTCCGAGCGCCAAGCAGATCTTGGGCAGTTGCGTGGTCTTGCCTGATCCGGTTTCGCCGCTGACGATCACGACTTGATGGTGCGCGATCGCGGCAGCGATCTCGTCGCGCCGGCCGCTAACGGGCAACGCCTGCGGGAACGTGACGGGGGGCACCGGATTGGGCGCAGGGTTGTGCGCCGAGGACGCGCGCCGGGCCTCGGCGCGACGCGCAGCAGGCGGCCTGCCGTGGCGCGCGGGGTCAGCGTGATCAGTCGGCGACGCATCTGCCGCGCGGTTTTTGGCTACATTGGACATGGGGGCGCATTATAATCCGGCCATGACTGCACAAAACGATCTCGCCCGCCGCGACACGAGGGTCAGCGGCCTCGCCGTGGCCGGCGGCCAGACGAGCGCCGCCATCGAATACACCGCGAATCACGCTCAATTCGTCGAATGGCTGCGATCGGTCGCACCCTACATCCATGCATTCCGCAACCGGATGTTCGTCGTCGCGTTCGGCGGCGAGTTGGTGCAGGCGGGCGCGCTTAATGCGTTGGTGCAAGATGTCGCGCTGTTGCATGCGATGAGCATTCAGATCGTACTGGTGCACGGCTCCCGCCCGCAGGTCGAGGAACAGTTGAACCTGCACCGGGTCGAGTCGCTGTTCGCGGGCGGCATACGGATCACCGATGCGCGCGCGCTGGAGGCGGCCAAGGAAGCGTCCGGCGAAGTGCGGCTGGACATCGAGGCGGCAATCAGCCAGGGTTTGCCCAATACGCCGATGGCGCACGCGCATATCAGCGTCGTGTCCGGCAATTTTGTCACCGCGAGGCCGGTCGGGATACTCGAGGGCGTCGATTTCCAACATACCGGCGTGGTGCGCAAGATCGATGCCGAATCGATTCGGCATTCGCTGGAGAGCAACAAGATTGTGTTGCTGTCGCCGCTCGGATTCTCGCCGACCGGCGAGGCGTTCAATCTGTCGATGGAGGATGTCGCGTCGTCCGCGGCCATCGCGCTACGTGCCGACAAGCTGATCTTCATCACCGAGACGCCCGGCGTGATCAACGGCGACGGCGAGCTGACCCGCGAGCTGTCGCTGGACGACGCACAGAAGATCTACGAAGCCCATACGGGCGAGTTGGACCGCGCGGATGCGGACTTCTACCTGAGGCATGCGATCCGTGCGTGCCGCGGCGGCGTGCCGCGCTCACACATCATCCCGTACGCGCTGGACGGCAGTATCCTGCTGGAGCTGTTCCTGCACGATGGGGTCGGCACAATGATCTCGTACGAGAATCTGGAAAGTCTGCGTGAGGCAGTGCCGGACGATGTCGGCAGCATCCTGCAGCTGATTGAGCCGCTTGAGATGGACGGCACGCTGGTGCGGCGCGACCGCCACCAGATCGAGCGCGACATCGACCACTTCTCAGTGATCGAGCACGATGGCGTACTGTTCGGTTGCGCGGCGCTGTACCCGTACCCGCAGGAGCGGATCGGCGAGATGGCGTGCCTGACCGTGGCGCCTGAGGCGCAGGGCACCGGCGACGGCGAGCGTCTGCTCAAGCGCATCGAGCAACGCGCCCGGGCGCGCGGCCTGACGCGGATTTTCGTGCTGACAACCCGCACCGAGCATTGGTTCCTCAAACGCGGCTTCGTAAAGGCGACGGTTACCGATCTGCCCGAGGACCGGCGCCGCCTGTACAACTGGCAGCGCAAGTCGCTCGTGCTGATCAAGCAGCTTTGAGCACGCGCGGGGAATCCGCACGTCGGCGCCCCGCCCCACCCCGATATCAAAGGAGAAGTCTAATGGCTCGAATGGTTCACTGCGTAAAACTCGGCAAGGAAGCGGAAGGATTGGACTTTCCGCCGTTGCCAGGCGAGCTTGGCAAGCGCATCTTCGAAAGCATCTCGAAGGAAGCATGGCAGGCGTGGCTCAAGCAGCAGACGATGCTGATCAACGAAAACCGTCTGAACATGGCCGATCCGCGCGCGCGCCAATATCTGTTAAAACAAACTGAAAAATTCTTCTTTGGCGAAGGCGCGGACGTCGCGTCGGGCTACGTGCCGCCCGCCAACGGCTAGGCGGCGTGGCCGTGCCGGACATCGGCCGGTGGTGCACGCCGGCCACCATTGTCGCACGCTGGTGGTCGGCTTCTCGTGCACCCCGCACGGGATGAAGTGGCTGAACAGCGCGTCGATTCCACTCTACATGGGCTGGGGCACGGCGTTGGCGGTCAGCGCCGACGGGCCCGCACATCGTCAAGAGGCTGGACGCAGCATGATGCGGCGTCGGCCGTCACTTGTCCTTCTATTCAGCCAATTTCCACCCGCTGGAAGACGCTTCGTTTTTGACGTCTGGACTTCGTGCTGCGCTATCACAGGCAAAACAGCACGCCTATAACGTAACTGAAGCACGTCATTTTCACTCGCGGCAGAGGCAACATCGCTTTCTCTTGATAATAGATTGTCGACAAAACTGCCGTGGGAACCCAACAGGAGTTTCTATCTTGCGGGTGAGCATCTCGCGGCGGTCTCAGGTTGCATGACGACAACGACGAACCCTTCCAGCGTGCCGATGGCACGACGGTATCTGTTCCGGCGTTGGGATCAACGAAGCATACTGGGTTCAGTTTCAATAAATATTATTGGCTCACTTCTGAGCCAATGTACATTGGCCTGGAATCGCGCCCGCG
>NZ_PRDW01000015.1 GCF_002927045.1 Mycetohabitans endofungorum | reverse complement strand
CGAATCGTTCTGCTCGGCCCCAACTTTAGGAGAAAACGTGCATCACATGCAATGTTCTTTTAAGAAACTCAGCAATATATTGCTTGACATACGATGTTTAGCCGCTAATACTTGCATCTCGCACAACGATTTGACTAGTCATTGATGGGATAAATGGTATCCGCCATGAACGCAATAAATCCGACATGGTGCATAGGTTCAGTCAAACGCGATGGATTGGATGGCCCATGCCCGCGTCAATTCAGCGTTGCTCGCCGCGGACTCGATGAGCCGATATTGCAACGGTAAGACGTACGCCTGAACAGACTGCTCAGCCGGTTGCCCTCAATTGACAAATCCCCATGCAGTTCAAACGATTGATAACGCAAAAGACCATGCAATTCGTTGCATAGCAGTAATCGCCGCGTTGCGCCGCCGGGTTCATCCAAACCACGAGGCGCGTCTACGACATCGAACCGCTCCCGATGGAGTGCAGCCCTATCTGTACGGTTCGATCATGCTGGCCAATGTGAAGGCAAAAGCCACGTGGCCGTTTCCCTTAACGTGGAGGCAACAACGCTGACAATGAACGAGCGTAGTGCAGGCAGGCCTGGACAGCAGGCGACAGTACAGCAAGACACGAACGGACCGGTCCCACCTTTGCGGGTTAGATGCCACGGGTGCCGAAGGCGGGACACAGCGGCATCGGAGGTGGCGGCATGAGCTTCGAGTCAGGTACACGCGCGAACGCCGCCTTGGAACGGCCGTTGACGCGTGACGAGCTCAGCCGCCATGCCGTCGCGTTCGAGGTGGCCAAATGGCTGCATATCGGCGCGGCGGCGGCCATCGTATTGCTGTGCATGATGATTATTTACCGCGCGCTGCAGGATATCGACGCAGGCCGCGGCGGGCAGTGGAAAATCGCCTCGGCGTTGTTGCTCGGCCATCTGGCCGTGCTCTGGGCCATTTTGCGCGCGATGCGCAGCAATCGATATCGGCCGCTGGGCAAAGATGACGAACCGGCTGCCACGCTGCTGCTGGAGGGAATGCGGCACGATGCGCAAGTGCTGGCCTACTGCCAGGCCATCCAGGACGAGCCACGCGCGTTGACGGGCCACGACATCGACGTCTTACGGCGCTATCGTCAATCCATGGGCGCGGGATCCGGCTAGTTCATCCGCGCTTGACACGCCGCCCGCACTCGCCGTAAAGTGGGCGCGCAGATCTAGACAAGAGACTATCTGTAAGATGGTCTCTTGCGCGCATCGATCGCGTTGTCTGTGCAGGCCTCTTACAGAATCATGGGAATGGAGGCCGGCAGTGCAAGCCATCGCGATCAAGATTCGTGGCATTGAAGACATCATATCGTTCCTCGACTCACGGCCCAGCATCGCGGGCAGAGCCGGCCTTATCTGGTGGCTGTCGCTCGGTGGGTTGTTTCTCGACGCATTCTCGAATTCAGCGCTGAGCGCGGGCCTCGGGCCAATGACGCGCGACCTCCATCTGACGGCGGCGCAGGTGGCGTTAATGACGTCGTTCGCATCATGGGTGGCGATTGCATTCAATCCAATCGGCGGTTGGATGGCGGACCGCTGGGGCCGGATCCGCCCCCTAGTCATCGCGAAACTGCTGTCAGTGCTCGGCGCGGTGCTGGTGATGTTCGCGCCGCGCTTCGAAGTGATCCTGCTGGGGCGCTTCTTCGTCGGCATGGCATATGGCGTTGATTTCGCGATCGCCATGGCAATGCTGGCCGAGTTCACGCCAGCACGCTTGAAAAGCCGCCTGAACGCATGGCAAGGCATGTGGTACACGGCGGTATGCACGAACTTGCTGCTGGCGTTGCTGTTCCACTCATGGAACGTCGGGGATTCGATCTGGCGCTACTCGGTTGCAGCCACTGCCGTATTGGGCGTCGCCATTCTGCTCATGCAGTTTGCATTCCTGATTGAAAGCCCGATCTGGCTCGCTCGCAGGGACAGACTGGATGACGCGGCCCGCGCGATGGCGCAAATCTATGGTCGTCCATTCGTCGCTGCGCCGCTGCATGAGCGCGTGCCGTTGGTTAACCCGGCAACGCGCGGGCTAGCCAACGTGCTGTTGATCTTTCGCGGCGTGTACCTGCCGCGCACGGTCCTGGCGGCCACCGTGCAGATCGGACAATCGATCGAGTACTTCGCCATCGGCTGGTATTTGCCGCTGATCAGCGCGGCGCTGTTCGGCAAGGATTTCGTGTACGCGACACTCGGCGCACTAGTGTTCAACGTATTTGGTATCGCGGGCGGCTTCACTTCGCCGCTGATCGCGCGCCGACTGGGCTTGCGGCGCGCATCGGCCATGGGATTTGCAGCGGTCTTCGCGATGTTGCTGATACTGGGCCTGTTCCATGCCCGGATGCCGCTATGGGCGTGCGTGGTTATTCCGTCGTTGTTCATTCTGCTTCATTCCGGCGGGCCAGGGGCGAATGGCAAGAGTCTGTCGTCGCTGTCGTTCCGCGGCGAACTGCGCGCCAGCGCCAACGGCGTTGTCGGCGCGCTCGGCTCGATCGGTGCGGCACTGGGACTGCTCGTCTTCCCGCTGTTCCTGGAACGCTATGGCCTGGAGCAGACCTTCCTGATCCTGGCCGTCGTGCCGTTTGTCGCCAGTGTGATCTGCTTGACGATTCGCTGGGATCCCACGCGCACGACGATCACTCCGGATAACGAGCCGGACGCACCTCAGTTCAAGAATGCCCCGTCGTCCAAGCCGGCGTTGACGAACCCCGCCATCGAGAAGACCCAACCATGACCGCGCATCGAAACGCCATCCTTGCGATCGACGAAGGCACGTCTGGCACACGGGCCGCGCTAGTCGACGCCAGTGGACACGTATCCTGCCTCGAATATCTGCCGCTGCACGTGGACAGTCCGCAACCAGGGGTCGTCGAGCAAGATGCAAATGCGATCCTGGACAAGACCGTCGCGGTCTGCTACGCAACGCTGGCACAGGCTGCACAGCAAAAGGTGCGTGTCGTCGCGGCGGCCATCGCCACCCAGCGGGCAACGGCCGTGCTATGGGACACGCACACGGGACGGGCACTGGTCCCCGCGATGGTCTGGCAGGATACGCGTCATGCGGCCGAGCTCGACCGCCTGGCCGCCACATGGGACCGCAGGTTGGTGGCGGGCGTAGGCCGGCCCGCCGGCGTGCGCTCGCCGTATCTATGGGCCGCCCATCAACTGCGCACGGTGCCGGCGGTCGCCGACGCGTTCCGCGCCCGCCGCCTCGCGTTCGGCACGATCGACACCTGGCTGCTATGGCACCTGTCCACCGAGCGCACATGCGTGACCACCCCGACCAATGCGACTTCGGCGAGTGCCTATCTGCTGGGCGAGCACCGGTATTTCGACGCCTGGATCGATGCGCTGGGCTTTCCGCATGAGTTGTTGCCGGCGTTGCGCGAGGACGCGGACACGTTCGGCCGCACCCGGCCCGAGTTACTCGGGATCGACGTGCCGATCCTGGCTTGCGCGGGCGACCAGCTTGCCGGCGCGATCGGACTCGGGTGCCTCGACCGTGGGCAATCGATGTGCGTACACGGCACGGGCAGCTTCGTCGACCTGCTGACGGGCCCGGCCTTACCGTGCACCACGCTCATGGATGAGCATGAGCACCAGCCATCATACGGCGCAACGCTGGCCATAACAGCGCGCCGCCATGGCGGCGTTTCACACTATTCGCTCGAAAACTTTGTCGCCACGACGGGCTACGCACTGAATTGGGTTTGCGACACGTTGCGCTGGTTCGACCATCCGGCGCAGATCAGCGCCCTGGCCCACACCGTGTCGTCGGCGCGCGGCGTGCTGTTCATCCCCGCATTGACCGGGTTGCGCGTGCCGCAGATGGAGCCCTGCGCCCGCGCATCGCTGTCCGGGATATCAATTGCGACCACGCGGGAAGAGGTCGCGTTCGCCCTCCTCGAGGGCATTGGTCATTCGGTGACGTCTTGCATGGAGGCGAACCAGGCGGTGGCATGTATCGACGTGCATGAGCTGGTGGTCGGCGGCGGCCTATCGGGCAGCGACGTGCTGCTGCAGATCCAGGCGGACCTGAGCGGCCTGCCGGTGCGGCGTATCCACGAGAGCGACCGCGCGAGCCTGCGCGGCGCGGCGTTCCTGGCCGGCGCCTCGGGCCTGTTGTGGGACTCGCTGGACGCGGCACGCGCCACGCTGGTCACCGACGCGGTGTTCGAGCCGTCGCCCGACACCGGCTTGCGGCAACAGCGGCGCGCGAGATGGCACGCGCGCATCCAATCTGAGCTCGCCCACGCGGCCGATTTCGATCACGGTTGAGTACGGAGATTCACCAGTATGATTTTCTTACCCTCCAGACGGCGCAGGCAGGATCGGGCTGCGATGACGGCCACGTCACCACTGCGCGTGGTACGCGAGGAACAGCTCGCGCGCCTGGGCGGCGACACATTCGACATGTTGATCGTCGGGGGCGGCGTCACCGGCGCCTATGCGGCACTGGACGCGAGCCTGCGCGGCTATCGCGTCGCTTTAGTCGAGAAAAGCGACTTTGCGTCCGGGACGTCGTCCAAATCCTCGAAGATGGTTCATGGCGGCCTGCGCTACATCGAGCAGGGCAATCTCAGCCTGGTGCGCCACTCGCTGCTGGAGCGGCAGCGCCTGCGCCGCAATGCGCGCCACCTAGTGCAACGGCTACCGTTCCTGTTTCCAGTGATGGAGCGCGACGGCGTATTCGACAAGCGTCTGGCGAAGGCCTTCGAGAGCCTGTTGTGGACGTATGACCTCGCCGGCGGCTGGCGCGAAGGCATCCTGCACCAGAAACTAACCAAGGCTGAAGTGCTGTCGCACTGCCCAACGTTCAACGAAGCGTACTTAACCGGCGGCTTCATGTATTTCGATGCGCGCGTGGACGATGCGCGGCTGACGCTGACGCTGGCGCGCACCGCGGCGTTCCACGGCGCGGCGGTGGCCAATCATGCGCGCGTGGCCGAGGTTACCCGTAATGCGCAAGGACGCGTCGACGGTGCAATCGTGCATGCCGACGGCCGCGAGATCCGCGTGTGCGCCGGCGTGGTGATCATGGCAACCGGCGTCTGGCTGCGCGACTGGGACGGGCGCCGCAAGGGGGATGCACCGGCGCTCCAGGTACGACCGGCCAAAGGGGTGCATGTGGCGATTCCGTGGTTGAAGATTCGCAACGACTGCACCGTCACGATCCCGGTGCCGGGCCGCAACCGGCGTGCGACGATCACCCGCTGGGGCAACGTCTCGTACCTGGGTACCACCGACGAAGACTACGACGGCGACCTGGACAACGTGTACTGCACACGGCAAGAACTTGATTTCCTGCTGGAAGGCGCCCGCTCGGCTTTGAAGACGGACCTGCAACCGCACGACGTAGTGGGCAGCATCGCCGGCTGCCGGCCGCTGGTCGGCCCACCCGGCGGCAAGACGATCGAGATGCGCCGCAACCACGAAATCCACGTTGCGCCCGACGGCCTGGTGACGATTGTCGGCGGCAAGCTGACGACCTCCCGGCACATGGCGGAGCAGACCATCGACGCGGCGCAGACAGTCATCGGCAAACGCGCGCCATGCCGTACGAAATCGGCCTACCTGCTGGGCGCGGCCGGCTACGACCCGCAGGCGATCGTCGCCTCGGGCGGGCTGGCCGCGCATCTGGGCGAGCGCTACGGCACTGAGGCGCGTTTCGTCAGCGACCTGATCGATGCGCGCCCGTCACTGCTCGCCCCGATCGTCGAGGGCTTGCCGTACAGCGAAGCGGAAGTGGTCTACGCTGCGCGCCATGAGTTGGCGCGCAGCGTAGACGATGTGCTATCGCGGCGCACACGCGCGCGATTGATGGCGCGCGATGCGTCAGCCCGCGCCGCACCGCGCGTGGGCCAGATTCTGAAGGCGGAGCTCGGCTTGTCCGACGCGCTCGTCGCCAGCCAGGTGCGCGACTACGTCGCGGCCGTCCAATACGAGAAATCGATCCTCATCGGAGATAACGGATGATCAGCAAGGAAGCCATCCAGCGCGGCTACAACCGCGGCAATTATGTCGTCGGCGCACACACACCGCCACCGTACTCGCTGAACCTGCCCAGGGTGCCGTACGACGCGCCGGCCAGCGGCATGCAACACGCACCGGTTCAGGTCTCGGAGCGGCAATGCGACACGCTGCGGAAAATCGCCGACGAAGTGATCACGCAGCCGGCACAAGTAGTCGCGTGGACCCGTGACTGGTGGGCTGCCTCGATGGTCACGGAAACCGCCGGCCGGCCAGCCACGCCGCACGCCGTTGTCGTACGCGTGTCCAGCGTCGCGCAGGTCCAGGCGGTGATGCGCATTGCGCATGCGGCGTCGATCCCGGTGACGGCGTCGGCCGGGCGCAGCAACGTCACCGGCGCGGCGCTGCCGGTGCGTGGCGGCATCGTGCTGGACTTGTGCGGCCTGAACCGGCTGCTCGGCGTGGATCACGAAAGCCAGCTCGTCGAGGTGGAGGCGGGTATGTTCGGCGACGTGTTCGAGGCATCGCTGCAGCGCGAGCACGGGTTGACGATGGGACACTGGCCGTCGTCGTTCGGCATCAGCACCGTGGGGGGGTGGATCGCCTGCCGCGGCGCCGGACAGCTGTCCACGCGCTACGGCAAGATCGAGGACATGGTGTACAGCATGGACGTCGTGCTGGCCGACGGCTCGCTGATCAACGTCGGCGGCTATCCGCGCGCAGCGGTCGGGCCGGACCTGCAACAGCTGTTCATCGGCAGCGAAGGCACGCTGGGCATCATCGTACGGGCACGATTGAAGCTGCACCGTCTGCCGGACTACGGTCGGGCGATCGCCTATGGCTTCGACTCGTTCGCCGCCGGCCTGCACGCATGCCGCGAAATCATGCAGCGCGGCGCCCATCCAGCGGCACTGCGCCTGTACGATGCGCTCGAAAGCGGCGTGCAGTTCGGCCTGCCAGACACGAATGTGCTGCTGATCGCCGACGAGGGCACGCGCGAGATTGTGGATGCAGGGATTGCGGTCTGCGAGCAGGTGTGCAAGCCGCAAGGGCAGCGGCTGGACGGGGAAGCGATCTTTGAGAAGTGGCTCGACACGCGATACCTGACCGGCAAAAGCGCGGAGGGCTTTAAACGCAGCCCGGGGTTTGTCGCCGACACACTGGAAATGGCGGGGCGCTGGCGCGATCTGGCCGCGATCTATCGCGACGTGGTCGATGCACTGCAATCGGTGCCGGGTACGTTGGCGGGCTCCGCGCACCAGTCGCATGCCTATGTGGACGGCGCGTGCCTGTACTTTTCATTGCGCGGCGAAGTGGCCATCGAGCAGCGCGCCGCATGGTACCGCCGTGCGTGGGATGCGGCCAATGCCGTGCTGATCCAATACAATGCGACGCTGAGCCACCACCATGGTGTAGGTCTACTGCGTGCGCCCTACATGCGCGACTCGCTGGGCAGCGCGTTCCCCGTGCTGCAGGCGCTCAAGCGTACGCTGGATCCAAAGAACATTCTCAATCCTGGTAAGCTCGGCCTGGATGACGACATCGTCCCGCCGGCAAGCTGATATTTCGATATGGACAAGTCCCTCGGAGCGCGTCTGGCCCGACATCCTGTGATTGCGACGCTGTACGGCACCGAGCAGCTCGACAGCTTCATCGGCAGCGCGGCCGAAGTCGGCATCGTGGCCAACGTCGAGCTACGCAAGCTGCAGGCGGTCGTGGCCGCGCTGACGCGGGCCGGCAAGTCCGTGATCGTCAATATCGACAGCTGCGATGGGCTGTCGCAGGACAAGGGCGGCGTCGAATATCTCGTCGATATTGGCGTCACCAGCTTAGTCTCCACGCGCGTGGCGACGGTGCAACGCGCCAACCGCGCCGGGCTGGTGACGATGCAGAAGGTCTTCGTGACGGACCGCTCGACATGGCCGCGCAGTGTCAAGGCGATCGAGCAGAGTGATCCCAATCTGGTGCAGCTGATGCCGGCGCCGATGCTGCCGCACCTGCGTGAGCAAAACCATGCGGCGCTGCCGCCGATCGTCGCATCGGGCTTCGTCTGCAATGAACACGATGTGCGCCAGGCGCAGGCGCACGGCGCGGTGGCGGTGTCCACCAGCGACAGTCAACTGTGGAACCTAAATCGCCGCGCTGAACGCGCGACTGACCGTGGAAAAGGGAATCAACGGTGAAGCCACCCTACTTGCAGGTCATTGCCCACTATTTCGCCAAGCCCGGGCAGAGTGAGCGCGTGCTGACGCTGCTCGACGCGCTCGCGCGCGCCACGCGCGATGAGCCGAAGAACCTGGACTATCAGTTCTTCCGCTCGCCACACGATCCTGACCATTTTGTGATCCTCGAGCAGTATACCGACGCAACGGGATTGGACGAACATCGGCAAACGCCGCATTTTCAGCGGATCGGTTACGGTCAGATCATTCCGATGCTTGAACGCCGCGAGGTCAGAAGCCACATGGTTCACGGAGCAAGCCAATGACCCCCTTCCTCTTTCAGACCGTGCCGACAGTGATCGTGGAGTTCGGCGCGGCACGCCGGCTCGGCGCATTGCTGCGCGAGCACTTCGGCACGCTGAGCCGACTGTGCGTGGTCACCGACGCGTTCCTGCATCGCAGCGGACTGCTCGGGCCCGCGCTGACGGACCTCACCGCGCAGGGCTGGCATGTCACTGTCATCGATGACGTGGTAGCCGATCCGCCCGAACAGGTGGTGCTCCACGCCGCCGCGCGTGCTTCGGCCGTCGGTGCCGAGATCGTGCTCGGACTCGGCGGCGGCTCGTCAATGGACGTGGCCAAACTGATCGCCATCCTGGTGGCCGGGCAGCAACCGCTGGCCGAGATGTACGGCGTAGGCAACGTACGCGGCACGCGCGTGCCACTGGTGCAAATGCCGACCACCGCGGGCACCGGCTCGGAAGTCACCGCGGTGTCGATCGTCACGCTCGGCGAGGCGCGCAAGATGGGCGTGGTCGCGCCGCAGCTGTTCGCTGACGTCGCGATTCTGGACGCAGAACTCACGCTTGGCCTGCCGCGCGCGACGACCGCGGCCACCGGCATCGATGCCATGGTGCATGCGATCGAGGCGTACACGTCAGCACGCCTGAAGAACCCGCTGTCAGACAGACTCGCGCTGCAGGCGCTGGAGCTGTTGTCCCGCCACCTGCTGCCGGCGTGCGACAACGGGCAGGACCGCGTGGCGCGCGAGGCAATGCTGCTCGGCGCGATGCTGGCAGGGCAGGCTTTCGCCAATGCACCGGTGGCCGCCGTGCACGCGCTCGCGTATCCGATCGGCGGCCTGTTTCACGTGCCACACGGCTTGTCCAATGCACTCGTACTGCCCCACGTGCTGCGCTTCAACGCGAACGCAGCCGCACAGCAGTATGCGCAGCTTGCGTCGATCGTCGCGCCCGACGCACGCGGCAGCGACGAAGCCAGGACAGCGGCATGGATTGCACGGATCGACGCGCTGATTGCCGCCACCGGGATCCCGAGGACGCTGCGCGAAGTCGGCGTCGGCCGGCACGATCTGCCGCGAATGGCCGCTGACGCGATGCTGCAGACCCGCCTGCTCGTGAACAATCCGCGTGAAGTCCGCGAAGCCGACGCCCTCGCCATCTACGAGCAGGCCTGGTAGGACGCCCACGTTTCGTGGACCCGGCCCGCACGCCTTTCTTTGCTTTCTTTGCGATCTTGCCATAGGCCGACTTGGGCAGCACGTTCCAGAACACGAATAAGCGCGAACCTGTGTAGCCTCATACACGGCCGGGTCACGCACGCCGATCTCGCTTCATTACCGTGCACGTGTAGCGCAGCGCCACCCGCATAGTCGAACAACTCGCTCTCAACCAGCGTCTCAGGAATCGAGCGACACCGTGTTCCCGCGAACCGCTGAGCGTTGCGCTGCCCGCGCAGCGTCCGCTTGCGCGCCACTCGACGGCCAATGCCGCCAAGCTACACTGGGAGTCGTTTCTGATATCGCCGCACCAGACAACGCCGTACATGTACGATACGATCGTCACATATTGCAAGCGATGCGGCTGCACGCAGAAGATTCGGCTTAGACCCACTACCAGCCGACCATCGTCACCCCGGGTCGGACAGAGGATCGGCGTGGTGCCAGGGGCGCGCGCCCGGCGCAAAAGGAGAGTCGATACCATGCATCCGACGATACTCCCTGCTGACACGGCGCCGATGTGGCCGTCACCGGCCGGTCCGCGCCCGGCGCACCACTCCCCAGCATTCGTCCATCCGGGGCCTCCGACATCGCCGCGCATCACCCAGGTGCTGGCTCATCGCGGCACGCACGAGTTGCTCATCACGCTGCCGCCGGGCGCCAACGTCGCAACCACCCTGCACCGGACACTGGACGGCTTCGCGCAGCGCAGCGGCTGTGCACGCATTAGTGGCGGTGGCGTATGCGCGCACGTTGAATATCACGTCATCATTCGTGCCGCGCACGCTGGCCCACCGTACGTGTATGGCCCGCCGATCGTCTGTGACGGCGACGTCACGCTAGTGGATGCGGCGATCACGATCGGTCGGCGCGAGGACGGCAGCCGCGTGCTGCATTGCCATGGCGGCATGATCGATGCCCGCGGCAAGCACCACGGCGGCCATTTGGACCTGCAGCGGACCGTGGTCGGCCATGAGCCGATGCGGGTCAGGGTATGCTTGTTCGACGAGGTGGAACTGGTCGTCTCCCATGATCCGGAAACCACCTACGACCTGTTGCAACCGATGAGGACACCGCTCGTATGAAAGACCACGTCATGATCGAATCGGGCCGCCTGGGGCGGCTGGTCGTCGCGCGCGTCAAACCTAACGAGGACCTGATCACGTCGCTGGAACAACTGTGCGACGCGCACGGGATCGAGCGGGCGCTGGTGCGCGGTGCGGTCGGCAGCCTACTCAGCGCGACACTGCTGCTGCCGCAGCGTAGTACGAGCGCGGCCATCACGGTCGAGGGCCCCGGGGTCGAAATCCTGAGCCTGTCCGGCGAAATATCGTGTATGGCCGCAACGGGCTGTGCGTCGTCGATCAGCGGCATGGTCGCGGACCCGAACGGGCGGATGTTCGCGGGACGCTTGCAACGAGGCGGCAACCGCTCGTTTATCACGATCGAGGTGTCGTTGCAGGAATGGCTGGTCGACTCCATCATCGAAGGTCCCGCCACGCCGTGATGTTACGCTGCCGCATAGCGGGCTGAATGCCGCGCAAGCGCGACGAAGGCGGCAAGGTAGTCGGTGTCGGCATCCGCCTCGCGCATGCCCACGAAGATCTGCTTGGCGATGCCGTCGCGTCCCAGCCGCACCGGCTCGATCGACATCTTGTCCGCATATTCCTGCACCAGCCAGCGCGGCAGCGCGGCAACGCCGCGGCCGCTGGCGACCATTTGCACCATGATGTCAGTGGTCTCGATCGTCTTATGACGCTTCGGCCGCACCCCGGCCGGCACCAGGAATTGCCTATACACGTCGAGCCGGTCGATATCGACCGGATAGGTAATCAGCACTTCGCCGGCCAGCTGCGCCGGCTCGACGTGCGTGCCACGTGTCAGTGCGTGTCCGCGCTGGACCACCAGCACCTGCTCGTAATCGAACACCGGCTCGAAGCGAAGACCCGCGCGGTGCAACGGATCGGGCGTGACCAGGATGTCGATGTCATAAACGAACAACGCGCCAATGCCGCCGAACTGGAACTTCTGCTTCACATCCACATCGACGTCCGGCCATTGTGCCAGGTACGGCGACACCACCTTAAGCAACCATTGGTAGCAAGGGTGGCATTCCATCCCGATGCGCAGCGTGCCACGCTCGCCCTGCGCGTACTGCGCCAGGCGCGCCTGCGCGTGCTCCAGCTGCGGCAGTACGCGATTGGCGACCGATAACAGGTATTCGCCCGCCTGCGTCAGCCGCAGATTGCGGCCTTCGCGGCGCCAGACCGCCGTGCCCAGCATCTGCTCCATCTTCTTGACCGTGTGGCTCAGTGCCGACTGGGTCAAACACAACACCTCGGCGGCAGCGGTCAATGAACCCCGCCGATCAACCTCGCGCACGATCGCCAGGTGGATACGTTCGAGCATATCTAAATATGAGAATAGTTAATGCATCAATGAAATAATGCCACTTTTTTTCATATATCCCAACCCCTATGATCGACGCACTCTTAACTCCTCCACTGTCGAATCATGGCCATCACGCACAATCTGGGCTTTCCACGCATTGGCGCGAAGCGGGAATTGAAATTCGCGCTCGAGTCTTACTGGAAGGGACAATCCTCGCTGGACGCACTGAAGACCGCGGGCGCTCAACTACGCCAGCAGCACTGGGCCAACCAGGCGAAACTGGACTGGTCGCCGGTGGGCGATTTCGCGTTCTATGACCAGGTGCTCGACATGAGCTTCACGCTCGGCAACCTGCCAGAGCGGGTACGCGACCTGGACGGCGACTCGCTGGACAACTACTTTCGGATCGCGCGCGGGCGTTCGGCCACGGACGGAGCATGCAGCTGCGGCGTGCAAGCCGGCGAGATGACCAAGTGGTTCGATACCAACTACCACTACATCGTGCCGGAGCTGAGCGCATCCACGACCTTTTCGCTCGACGCATCGCGACTGATCGACGAGTTCGAACAGGCGCGCCGCCTTGGCGTGAAAGCCAAGCCGGTGATCATCGGGCCGCTGACGTACCTGTGGCTCGGCAAGGCTAAGGACGACTCGGACAAACTCGCGCTGCTGCCGCGACTGCTGCCGGTCTATGCGCAATTGCTGGCTGAGCTTGCCGCGTGCGGTGCCGAATGGGTGCAGATCGACGAACCGATCCTCGTCACCGAACTCGATCCGCAGTGGCAGCAAGCGTTCATGCGCGCCTACGACACGCTGCACACCGATCGCGTTAAGCTGCTATTGGCCACCTACTTCGGGCAATTGCAGGAGAACCTGCCGCTTGCATGCCGATTGCCAGTGCAAGGCCTACACGTGGACACGCTCAATGCGCGCGATGAAGTCCGCGACGTCATTGCGAAGCTGCCGGCCGACCGCGTGCTGTCGCTCGGCGTCGTCAACGGCCGCAATATCTGGAAAACCGATCTCGTCGCTACGCTTGACTGGCTCGAGCCGATCCACCGGCAACTCGGCCAGCGGCTCTGGCTCGCGCCGTCGTGCTCACTGCTGCACGTGCCGGTGGACCTGGCCAGTGAGCGCGAACTCGACGCCGAGCTACGTTCATGGCTTGCGTTCGCGCTGCAAAAACTGGACGAACTCAATGTGCTTGCTACGGCACTGAACAACGGTAGGCAGGCCGTAGAGGCTGACCTGCGGGACAATCAGGCCGCCATCGCGGCGCGCAAGGTATCGGCGCGCGTGCATAACCCGGCCGTCAAGGCGGCGCTTGCGCGCATCGACGCCGACATGGAACGCCGCACCAGCCCCTATCCGGAGCGCGCGCGCAAGCAACACGAGCAGTTGCAACTGCCGCCGTATCCGACCACGACAATTGGCTCGTTTCCCCAAACCGAGGAAATCCGCCAGGCGCGCAGCCATTTCCGCCGCGGCGAACTGGACGAGGCGGGCTACCACGCGGCCATGCGCGAGCAGATCGCGCACAGCGTACGCGAACAGGAGGCGCTGGGGCTCGACGTGCTCGTGCATGGTGAGGCCGAGCGCAACGACATGGTCGAGTATTTCGGCGAGCAACTCGAAGGCTATGCGTTCAGCCAGTACGGCTGGGTGCAGTCGTATGGCTCGCGGTGCGTGAAACCGCCAATCATGTTCGGTGACATCCGCCGGCCAAAGCCGATGACGGTCGAATGGATCCAATATGCGCAATCGCTGACTCACAAGCCGATGAAAGGTATGTTGACCGGGCCCGTGACGATCCTAAACTGGTCGTTCGTGCGCGACGACCAACCGCGCGCCGTATCGTGCCAACAGCTTGCGCTGGCGATCCGCGAAGAGGTGCTCGATCTGGAGCGCGCGGGCGTGCGCGTGATTCAGATCGACGAGGCGGCCTTGCGCGAAGGCTTGCCGCTGCGCAAGTCGCAATGGCATGAGTACCTGCAGTGGGCAGTCGGCGCGTTCCGCATTGCGGCCAACGGCGTGCGCGACGACACGCAGATCCACACGCACATGTGCTACTCGGAGTTCAACGACATCATTGCGTCGATTGCGGATATGGACGCAGATGTCATCACAATCGAAACATCGCGCTCCGATATGGAACTGCTCGATGCGTTCGATCACTTCAACTATCCGAATGAGATCGGACCGGGCGTGTACGACATCCATTCACCGAACATCCCGACGCAGGAGCACATCGTCCAGTTGATGCGCAAGGCCGCCGAGCGCATCCCAGCCGAACGCCTGTGGGTCAATCCGGACTGCGGGTTGAAGACGCGCGCATGGACAGAAGTCATCCCGGCGCTGCGCAACATGGTGGACGCCGCGCATACGTTGCGCGGCACCGCATAGCGCGCGTTCAGCCGCCTCGGACCGCGAGGCGCCACAGCGACGTCACCTCGCGGGCCCGCGCCGCATGCAACGGATCCGCGGCGTCCGACGCTTTGGGATGACGCGGCCGGATATCGGCGCGGTCGAGCACCTGTAAGCCGGCCGCGTCGATCATCGCGAGGAAAGCTTCGCGCGGGCGCAAGCCAAGATGCTCGGCCAAGTCCGACATGATCAGCCAACCTTCGCCGCCGGGTGTCAAATGCGCCGGCAGGCCTGCGAGGAAGCCTCGTAACATGCGGCTGTCCGGATCGAACACGGCATGCTCGATCGATGCGCTCGGGCGCGCCGGTACCCACGGCGGGTTGCAGACCACCAGCGGCGCGCGACGCGATAACGGGAAAAGATCCGCCCGTTCGACCTCCACTTGCGCGGACAGCCCCAGCCGGGCGACATTCTCGCGCGCGCAATCCAGCGCGCGCGAATCGACGTCCGTCGCGATCACGCGCCGCACGCCGCGCCGGGCCAGCAATGCAGCGATCACGCCGGTGCCGGTGCCAATGTCGAAAGCAAGCGCATCGGCACCCTTTGGCAACGGCGCCTGCGCTATCAGTTCCAGGTATTCGCCGCGTACGGGCGAAAACACGCCATAGTGCGGATGGATCCGGTCACCGCCGAGCGCGTCGATGACCACGCCCTTGCGATACCACTCGAACGCGCCGACTATCCCCAGCAACTCGCGCAGCGAAACGACGCTTGCCGCATCGCCGCCGGGCGGCGGGCCGTATACGTGCGCGCACGCATCACTCAGGTCCGGGGCGCGACGCAGCGGTATCCGGTAATGCCCATCGAGCGGCACCAGCAGCATCGCCAGCGTACGGGCCCGTTGCGATTGCGCCAGCCGGTGCAGGTTGAACGTTTGCTGTGGCGTCGCACCGCCCTTGGGCCGACGGCGCTCAACACGCCGCGCGATGGCCTGCAGCAGCTGCCGCGCGTTATTGAAGTCGCCCCGCCACAGGATCGCGACTCCCTCGCATGCCAGGCGATAAGCGTGATCAGCACTGACCGTGTCATCGGCCGGTACGACGCGCCGCGGCGGCGGCAGCCCGGCGTGCGAGCGCCAACGCGCATGGCAGGTCTGGCCACCCTCAGTCCAGTTCAGCATCGGGCACTCGGGTTCGCTCATCGTGTCACCCACGCGTCGTGGCGAACGTCATCCGCACGCCCAGACCGGCGAACCCGACGCCAAGCACAAGGAACGCACTAGACTTGTGCGCGCTGTACACCGACACGAACTGCGAGAAAAAGGACGCAAAGAACACCATCACCTTCGGATTGAGCATATGAGTCAATAGCCGCGCGCCACCCACACCCGCGACAACAAACCGGTTGGCGCGGCGACTTCAATGCGCCGACGCCGAGGCGGGCCGAAGCTCGCACTGTACGTCCAGCTTGCCGGCGGCGCCGAAATCGAGCGTCAACGGAATCGTCGTACCGACTTTCAGCGTGCTCTTGGGCTGTTCGAGCATCACGTGATAACCGCCCGGCGCAAACTGCAGCGTACCGTGGGCCGGCACATCGACCGCATCAACATGGACCATCCGCGACGTACTGCCATTGCTCTGCGTCCGGTGCATCATGACCATTCCGAAGGCTGGCGCATCGACGTCCTTCAGCGAAACCGGCTTGTCTGCGTCGTTTTTTATCGTGAAATAGGCGGATGACGGCAGGGTCGCCGGCATCGTGCGCACCCAGCAGCCGCTCACCTGCACCCCCGCCGGCCCGGCCGCCTGCACGGCGGCGTGCACGCCGGCGCCCAGCATGGCAAACAGCGCCGCAGTGGCGCCTATCAGAGACTTGACCTGCATTCCTACCTCCGGAATCGAACGGCGAAAAATCGAACAGCACCGCAGCATTATGCCAACGTCACGGCCAGATAGACTGCATAGAGCACGCCGTTGAACAGCAGCGCCCAGATCGGCAGGCCGCGACCGCGCGACAACGCGCGGCACCACGCTGCCGCGACCAGTGTGATCACGATGCCAGTCAGCACCTCGATGCGCGGCTCCCATGGCGTGAGCATGATGCCCAGCGCCGGCAGCAGTGTGCCTTGGAACACCATCGCGCCGGTGAGATTCCCAAATGCAAGCGTGTCCTTGCCGCGACGCACCCACAAGATGCTGTTGGTCTTCTCGGGCAACTCGGTGGCGATCGGGATAATCAGCAGCGACAACAGCAGCGGCGACACGCCCAGCAGCTGGGAGACCCCGTCCACGCCATGGATGAATCCCTTCGCGCCGCAGACCAGCAAGGCTAGCGCGATACCCAGCTGCAGTACGATCGTCACGAGCCGGGTCGGGACACCAAAGCGCGACAGATGCATGACGTTCGGCGCCTCGGTGCCGTGCCCGCCAGCCACCAACGCTTGCGATGCACGCAACGTCGCATACACGTAGCGCAGATACACGCCTACGAGCGCGGCGCTCAACCCTGCCCGCACCAGCACATTCGTATGCGGCACGTACATCGCGGCGGCCGATAATGCAAACGCAAACAGAAAATAGTTGAGATCGCGGTTGATGCCGCCGGTCTCCGGCCGTATCCGTCCGCAGAGCCCGCGCTGGCGCAGTACCGCAACGGTCATTAGACATGTGGACAGCGTCGCGAGCATCAGCGGCGCACCTAGGATCGCGCCCACGCCGATCTCCTCGTTGAGCCGCTCGCCGCGTCCCGACAGAATGGCGATCAGCGGAATCGACGTCTCGGGCAGCGCAGTGCCGACCGCCGCGAACAATGAGCCGGTCACGCCCTCGGATAGCTTCATCCGCTCGCCCAGGTGTTCTAGCGCGTTCGTGAATAATTCGGCGGCGATCAGGATCACCGCGAGCATCAGCACGAGTTCGAGCACGAGCCAAGTCATGCGCACGCTCCCATCGCAACAGGCAGCATGGCCAAACGGGCAGGCGGGTAAGGGGAACGGGGATGTTGCACGATATCTCCACGGTCGGACACATGAACCATGACGCGGCGCAACGGTCCGACCGGGACGAGGCGCGGCGTCGATGGTCTGGCCAAACCCGGGTGGGCCGAGCGCGCCACGGCATGAGCCGGAGACTGTTGGCGCGATCTTCCTAGCGTACCGGCATCGGACTCACGCGGCGCGGCCACCCGGGCCGGCCGCCGCATCGCATCCGCGACCCGGCAACGCAGGAAAGGCTACTCCCCAAAGACCTGCGCATTCTAACCGACACGCGGCGGCTCGCATAGAATGAATGCTGCACAGCACCGCGTACCCGCTAGCCTTTATCTGAGACACTGCTGAACATGGCACGCATCATTCCCGACGACTGGAAACACCTGGACGCGGCAGGCGCCGCCGCCCGCGAGCGCGAGACGTTGACCACGCTGGCCGAGCAACTGCCGGGCAGCTACACGGTCTATCACGGCGTGCATTGGACCCGCGTGAACCAGGGCTTCTCGGTCTTCGGCGAAGCGGACTTCGTCGTGGTGGGCCCGTCGGGGCGCCTGATGGTGATCGAGCAGAAGTCGGGATTCCTGCGCGAGACACCTACGGGCCTGGTCAAGGTCTACCTGCAGAAGGAACGCAATGTCGCAATCCAGTTGGCCCGCACGATCGAAGGCCTGCATCGGCGCTTCACTGCAGCGTTCGGCGCCGGCACCTATTGCATCGAGGCGCTGCTGTATTGCCCGGACTATATCGTGCGCGACCCGGGCATTGCCGGCGTCGCCCCAGAGCGCATCGTCGATGCGACGCGCAAGGACCAACTCGCCGCGGTTATCCAGCGCGCGTTGCCGCCCGACGAGACCCCATTCGACTGTGCTGCCAAGCTGCATCATTTCCTGTCCGATCACCTTGCGCTCACGCCGGACGCCAGCGCACTGGTCGGGCAGGCAGACACGCTGGTCACGCGGCTCTCCGGCGGCCTGGCCGAATGGGCGCGGCGCCTGTCGTTCGAGCCGTTCAGGCTGCGCGTGACCGGCACGGCGGGCTCAGGCAAAACGCAATTGGCGATCCAGGTGATGAAGGACGCGCTCGCACAGGGCCGGCGCGCGCTGTACGTATGCTTCAACCGTCCACTGGCGGACCACATCGCGCGCGTCGCGCCGCCGGGCGTGAAGGTCGCGACCTACCACCAGCTGTGCGACTGGGTCGTGCGCGACGGCGGGCAGGAGCCGGACTTTGCCTCACCGGATGTCTTCGGCTGGCTCGACGCACGCTTTGCCGACGTGCCCCCCGGTGAGGCGTGGCGCTTTGACGTGTTGATCGTCGATGAGGGACAGGACTTCCGCGCGCACTGGGTCGCCGCGCTGCAACGGCTGCTGGCACCGGGCGGCGCATGGTGGTGGCTGGAAGACCCGATGCAGAATTTGTATATGCGCGAACCGGTCCCGTTGCCGGGTTGGGTCACGTTGAATGCCTGCGTCAACTATCGCAGCCCACGCGAGATCTTCGACTACTTGCGCGAGGTGATCGGCCCGTCGTTCACCGTCGAAAGCGGCAGTCCCTTCGGTGGCTCGGACGTTTCCGTGTCGACCTATGATGGCGACGATCCCCTTGAGCCGACCAAGCGCGCTATCACTCAGGCATTGTCGCTGGGTTTTCGCAAACAGGATATCGCGCTGCTGTCGTTCCGCGGCCGTGAGAAATCACGCTTTGCCGCACTGGAACAGCTCGGGCCGCACCGGCTGCGTAGCTTCACCGGCCGTTACGATCTGTTCGGCAATCCCGAGTACCGCGACGGCGACGTGCTGTACGAATCGATCCACCGCTTCAAGGGCCAAGCCGCGCCATGTGTAATCCTGACCGAGGTGGATTTCGATGCATTCGACGAGCGGGCCGCACGCAAGCTTTTTGTCGGGGCGACCCGTGCCACGATGAAGCTAATCGTCGTGATGTCCGCCCGCGCCGCGGCGCGACTGCCACGACGCTAAACGCCCGCTTAGCCTTGTCTGGCATAGTGTCAGCAACGCTTTGCACCGCGTGCTAAAGTGCCCGCTATTCGTGGATCCATCCGCCGCGGCAGACCGGCCACCAGCACACCATACGAATAATGCTCAAGAACACGCCCACCCTCCCGACGACGGATGCGTATGCTCAACGCCTGGCGTTGTTGGCGCAGTCCGCGCATCGCCCGTTGCTGGCGCAAGGTCTGCGTGGCGTCGAGAAGGAGAGCCTGCGGGTCCAGCACGATGGCACGCTGGCGCCCACGCCGCATCCGGCCGCATTGGGCTCGGCGCTCACGCACGAGCAGCTGACGACCGATTATTCCGAAGCGTTGCTCGAGATGATCACGCCGGCCGGGCACGCCGCCGATGTAATGCTGGAGCAGCTCGATACGCTGCACCGCTACGTCTACGAATCGATCGGCGACGAGCTGCTGTGGAACGCGTCGATGCCCTGCGTGCTGCCGCCCGAGGAACAAATCCCGATCGCGCAATACGGCACGTCGAATATTGGCCGGCTCAAGCATGTTTATCGGCGCGGACTGGCGCTGCGCTATGGCAGGGCGATGCAGTGCATCGCCGGCATTCACTACAATTTTTCGTTGCACGAGGACATTTGGCGCCTGCTGCAACAGCACGAGCGGGTCGACGGCTCGCCGCTCCAGTACCAGTCGGATGCCTACCTTGCGCTGATCCGCAATTTCCGCCGCAGCAGTTGGCTGCTGATGTTGCTATTCGGCGCCTCGCCAGCGCTGTCACGCAGCTTCGTGCGCGAACGCGCGCATGCGCTGGATACGTTCGATGCCGACACGCTGTTCCTGCCGTACGCGACCAGCCTCCGAATGAGCGACCTGGGCTACCAGAACACATCCGCACAGGCGGCGCTGCGCGCGGACTACAACAGCCTGGACGGTTATCTACACAACTTGGCGAACGCGGTCAGCCAGCCCTATGCGCCGTATGAGCAGTTTGGCACGCAGCGCGACGGCGAGTGGTTGCAGATCAACACCAACGTGCTGCAGATCGAAAATGAGTTCTACTCGACGATCCGCCCGAAGCGCGTCACGCAACCAGGCGAACGGCCGCTGCACGCGCTCGCGTCGCGCGGCGTGCAGTACATTGAGGTGCGCCTGCTGGACATCGATCCGTTCGAGGCCACCGGGATCTCGGCCACCACCGCGCGTTTTGTCGAAGCGTATCTGTTGTTTTGCGCGCTGGACGCGAGCCCGTTGCTCCATGAGGCGGAGTGCACCGAAGCAGGCAACAACTTCGCCCGTGTGGTGACGCAGGGGCGGCGTCCGGGACTTGAATTGTCCCGCGGCGGCCGCCCGCTGCCCTTGCGGGACTGGGCCGTCGAATTGCTCGAGCAGATTGGGCCGGCCGCGGCGTTGCTCGACGCACAGGAGGGCGGCAGCCGATATGGCGACGCACTGGCTGCGCAACGCGCGAAGGTCGAGGACTTCTCGCTGACCCCTTCGGCACGTGTATTGGAAGACATGCGCACGACCGGGCGCTCGTTCGTGCGCTTCGCGCTCGAGCACAGCGCGCAGCACGCCGCGGGGATGCGTGCCCGGCCGCTGCCGCGCGAGCTGCATGCCCATTACGCGGCCCTGGCAGCGCGCTCGCTGCAGCAACAAGCCGAGATCGAGCGCACCGAAGTCGGCCACTTCGATCAGTTCGTCGCAGCCTACCGCGCGTATACGCTGAACCGGATCAGCGTCTGATGCCCACCGCCGCGCGCGGCGACAGCTTCGGCGTCGTCGCGGCTGGGGCGAGGCCTAGCCGCCGCGCGGCAAAGAAGCCCGCCATGCGATGCCAGTCGTACGGCAGCTGATAAGCGATCGACGTGGTGGACGCATTACGCATCGATGGATTCCGAGCCGGGTGTTGCAGCGCGGACCGCGCCATCGCGCCGTTCCGCGTCGAGCAACGCCGCCTTGCGTTGCAGCCCCCACCGGTAGCCGGCCAACGCACCGCTTTTCTGGACCACGCGATGACAAGGAATGACCAATGCCACCGGATTTGCGGCACATGCGGCGGCGACCGCCCGCACCGCGTTCGGCACGCCAAGTTCGGCCGCAACCTCGGTATAGCTGCGCGTCTGTCCGTACGGAATCCGGCGCAGCGCGTCCCAGACGCGGCGCTGGAACGCCGTCGCCACCCCATCGAACGGCAAGTTCGTCGGATCGGCACGTCCGTCCAGGTAGGCGTCGATACACTCGACGTAGTGCGCGAGGCGTTCAGGGTCGCAGACCCGCTTCGCGTTGCGAAACTCTTCGTGCAATGCGTGTAGCAGTGAATCTTCGTCGTCACCGAACGCCACCTTGCACAGGCCGCGCCCGGTGGCTGCGATCAGTACCGGACCCAGCCGACTCGAGGCGATCGCATAGGCGATCGTCATGCCGGCGCCATGTTTGCGGTACGCCGATGGAGTCATGCCCAGATGCCCTCGTGCGGCATTGCGCAGCGGCGACGCAGATTCGAAGCCAGCGTCCAACGCCGCATCGGTCACGCTGCTGGCCGAGCGTAGCGTTTCGCGCAGCCGCTCAGCGCGCAAATTCGCGTGGTATTGGCGCGGCGAGATCCCCATCATGCGACTGAAGACGCGCTGTAGATGATAGGGACTCGTGTGGACCGCGTCGCCGAGCTGCGCCAGCGTGACGCGCTCGTCGATCCGTTCGGCTAGCACCGAACAGGCCCGCGCGACCAATCCGACCTCGCGGGGAACGCGTAGCGGCTGGCAGCGCTTGCACGCGCGAAAGCCCGCCGCCATGGCCGCGTCGGCGGACGCGAAGAAGCGTACGTTTTCGCGCCGCGGCAGACGTGACTTGCACGACGGCCGACAGAACACGCCGGTCGTGCGGACCGCAAAGAAGAAATACCCATCGGCGCACGGGTCGTGCGCGCGTACCGCGTCCCAACGCGCATCATCGCTCGCGTAATCGCCCGGCGCGCCGCTGGATGGACTGGCTGTATCGTGCGTCATGACGATCGAATGATACGTGTTCGGCGGGGACGCGGGGGCGACCGCGCGCGGTGAACCGGCCCGGTGTGTCGGATGAGCTGGCATGGTGGCTCGATCGTTCATGATGGACCTTTATATGGATGGCGTGTGATTCACTTTATCGATGTCGCCGTACCCGGGCGCCACGTATCTTGCGCTGTCATTCGGCAGGGCAAAGCGCTGGTTCGACACTATCAGGAACGGATCATCCGCCGATCGATAGAATGCTTACTCTAAAATTTCCACGCAAAGATGTTGCATTGCAGCACCCGAATCAGTATAGTGAGAACCGTCTCCTCCATGTCTCCTCCTGATATGGATTCAGCCCGCTTGATGAGCGGGCTTTTTTTTTATGTCGCTGCCACGCGCAGGGCACGAATCCGTCGCTCCAAGCCTTCCCCGTCATAATGACGGCCTTGCTCAACATGGCGCTGTCCACGAACGAATCCAACGACCGCTTGCCGCCGTGCCAACCGCTGTCCGCGTCCCTGCCCAATACGCCGATCAGCGCTGCTCGGTGGCATCGCCGCGTGCTCGCGCTGGCAATACCGATCATCCTGGCAAATCTAACCCAGCCGATCCTCGGCGCGGTGGACACGGCCGTCGCGGGCCACCTGCCGGACCCAGCGTATCTGGGGGCGGTCGCCGCCGCCGGCCTGTTCTTCAATTTCGTTTTCTGGGGCTTCGGCTTCCTTCGCATGGGCACTACCGGGCTCACGGCGCAGGCATTCGGCGCACGCGACACCGTCGCGTTGCGCGCGACGCTGCTGCGCGCATCGGCACTGGCGATCGTGATTGGCCTAGTCGTGCTCGCGTCGCGCACGCCATTGATCAGTGCCGCGTTGCGCCTCATCGGCGGCAGCAACGCACTGCAGCAGTACGCGAGCGACTATTGCCACGCACGGATCTGGGCCGCCCCACTGGCGCTGTGCAACTACGTGATACTGGGTTTCCTGCTGGGCTGCCAGCGTGTGCGCATCGCGTTGTTCATTCAACTGTTGATCAATGCCGTCAATGTGGCGGCGGTACTGCTGTACGTCTATGTTTTCGACTGGAGCATCGCCGGTATCGGTGCGGCTACCGCGACGGCCGACGCGTGCGGCTTCGCGCTGGGCGCGTGGCTGCTGTGGCGACAGCGGCCACGCGCGCTGCCGCCATTACGCTGGGCCACGCTTCTGGATACCGGCGCGCTGCGGCGATTGGTTGCGCTCAATCGCGACCTCTTCGTGCGTACGCTGTGCCTGCTGACATGTTTCGGCTGGTTCGCGCACGCCGGCGCGGCGCAGGGCGACCTGGTGCTGGCGGCCAACGCACTGTTGCTGAACTTCCAAACCTTCATGGCCTATGCGCTCGACGGATTCGCCCATGCCGCCGAGACACTGGTTGGAGCCGCCATCGGCGCGCGCCAACGCGATGCCTTCCGTCAGGCCGTGCGGACCACGATGATGTGGGGCGGACTCGGCGCACTGGTTTTTTCGCTGGTCTACGCGAGCGGCGGCGCATGGATCATCGGTTGCCTGACCGATCAGCATGCGGTCCGCGATACGGCCGTGCGCTTTCTACCGTGGGCCGCGGCGCTACCGGTGATCTCCGTCTGGGGTTTCCTATTCGATGGCGTGTTCATTGGCGCGACGCGCACGCGGGACCTTATGTGGGCCATGGCAATATCACTCGCCGTATTCATACTGGGCACGGTGACGCTGCCCGGCCCGTTCGGCAACGATGGGCTATGGGCGTCACTGCTGCTGTTCATGGCGGCGCGCGGTATCACGCTGGCGTGCGTGTTGCCGCGTATCGGCGCGCAGTTGGGCGGGATATCGCCAAAATGGCGCCACAGCCCGATCGACAGGCCGATAGCATGAGACCGCGGCGGCCGCACGGCCGGCACTGCAGTGCCGGACCAATAGCGTTGCACGGCAGCTTGGCAACTTATGCGAAAAGTCCTAGGGCTATACGCAATCAAACGATCCAGTGCGCCGCGGCGCACGGTGCGTCGGCGATAATCAGGTCACGCTCGACGAGCATCACACAACAACGGAGGACACTTTCATGGGCAACGCTGTATCGATCGCGCTGATTGTCGGCGGTATCGTGCTGCTGTATTTCGGCGGTACATCACTGCACTCATTCAGCAATGACGTGTCGCGCCTGTTCACCGGCACGCCGACCGAGCGCACCATCACGCTGCTCGCCGCCGGCGCGGTGGCATTGGTTGCCGGCATCGTCGGCCTCGCGCTCAGCTCGCGGCGTTAAAGCACGCAGGTCCTGCGCGTGAGCACACGGCGGCGCACCCGGTCCGGTTGCCACGCGTGCCCACCGCCCGTCAGCGCTCACAGCGGCACTTCCGGCTTGGCCGCCGAGCGCGTGCCCGGCACCGGTGCGTTACTGACGCCATGGTAGGTGAAGACCAGCGAGAACTTGACGTCGTCAGTCAGGTTCTTGCCCGCCGAATGCAATGTGTTGCAGTGAAAGAACACTACGTCGCCCGGATTCAGCACCGGGGAAACCGCCGTGCTGATCAACGCTGCATTCTCGGGCACGTCCGCGCGGAAGAACTTCGCTTTGTCAAAACGCTCCGGGGCAAAATCCACCGCGTGTGATCCGGGCACGAACCACAGCGCGCCGTTTTCCACGGTCTCCGTACCGAGCGCGAGCCACACCGATACAAGGTCCTCGCGCTCGAATGCCCAATACCGGACGTCGCGGTGCCAGCCCGTCAGACTGCCGTATGTCGGGTGCTTGGTCATCATGCAATTATGATGCGCGCGCGAAAGCGCCACGTGCTCGCCAAAATACAATTCCATCCAGTTGCGGATTGCCGTTGACGTGGCCCACTGTCGATACAGTGCATTGCGCGCGTAGGCGTCCAGCAAACGGCGTACCGTATTGCCGCCGGGCGCGGCATGCGATTGCGGTGCGCCAGGATAGCGTAGATCCGCCTCAAATTCGACCGGCCCCTGCGGCGGCGCAAGCTCGGTACGCGCCGCCTGCTTGATCGCCTCGCAACGCTCGGCCGGCAACAATCCGGGCACGACGACAAAACCGTGCTGCCTCAGCAACTCGACCTGCCCTCTCTTTGAGAAATGCTCCGCCATCGCATATCCGGTTCAATGATTTCGATTTCAACGATTTTACGTGCAGTACGCGTGGCACGCTTCCAACCCTTTTTTTACCCTTGAACCCGCACGCGGCGGCGTGGTCCGTGTCACTGTTAGGTAAGCCATTTCGGGTGTACGCTGAGCCCGTTACCGCTGCAAAATGGCGCTTCGGCGCTTTCAATCTCGAGTTAATGATCATGTCAGCCCGTTTGTCCAAACGCATGTCCGTCACCGTCTGGCGTGCCGCTCACATCACGCGTATCGCGCAACGGCGCGCCGCGCGTTCACTGCGTCATCACGTCGCGCGCACACGCGCGCTGGCCGCGCGTTTGTCGCACGATATCGCGCAGCGCTGGAGCAGCAGCAGCGTACGCGCGTGGGCGCACTCGCTCGTCCATCTGCGTCTGCACAGCATCTGGCGTGCCTCGCTGGGCCGCTCGGTGCGCGTCGCGCCGGCGCGGGCGCTGCGCCATCCGCGCCAAACGCCCCACCTTCGTCTGGTGCGCGCGCCGCGCCGCCATGCCCCCCCGTCCGGCCCCTGGTCGCCGTATTTCGGCACCCGCTGAACAGTGCCGACCCGAACACCAGTGCCACGCCGGCGGCGCGCGATGCACGCGCCGTGTCCGCCGGCAACGCCTACCTGCAGTCGAGCCGTGCCGGCATCAGCTGCCGCAGACCTCGGAAGCAGCGGTCGGCGCCGCCACCGAGCCGGTTCCGATACCTAGTCGCGCAACGTCCCAGCCACCGCCGAGTGCCTTGATCAGTCCGACCGACGCGGTCATGCGCTGGCCAGCCAGCGACTGCAACGTCTGCCGCGCGGACAGCAGGCTCGCCTGTGCGGTGAGCACCGACAGGTACGCGGCGGTGCCGGCCTTGTATTGGTTGAGCACGATGTCCAGCGCCTGCTGGGCCGAATCGACGCTGGCTTGCTGCAGCACGATCTGCTGCTCCAGGATCCGCAACGAAGTCAGGTTGTCCTCGACATCCTGGAGCGCCGCCAGCACGGTCTGCCGGTACACCGCGACTTGCTCGTCGTATGCGGCACGTGCCGCGTCGACTTTCGCGCTGCGCAAGCCTGCATCGAAGATCGTCGCGGCCAGCTCCGGGCCAAGTGACCAGAACCGCGACGGCGCCCGCAGCAACTGCGCCAGCACCGAACTGGAGAATCCCCCTTGTGCCGACAACGTCAGCGAGGGGAAGAACGCGGCCGTCGCCACGCCGATCTGCTCGTTAGCCGCGGCAGCCTTGCGCTCGGCGGATGCGACATCCGGGCGGCGCTCGAGCAGCGCGCTGGGCAACGATACCGGGATCGCCGGCGGGGTCACGTCAAGCGGTGCGGGTGGCAGCGAGAATGTCGAGGCGGGCTCGCCGACCAGCACAGCGATCGCGTGCTCATATTGTGCCCGGGCGATACCGTTGCCGAGCGCGGCGGATTGCGCCGACTGCAATTGTGTTTGCGCCTGAATCACGTCCGAGCGCGGCACGATACCTTGCCTGTATTGGTTTTGGGTCAACTCGAGCGTGCGCTGATACGCGGCCACGGTCTCGTCAAATATCTTTTGTTGTGCGTCCGACGTGCGCAGCAGGTAATAATTCTGCACCAATGTCGCCTGTGCGGACAGTCGCGCATTGGCGAGATTGGCCGCAGCCGCCTGCTGCCCGGCCTTCTGCGACGCCACTGCACGGGCAATCCCACCCCACAGGTCCGCCTCCCATGATGCGTCCAGCGACGCGCTGAAGTTGTTCGATACGCGCGAGCCGCCGGTCGCCACCCCGCTTGTCGTCGTGCCGCGCGACGCGCTGCCCGATCCGGCACGGCTGCCGGAGGCCGATCCGCTGAGGGTCGGGAACCAGCTTGCGCGCGCCTCGGCAGTCAGCGCGCGCGCCTGCCGGTACGCCGCGGCGAACTGCGCGACGGTCTGGTTTGCGGCATTGAGCCGGTCCATCAACGCGTCCAATTGCGTATCGCGATAGACGGCCCACCAATTGCCACGGTCCTGCTGATCGGCTGGTTGCGCCACTTTCCAGCCGGGCGCGGCCTCCTTGAAACTCGCCGGTACCATGACGCCCGGACGCGTGTAGTCGGGACCCACCGCGCAGCCGCTGAGCAGTAGTGCGGACGCCAGCGCATAGCGTAAAACAGAGGTGCGGCCAGGCGCGGCGGCACCGCGTTGTGCCGCCGGAAAATCGCAAAAATCCAAATGCATTGAAATTCCTGTAATCGGACGCGGCGCTCGGCCCGTTGAACAGCCTGCCGCGCAATGTTTTCCCGCTGCATTGACCTACCTGCCTAGGTTTCAGCGCGCAAGGGTGATTGCGTATGTCGCGTCATCGATGCGGCGACCCAGCAGGTTCAACAGCCCGGCCAGACTGCCGCGGGCCTCGCTCGTTGAACGGGCGGCGCCATTGAACGAGAAGCGCCCTTGCTGCCACTGCCCGACGCCGTCCAGTTGCAGCGGGCCGCTCAGCGTCGCCAGTTGCAGCGCCGCCGCCGAGCCTTGCGCAAGCAACGTGGCACGATAGCTGCCGAGTGGCCGGACCGGCGATATGCGCGAGGCCATATCGGTCAGCAGCACAGTGAGCTGTCCATACGCCTGCTGGTTCAGCACGCGCATGTCGGTCCAGGACAACCGCACGTCACCTTGCAAATCCAACGTATTGAACGGTGCGCCCAGCCCTTCGAGCAACGTGGCGGGCAACGTCAGCGAACCGGCGCCGAGCACAGCCTGGCTGCGCGACGCGTCCAGCGTGACCGGCTGGTGCATTGCTTCGGTATGCTGCAGCGTCATGTGCAAGCGGCCGCCGAACAGCGGCCAAAAGGCGGTGTGCCATTCGACCCGACCGGGCAGCAGCGTCGAATTGGCGCGATCGTTGCCGGGAGCCAGCAGCAGCGTGGCTGACCCGTGCCACAGCGAGCCGGCCGGATCCACCAAGTTCACACGTCCGCCGGTGGCCCGCCCGAACTGCGGCGTGATCCACGCGGCGGGCGCGATGCATAACAGCGTAATGAGCATCGCCAAGCCGCCCGCGACGATCCAAGGCAACGCGCGCGCGATCCGGCGCCAGAAAAAAGTCATCGTGGGTCTCGTCGGATCATTTCATATTAGCCGGCTGCAGCGTCGCGGTGACGTCCACTTGGCCGTCGTCCTTCAATGCACTGACATGCACCTGCGAAGCCTTAACCTTGAACTGCCGGCGCACGTCGTCCAGCCATGCAACCCAACTGCCGAACTGCGCGTTCTTTAATTGAAGCTGGACGTTAGGGCCGGCCACGTTCAACTGCGTCGCCGCCAATCCACGTTGCGCGAGCGACGCGGCCAACGCCTCCTTAAGCGCATTGCCGGTGGGCGCGCGGCCCTGCGCCTGCGCGGCGAGCGAGTGGGCCTCGTTCGCGTCGGCCGTCATCTGCGCCAGGCGACGCTGCATTGCGGGCAAGTCAGCGCGCAGCTTTGCGCGGCCACTCAGTGCGGGGCCCAACGCCACCGAATACAGCACGACCAGTGCCAGCACGGCGCCGCCAATCGTGATCAACTTCTTCTCGCGCGGCGCACGCTCGCCCCAAAAATCGCCCAGAGCCGTCGCTACGGCGCTTTTCCCTTTCATCGTGCACTCCTGATCGTCCATTTGCCGGTGCTAGTATCCACCTCGCCGGCTACGCCATTGCGGGCCAGGCGTCGTGTGAGCCCGTTGTCGACGACGACCGACGGCTTGAACGTCACCTCCAGCGCGCGGTTGCGATAGTCCAGCTGCGCGATCGTATTGGACGGCACTGGCCCCAGCGAGCGGGCAAGCGCATCGGCCAGCGACAGGAAATCGTCTGGCGCCGGCTCGCCGACAGCCAGCCGCAACTGGTCCAGTTGCCGCGTCATCTGATCGGCCGGATCGAGCACGACCGTAGTTTTCGGAAAGGCGCTGAGCAACAACTCAGTCATCTGTGTATTGATTGCATCACACTGCCGCGCCAACATCAGCCATTGCACGTTCACGCCAATCACCGCGGCGACGATCGACGCGAGCGCGAGCGCGATTGGCAAGCGCCAGCGCGCGAGCGTGGCGCCGGACAGGTTCCACAATTGCGGCGCGAACTCGAACTGGCATAGGTCGAAGTCCTGCGCCAGCGCGTTGTGTGCCAGCGTCTCGAACGTCAGCGGCAAGGCCTCAATATGCGTGGCCGGCGCCGCGTCATTGCCGTCACGGCTGGCGTGCAGCTCGCTGCCCGGCACCCCGGTGAGCCGATAGAGGGTAACCGGCGCATCGGCGGCCAGGGCAGCAAGCGTCGGCTCCAGCGCATCGACCGGCACCGCAAAACCCTCGCCAAGCGCACCGCGCGCCAGCGCCAGCTCCCAATGCGGTCCAAACGCGCCAGCCAGCTCACCCGGTTCGCCGAGCAGCGTGGCCGGCTTCGTGCGCACGACATCGCCGAGGATTGCGGCGACGATCGGCAAATGCGCAGGAACGCCGGCCTCATCACCCGCCTCAGCATTAGACAGACCCGCGCCGCCGTCAGCCGCGACCCGGGGCAGTGCCGCGCCGGCGGCAGTCTGCGAGTCAACCTCGTCCAGTGCGTGCTGCACGGCGCCCGGTTGCGGCAGGCATCGCGTGACCGGCACCGCACGCAGCGATGTATGGCCAGCGCTGCGAAACGCATGACAGATGAAGCGGAACCAGCCGCGGTCAATCGCGGCGACCACGCGCTTGCCGTCGATCGGCCCGGCCGGATCGAGCGCGATGTGGCAGGTCTGCGCATCCTGGATCAGGTGATCCTCGATGACATTGGGCAGTGCCTGGCGCAAGCGCGGGCCCTTGAGCGGCGGAACTGTCGCGGCCAGCATCAGCAGGTCGCGCGCGGCCAGTATCAGCACGGTACGGGTGGCGCGCGGCAGCAACGCCAGCGACGCGCGGCCGGCGCGTTGGGTCCGGCCTTGCTTGTCGAGCAGCAAGAACGGCAGATCCGGCAGTTGCCATTCCTGCGACGGCACCGCCGGGTCGCGCGGCGGCAGTTGGACGATCAGCGTGGTCAAGAAGCAGTCCTCGTTCGATGACGGGGTTGAATTGCAAGGCAAGGAAGCGCGACGCGAGGCTGGCGCATCACTCGTCCCTCACACTGACGACGCGCGTGGTCTTAGTCAACGCGTCGCGGTATATCAAAGTCGTACGGATCAATTCGGCGCGCTCATGCTGGACTTTGCCATGCACGATAAAGTAGTTCGTGTCGACGCCGATTGTGTTCAGGTTCCTCTCCACCGCAGGGATGCCAGCCGCCTGTAACGCGAGCTGCACGTCGCCCGTATTGCGAAAGAACACCGTGCTGCGGCGCGCCACCAGCGCTTGCGCCGCACCGATCGACATACCCGGTATAGTGGCGGCGATCACTTCGGCGTTGGCGGTATTCATGTTGAGCACCGTGCTGGTTGGCAGCACGATCACAAACGGCTTAAGGCGCGCGACCATCTCCGGCGTGAAACCGGCCACATCCAGCAGCGCGGTTGCATCAACCATCTGGATCGGCCGGCGCGCGGACGCATCGTCGCCGCCTTCGAGTCCCGGCTTGTCGGTAAACTCGCCGCCGATCGCCGAGCCGGCCGCTGCCTGTTGAACGGGCGCGCCACTCGCGCCAAGCGACGCCTGTGCATTCGTCTGAAAGCGCGTCGCGGAGCCCGCCAGGCTGTCGCGCACCGCACTGGCGACACGGCCGGCCAATTGTCCATCCAATCCCAGCGACGACAGCAGTCGCTGGAACGCCAGCAGTTGGTTCGAATCGACCGCGATGACACCGGGGCGTGGAATGGTGGCCAGGTTACGCAAGTTAAAACGCGCCTGCGCGTCCTCGATCGAACCGGACAGGTACGTTGCGGCCCCTTCCTCGGCACGTACCTCGCCGATCTGGCCGAGAAAGTCGGACAGGCGCGTGCGTGCGATGGGCACGCCCCAGACACCACCCAGGTACGTGAAACCCGGCGTGGTGTCGCCCTCACTGCGCAGGATCAGCCGCGTCCAATCGGTCGCCCCGCGCGAAATCCAGCGCGCCTGTGCCAGCAACCGCTGGTTCTCGATCCGCCGGATCTGCACCTGCTGTCGCCACAGCATTCCGGAGACCAGCATGGCCGCGAGCACGACCACGAACAGCGCCGTGACGATCGCGGCGCCGCGCTCGGCGCGCGTGCGCCGTGGCGGCCGGGCGCAACGCAGAAGATCTGGACGGCGATGGGCGCACATCATCATTCCCCGATCAACAGGACGCGCGTGAGCGGCGCGCTGACCTGCGGCGCGCGCAGCGTCACCTCCAGCCCTGTGGCCGCGCGCAGCAGCGGCGCGGCGTTCAAGCCGGGTACCCTTAGGTTGTTCATGCTCTTCGCGATGGTCGCGTCGACGTCGGCCATGGAACGGGTCCAACCGACTTGCGGCACAAACAGACGCATGCGCATCGCGCCGACACCACCGATCAGCGACACCTCGCTCCAGCCATCCAAGCCGCCGCGCAGCGCACTGCGCAATTGTCCCCGCGTGGCGATCGGCGGCGACGCGAGACGGATGATCCGCCCATTGTCGAGCCGGTAACGCACCACTTGCAACCGCGGCGCACTGTCCTGGGCGAACAGCAGGCGCACGATGCGCAGCTCGCCATGACCGATCGCCACCGCCGCGGCGCCCGCCTGGTCATCGGTGGCCGCCTGTCGAGCGTCCGCGCGCATCTGATCGAACAGCTGCGCCAGGACGCGCTCGTCCTCCATTGAGCGGCTGATCGCCTCGCGACTGCGCGTGATCGAATCCAGCCCGCGCCACGACAGCACGGCGATCACCGCCAGGATCGCAATCGCGACCAGCAGTTCGATCAGCGTGAAGCCACGCTGCTGGTCAGAGCGAGCGGCCGGTTTCATTGGCGATGACCGTAACCATTTGCACCAGGTAGCCCGGCTGCCCCGGGGTAGCGACAAACACCTCAACGCGCCGGAAGATCGGATTCGGGGTGGCCGATACCCGCTCCGTACAACTCAACGCGAGGTTGCCCTGCGAACAGTCAAACGTGCGCGAGCCGATATCGGGCCACGCCTTCGTCAAATGCAACCTGGCTAGTTCGTTGTCTGCACTCCAACCCGCATACATGCGCTTGTTCAACTCGCTGCTATTGACGGCCAGCACGCCGACCGCACGCAACGATGCAGCAAGCGCGATCGCGATGATTGCCAACGCAACCAGCACCTCGATCATCGTGAAACCGCGTGTGCCGCGCCTCATCTCAATGCACCTCGAAGCGGCCATTGCCATTGCCGGCGATGCTGACCTGACCGATCGCCGAATAAAGCGTGACCTGCACCGGCGTGTCAATGCTCTCCAGCCCGAACACGATCCGGCTGGCCGTCTCGTCCGACCCTGGATAATGTATCGCCACCCCAGTCACTTCCGTGTCCCAGCGACGCGGCGCAAGCAGGTCGTCACGCAGTACACGCCAGCCATCCGCGGTACGCACCTCGAAGCGATAGCCGCCTGCCACCGGCACCCAGGCGATCGGCTGGGAACGCACCTGCGCCTCGTCGCCGGCCGACTCGAACAGCAACGCCAGACGCTGCGCTTGCTCGTTCAGATCCGTGCGCGGATTGCGCGTCATCGTCAGCGTCGCCATCGATACCAAGATGCCCGCGATCACCAGCACCACCAGCATTTCCAGCAGCGTGAAGCCGGCCGCTCCGCGCGCGCCTCGGCACGGCTGCACGCAGCCAGCGCCGCGCGCCGCGGCGCCACGGGCGATCATCGCCACGCCCATCACGCGGGCCATGGCCTGCGCGCTGGCTCGCGCCCTACTGCCACGAGCCGATGTCGGCGTCGTTGCCCTCGCCGCCTGGCTTACCATCGGCACCATAGCTGAACACGTCGATTTCGCCGTGCACGCCCGGGTTCAGGTACTGGTACGGGTTACCCCAGGGATCATTCGGCAGCTTCTCGAGGTAACCCCCTTCCTTCCAATTGTTTGGTACTGGATCCGTCGACGGCTTCTGGATCAACGCATGCAAACCTTGCTCCTGTGTCGGATACCGGCCGTTGTCGAGCCGGTACAGCTTTAGCGCATCCATGATCGTATGAATGTCCTGGCCCGCCGCCACGCGGCGTGCCTGATCGGGACGACTCATGATCTTGGGCACTACCAGGGCGGCCAGGATCCCAAGGATCGCGATCACGACCATGATTTCAATCAGCGTAAAACCACGCTGGCGGTGCGCCGGCGTGCCGGCTTGGCGGCGAATCGTTGGTCTTGCGTATTGCATTCCTACCTCGTTACTCGAATTGACTGAAAAAAGCCGTCGTGACGCGCCGGTGCATCGGCGCTCATCGACCAGCCCCGTGCCGCAACCATTTTAAGCCGCTGTCCGGGCGGCCGGTCCGCACGGCCGCCGTTTTGCGCTCCCCCGTGGCGCCATGACGCACGCGCTCGCCATGCCGTCTGCTGTAATCCGGCGCCATGCACTCTTCTCAATGTCATATAAGCTCGTACAATATCTATCATGAACTTTCTGACTCAACGCCTTGCGGTGCGGCTTGCATCGCTCGCCTTGTTCGCCGTGCTGTGCGCGACCGTCACTTACTGGGTCGTCACACTCGGCTCCCACGACACCGCACCGCTTCCGGCCGCCGCGCCGGGCCGTCTGCCGGTCACCATCGACGCGGCTCAAACCCTGTTCGGCTCGCACGCCGGTGACACGCGCGCGGCCGATATCCATCTGTCCGGCATCCTCGCGCTGGCCGACGGCGCGGCCGCGATCGTGTCGTACGGCGCCGACCCGGCCCGCGCGATATCGCTAAACAGCCCGATTGCGCGGGGTGTGAAGCTCGTCGCCGTGCGGCAGCGCTCGATCGTCGTCGAACGCAATGGCGGGCGCTCGGAAATCTTTCTGCCGCCCAACGCACAAGGCCAACCAACGATCTACATGCGCTGAACCCCGGGCGCAGCGCGACCACCGCTGCGCCGCGACGCTCAACCCACCATGTTGTTCAGCTCAATGATCGGCAGCATCACCGCCAACACGATCACCAGTACCACCCCGCCCATCGCGAGGATCAACAGCGGTTCCAGCAAGCTGGTCAAGAACATCGTGCGCCGCTCCAGTTCCAGCGCCTCACCTTCCGATGCGCGATCGAGCATCGACGTCATGTCACCCGTCGCCTCGCCGGAGCGAATCAGATGCACCAGCACCGGCGGAAAGGTGCGCGTGTTACCCAACGCGCGTGACAAAGAGGTTCCCTCGCGCACGCGCACGATCGCCTCGTCCACCAGCGCGCGCATAGCACGGTTGTTCAATGTTTCCCCGGCGGCCTGAAGCGCGCGCAGGATTGGCACGCCGGCGGCGGTCAGGATCCCGAGCGTCGATGCGAAGCGCACCGTGTTGTAGCCGCGCACCAGCTTGCCGGCGAGCGGTGCGCCGAGTAGCCAGCGATCGAACGCCAGGCGCGGCCCGCTTTGCTGCAGGATGCGACGCACGAGCCAGATCGTGACCACCACGGTCAACAGAATCGCCCACCAGCCGTGCCGCACGAACGAGGACAGCGACATCATCATCACCGTTAGCAGTGGCAATTGCTGTTTCGTGCTCGCGAACACGCTGACCACTTGTGGCACCACGTAGCTGAGCAGAAACGTCACAATGCCGAACGCCACCAGTGTGACAATGGCAGGGTATGTGAAGGCGAGTTGGATCTTCGAGCGCAGCGCGTTGCGCTGTTCTATATAGTCGGCCAGCCGGGACAGCACGAGCCCGAGCTTGCCGGTATGCTCGCCGGCCGACACCAGCGCACGATAGATATCCGGGAAATCGCGCGGATGCTGCGCCAGCGCGCCGGCCAGCGACTGACCGCCAAGCACTTCGGCACGGATTGCCGCAATTAACTCGCGGATGTACTCGCGCTCGGCCTGGTCCGTCAGCACGCCGAGCGCCTCGTCCAGCGGCAGCCCGGCGATCAACAGGCTGGCCAGCTGCCGCGTAAACAGTGCCTGCTCGCGCTGCGACAGCTTGCGGCCGAACCCCAACCGCTGGCTGCGCTCGCCGCGTGCGCGGCTGCCGGCGGCCTCGACCAGCAGTGGTGTCAGCCCTTGCGTGCGCAGCTGCGCACGCGCGGCACGCGCGCTGTCGGCCTCGACGACGCCGCGTTGAGACTTGCCTGTGGCGTCGATCGCCTCGAATCGGAAAGCGGGCATAGGCGGTCTGTGTTATTCCCCGCCGGTCACACGCAGCACTTCCTCGAGCGAGGTCACGCCGGTGTCGAGCCAGCGCTGCGCATCCTCGCGCAAGGTACGCATGCCGCTCGCGCGTGCGCGCTGGAGCAGTTCGGCATCCGATGCATTACGGTGAATCAGCGTGCGGATCGCGTCATCGATCAGCAACAATTCATACACGCCGCGGCGGCCGCTATAGCCGCAGTGGCCACACTTGGCACAGCCGACTGGATGCCACTGCACGCGGCCGTCCTCGACGCTCTGTCGTTTGCATACCGGACACAACTGGCGCACCAGACGTTGCGCAAGCACGCCCAACAGGCTCGACGCGAGCAGATAGGGCTCCACGCCCATGTCGGTGAGCCGCGTCACCGCGGATGCCGCATCGTTGGTGTGCAACGTGGCCAGCACCAGGTGCCCGGTCAGCGACGCCTGCACCGCGATCTGCGCCGTCTCCAGGTCACGGATTTCCCCAATCATGATGATGTCCGGGTCCTGGCGCAGGATTGAGCGCAGCGCGCGGGCAAAATTCATCCCGATGCGATCGTTGACCTGCGTCTGCCCAATGCCGGACAAGTCGTACTCAATCGGATCCTCGACCGTCATGATGTTTGACGTCTCGGTCTCCAGCCGCGACAGCGCCGCGTACAACGTCGTGGTCTTGCCCGAGCCGGTCGGGCCGGTCACCAGCACGATGCCGTGCGGGCGTCCAATCAGCTTGTCAAATTGCGCAAGCGTATCGGGGCCCATTCCGAGCCGCTCCAAGTTCAGTCGTTGCGCATCCTTCTCGAGCAGCCGCAACACCGCGCGCTCGCCGTGACCGGTGGGCAACGTCGATACCCGAACATCGACCGGACGCCCGCCGACGCGCAACGTGATGCGTCCGTCCTGGGGGAGGCGCTTTTCGGCGATGTCCAGTTGCGCCATGATCTTGATGCGCGAGATCAGCGCGCCATGCAGCGCCTTTTTTGGCCGCACCACGTCGCGCAACGTGCCGTCCACACGAAAGCGCACGACTGACGTGTTCTCAAACGGCTCGATGTGGATATCCGACGCGCCTTCGCGGGCAGCCTGCGTGAGCAGCGCATTGATCATCCGGATAATCGGCGCGTCGTCCTCGGACTCGAGCAGATCCTCGACCTCCGGAATGTCCTGCATCAGCCTGGACAAATCGACTTCGCCCTCGACCTCGCCAACCACTTGCGCGGCGCTACCGTCCTGCCGCGCGTACGCGTTGTTGATCGCCTGCGTCAATTCGTCTGACGGCAAGCGGGTCAGCGTCAGCGCGCCGAAGTTGCGCGCCACCTCAGCCAGCGCCGCGGCACTGGTGCGCTCACTGATCCAGACATCCAGTCCGCTGGCGTGCTGGTGCGCGATCAGGATCTGGCCGCTGCGCGAGAACGCGTAAGGCAGCAGCCGCGCAGCCAACGGCGACGGCGACTCGCGGCCGGCAACGGTTTCGTTCGAAGCAGTCACGGTACGCATCGACGGACCTGTCGGTACAGAAAGGGCGGGCGTCACGGACGCTGTCCGGGCGCCACCGTGGAATCAGCCGGCGACGCGGGTGCAGGCGACGCGCCCACCAGTGCAGCGGCATTATCGACGGACGCGTCGGTTGCACCGAGGGCACCCGGTGCAGTACCAACAGCGGGCGGTGCGCTCGCCGCCGCCGCGCCGTTGTCACGCGCATCGGCTCCATTGCCATGGTACGGCCCGCCGTGGCCATATGTCGAGCGCAGGTCGAACACGTTGTTCGCCGCGGGCCCGCCTCCCTCGTTCGGCCCCAGCGGCGCGGGCGGCAGCAACGGCGTTTCGCGGTCCTTGATGATCCGGTTATCCGATTGGTATGCGGCCTGCTCAGCGCGCAAGTATTCGTAGCGGTCCAGCGCCAGCTGGCTACTGGTGCTCTGATCGCGCACGATCACCGGGCGCAGGAACACCATCAGGTTCGATTTCGTGCGCGCCTTCTGTTCGCTACGGAACAGGCTGCCGATCACCGGGATATTGCCCAGCCAAGGCACCTTCGAATTGCCGTTCATGTAGTTGTCCTGGATCAGGCCGCCGAGCACGATGATCTCGCCGTCATCCGCGAGCACGGTGGACTGGATCGAGCGCTTGGTGATCGACACCCCACCAGGGTTGGACTCCGTGCCTTGTTGCACGGCGGAATCCTCCTGGTAGATTTGCAGCTTCAGCACACCGCCCTCGCTGATCTGCGGCTTGATATGCAGCGTGATCCCCACGTCCTGGCGATCGAACGTGTTGAACGCGCTGACCGACGTCGTCGTATTGGCGGTCGGCGTCGCGTACGAACCGGTCACCACCGGTACGTTTTGGCCGACCACGATCCGCGCCTCTTCATTGTCCAGCGTGATCAGGTTAGGCGTGGACAGGATGTTGGTATCGCTGCTAGTGGCCAGCGCCTGCAACAGGCCGCCCAGGCCGAAGATCTTGCCGAAGCGGTGCAACAGGCCGATGTTCAGGCCGTTATTAAGCAGGTTGTTCGGACCAATCTGTGCGGCCGCAGTGGCCGGGTTCTGCGCGACGATAGCGCCAGTGGCAGTCAAGCCGACGATGCCCTGGCTGCCGTTTGCATTGAAGTTCGAGCCGCCATACAGTGCATTATTGCCGTTGTTCGACAGCAGCGCGCCCTGCCATTGGATACCAAGGTTGGCGCCGGTGGTCGCGTTCATGTCCACGATCACCGCTTCGATGTAGACCTGCGCCCGGCGCTGGTCGAGCTGGTCGATCACGTTGCGGATGTTCCGGTACAACGGCTCTGGCGCGGTGATGATGAGCGAATTGGTGGCTGGGTCGGCCTGCACGATGCCGCCCTGCGCATTGTCGTCGTTGCTACTTTCCTTGTCGCTGAAACTCTGGTCCCTCGACTGCCCGGAGCCGAATCCGCCGGCGCCGCCACGGCCCGACAGCGGGTTGCTGCTCATTGCACTGGACGAGCCCGACGGCAGCGGTGGCAGCCCAGAGGCGCCGGTGGAGCTGCCAAGACCGCCGCCGAATGAATCGGATTTGCCGCCGCTGCCTAGCGATTCCGAGCCCGTTGCGCCGCGACTGCCCTGTCCGAGCATGCCGCGCAGCGTCTTGGCCAAGCGCACCGCTTCCGCGTTGCGCAGCGGCACCACGTGGATATTGCCCGGTTGCGTCGTCGGCGCGTCCAGCGTCGCAATCAACGATTTCGCCGCCGCCAGCCTTGACGGGCTCGCCGCACGCAGCAGCACCGAATTGGTCCGCGGGTCAGCGTTCACGCTCACGCGCAGCGTTGCATCGGTGCCCCCGATCGCACCCGGGTCGAGCAGCTTGCCCAGTTGTTGCGCGACATCGACTGCGCTGGCGTTCTTTAACGGCACGATCTGCACCTGTGTCCCGGCCGACGTGTCGATGCCCTGGATGATCCGGCCGATACGGCGCACGTTGTCCGCGTAGTCGGTCACCACCAACGTATTGTTCGCCGGATAGGCGGCAATTTGGTTATTTGGCGAGATCAATGGACGCAACACCGGCAGCAGGTTGTTCGCTGACTCGTTGCGCAGTTGGAACACCTGCGTGACCACTTGGTCGCCGCGGGCCGGTGTCGTGTTGCCGATATAGGTTGGCACGCCTTGCAGCTTCGCATCGGCTTCCGGCACGACCTTCAGCACCCCATGGTCCTGCACTAGCGCGAAACCTTGCATCCGCAACGCGGACTGCAGCGTCTTGAGCGCCTGATCCTGCGGCACCGGCTGCTCGGAAACAAGGTTCAATTGCCCCTTAACGCGGGGGTCGACAATGATCGTCTTGTTGGTCGCCGCGCCGACTGCCTTGGCGACCTGGTCAATATCAGCGTCGACGAAATTCAAGGTGACCTGCGCGCGAGCGGGCGACGCCCCGAGCACGGCGGCGATCAGACCCGCGACCAGCAGCGAACGCGCCATGCGCCGCGCAGGAAAACGATTCTGTGTCATTGGATAGTGGTGTTTGGCGCCGGCCGGGCGGTGCTCAGGCCGATCAATTATGCAAGTAGTTTGGTGTAATGCCGCAAAAGATGCCATGCGGGGTGCCAAAATTGCAACATTAACAGCTTTTTAACGCTGAACTATCACAAGAACGATCATTCGTCGAATTCGGACAAAAAGCTATCTCTAACCGATCCTTACTTGCGCACGCATTGCTCACAATGGCAAAAATGCCAGCGGCGGATTATTCCGCCTGCCGCCTCTGTGGGCAAACGCCTAGTTCCGCCGCCTATCGTGCCAGATAATGGGCCACGCGCGGCACAACTCGGTGGCGCGCCGCGCAGTGACGCGTGCCGGCGCGAAGCCACGCCCCAGACCGGGCATCCCGATGCGTTACCATGAGCGACGAAGTGGCACGAGGGTACGCGTGCCGGCACGCGCCGGCCGTGCCGGAGTCGCATTGTACACGCCGGGTGCCGCCTTGAAACTGCTCCTGTCCGAAACGATGAAATTGAGATCCGTCACCTCGGTCGCCTTTGCCGCCAGCCTGCTCGCGCTGACGTCGCCGCGCGCGCATGCGGACTGCTTCGACAACGCGGCTGCCTATCATCACGTAAATCCACTGATCCTGCGCGCGATCGCGTGGCAGGAGTCGCACAACCGGCCCGATGCGCTGCACAAGAACGCGAATGGCTCGACCGACTACGGCCTGATGCAGATCAACTCGATCCATCTACCCAAGCTTGCGTCGTACGGTATCTCGCACCAAACGCTCATGGAACCATGCAAAGCCGTCTACATCGCCGCCTGGCACTTGCGGCGCCAAATGGACAAGTACGGCAATACCTGGCAGGCGGTCGGTTCTTACCATTCCGAAACACCGGCGCTGCGCGACAAGTACGCTAAGCAAATCATGGCGATCCTGAACAAGTGGAACCTGCTCGCGCAGCGCTGAGCTGACCTGAGTTGAACGGCACAAGCGACGGCGGCGGCAGGCGTAGAATGTGACGATGACTTCCGCCCCCCTGCCTGTCACCGTACTCTGCGGCTTCCTTGGCGCCGGCAAGACCACACTGCTCAATCATATCCTCGCGAACCGCGCCGGCTTACGCGTGGCCGTCATCGTCAATGATGTCGCGTCGGTCAATATCGATGCGCAACTGGTACGCGGCGCGAGCGAGCTGTCGCACGTCGATGAGCGGCTCGTTGAGCTTTCGAATGGCTGCATCTGCTGCACGTTGCGCGACGATCTGCTGCGTGAGGTCAAGCGGCTTGCCGCAGAGAACCGCTTTGATGCGATCCTAATCGAATCGACCGGCATCGCAGAACCGTTGCCGATCGCCGAAACCTTCACGTTCGTCGACAGCGACGGCGTAGCACTCGCCGACCTTGCCAGGCTGGACACCATCGTCACGGTGGTCGATGCGTGCCATTTCCTGCGTGACTATGAATCGGCCGACGCGTTGGCCGACCGCGGCATGGCCGCCGATGCCGGCGATGATCGCGCGCTGGTCGAGCTGCTGATCGAGCAAGTGGAGTTTTGTGACGTGCTGGTGCTGAACAAGGCCGATCTGGTCAGCGCCGACGAGCTATCCCGGCTACAGCACATCCTTGCGCGGATCAATCCGCGCGCACGCCAAGTCGTCTCGCGCTTTGCTGACGTGCCGCTGACCGACGTGTTCAACACCGGCCGCTTCGATTTCGATCTGGCGGCAAGCGCGCCAGGCTGGCTCGCGTCACTGCATCACGATCATTCCGGCGAGGCCGACGCATTCGGCATCGGCAATGTGGTGTATCGGTCACGCCGGCCGTTTCATCCGCAACGATTCTGGGACCTGCTGCACGACGAGACGGCCTGGCGCGGCGTGCTGCGCAGCAAGGGTTTTTTCTGGCTCGCTACCCGCAACGATCTTGCCGGCACGCTGTCTCAGGCCGGCACGGTATGCCGGCACGGGCCAGCTGGGACGTGGTGGGCCGCCCAGCCGCGCGACACGTGGCCGCAGGACGACGCGTTTCTGTCGGAGTTGGAAACGGATTGGCAGGGGGATTGGAGCGATCCGACGATCGGTGATCGTCGCCAGGAACTGGTGCTGATCGGTGCGCATCTGGATCGCGATGCGTGGCAAGCACGGCTTGACGCGTGCGTGCTGACCGATACGCAATGGCAAGCGGGACAGGAGGGCGCCGATCCGTCGGCATGGCAGGAATTCGCCGACCCGTTTCCGCAATGGAGCGAAACGTTCGATCACATCAGCGATGCCGATGACCCGCCCGGGAACACACCCGGGGTTGCCGGCGTTCGCTAGCCGGTCAATGTACACCGCGGCGCCGCGCGCCACGTCCGGCACGTTCACCGGACGTGGCGCGGGGAAAGTGCACCCGCTCACGGACGGCGGGCGGCACGGCTGCCTGCGTCAGCGCTTAACGCTTGTTGACGGCGTCCTTGAACGCCTTGCCGGCCGTGAACTTGACCGTCTTTGCAGCGGGAATCTTGATCGTCTCGCCGGTCTTCGGGTTACGGCCAGTGCGCGCTGCGCGCTTGCCCGAGCCGAAGCTGCCGAAGCCGATCAACTGGACGCTGTCGCCCTTGGACACGGCCTTCTTAATAACTTCGAGCAGCGTGTCGATCGTCTCGCCGGTTTGCGCCTTGCTGGCACCGGTCTGCGCGGCGACCGTGTCGATCAGTTCCTGTTTGTTCATACGTATCCTTTTAAAGTTGGTTGATTATGAACGCCACAAACGCGCCGATTATACGTGCGCGCGCCCTGGCGTCGAGTCCCGCGATCTTGCTGCAAGCGTTCCCCGAGCCACCTGCGGCGATGCAACATTAGCGTTGCCGCCTCCCAGCTCGAACTGGCACCCCCCTACGTGTGTAGACGATACTTGCTATGATAACCACGGCAAACCCTTTATTGACAAGGGTTCTGCAGAATTTACCTGCTCTTTCACACGCTGTGCGCAGTTTGTGCCGAAAAGGAACGTGATGTTCGCTCCCATCCCAATAAAAACCCGGTCAGCGTTGGTTTTTGCCAACGTTAGAACCCGATGACTGGTCCGCTCGTTGCCGCGCAGCTTGCATTGCGCGAGGATGGCACCCCTTATTCGCCGCTGTTCGACGATGTCTACCATAGCGCGATGGGAGGTATCGGCCAGGCGCTGCACGTGTTCGTTACGGGAAATCGGCTACCCGCCAATTGGCAACACAAGGCGGTGTTTTCGATTGTGGAGACCGGCTTCGGGCTCGGCTTGAACTTCCTCGTCACATGGTCGCAATGGCGCGGCGACCCCTCGCGATGCGATCGGCTGCATTTCGTTTCCGTCGAAAAACATCCGTTCAGCCGCGACAATCTTGACACGCTGCTCACGCGCCTGCTCGATTCGCATGCCGAACTTGCAGGCCTCGCGCACGAGCTGGTAAGCGCCTGGCCCATGCTCACGCCCGGCATCCATCGGCTGGCGTTCGATAATGGACGCGTCACATTGACACTGGCACTGGGTGATGCAGCGCAAATGCTGCCCAAGCTGGCCGTGCGCGCCGATGCGTTCTATCTCGACGGCTTCTCACCGGCCAAGAACGACGCGCTATGGTCGCCCGCGATCTTCAAGGCGCTGGCCAGGATGGCCGAAGTCGGCGCCACGTTCGCCACTTATACCTCGGCCGGCAAGGTCAAAGCCGCGCTCACCGTCGCCGGTTTCGTGCACCGTAAGGCACGGGGCTACGGCACCAAGCGCGACATGCTGGTCGGTGAATTTGCACCGGCCTACCGGGTCCGGCGCCACGAACCGCCGCCGCGCGCTGCCTGGACGCACCGCCATGCGATCGTGGTCGGCGCGGGACTGGCCGGCTGCGCGGTAGCCGAGCGGCTGGCTGCGCGTGGCTGGGCGATCACACTGCTGGAACAACGCGAAGCACCGGCGAGCGAAGCGTCAGGTAACCCGGCGGGCGTGTTCCATCCGATGATCGCGCGCACGGTGACACCCGCCACGCGGCTCTCGAGTGCGGGCTTCCTGTATGCGCTGCGAGCCTGGCAGGCATTGGCCGACGCCGGCCATACGCTGCATTGGCACGCCGGCGGGCTGCTGCAGCTCGCGCAAGACGACGTCGACGCCGCGGCGTTACGCAACGCCCTCGCCGCGGCCGGACTGCCAACTGGATTCGCCGTCGCGGTGGACCGCGATACAGCCAGCGTCTACGCTGGCGTCACGCTTGAACGCGGCGGCGTCTGGTTTCCATATGGCGGGTGGATCGCGCCGCCATCGCTGTGCCGCGCCCAATTGGCCGCGGCTCGCACCGCGCTCGCCGCAAACGGCCAAAGCCCGGCGTGGCGCACGCTGTTCGGCGTGCGCGTTGAGCAACTCGTCCATGATGTGGAAGGCTGGCACGCGCTTGATGCAGCGGGCAGGCGGATCGCCACGGCGCCCGTCGCGGTCATCGCCAACGCGCACGACGCGGTCCGTCTGGGCCATTTGGCACACGCGCCGGTGCGATCGGCTCGCGGGCAATTGACAATATTGCCACATGCCGCGCCGACTTCGCTTCGTGTGCCCGTAATCGGCGATGGCTACGCACTGGCACTGGATAAAGGCCGCCTGATGACCGGTGCCAGCTACGACATGGACGACACCGGCTTGGACGAGCGGCGCGCGTCACATGACGAGAATCTCGCCCGCCTGCGCGCGCTAATACCGGGAATTGCGCCGTCAATCGACTGGGCCAGGGTACAGGGGCGGGTGGGCCTACGCTGCGTGGTCAGTGACCGGCTGCCCATGGTCGGTCCGCTGGCGGACGAAGCGAATCCGATGGCAGCCGGCGCCTCCCAGTCCGGTGCACGGCTGCCGGACCTGCAACGGCGCCCTGGCCTGTACGGTGCATTCGCTTATGGTTCACGAGGACTCGTGTGGTCGGCGATAGGCGGCGAATTGCTCGCCAGCCAGATCAACGGCGAGCCTTGGCCTCTGGAGCGGGACCTGGCCGATGCATTGGATCCGGCGCGTTACCTGCTGCGGACACTGCGCGCTTCAGCTCAGCGATAGAGCGGCGCGTTAGCCTGACGCCCGTTCGCGGTTATCCACCTCGTGCTGTGGATAACCGTATGGGTTACTGACGCACGACATGTGGACCCATTCTGGGTAACAGCTGGCTGTGAACTTGCGGTAAGAAAGTTGTTCGGCGAAAGCAATGCGCGCCGCACATTTTTTCCGGAGACTTCTCAATATGGCAAGTAGATGTTTACAAGAGGTTAACTTAGGTTATCCACAGGCAGAGCATCGCTTTGTTAACTGCTACTACGTTTACATATACGGTAAACCTTAAAACCAACGTTCGGTCATGCCGAGCTAGACGAACGTACGATATGTCAGGACCGTCTACACAACACAGCCAGATTTCCTCATGCACCAAGTCAATTAACTTCACTACTCGCTGTTCTTCGCGCGCTGTAAGCAATTTGCCATTACACCCGTGCAGTACGGTTTGCTAACCCAACTGTCGCATCTACTAAGGGGGTTTGATTACGCGGGAGTCAAGTGAACAAGACCGGTGTCAATGCATTGAGCGGCTACTCGGGAACGGACGCACATCCGTCAAACTCTTCGAATAGCATCGCGGGTGGCATGCATCGGTCAAAATTACCTATCGTTCATACCTGGCCAATGAATACTGCGTTGTTTTTACCGGCTCAGGCGTATCGATTTCATTCGAGATCCACAACGTTGCTTCGGGATAGCCGGGCTGTGGCAAAATCAGGCACTTTCTACTCTGCTCGTATTTGCTCGGGCAGCCAATCCGGCTTATCCGGCATCGCGCGGGACGCATAGCTATAACGATCTGCGGTGCAACAGCGGGCGCGCCCGTCAGTCGACGCAGCCGCCACCTTGACGGAATGTGCCCAACGGTCATATCAGGCTGCGGATTTCTTCACACCGCGGTGTTTCGATGCGGTGTTCGCACGGGGTATCTCGCCATGCGTGCCGCTCGGCGGCCACGCGCAAACCGGTGACGATCGTAGATAATGAGCCAGCCGCGCCGGTGGTGCGCAACGACTGTCCCCTAGGCAAATACTTTGCAGAAACGCTGGATACTTGACAGGAGAAGGCATCACGATGAAGTCGGCGTTTTCTTTTTTTCCGAGCTGGCCGCTGGTTCCCGACGCGGTTTTCTATGCCGGCCTCGTCTTACTGATCGCCGGGTTGTGCGGTGAAGCCTGTTGGCGGGCGTTTCGCTTACCGCGCATTACCGGTTATGCGATCATCGGCCTGGTGGCTTCGGGCGCCGGTGCGCATGCGATTGATGCGACATTGGGTTTTTCGACACGCTTGTTGATGGACGTGGCACTCGGCTTATTGCTGTTTGAGCTTGGCAGCCGCGTCGACTTGCGTTGGTTACGCAAGAATCCATGGCTGATCGTATCGAGTCTGGCCGAGGGCGCGTTGACGTTTATCGCGGTGCTTGGCGCATTGCTGTCGTTGAAGATGCCGGTCGTCGAGGCAACCGTGCTGGCGGCGATCGCGATCGCGACTTCGCCTGCGATGGTAATCCAGTTAAAGACCGAACTGCGTGCGCAGGGGCAGGTCACGCAGCGTTTGCTGACCCTCGCGGCACTCAACAGTATGTACGCTGTCGTATTGGTGAAGCTGGTGTCTGGCTGGTTGCACCAGGAGTACTACGGCAACGCGTTCGCCACGATTGTGCAGCCGATCTACTTGATCGTCGGCTCGTCAGTGCTGGCCTATGGGCTCGCGCGCAGTTGTAATTTCCTGTACCGGCGTATCGGTTTGCAAGACGAGCATTCATTTGTCGCGATCTTTGGCCTCGTGCTCCTGGCGATCGCCATCGCGCATCTGTTCAAGCTGTCGACGGTCCTGGCCTTGCTCGCGGCGGGAATCATCTTCAAGAACTTGGATGAGCGCCCGCAGCTGTGGCCCGAGCATTTCGGCAGCGCCGGCTGGCTGCTAACCGTGATCCTGTTTGTGTTGACGCTGCTCAGCTTCCAATGGTCGCAGATCGCAATGGGTGGATTGGCCGCGCTTGTGTTAATCGTCGCGCGCTTCGTCGCCAAGCTGGTGGGTGTACTGGCATTCGCTAAGCCCAGCGGTATCGACCTGCGTCAAGGCACTGCGCTGGGCGTGTCGCTTGCGCCGATGTCCGCGCTCGCGTACTTGCTGATGGACGACACCTATGCGTTGTATCCTGACTTCGACCCCGCGTTCCGAGCCGTGCTGATGTGCTCGATTGTCACGCTGCAACTGGTTGCGCCACTGCTCGTGTATTGGGGACTGGCGCGCGCGGGTGAACGGCGTCAATGACGATTGGCGCAGCCGCGTATCGCGGCTGCGGCCAGGTGTAAAACAAGCGAAGCATCCAGAGGCGTTGATCATGGCACTCGAACCCTTCATCAATTCGGAACCGTTCACGTTCGGCATCGAGCTAGAGATTCAGGTCGTCAATACGCACGACTATGACTTGACCAAGGCCGCATCCGACCTGATGCGACTGATCAAGGACCAAAAGGCCCCGGGCGTGGTCACACCCGAGATCACCGAAAGCATGATCGAACTGTCGACCGGCATTTGCCGCTCCCACGCACAAGCGCTGGACGAGCTTCGCGCGCTGCGCGACATGCTGGTTTGCGCGGCCGACCAACTCAATGTCGGGCTATGCGGCGGTGGCACGCATGCATTCCAGCAATGGAACGAGCGGCAGATCTTCGACATGCCGCGATTCCAGTATCTATCGGAACTGTACGGCTATCTGGCCAAGCAGTTCACCGTGTTCGGCCAGCATGTGCACGTCGGCTGCCCGGACGCGGACAGTGCATTGTTCCTACTGCATTCGATGTCGCGGTATATTCCGCATTTCATCGCGTTGTCGGCCTCATCGCCGTACGTGCAGGGTGTGGATACGGGATTTCATTCGGCGCGGCTAAATTCGGTATTTGCATTTCCGCTCTCGGGCCGCGCGCCGTACGAGCTGACGTGGGAAGGTTTCGAGACGTATTTCTCGAAAATGGTCAGCACCGGTGTGGTGAACAGCATGAAGGACTTCTACTGGGACATCCGGCCGAAGCCCGGCTACGGCACCATTGAGGTACGCGTGATGGATACGCCGCTGTCGATCGATCGGGCTGCGGCGATTGCGTCGTACATCCAGGCGCTCGCGCGTTACTTACTGCTCGACCGGCCGCTGACGCTGTCCGAGGACGACTATCTCGTCTATACGTTCAACCGTTTTGAGGCATGCCGTTTCGGACTTTCCGGTGTACTTGTCAATCCACAGACCCGTGAGCGGCGCACGATCGGTGAAGATATCCTGGCGACGCTTGCTGCACTAGAGCCGCATGCGCGCGCGCTGGGCTCGATCGGCGCGCTGACCGACATTGAGCGAATCGCGCGAGGCGGCGAAAATGATGCGACATGGCTGCGCAATGTCTTCAGCCAGGAACAGTCGTTACCCGAAGTGGTGCGGCAGCAGACGCTACGCTGGCGAGGCTGACACATCGCCGCGTTGCTGCTATCGCTGTGCCGGCAATTGTTTCGCAATCCCGGCTGTATGGCGCGTGGTGGCCGCGCCCGGATCGACTTGCTGAATAACGAATAGCCCCACGGAACCTCGGCAATTTATCGTTGTCCGCCATAATATGTAGGCGTCCGGAAAGCTTGGTAAACGTTGGAAATGTTTGCGCTTAATACGGTAGTGAACTCGATTCGACCTCCTCACCAGGGTGATCAGAACTTTCGTATACAACGATAATAGTCGTTAACAAAGGCGGGCCCACAGCGTGGAAAATCGCAGAAAACACTAGTACATCAATATGTTATGAAAATGATAACAATAGAGATTACGGCGTTGCTACGGTGGATCGCGATGAACAGATGTTAGCTTGTCGCTACCGTCGGACACTTATTCAGAATCGATGCACCGTGATCGACGCCGTTTTTTCACGGGTTTATCCACAGTTTATGTCCGATTGCGACATGACCTATCATCCAGGCTCGCATAGAATGGACACGTCGATCCGGTAACGTGGCCACCAGAACATCGTGGTACGAACTTTCATTGTTGGCGTCCTGGCGCACGGCTGCACGGCGCCAGCAGTAAACCGGGCGGCGGGAGCCGCAGTGCATCGCTGCAGGTTCCCATCTTTATAATTATCTTGGATGGATTGCAAAACACGACTATGAGCGAAGGGGTCTACGGCGATAGGGTAACCGGTCGAATTACCCATGGGTTGCTGCGGCTGAGTACGGCAATGCGCAGCCAGGCCTGGGGCTGGGCAGAAGGCGTGGGCCTAACGCCGACCCAGGGAGAAATCCTGGTGTTGCTGATGCAGCGCAAGGGACCGATGCGTCTGGGCGAGATCGCGCGTGAGACGGCATTGACGCCGGCCACCACCAGCGATGCGGTTAGTACCCTGGAGAGCAAGGGCTTGGTCGAGAAACGCCGCGCGCTGGACGATGGGCGGGCGCTCGCGGTGCGCCTGAGCGCGCGCGGCAAGACGGCTGCCAAAAAGGCGTTGCAATGGCCCGACTTTATCGGGCATGCGCTCAGTGTGCTGCGCACGGAGGAGCAATCGCACTTCTATCGCTCGTTGTTGAAGATGATCTGGCAGATGCAGGAGAAGGACCATATTCCGCGTCATCGGATGTGTGTCTCATGTACTCATTTTGTGCCGAGCAAAACTCCGAAGAAGACACCGCACCGGTGCGAGTTGCTCGATCTGTCGATGGGCGACACAGACCTGCGGCTCGATTGTTCGGTCTTTGAAGAAGCCGACGTACCCACACAGAAGAGAACCTGGAAGATCTTCTCGCAAGCTGCCTGAGGGCGAGCGCTGCAACGTTGTCGGCTGCGCGACATGACGCTCGCGAACCGGATCGTCATGTCGCCGATGTGCCAGTACTCAGCGTCGCAGGGCGGGGTCGCGGACTGGCACATGATCCATCTGGGCCAACTGGCGCTGTCCAGGGCCGGCATGCTGGACATCGAGGCGAGTGTGGTGGAACCGGCCGGCCGTATCACGCCAGCGGACCTCGGACTGTGGGACATGTGCGGTACGGCTCGTCGGTGCGATCCGCGATGCATTCGATGCGTGCCCGCGTTGAACAGCACAAGGGTGTGCGTGTACGATGCGGAGTTTCACAGTTGATTCTTCGGGGAAGGACGATTCGATGAGTTCACGCAGGATCGCCGTACGCCGCTCTGGAGTGCATGGCAAAGGCGTGTTCGCGACCAGCAGGATTGCGCCGGGCGAGCAGCTGATCGAATACAAAGGAGAGCGCATTTCCTGGAAGGAAGCGCTGCGTCGCCATCCGCACGATCCCGAGCAGCCAAACCATACATTTTATTTCGCGCTAGATGACGGCACAGTGATCGATGGTAAGGTTGACGGCAACAGTGCGCGCTGGATCAATCATTCGTGTGCGCCGAACTGCGAAGCGCAGGAGATCGACGGGCGCGTGTTCATCCATGCGATCCGCACGATCGAGCCGGATGAGGAGTTGTTCTACGACTATGGGCTGGTCATCGACGCACGACTGACAAAGAAGCTGAAGAAGGAATATGAATGCCGGTGCGGCGCGAAGAAGTGCCGCGGCACGATGCTCGCAACATCGTCGCCGGTACCCGGCGGCGGCGGTAAAAAGCCGCGTGCCAGCAGCGGCGACGTGAAGCCGCGCAACAGCAGTCGCCAGCACGGCAATTCGGCCTCGGTGAAGAAAAAGCGCTGAACGCGGCTGGGGCCCGCGCCGGCGGGCCAGGTTGCATTCGTAGGCCGCGCCAGAGTTCAGTGGACTGGTCTCGGCGGCGGATCATCGTGTCCAGGCTGGCGTAACGACGGCAGTGGCAGGCGCACGATGAATCGCGATCCGCCGCCTGGCGCGTCTTCATAGTGGACCGAGCCACCGTGCAGCGCGATGATGTCCCGCACGATGGCCAGCCCTAGGCCCGCGCCCATCGGTCCTTCGCTGCCGGTCTGCGCATCGCCGCGGAAAAAGCGCTTGAACAGGTCGGCATGCAGCGCCTTCGGCACCCCGGGGCCGTTATCCTCGACAACCACTTCCGCCCAGCGGCGTAGGTCGGCGGGCGGCCGGGCTCCGGGGGCGCGGGTGGCTGGTTCGACGGCCACAGTCGCGCGATCGTCGGTTGATCCGGCATCGTGGAGCGGGACATCGACATGGCCGACCGTGACCGTGACGGTGCCGCCGCCGCTGGGCCGCGCCGGTGGTACATATTTGAGCGCGTTATCAATCAAGTTGCCGATGACCTCGCGTAGCAGCACTGGATTGCCCCGCACGATCAGCGGTTTGCCATCCGGTGGCGGATCGTAGTGAAAGCCCAGATCCAGCTGCGCGGCCAGCGCACGGGGCACCCATTCCGCGCCGGTGTCGAACGCAAGCTCGGTCAGGTCGATGTCGACGAATCGCGCGTTTTGCTCCTCCGGTTCCGCACGGGCTAACGACAACAACTGGTTAGATAGGCGCACTGCGCGGTCTGCCGAGGTGCGCAGCTCGTGTAGCGCAAGCCGCAACGTCGTGTTGTCCTTGGCCACGCTGGCCTGTTCGGCATGTAGCTTGATTGCGGTCAACGGCGTGCGCAGTTGGTGCGCGGCATCTGCAATGAACTTGCGCTGTGCGTCTAGCGCCGCTTTCAACCGATCGAGTAACGCGTTCAGCGCACTGGTCAATGGGCGGATTTCCAGTGGCACGTGCGTTTCGTCCACGGGCTCCAGCGATCGGTGCGTCTGGCGGTTCAGCGAGTCAGCCAGGTTGGTGAGCGGATTCAATTGCTGGTTGACTACGCGCCATACGATTGCCCAACCGGCGAACAGCAAAATCAGCAGCGGCATCATGATCGCGACGAGGAATTCAGCAGCGATTTGGTAGCCGTGTGTGACGTGCTGGCCCACCTCGATGATGATTGCATCGCCGTTTACCTGTTCGACCCGTACCTGGGCTACCCGCACCAGGCTGTCGCCATAGCGGGCGTCGAACACGTACGCGTAGCGCATGTGGCGCACCCGCGTGCCGTGCAGCGGCAATGCCGGGTCGCCAGCGATTAGCTGATTGCCGCGGCTCACACGGTAGATCAACTGCTGCACCGGATCGGAAAACATCGCATGCGTGAGCGGCGGCACGGTCCGCGGCGCGTCCGGCCCGGACAGCTCGACCTGCCGTGCAATCGCGCTGGCCAAGTCGACCATCGAACGGTCAACGACTCGCTCGGTGTATTCCCACGCGAGCCAGTACGCGATGAGTCCGCTCATCAATGCCAGCATCGACAACGGCGCCGCCAGCTTGCGCAGCAGCGAGCGGCGTAGACTCTTGGCGGCAATCACGAATTCTGGCGGATTTCCTGAAGCAGGTAGCCGAAGCCGCGCACGGTCACGATTTCAACGCGGCAATGCTCGAGCTTCTTGCGTACGCGGTGCACATAGACCTCGATCGCCGTGTCGCCGAGGTCGCCGCCAAAGTGCGTCAGGTGGTCCTGCAACTGCGCCTTGCTGACCACGCGCCCGTGGCGCAACAGCAGCATCTCAAGCACCGCGAACTCGCGCGGCGACAACTCGAGCGGCTTGTCGTCGTTGAAGATGCGCCGATCGACGCCGGATAGCCTCAGTCCGCTGAGGCTCACCTCCGGACGCGGCATGTCGCTATGCGATCCGCTGCGGCGCATGACCGCACGGATTCGGGCCTCGAGTTCGGCCGGCTCGAACGGTTTGATCATGTAGTCGTCGGCGCCGCTGTTCAAGCCCTGCACGCGGTCGTCCAATTCGTCGCGGGCGGTCAGCACGATGACCGGCGTATGGCGATTCGTCTGCCTGAATCGCGCCAGCAACGTCATGCCGTCGATGCCCGGCAAACCCAGGTCGAGGATCACGAGTTCATGCCGGTTCTGCGTCAAGGCCTGTTCCGCAAAAATGCCGTCGTGGACCATGTCCACCGTGAAGCCCGCCTGCTCTAGGCTGCTCTGGATACCCCGTGCGATGGGGCGGTCATCTTCGATCAGGAGGAGTCGCATGAAAGTCGCTCAAGTACAATGGGTTGGACCGCCTGCCGGGGCGACAAGGCCCCGCGTTTTGCACAAGGGCCCGTAATGTCCAATATCTCGATTCACGAACTGGAAGCTGCAATCAACTACTGGCGTGCTCGCTCGCCGTCCACCGGCGATGAATTGCGCCTGGGCAACGAGGCGAGCGCGTTATCGAAACCTTATGCGCTTTTGATTGTAACGCGTCAGCACGCCATTCCGGAGGACGCGCTAGACCCCGTGGCGCGCGATGCGTGGCAGGCTTACATACGGTTGAACGGGCGCTGACATTTGTGAAAGGCAGCGCCCGCGCGAGCTTTCAACAGCATGACGCGCCGGCGATCGAATCGATGAAGCCGGCCAGCTCGACGTCGCGCGTGGTGATGCCGCTTGCCTCGTGCGTGGCCAGCGTGATTTCGACCCGATTGTAGACATTGAACCATTCCGGATGATGGTTCATTTCCTGCGCCTTGATCGCCACACGAGTCATGAAGCCGAACGCCGCGTTGAAGTCGGCGAACTGCAACTGGCGCCGAATCGCGTCACGGCCGCTGACCGGCTGCCATGCGGGCAATATCGAGCCGAGCTTCGAGCGCTCGTCGGCGCTGAGTTTCTGGATCATGTCGTCACTTGTTCCTGCAGCAGGTCAACATAGGCGTGCGGCACAAGGTCTGTGTCGGATACACCCAGCTTGCCGAAGATATCGAGTGCTTCGGCCTCGCCGCCTGCCTCCTCGTCATCCTGCGCGAGCACGACTTCAAGTTCGACGAAATCACCTAGGCCGTCGACGCGATCCAGATGAATCCGGGTGCGGCCGGCCAGGTAGACGGTGCGCTCTTTTGTGACGATGCCGCTCGTGCCCAGTGCCGCAGCCAGGAGCGCATGCGTGGCGTGCGGATTCGCGACCGGACAGCGCTGGTAGAACGACACCTTTGGGCCATCGCGGTCATCGCGTTGGTAGAAGATCAACTCAGCGGGCGTGCCGTCCTCAAACTGCCGTAATTTCAGCCTGCCGCGCGGCACATCGTAGAAGTGATCCTGCTGGCGGTACACCAGCGGGGCGTCGCCGTTGGCGAGTGCCGCCGCGCGCTCGCGCAGCGCGTCGATGTTCGGAATCCGGGCCTTCATTTCGATGTTACGTGCCATTGATCTCTCCACGACGATGAGTGCGGTAAATGGCCGAACGGCGCCTGCCGCGCGGCTGCTCATGCAGCTTAGCGTATCATCGTGTCATTGTGCCCATTGTTGTTCGACTAGTCGCAGCGCGGCAGCAATCGCTGGCTCGTAGTGGCGCCGGCGAGTATGGCTACATCATTGTGGGGGCGGGCACGCCATGCTGCGTGCTGGCGAACCGGTTCTCGGTGGATCCGGGCATCCGGGCCGGGGGTCGAGCAGATGATCCA
>NZ_PRDW01000014.1 GCF_002927045.1 Mycetohabitans endofungorum | reverse complement strand
TCACGCATCTGCGTGTATTGGGCAAACTGCTCCGCTTGCGGCAAAATCCGTACGCAACTCGCTAACATGCCGACCGATGCGCCTTGATGAGAGGGCGGCAGTTGTAACGCGTGTCTGCGTAAGAGTGCATAGCGTTCAGGGACGCGTGGGTCTGTCTTATTGGAGTAAAGGAGCAAATTGGACAATACCGGGATGAGCTTCGCTTGTTCGGATACCCTCAACGACGCAAGCCGAGCCAAGAGCGCTTGATAACGCTGCTCGGCAAAAGGTGAGCGAGACGAAAAAAACCGCAAACTGTCAGCCAGTTCCGCCCAGATATTGTCTTGCCCGGGCGCGCGCCGTTCCACCATCGCATAAGCGAAGTCGAATAGCTCAACACGCCGGCTTGGAGGAAAATTAAAAAAAGTGCGTAATAGCGCTTTTTGTATTCGCATGCCGTCCTGCGGGATACGCTCTGCGGCCGCAAACACGCGCTTGAATGCCTCGACTCGCTCGGCTTTTGGCAACGCTCGCAGACGCTGACTCAGCGCGTCAATAGGTTCGGCATACTGCGCTGGATTGCTCAACGCGCTCCCCATCTCATCTAGCAGCTGGTTGGCTGACGCCAAGCTGACGGCCTGTTTTGCCCGCTGCCAATAGCGGTGGACGAGGCGCCGGGTCTGCATCGCATGATACGTGCGGCGATCGACCGTGGCGAACGGCATCACGTCTTGAATGGGTACATAGTCACCGATCCGGGCAATCAGTTCGGACGGCAGGTCGTCATACGTTGTCGGTCGGGTGGGCAAGGGACGAGTCAACGCGTCGTTGGAAGACGGTCGTGGCGGCGCTGACGCGGCAGGCTGTTGGCCAGCCTGCCCTGCGCACACGTAGCTGGAGTGAGGGTTTAAAGCGGCATTCAAGTCGAAGTCCATTGGCAAACTCAGTAATCGGTAAAAAGACAACTTTGCGGCCAACGCGCACGCGCTTGAACGCAGCCCCCAAATGCAAATTCATTTCCGCACCCATCGCGCGTTCGATGAGCGCCTTGTTGAACGCCAGCATCCGATCCCGCGCCTGAAGCACAGATAGGCGGTGCGTTCGAGAGTAGCCATTGTGCCCCCCTATTGCTGCAGCGTCCGAATGCGGTCAATCGCCTGTTCGATGCGCTCGACGGCGATCACCTGCAATCCGTCGATTGGCTGCTTCGGCGCATTGGCCTTCGGGATCAATGCAATCGAGAAGCCGAGCTTGGCGGCCTCCTTCAGGCGCTCCTGGCCACGCGGGCATGGCCGGATTTCACCGGCCAACCCGACTTCGCCGAACACGATCAGCCCCTTAGGCAACGGCTTGTTGCGCATCGACGAATGAATCGCGAGCAGCACGGCCAGGTCCGCGGCCGGCTCGGCGATTTTCACGCCGCCGACCGCGTTCAGGAAGACGTCCTGATCGAAGCATGCGATGCCTGCGTGCCGGTGCAGCACCGCGAGCAGCATTGCAAGCCGGTTTTGCTCCAGGCCTACGGCCAGCCGACGCGGGTTCGGCACCTGCGCCGTATCGACCAGCGCCTGCACCTCCACCAGCAACGGCCGCGACCCTTCTTGCGTGACCAACACGCACGAGCCAGGAACCGTATGCTCGTGCTGCGACAAGAACAACGCCGACGGATTGGCCACGCCGCGCAGCCCGCGCTCGGTCATCGCGAACACGCCGAGTTCGTTGACCGCGCCGAAGCGGTTCTTGAACGCCCGCACCAGCCGGAACGATGAATGAGTGTCGCCTTCGAAATACAGCACCGTATCGACGATGTGCTCGAGCACCCGGGGGCCGGCAAGCGCGCCCTCCTTCGTCACGTGGCCAACCATGATAATTGTCACGCCGGATTGCTTGGCGATCCGCGTCAGTTGCGCCGCGCACTCACGCACTTGCGCCACGGAGCCAGGCGCTGAACTCAGCGCATCCGAGTAAATGGTCTGGATCGAATCGACGACGGCAATATTCGGCTTGACGGCATCAATCGTGGCTTGCAGCTTCTCGAGTTGGATCTCTGCCAGCAGTTGCAAGTCGCCGACCCGGCTGGCGGGCGCGTCAAGCAAGCCGAGCCGCTGTGCGCGCAACGCGATCTGCGCGCCGGATTCCTCGCCGCTGATATACAGCGCACGCCGCTCGCGCGCGATCTCGGCGAGCGCCTGCAGCAGCAACGTCGACTTGCCGATACCGGGATCACCGCCGATCAGCACGACGCCACCTGCGACCAGACCACCACCGAGCACACGATCGAACTCACCGATGCCAGTCGAGTAGCGCGGCACGTCCGACGCTTCGATTTCGGCGAGCTTGCGCACCGGCTGGCTCTTGGCAAGTGCCTGGTAACGATGGTTTGGCGCGGCGGTCGACTCAGCCGACTCGACCAGGGTGTTCCAGCTGTGGCACGATGGGCACTGGCCCTGCCACTTCGGCGACTGCGCACCGCAGTCATTGCAGACGAAAACGGTCTTTGTTTTTGCCACGCGTCCTGCTCCGCGTTATTCTGCGCGCACCGACACGCGTTGCGCGATCGCGCACATCAATTCGTAGCCGACCGTGCCGCACGCTGCCGCGACATCGTCGATTGGCACGTCGCCCCCCCACAACTCTACTGGGCTGCCGATAGCCGCGCTCGGACACGAGGATAGATCCACGGTCAACATGTCCATCGACACTCGACCGACAACCCGCGTGCGAACCCCGCCCACCTGGACCGGCGTGCCTTCGGGCGCGCAACGAGGATAGCCGTCCGCGTAGCCGCACGCCACGATGCCAATACGCATGCGCTCGCGCGCCTTGAAAGTCGAGCCGTAGCCGATGCTGTCCCCCGGCTCGACCGTCTGCACCGCGATCAATTCCGAGCTTAACGTCATCGCCGGCTGCAGGCCAAGGCCCTCGATCGCGGCCGAGACGCCGGACGGCGACGCGCCATACAGCATGATGCCGGGACGCACCCAGTCGAAATGCGCATGCGGATGCCATAGCGTCGCAGCCGAGTTCGACAGGCTGCGCGCACCTACAATGCCCTCGGCGCCATGTTCAAACACTTCTAATTGATGGCGGATGCCGCTTTCGCCCTCGGCATCCGAAAAATGGGTCATCAGCGTGATCTGGCCGATGCTGGGGCACGCGCGCGCGCGTTCCCATGCGGCACGATACTTGCCGGCCACATAGCCAAGCCGGTTCATGCCGCTGTTCATCTTCAACTGGATGTTGACCGGCTTGGACAGACGCGCCATTTCCAGCATCCGCAATTGTTCGTCGCAATGCACGGTAGTCGTCAGGCTGTAGCGGTCAATCACATCGATGTCGGTCGGACGAAAAAAACCCTCTAATAGCAAAATTGGCCCGGCCCAGCCCAATTCGCGCAACTTGACCGCTTCTTCGAGGTCAAGCAATCCGAAGCCGTCGGTCGAACGCAGGCCGGGGAACGCGCGCGCCAAGCCATGCCCGTAGGCATTGGCCTTGACAACGGCCCAGAGCTTGGACTTCGGGGCACGGCGGCGGGCAACGGCGAGATTGTTAGCAAGCGCTGCGGTGTGAATCGTGGCAAGGAGCGGGCGAGGCATAGATTGGGTAGTTTAATGTCGCTGCAAATCAACGATTTAAGTGCACGATCGCCGGCGCGATCCGCGTCGTTGAGGCGAGCGCTAACTCTGAACGTTCGTATTTTCGTGTTATAAAGCCGTGCACACAACCCATTTCGAGCAGCTCATGCTACGGGTTAGCCCGACAGCGGCTGCCGACAGAGGAATCAAGCTCAGCATCAGATGAAGAAAGGTTTTTACACCATCATGGCGGCGCAGTTCTTTTCTTCGCTCGCCGACAGTGCGCTTCTGATCGCTGCGATAGCCCTCCTGAAAGACCTTCACGCGCCGAATTGGATGACGCCGCTGCTGAAGCTGTTTTTCGTGCTGTCTTACGTGGTACTTGCCGCCTTTGTTGGCGCATTTGCAGACTCGCAGCCGAAAGGCCGCGTCATGTTCGTCACCAATACGATTAAGATGGTAGGCTGCGTAACGATGTTGACTGGCGCACATCCGCTGCTGGCCTACGGTGTCGTCGGATTCGGCGCGGCCGCGTACTCGCCGGCTAAGTACGGCATCTTGACCGAGTTACTGCCGCCAGAGCGCCTGGTAGTGGCCAACGGCTGGATCGAGGGAACGACCGTCGCGTCGATCATCCTGGGCACCGTGATGGGTGGCGCGCTGATCAGTCCGCACATCGCACAACTGTTGCTGCGGCACTTGTCGTTCGCCCACACCGCGGCAGAATCGGCAATTGTGGTGATCATGTCCGTGTACGCACTGGCTGCGGTGTTCAATCTGTGGATACCGGACACCGGCGCACGCTACCCACAGCAGCAACACCGGCCAATCCGGCTGATCCGTGACTTTGCCGAGTGCTTCGGCGCGCTGTGGCGCGACAAGCTCGGCCAGATCTCGCTGGCGGTCACCACCTTGTTCTGGGGCGCTGGCGCTACGTTGCAGTTCATCGTGCTTAAATGGGCCGAGGTATCGCTCGGCATGACGCTGTCCGAAGGTGCCGTGCTGCAAGCCGTGGTCGCGGTCGGCGTGGCCGGCGGCGCAATGCTCGCGGCCACGCGCGTGCCGCTCAAGCGCTCGCTGACGGTACTGCCCGTCGGTATCGTGATGGGTCTGCTGGTCATGACGATGTCATTCTATACCCGGGAATTATTTCCATCCGACTGGGCATGGCACATTGGCCACATCCGGGTGCCCGCCTACCTGATATGCGCGTATGCTTTCCTCATGGTGGTCGGCGGCATGTCAGGCTTTTTCGTCGTTCCGATGAATGCGCTGCTGCAGCACCGCGGGCATGTGCTACTGTCCGCCGGCCATTCAATCGCGGTACAGAACTTCAACGAGAATCTGTCGGTGCTCGTGATGCTGTGCCTGTACGCTGTGCTCATCTGGTTCAACGTGCCGATCCAGCTGGTGATCGTGCTGTTCGGCACCCTTGTGTGCCTGACCATGTGGTGCGTAATGCGCCGGCACGCAGCAAACCAGCGCGCGTTCGATTCAGTCGCGTTGATCGGTGAGCAGGGGCATTGACGCGTGCGGCGATGGCCGCAGCGCGGCATGGATGACTATTTGAGTGGCTTTTCGCGTGCTTTTTGCCATGGAGCATATGATTCCGAATGTGCTGACAATTGCCGGGTCCGATCCAAGCGGCGGCGCCGGCATCCAGGCTGATCTCAAGACCTTTTCCGCGCTAGGCGCATACGGCACCGCGGCGATTACCGCGTTGACCGTGCAAAACACGCGGGGCGTCACCGCGGTGCATCCGGTGTCTGCCGACGTCGTCTCTGCGCAACTGGACGCGGTATTCAGCGATCTGCGCATCGACGCAGTCAAGATCGGCATGCTGGCGAACGCGGCGATCGTTCGCGCAGTGGCTGCCGTACTAGAGCGGTACCAGCCCGCGCACGTGGTACTCGATACCGTGATCTTGTCGTCCAGCGGCCACTCGTTGCTCGAGCCCGATGCACTTGATGCGCTGCGCGAGCGATTGCTGCCATTGGCCAGCATCATCACGCCGAACTTGCATGAAGCGGCAGCGCTGCTTGACCAACCCGTCGCCGCCGACGAAGCGCAGATGGCACGCCAAGGTGATGCGCTACACGCGCTAGGCGCCCACGCGGTGCTGATTAAGGGGGGGCACTTGCCGGGCGATTTCAGTCCAGACTGGCTGATCGAGGCAAGCCGCCATACCCGGCTGGCCGGCGCTCGCGTGAACGTGACCGGCACGCACGGCACCGGCTGTACATTGTCCGCCGCGATTGCCGCGCTGCGCCCGCAACGACTGGACTTGGCCAACGCCGTCAGCGATGCAAAGACCTATCTGACCCAGGCATTGATCCACAGTACGCGGCTTTCGGTCGGGCAAGGCACCGCCGGGCCACTGCACCACTGTCACGCATGGTGGTAGCCGCGAGGTCACGGAACCGTCGTATACGCGGCCGCACGTTTGGGCCAGTCATCCGGCACGATGAATCCGCGCGCCAACTCACACCACTCGCCGGCCGGGTTGCCGACGTCCTGGCTGACGCGCACGTCGGCTAGCGCCGCCACCATCAATGGCTGATTCGGCCGGTCGCGCCAATAGTCGATGCAGCGCACCAGCACAGCGGTCGAATCGCGATACACGCGCGGGTCGTCAGCGGACAGCCGCAGCGGCGCCATCCAGCGCAAACGTGGCACGATCGTCCAGGCAGGCGCGTCGAATACGGGCCACTGCGCGGCACATGTCCACCAGCCCTGTAAGTGATCCGGCGCGACGGGTCCCGGCGCGGCATCGCCGCGCGGCGCGCAGTTCCCGCTGACGTTGTCCGAATCGCCGACGCCGCTCAGATCCCAGCGACGGAACAGCCAGCCGCACACGATCATGGCCGCCTGCCAACGACCATTGGCGGCCAACGCCGCGATTTGCGGATGCTGGCTCAGCGTCAGCTGGTGGGTCAGCAACCGAGTCAGCTTACGGTCGAAGCGGTCGGCCAAATTCGGCCCCACATAGCGCGCCAGCGAACCGGGCGGACCACCCACGTCGAGATAGCACTTGACCGTCAGCTCCCAATGCCACGCCCTTGCGTCGTCATCCACGAACAGAAAGTCGCACTCCCCCAGTGTGTGGCCATCGACCCGCACGGGCCGGTTCGCAGCAATCAACCGCGTTGCGGGGCCATATTGTAAAAAGAAGCTGAGCAACTGCTCCGCATATAAGCCGAGACGCGACTGCGGCCGGGCATCCAGAGCCGCATGCAACGCGTGCGGATCGGCGTCGAGCCGCGCCAGCCATGCGAGCGCTTGCTGCCGCTGCCGCGGCTGCGCCAGCACGTGTGCCAATCGCGGGCCGAAATATCGCGCGTCAAGCAACGAGGGCGACAATAGCAGCCACGCCAGATCACGCACCGCAACGTCGCGATACGCATGGAGCAGATCAACGCAGAGCCTGCTGGCATGCGCAGGCATCCGGTGATCCACGCGCTCGCGCGCGGCAGCCGCGCCGGCGTCGCGATCATGGCGGCTCAATGCGCGACGGTGCGCTTGCGATGAATCGCACGAGCCAGACATAGGTCGCTCCAGGCCTTGTGCTTGTCGTGCAGGCTGCGCAACAGGTACGCCGGATGATATGTGACGATCACCGGCACGCCTTCATACTCGTGCACACGCCCCCGCAACGAAGCAATGCTCGCGTCGGTCTTCAGCAAGCTCTGCGCGGCGAACCGTCCGAGCGCGACAATCACGCTCGGCTTGACCAGCGCCACTTGCCGTTTCAGGTAGGGCTCGCAGCGCACCACTTCGTCCGGCTCCGGATTGCGATTGCCCGGCGGCCGGCATTTCAGCACATTCGCGATATAGACGTTGTCGCCGCGCCGCAGCTGCAATGCACGCAACATGTTGTCCAACAGCTTGCCAGCCTGGCCGACGAACGGCTCGCCTTGCTTGTCCTCGTTCTCGCCTGGTGCTTCGCCGACCAGCATCCAGTCGGCCGTCTCGTCGCCGACGCCGAACACCGTGTTCGTGCGTCGTTCACACAGCCGGCACAGCGTACAGCCCGCGACGCGCGCCTTCAACGCTGCCCAATCCAACATCGGCACCGGTTGCGCGTCTGCCGCGGCCCCGGGCGCTGATGCAGCAGCCGTCTTGACTCCTTCAAATGCCTTGCCGACTTCACCCGTTGGTCCAGTTGCACTGTCCTCTGCCCTAGTCGCTTCAACTCGCGACCGCGCGGCCTCAACCGACGTGTGGCTTGCTTGAGGGGGCGCATGCGCTGCACTCTCTTGCGTGTCGCAAGCCTGCACAGTCACATCCGTCGCTTGGAGCGGCTGCGACGGCAGCGCGATGCCGGCCTCGCTCATGACGTCCCGAGCCGGGAACAGCGCATCGCCCTGAGCGTCACCAGGACGATGAACATGCCCCGCGCCGCGGCGGACCCACAACGGCGCAATGCCGAGTTCTTCCAGAATCGTGTCAAGCTGCGCCATCGGCCTGCTCCCGTTCCGCTTCCAGCGGGGTGCCCGCGCGCCGCGCGCCGGGCATCGCCTGTCCGTGTGGTGGCGCACTCTGTGATGAGGCAGCCTGCTGCCGGGCACGCCACCCCTGTGCGTCGGCGTGCAAGCCATAACGCATCACGATTGCGTCCTCGCGCGTGTGGTGCCGCGCGGGATAGTAACTCTTGCGCCGGCCGATTACGATGAAGCCAAAACGCTCGTACAGCCGCATGGCACGCTGATTGGACGGACGCACCTCGAGCAGCACGCTGCCGAGCTGGCGCGCACGCGTGATGCGCACCGCTTCGCGCAGCAACGTCAAGCCAGCGCCGTGGCCTTGCGCGCCGGGCGCCACGCACAGGTTCAATAAGTGCATCTCGTCCACGACCGGCATCAGCACGCAATAGCCGACTAACACGCCAGTGACGTGCCTCAGGCAGACACCGAAATAGCCATTGCGCAGTGAGTCCTCGAAGTTGCCTCGCGTCCAGGGAAACTCGTACGCGTCGCGCTCGACCGCCGCGACCTCATCGAGATCGCTCTCGGTCATCGGCGTCAGATAGCGCTGGGTCATCAACACGCCGCTCATCGAGCCTCCTTCGCCGAATCTTTGAGCGCACGGGCCGCCGCGCGCTCGTCAGTGGTCTGCGCGACTTTGTCGCGCACGTACTCGGGCATGGCCAGGTGCGCCGGCAACGCGTGGCCCGCCATAAACGCACGCCAGCCAGCCAGCGCCAGCGCGTGGGCGTGCGGCATCGCGCAAGGGTCGATCACACGCGCCCGCGTCGCGGCACACAACGCGTCGCCGAACACGGACGATGCATTGCCGGCTAGCGTAAACGGCTCGTCCGGAGCCGGCACACGGGCGGGCGCGGCGAGCGCGGCAGGATGGCATACCCGCCAGTCGGCGAGCGTGTCGTCCCACGCAAAGTCCGCCCAATAAACCTCGCCCATCCGGGCGTCGAGCGCCACAAGCACGCGTTGTGCATCTGGATCCGATGCGCGCGCGCGTTCCGCACAGGCGAGCAACGTGCCAACCGGCACCACCGGCACGCCAAGCCCGAATGCCAGACCCTGCGCCACGCCAGCCGCCGTGCGCAGGCCGGTGAACGAGCCGGGCCCCGCGCCGAACGCCACCGCGGCGCAATCAGTCAGCGTGAGTGTTGCTTCCTCCAGCACTTCGCGTACCGCGGGCAGCACGCGTGCGCTGGAAACCGGGCCAGTGTGCTCATGGCGGCTGATCACGCACGGCGAACCGGCGGCATGCGGCAGATGGAACACCGCGACCGAGCAGAATTCGGTCGACGTATCGAGGGCAAGCAAGGCATGAGGCGTCATGACCGCTATTGTAATGCCGGCCCGCGTCAACTCTATTATTTGGAGGACTTGCTCCAGCACATGGCGGCACGTTCCGACTACACTCGGCAGTTCAGCATTGATGGACAGGGCCGAGGAGGGTCACGATGAGTGAGATCGATGCGCGGTTCGCACAGGCGCAAGACGAAGTTAGGCAATTGCCGGAGCGCCCCAGCAACCTAACGTTGCTGCGCTTATACGCGCTGTTCAAGCAAGCCACGGAAGGTGATGTGTACGGCGACAAGCCCGGCTTAGCCGATATCGTCGGCAAGTACAAGTACGATGCCTGGGCCGCGCTGAAAGGCACGTCGCAGGACACCGCCAAGCACCAATACGCCGAGTTGGTCGAATCGTTGAAGAACGGCACCGCGTCGTGATGCTGCGCGCCCGCGCCGGCGGGCACAGCGCGATCTTGCTCGCAGCAGGTGGCGCAGCGCAGCAAATTCAGGTAGAATCGAGGCTTCGCGCGCCGGCGAACTACTAACATATTGTTTGGCTGGGTCGCGCGTTTTTGCAGCGTTTTGCTCCAATCCCCGTTTAGAAACTGTCCCCTCCCACCTTTGCCCGCTTTTGGGTGCGGTTGTAGACCAAGCAAGGTTCGCGTTTCCGCGTTGGGCGGTTCGCACCGTTACAGGTTCTAACATCGGCTCGCATTTCACGAGCCATGCCCGTTTTTCGATCTGGTGAACGGATATCGTTCATCGCATCCGACGATCGTGGCTGCCGATTGGCGCCTCTCGCATTTTTCCGAACCGGTTCGCGCCGCAGGCGCGAAACTCATAGGATCGTCATGACCTCGAATTCCCCCTCGTCACTCGGCACGCTGGCGCGTGAACTTTTCGGCAACGATGCCCCCTCGTCGCACGGCGACGCGCCGGCGGTGCCCACGCCGGCCGCTGAAGCCCCCCCCGCCACGGCAGTGCACGCAGCCGCCGCCACACCGGCACCTGATGCAATGGCCACGTCGATGGCCGCGCAACCCAACTCCGCAGCAAGCGCGGCCATCGACGCTGCACAGACCGCCGACACGGCGAACAACGATACCCCCCGCGGCGACGGCTTTATAGCGCTCGGCCTGTCGCCGGAGATTGTCTCCGCGCTGACCGCCGCCGGCTATCACGCGCCAACGCCGGTCCAGCAGCGCGCGATACCGGCTGCACTCGCCGGCCGCGATCTGCTGGTCTCGAGCCCGACCGGCTCGGGCAAGACCGCGGCATTCATGCTGCCCGCAATCGAGCGCTTCGCACAGATGCAAAAAGCCGGCACGCTTGGCCAGCGCGCGAACCAGCCCGCGCATCAGGCACAGCGCGGTGATCGGGGCGAGCGCCGTCATCGCCGCGAGCAACCTGTCGCCAAACCGGCGCTGCTGGTGCTTACACCGACACGCGAACTCGCGATGCAGGTGACCACTGCGGCGACCACCTATGGCAAGCACCTGCGGCGACTGCGCACGGTCAGCATTCTGGGCGGGGTCGCCTATGGCCAGCAATTGATGCTGCTGGCGAAGAACCCCGAAATCCTGGTTGCCACCCCCGGCCGGCTGATCGATCACCTCGAGCGCGGCCGCATCGACCTGTCCCAGTTACAGATGCTGGTGCTCGACGAAGCCGACCGGATGCTCGACATGGGGTTCATCGAAGACATCGAGGCTATCATCGACCGCACCCCGGCCACACGGCAGACGCTGCTGTTCTCGGCGACGCTCGACGGCAAGGTAGGTTCGCTGGCGCAGCGCTTTCTTAGCGACGCCGAACGGATCGAAATCCGTCGTGAGCCGGAGTCGCGCGCGAACATTGCGCAGTCCATCCACTACGTCGACGACCGCGCCCATAAGGATCGGCTGCTGACGCATCTGTTGGCTGACGGCGCGCTCGATCAAGCGATTGTGTTCACCGCGACAAAGAATGATGCGGACGTGATCGCCGCCAGGCTGGCCGAAGACGGCTTCGCCTCCGCCGCATTGCATGGCGACTTGCCGCAAGGCGCGCGCAACCGGACAATCCGCGCATTGCGTGAACGACGCGTGCGCGTATTGGTCGCGACAGATGTCGCTGCGCGTGGCATCGACATACCCGGCATCACGCACGTGTTCAATTACGATTTGCCCAAATTCGCAGAAGACTACGTGCACCGGATCGGCCGGACCGGACGTGCGGGGCGCAGCGGCATCGCTGTCAGCCTTGTGCACCATGCTGAAGTCGGCACCCTGAAGCGGATCGAGCGATTCGTGCGCACGCCGCTGCCTGTCAATGTGATCGCCGGATTCGAGCCCAAGCGGGCACCGTCCACGCGTGCACCGGCCCGTCGCGGCGCGCCGCCGCGCGGCCACGGGCGGGGTGCCAGCGGCTATCAAGGGCGAGGAACGAGCAACGGTTACGGCAACGCTCGGCACGGTGCCGGTGGTGGTAGTCGCGAAGGCGGCGGCCGCGAGGCCGGCTATCGCGGCGGGTTCAGTGACGCCCGCGCCGGTAATGACCGTGGCCGGGGCGGTTTTGCGGATTCGCGCGGGCCGACGCGTCGTCGGGATGACGATCGCCGTACGTCACGCTACGACGACTGACCGTTCTGACGCGAGCGGGCCGGCGACGGCCCGACATTCCGAGAGATGGCGCCCTGCGGCGCCATTTTTTTTGCGCCGTACTTATTGCACCGTACGGCTGGCGTTCGGATCAAAAATTTCATTATATGAAATTATCTTTTGTGTCATAAAAATAGGTGGTGCGTGGCACAAAATTTCTATTGCAGGATAGAAAACATAATTTCATATAATAAAATATAATTTTCAACGCTTTGATTTTTATGGTTTAAATATATTCAACAAAACGCTTTTCGCCCCTGTTTCGCTTGGCTTGGTTTGCCTAATCTCTTATATAAGACTTCCCAACGCAACGCTAACCTCGGCGGTGCGAAACCGAAGTCATCCAGGCTACCCAATACGTTATTCGAGCAAGGAGAACGCTATGTCTCGCCAACAGGAAGCTCAAAAACTGCAGGCCCAGTGGGAAACTGATCCACGCTGGAAGGGCATCAAGCGCGGCTACACCGCAGAAGACGTAATTAGCTTGCGTGGCTCGGTATCGGTCGAGCACACGCTTGCCAAGCGCGGCGCCGAGAAGCTGTGGACGCTGATCAACGAAGAGCCGTTCGTCAACGCGCTTGGCGCATTGACCGGCAACCAGGCGATGCAGCAGGTCAAGGCCGGGTTAAAGGCAATCTATTTGTCCGGTTGGCAAGTCGCGGGCGATGCCAACGTCGCTGGCGAAATGTATCCGGACCAATCGCTGTACCCAGCCAACTCGGTGCCGCTGGTGGTCAAGCGCATCAACAACACGCTGACCCGCGCTGATCAGATCCAATGGTCCGAAGGCAAGAATCCGGGTGACGAAGGCTACATCGACTTCTTCGCGCCGATTGTCGCGGACGCCGAAGCCGGCTTTGGCGGTGTGCTGAACGCATACGAGTTGATGAAAGCGATGATCGAAGCGGGTGCGGCCGGTGTGCACTTCGAGGATCAGCTCGCCGCCGTCAAGAAGTGCGGCCACATGGGCGGCAAGGTGCTGGTGCCGACCCGCGAAGCGGTGGCCAAGCTCATTTCGGCGCGGCTCGCGGCCGATGTCAGCGGTACGCCAACGGTATTGGTGGCCCGCACCGACGCGGAAGCCGCCGACCTGATCACCTCCGATATCGACGACAGCGACAAGCCGTTCCTTACTGGCGAGCGCACGGTCGAAGGCTTCTTCCGGGCCCGTCCGGGTCTGGAGCAAGCGATCTCGCGCGGCCTGGCGTACGCGCCGTATGCCGACCTAATTTGGTGTGAGACCGGCAAGCCGGACCTGGAATACGCGAAGAAATTTGCCGAAGCAATTCACAAGGCATTCCCGGGCAAGCTGCTGTCGTACAACTGTTCGCCGTCGTTCAACTGGAAAAAGAACCTGGACGATGCAACGATCGCAAAGTTCCAGAAGGAACTCGGTGCGATGGGCTACAAGTTTCAGTTCATCACGCTGGCCGGCTTCCACAGCTTGAACTACTCGATGTTCAACCTCGCGTACGGCTACGCGCGCAACCAGATGAGCGCCTTCGTTGAATTGCAGCAGGCCGAGTTCGCCGCAGCCGAAAAGGGTTTCACTGCGGTCAAGCACCAACGTGAAGTCGGCACCGGCTACTTCGACGCGGTCACGCAGACGGTCGAGCGCGAAGCGTCGACGACCGCACTGCATGGCTCCACCGAAGATGAACAGTTCTTCGACAGCAAGAAGGTCGCGTGAACCGCGTCGGCTGACCGCCCCCGACAAAAAAGGGCGTCTGCGCACGACGTGTCGCCGATGCAGCCAGGCCAAAGGCGGCGCTATTCGACGCGCCGGCCGCGGATGCGCTGGGCGAAACCGCGTTCGGTGTACCGTGCGCGTCGCTGCTGTTCGTGTCATAAACTTGACCGACCAAGGAGAAATCATGGCACACCCGACTCTCTCGCTACCCGAAGGCGTGCAGATTCACGCCCCGCTCAAGCCCGGCTTCGAAGCAATCCTCACGCATGACGCACTCGAGCTGGTTGCCCAGCTTCACCGCCAATTCGAAGCGCGCCGCCAAGCCCTGCTGGCTGCGCGCGTGGCGCGTGCCAAGCGGTTGGATGCCGGCGAAAGGCCCGACTTTCTGCCTCAGACTCAAGCCATTCGAGATGGCAGCTGGACTGTCGCACCGCTGCCTGCCGACCTGCAATGCCGTCGTGTCGAGATCACTGGGCCGGTCGAGCGCAAAATGATCATCAACGCGCTAAACTCCGGCGCGGATTCGTACATGACCGACTTCGAGGACTCAAACGCGCCGAACTGGGACAACCAGATCCAAGGCCAGATCAATCTGAAGGACGCGGTGCGACGCACAATCTCATTAGAGCAGAACGGTAAGTCATACCGGCTCAACGACAAGATCGCGACGCTGCTGGTGCGCCCCCGTGGCTGGCACCTCGACGAGAAGCATGTGACAATCGATGGCCAACGCGTGTCCGGCGCTCTGTTCGACTTCGCGTTGTTCCTCTTCCACAACGCCAAGGAGCAACTGTCGCGCGGCACGGGTCCGTATTTCTACCTGCCGAAAATGGAAAGCCACCTGGAAGCGCGGCTGTGGAATGATGTGTTCGTCGCCGCGCAACAGGCACTCGGCATCCCACGCGGCACGATTCGCGCGACCGTGCTGGTCGAGACTATCCTCGCCGCGTTTGAGATGGACGAGATCCTGTACGAGTTGCGCGAACACAGTGCCGGACTGAATGCCGGACGCTGGGACTATATCTTTTCGGCAATCAAAAAATTTAAGAACGACAACGACTTCTGCCTCGCCGATCGTGCCCAGGTGACGATGACTGCGCCGTTCATGCGGGCGTATGCGTTGCTGCTGGTCAAGACCTGTCACCGGCGCAACGCACCGGCGATCGGCGGCATGAGCGCGCTGATCCCGATCAAGAACGATCCTGCCGCCAACGACAAGGCGCTGGCCGGCGTGCGCTCGGACAAGGCGCGTGATGCGGGCGATGGCTACGATGCTGGCTGGGTCGCCCACCCCGGCCTGGTGCCGATCGCAATGGAAGAGTTCGTCAAGGTGCTCGGCGACAAGGCCAATCAGATCAGTAAGCAACGCGACGACGTGCAAGTCACCGCCAAGGATCTGCTCGACTTCCGTCCGCAAGCGCCGATCACCGAAGCCGGCTTGCGCAACAACATCAACGTGGGCATCCATTACCTTGGCTCGTGGCTGGCTGGCAACGGCTGCGTGCCGATCCACAATCTGATGGAAGACGCGGCGACCGCCGAGATCTCGCGTTCTCAGGTGTGGCAGTGGATCCGCTCGCCGAAGGGCAAGCTCGATGACGGCCGCAAGGTGACCGCGGAACTCGTGCACGCGCTGAGCGTCGAGGAACTCGCGAAGGTCAAGGTTGTCGTCGGCGGCGACACTGCGCCGTATGATCGGGCCGCACAGATCTTCGAGCAGATGTCGACGTCGGGCACGTTCACCGACTTTCTGACGTTGCCGCTGTATGAATCGATCTGACGCAACCCCTTCTGTGGGTTGCTTATCGGCAGCGCTGGCGCATGGTTCGTACCAGGCCGCGGCGCGATGGTGGCCGTGACCGGCCAGCGTAGCCCGCCAGCCTGCAAGCTCGGCGCAATCAGCCCGCTGAACCGTCCAACTGCGCGCGCGTGGGACGACTGCAGCACATGAACACGACTCGCGCTCATGATGCCATCATCCTATGATGCGCTTTTCTGCGTGCCGCCGCTTATCAATTCTCATCGCGGTGCCAGGCGACGCGGCATGTTAAATCCTTGTCGATTTGTTGCCCTGGCCAGCGGCTCGCGTTGATCAGGCTGCTGGTGCACACGGCAGCCGGCGTGGCTCGGGACGATATTGTTGTGATTACGGGCAACGCGGTGACCGCGTCGCATTCATGCAACATTTCGCAGCCAACGGCACCGATTAATTACCGTACGGCGGGTAGAATTTTTGTAAGCGCGCAGAAATGGACGGCTAGCACTCTGCGATCTGCCCAGGCAGACTTATCTCTGCTCGGAGCAAACGGTTGCTTACACGCCAATTCGTATGAGATGCACCTTTTCACTTCGCACTGGCACCGCTCTCGGTAACGCCTAAACTGCCGCACTCGCTTGCAGCATTTAATTAATATTTATGATTTGTCGTTCGCTATAGTGGGCAACGTTGCCTGAGCAGACATTGGTGCACCATTCATCGTTTGGGTTGTCACATGCGTGTCCGGATCGGTCGCGAAGCTGGTAATTACCGCCGCCTGCTTGGTTGCCGTCGATGATGAGCCAAAAAAGAATTCTTTTGCACCCAGCACCATCGCGATCAGCACCCCCTCAATATTGCCGAGCACGCCAAAAGCGACCGGATTGACAGGTATGCGAGCGAACAGCAACCAGAAATGCGCGCCAATCACTAAAAATAGGCCAACTGTGTACAGATAGGCTAGGTTACGCGGAGTGTGATCGTGTTCAGTCAAAGCCATTTGCCGGGCATTGGCGCGATCAGCCGCATTCGTCTTCGCGGTTTCCACGTTGGCCGTAATGCGCGTCTTTTCCACATCCGCTGCAATGCGCTGCAGATCAACCTGGCTCTCAACGATCGACTCCTGAAACCGGTAAGCAAGGTCTGGGTTTGCCTGGATCGCAGCCAGTGCCTGTTCTGGGGTGTTCGTGCCCGTGACAGTTTGGGCGATATTGACTACTTTTTGGGCCACTTGCTCGGCTTGACTGCCGCCAATCCAATGCGCAATCTGCGGCGCGAATTGTGCGAGTGCAAGAACAATCGGTAACATGGTCAACCTCCAGCCACTCTTAAGTTAGTCGCGATGCGCCGCGCCCAGCCGCGGCCAAAGCTTGGCCAAGTTTGCAGTGCGGTCAAGTAAGTCAAGCGCGCGGCAATAAAACGCATAATGAAAAGCTCAGGATCGACTGCCTGCACCGCAGCGATCGTCTTGGGCCCGAGTTTGCCGTCGGCGAATGCGTCACTGGCCTGCTGCATCCAGATAACAACGTGACCACCGTTGTAGTTGGCATCAAAAATTTGAAATGCGACCCGTGCGTCATAGCGGTCACAGTGCAATGGATCCCAGTACAAGGCCTTGGCGATCTGTTTCGCTGTCTCACGCGGTAACTCTCGCATCGGGCCGGTGTAGCCCCATGCGCGCGCGACGCGCTGGGTCACGCCCCACATCGTCTCGCCCCCCGGATCCTGAGGGTTATTGGAATAACCGCCTTCATTGCCGATAAGCTTATCGAATGCGTCGTCGAAAACGCCCATACCTTTCTACCAAAAAAGGAACACTTTCGCTTCGCACGCAAAGCGATTCATGCACCAGCTGATTAAAGCACCGCATCACGCCGACACGCGTCAGCACGAGCCGTTAAACAATGAGCAGAAAAGTGAATATGCTTGATCAGTCATCACGCGGCGTTACCGCCATGCTCGTAAAACTGATAGTCGGGAAAAGAGGCTGCGTGTGGACTGCGTACCTGAGGAGAGTGTCGTTGAGTCAAGCCAGTATTCTCTTTCATTATTGCGCCCCAAACATCACTTGCATGGATCGAAGACCGCGGTACTGCACTTGCCTCAGCGAACCGTCATGCCTCATTTCGCTGCATGCCCCATCGTTCGGATGGAAGGAAATTTCTCACAAGTTCAACAAAAGTTCAAGTTTTTTGGACTGCGGCATTTGTCTCATCATGTCATCACGCTATTGGCATGCCCGCTTACGTCGTCCAGGTGCAGCGCACGATCAACCGCCTCCAGGCTCTCGAACAACTCGCACCGCCGATGCATCACCGGCTTGACCGGTGCATAGCGCAAACGTGATGGCCGCTCGAGCATCTCAGCAACTTACAATCCGAGTGGTTCGTCCGTCCGCGGATTTTCGATGAATCCAGGTCTGCTTTACAACGCAGTTCTAAATAATTGAGCACATTCCGATGAACTATGTCGACGTATAACTTCGCAGGTACACCCTGCGGGTCTTGCCCTTGCCGGAGCAGCGCATCTGCACCAGCGTCCCGCACACATGTAACGCACTCTGCTGCTGGATTTTTTGGTAAAGCGTGTCGATCAGCCGCTGTCGCTGCACACCGCTGTACCGACCCCAGGCGCCATGTCATGGCCCAATAATTTCGAACAGTTAGATAGATAGTTTGTGTCTCCGTCAATTTCGAAGGTAGTGGGCGACGATAGCCTAATGTTGAATTCTTCCTGCACCGGCAAGACCCGCGTCACCTCTCACCCAGACTTGCTCTGACACCCACGATCTTGGTCGCGCCACGTCGCTCAACACCTTGCACGTGCCAACCACGATCGCGCCAATGCGCATGCAGTGCATCAATGCATTGGTCGCACTGCTTGTTGCCTTTGCCGATGACCTCAAGCAACCCACTCGGCTCGCTGGTGACCATTTGTCGTAATTTGCTGACATGGCACGCTTATCACCAATGCATTATCCGCCAAAAACTTAGCCATTTCTATTCTCTCCCGTGGTTTTTCACGTGCTTTGGGCTAGCTTGTTGCACACACAGTATCGCTCCGCGTTGCGCTTGTCTCACTCACTACCGAGTTTGCCGATGGACTTCGATCTGAATGCCGTATCCAACAACGCTCAAGTAGCCTTACATATGGGGAGCCTGCAAGCCGGTCACTCTGTCCGAGGTTGCCCCGCCTCGTTTTCTAGTCCTAACGACGCCAACAAGCACGAACACCCAACAAGATTCATAAGGGTATATTATGAAAGAATTTAAGACAAGACCATTTAGAAAAATCAACCGATCCTTACAACTTTTAGATAGAGCAAACATCGAAAATATCGATGACATCGTGGCAACAGTTGTATTTGGATTAAATAATAAGTTTGACCCTGACTGGAAAGAAGAAACGGTTCCCGAAGGCTTATCTTCAAGCGTGATTGAGATAGTAGAAAAAGCCATCACTCAGGCACAAAAGAATAAAAATACTACGGCTCGCGAAGCAAATGCCTATTATGGACTTAGCCCGCTGGTTTCATCACTCAAAGGAGCAGAAGAAGGCCAAGATAAAGGAACGTATGTCTCAATCGTCGATGAAGTACAAAGAGCGCTACGTCTAAAAATGGCGCAGCGTAGTGACGGCGTTAGTATTATTGCACATCGGGGACATGGCCCCACCAACCGAACGCGTGGCGGCCTGATTAAGCTTACTGATAAGCGGCGTACCGATAGACCCGCGGAAAATTCAGAAAGTGCATTTCGGGCAGCATTTAACGCTGCTGGCACGAAATTGCAACCCGGACTCGACGGCATTGAATGTGATGTCTTTTTATCAAAAGATAACATACCAATTCTGAGCCACGAAGGAAAAATAAAAGAACAACTTTCAGATAGCGCATCATATCCACACATCGACGAAGAAAAATCGATTGATCATTTAAATGCGGAAGAATTGTATAAAATACGTCGAAACGGAGAAGAAAGCAATTTTATTTCACTCGAACATCTTCTCAAACTATCCGAACAAAAAGCCCCAAGTTATTTTAACGGAACAAATAATCCGTTTCGCATAGAAATTGAGATGAAGGGAAAGCCATCAGACGAGAAAAACAAAGACGAATACTCAAAAAATCTCACAAGCAGCGTTGCAAAAACTATTAATCGATTTTTAAAAAGGCAAACCGAGCCATGGTGTTGGGAATTTATCCTCTTCAACGGTGAAATGAAAGATATAGAAAGTTACAACAACCTTAGGTTTACAAAAACTCACTTGGGTGGACTGTACACAGGCATCAACTACAAAAAACACACATTTGACAAAATTCGCCCAGATGAATTGCGCATGGCGTTAAGTAACCAAAATATAAAAAATTTTAATAATAGCAAATTAGGGGAATATGAATATATTATAACCCTTGTGCCGGGCGCTGAGAGACCATACGAGGAATACGAATCCGAGCTGGGCGAACTTGACTTCCCCAACCCAAAAAGCGAATATGCACAATCCGTTAACAAAGACATGCTTAATAAAAAAGGTAAAGAATATATTAATATTATTAAATTTCTTGATTCTATCAAGGACAGGACGAAAACCGACCAATCCGGACCCTCCCATCATTTGCTAACTGATATTCCAAAAAACGCCGAGCATTATAAACTGTATATCCAAGGCAAAATTCCCAGCATGAGCCAGCTGACTTCACTGAATTCAGGAAATAAGCAGCCTGCATCGGGAACCAAGCGCAAGGGCAAAAAGTGATAAGCGGATGTAATCCCACAGAGGAAAATAGCCCGGTTTGGTTATCTGATCTGCCGTGCCGCGCCAGCCGCATCGCCACCTTGCCTTTCAAGTTCAGAACCAGCGTTGCACGCCCTATGTATCGGCCCCAGGAATGCGCCACCACGACGCCCGGTGTAGTCGCCCTCGCCAGCACATATGATGCCTTGTTCACCGCAGTGCGGCGGCTGACTGCGGGCCAATCCGCGTCAGGCGGCACGCATCCTTGCGCCAATCTGGGGGCTCGTCGCGTCGAGCGTCAAGCGCACGAATGCTCGACGCAGCGATCAAGCCCACTGGATCGCCACGCGCACCGTAGCTCATGCCGACCAACCGCGCGAGGCAAACAGCACCTTGACCATCATGCCAAGCGCAACCAACCCAGCCCCCACCGCAAAACACTGTTGCAGGCGAGGTCCACTCAACCGCCCGGCGATTCGGCATCCACCGAGCATGCCGACGACAGCACCGGCGGCGAACGGCAAGCCCACTGGCCAGTCCATCCGTCCAGCCAGCGCACTAGCGGCGACGCCAGCCGTCGAGACCAACGCGACCACCGCCAACGACGTTGCGACGATCGCCTGCATTGGCGCGTTCGTCGCTCGCCTGAGCGCCGGCACGATCACGAAGCCGCCCCCCACCCCAAGCAAGCCGGACAGAAATCCTGCACCGGCACCCAGCGCGATCAAGGCACGCGCGCAGGAGACAGTCCAAACGAAGTGCCTGCTCGCGTGCTCCAGTTGACAAGGCGGTGACATGCTCATGCACGGCGCGCATCGATCCGAATGGCTGGCACACGCACGGCTCTGAAGGAGCATGCGCCATGATACCCACGCCAACACGCACGCAAAGACGAGCGCCAACGGCCCGTTCGGTAGCCAGCGCGCGGCCCACAGGCCGATCGGCGACCCAACCATGCCGCTTACCGCCATCAGCGCGGCCGCCCGGTAGCGGACAATCCCGCTGCGCAAGCCAATTGCCGCGCCGACCGCTGCCGACATACCCACCGCAAGCAGTGCTATCGGCCCAGCCCGCGCAACGCTCAGATCCAGCGCAAATAACAGCAGCGGTACCGCAAGAATCGCACCGCCTGCACCGGTCAATGCCAACACCAGGCCAACCGCAACGCCAAGGATCGCAGTACTTTCGATCATTTTTACGCGCTCCTGATTGTCGCTGGGATGTCGCCGGGCCGCACGACCTGACACGCGGCGCGAGCCGGAATACCACGCCACCCATTAACGCCCACGGATACCACCGTTGCGCAGCCTCGAGACGAACCGCGCGGCGCGCCCTGGCCGAGCGCCACCCTGCTCGAGTTTGCGTAACCGTATGATCGAAGTGAAGCACCAGCATCGGCGTTCGCTTTCGATGCGTTGCGCATCCGGCAATGCTCCCCCAGTGCGTCACGCCGCGTCGTCCAGGATGCGGCTTCTTGCCAAAGCGCGGCTAACACGCGCACCAGCGCCCGGCAGACGGAACGCCAATACATGGTCCAGCGCGCCTGGCGCACGATCCAGCGCGAGCCGTTGCCCAGGGACGCAGCCGGGCGCCATTGTACGTGCCAGCGCCAACAGCAACCGATGCGGCCAGGACAGCCGCCACCGTGGCGATCGCCTCGTGCGCCCGAGATCAACGCATCGGCCGACAAGCTCGTGGTGATCGTGTTGATGTTACAACTCAAAGGACCGCCGGCCGCCCGATACGACCGATGGCCACATCCAGCTTTGGCGTTGACGTGCTGGCCGAACGTTTGGCACATCCTGTCAGTATCCGGAACACGTGCCCCACTCGTTCGAAAAACCATGTCGTGCTGGGATATTGCGATGGAAGCAACGACAAAGCACTCAGGTACTACGCCGGTTTGTCTCCTGTAACCAGCTTTATTCGCAAAAAGCGATGGCGTCATTCGGAGCCTTTCTATTAATCTCGGCATGCTGCCATTCGGCAGTGCAATGCCGCTGCGGCCTGCGCCGCCCGCCGATGCATTGACCACGTCGATAGCATCGAACCGCCAGGTGATCGTAGCCAAGCACAAGCCCATTGGCATCGAGCCGACAATCGTACGCGAAGCCGGAATGCAGCGTGACACACTGATGCAGTAGTCGGATAAGCTGATACTATGTAATAGACAATGCGCGAGGCGGCGCTGCGCGTCGGCGCACCCCGACAGCGTTTTGTCGGATCACGGACGTTTTGCCCGCTTAACATGCGCGGTAACGGACCGTTTCAGGCTATGCACAGCGGCCAATTCAATTCTCTACCATTCGGCTTACGGGGTATGTGGCACGTTTCCCGCACAAGGTCGTGACGCTATCGTGGTATGAAAAACTACCATGATAAGTGGCGAGTCCACCCATAGGCTGTCCTTCACAGCAGCCAGCGGCGGCTGCGCTTACCGCTTACCATACGTTATCCGCCAAAAATATAATCGCCTCCGCTGACCCCACCGATACTGCTCGCGCTTTCGAATAGGCTGCTACACAGTGGTGCTTGCCTAGTTGTCCTTGTCCCATCCGGACTTGCCGATGCGTGTAACGTGCAATACCGGTCACCCTGCGAAGGCTATGCATGATCTCCCGATCGGTGTTCAACGTGGCCAACTTGCTGGCGCTCGCAGCACTTTGGAGTACGTCGTTTCTTTTTGTGCGCATCGGCGTTGCGGAGTTCGGCGTCGTGCCGATGGTAGCGTTGCGTGTGTCGATCGGCGCTACTTTCTTAATCGCGCTGTTGATCACGCGAAAAGGCGTGGAGGGAAAATGGCGTGATTCGCAACGCAAGCTGTGGCCGTTGTTCGTGCTCGGCGTAATGAACGCTGCGATGCCGTTTTGCCTGTTTGCGTATGCCGTGCCTGCCCTGTCGGTGAGCCTGGCCTCCGTGATCAACGCGACTGCACCGCTGTGGGGCACGCTGGTAGCGTTCCTGTGGCTCGGGGACCGGCCCAGCATCATGCGAGTTTCAGGCATCGCGCTCTGTTTCGCCGGCGTGACGCTGCTGGTCGGAAATCAGATCAGTGCAACGAGCGGCATCGCAGGCGCGGCACCGTGCGCGCAGGCCACTGCACTGGCCGCCGCCGCGGGACTCACCGCCACAGCGCTGCTGGGTATCGCGGCCAGCTATACGAAGCGCTATTTGTCCGACATCGACCCATTAGTGATCGCGGCCGGCAGCCTCGTCGGCGCATCGATCGTACTACTACCGCTCGCCGCATGGGCGTGGCCAGCGACACCGGTTTCGATGCAGGCGTGGCTCGCGGCGCTGGCGCTCGGCGTGGCGTGCACCGGCGTTGCCTATGTACTGTACTTTCGTCTGCTCACCACCGGTGGGCCGACTCACGCGATGACCGCCACATTCGTGATTCCGGTGTTCGGCATCCTTTGGGATTCGCTATTCCTTTCGGTATCCATATCAATACGGATGATGGAAGGCTGCGCCATTGTGCTGATCGGTACCGTCTTCACCACGGGCTTAATCGAGCGACTTCGCTCGCAGCCATCATAGCGACGTGTAACGCGTTGTGGACCACACGGCTTATTCGGCCGGCGCAGAGCGCGCTAATCAGGCCGGCATCGATCAGGCCATAAGCGTGACGGCACTCCATGCGTTTGCCGCCGAAGCGGTCGATCCCGCCACCAACGTGGCGATGGGAATCTTTTTCACGTCTAAGCGCCTGCTTGTCAAGAATGGGCAACGACGCAAGTATAAGAACGCTCAAGCGCGAGCAGCGCGTCATCGTAACGTATCGTATTTTCACGGCCGTGGACGCGCGAGGCAGCGCGACCCGGCAGTGGGATTGACGAGGGGTGATCGTCGGCGGCGGGCGGACGCGCCAGCCAGCCGCGTCATTGCCGGACAGCTTGCACGCTAGAACAGGCCGGACTGTCGCATTTGCGCGAGAAAAGCTTGCACGGCGGCCGAATGGCGACGGCCGCGCCGCACGAATAGCTGAGCCTTGGCACTTTCGAGCACGGCGTTGGTCGTGCGCCGTGCAACGAGCACACCAGCGGCCAATTCGCGCTCCACCGGATAGACTGACAAGAATGTCACGCCCAGCCCCACGCCAACGTAGTGCATCAGCGCATCGATCGAGTTTGCCGAAAATACGGCATTGAACCGGATTCCCTCCGCCACCTCGGCTTGGCGCGTCAGCGCGCACAGGCCGGTGCCCGCCGGGCGAGCGCCAGCGGGTATTGCGTTACAGCATGCGGCGGGGTCTATCGCGCCATCGCCAGCCGCGCATTGACCTTGATTGGCGTGGCATTGTCGTCGAATGGCGGCTGCGGCTCGAACTGCTCGATCACACCAGGCTCGAATATCAGGCAGTACGTGGAGCCGCCGTACTGGAAATAGCCGATCTCGTCGCCCTTGTCCACATGTTGCCCAGGCAACGCCACGATATTGCATGACGAGACCTCGGCCATTCCGACGAACACGCACGCGACCTGCCCGAGCGCACAATCATCGCAATCGATCACGATCACCGCCCGCGCGGCGATCGCGGTGGTGTAGCCCTGCGAGGCATTCAGCCCGCTCGGGTTGACACCCTCGGCCTCGAGATCGGAATAATAGCTGCCATCGACCCAGTATGCCTTCGATACCGTACCACTGACCGGCGCATGCCAACGATGATAGTTGTATGCGCTCAAGTATGCCTGGTACACGGATCCGCCGACGAACCGCTTGGCCAATTCGCGCTCGCCCGTCGTTAGAATTTCCTGCAACGAATAGGGCTGCTCTTTGATCCAAAAGCGATTATGAAGCTGGACGTCCGAGCGGATGTTATATGGCGACGCCTCGCAGGCACTGACAATGACCTTGGAGTCGTGCGGCGCGTCGACAGGCCGCGCGCCGGGCTTGAACTGGCGTGTAAAGAAACTATTCCAGGATGCGAAGCCCCAATACGGCTGCTTGGGATCGCAGATGAATTCCATCATGCCAATTTTTTTTAACGCTTCGTCGCAGAACCAACCATCCGGCGATTGGGTGTTCAGGTGCGTTCGGGAGTACGGACCGCTCAGGAACCCGCACCAATGATTCAATACCCGCTTGAGTTGCGCGTTGAGCGCCGGGTCACGAAAAAATGCATAGCCGGACGGCATGCACATCGGCCAGTCGAGCAACGCATTGAGAGGGCAGATGATCAGGCTCGACTCGCTGAAGGGCGGTGCATACGTCATCAGATAGTCGATCAAGGACATCAACTCGTCGATCGTCGCGTAGCCCAGTTGGTAACCCGCGCCACGCGCATCATCGATGGCCCGTTCGAGGTTCATGCGTAATACGGCATCATTGCCCACCAACGCAGCCAGTTCCTGAACCACGCTGGTACGCAAGTCGGGGCGTGCTTTTGCGCGCGCCGCCAATTCCAGCCGATACTGCGCCAGCACGTCTTCCCGGTTGGGAAGCCAGCCGCCGAGCCGCCGCTTTTCGCGTGTGCGTGCGTCCGTTCCAGATGCCATTGCTCTCTCCGACTGTCGATAGGTTAAGGAATAGCGTGAACGCACCGACCTCAGCAAGTTGCTTACCCGGGAATATCGTCATATCGCGCTGCGACTGCGCTGACAGCCAGCGGGCGGCCGCTACGCCGATTTGCGGCACGCCGCAAGCCGACGGCCAAGCGCCAGCGCGTCCAACGGCTTTTGCAGTACGGGAACATCGTCGAGCAATGGGTCAACATCCGCGCATTGCCCGTACCCCGACATCAGAAACACATGAACATGCGGCTGGGTACGCCGCAGCGCTAATGCAAGCTGGTCGCCAGCCATGCCGGGCAACGTGAGATCACTCAGCAGGACATCATAGCGCTGCGCCGCGGCCCGCTTCAGCGCTTCCTCCGCGCTGCCGGCCGCACAGCACCGCAGCCCCATCACTTCGATCAGGTCGCGCATCGCCTCACGCGAGGGTGCGTCGTCTTCCACCAGAAGCACATGACATGGCAACTGCCCTTCTTCGCCGCACGGCCCGGGGACGGCGGACTGTGCCGCCACAAGTAATGGCAATGGGGAGGGCGATACCGATTCGGCTGGTAGAATAGACGGCGATGGCGACTCGACATTGGAACTCGACAGTGCCGACTGAGGAGGCATCGCCCGTCCCCCAGACTGCCCTTCGAGCGCACTGCGCAGCTTATGCGCCAACTCATCACGCCGATACGGCTTGGCCAGCAACGTCACGCCCGGATCGAGCCGGCCATGATGGAAAATCTCGTCGCGCGTGTAACCCGACGTGAACACCACGGGCACAGACGGCACCCGTTGCGCGGCAAGGCGGGCAAGTTCGGGGCTCTTCACGTCCCCCGGCATCACGACATCGGTGAACAGCAGGTCAATGCGCGCGTCGCCGAGCAGTATCGCCTTGGCCTCGTCGCCGGTCGATGCAGTCAACACCTGGTAGCCAAGCTGCGCAATCATGTCGACAGCGGTCAGACGCACGTCCGCATCGTCTTCGACGATGAGCACCGTCTCGTTACCACGCGGCACGCCGCCCGACGTCGCGGGCGAGTCCGCGCACAGCGTCTCGAGCGAGCGCGGGAAAAACAACTCGACCGTCGTGCCGCGCCCGACCACGCTATCAATCTCCATGTGACCGCCGCTTTGCTTGACAAAGCCGAATACCATGCTCAAGCCCAGCCCGGTTCCATGGCCTTCCGGCTTGGTCGTGTAGAATGGCTCGAACGCATGCTCGAGCACCTCGGCAGACATGCCCACACCGGTATCCGAGACTGAAAAACAAACGTACTCGCCCGGTCTGACTTCAGTGTCGCCGCCACCGCCGTGACCATTGTCCGGCTTGCCGTCCAGCATCACGTTGCGTGCGGCGATCGTCAACGTGCCCTCGCCGCACATCGCGTCACGAGCGTTGATGGCCAGATTCAGCAGCGCGTTCTCCAACTGATTGCGGTCGACCAGCACGTTCCACAAATCGTCCGGCACGATCGTATCAATATTGACCGTCTCGCCAAGCGAACGATGAACCATCTCGTCCATGCCTTCGAGCAACTGCCGCGGACAAACCACCGACGGCGACAAAGGCTGGCGTCGCGCGAACGCGAGTAGGTGCGACGCCAGCCGGGCACCGCGCCGCACCGCCTCCGCCGCGGTTGCAATCCGGCGTTGCGCGACCGGGTGGTTAGCCAGTTCCGCCGACAACATTTGCAGGTTGCCGTTGATCACTTGCAAGACATTATTGAAGTCGTGGGCGACACCGCCGGTGAGACTGCCCAGCGCCTCCATTTTTTGCGCCTGCCGCAGTTGCGCCTCCACCGCCGCCCGCGCGGAAACCGCGTCCTTGACCCGCTGCTCCAGGGTGGCCGTCAACTGCACTAATGCCGCTTCCGCGACCTTGCGCTCATGAATGTCGATCAGCACGCCGGGCAGCCGGCGTGGCCCTCCATGCGCATCCAACTCCCACTGTCCACTCGACTGCACCCAAAGGAATTCGCCGTTCGCGCGTATGATCCGGTATTCGGCGCGAAACGGCGTTTGCGCACGCAGCGACGCAAGCATCTGCGCCTGCACTTGCGCGACATCGTCAGGATCAACCTGCTGAATGGACAATAAATCGCCGATGCCACAGACTTTTCGCTGCGAAACATCGCCGAAGGTGCGGGTAAAGCGTTCGTCGCCGCTAACCGTGCCGGAGCCAACGTCCCAGACCCACGTGCCAAGTACCGCGCCGGTATTGAGCGCGAGTTGCAACCGCTCGTTGGCTAACCGCAGCGCGCCCTCCGCGCGTTGCCGCGATTGTTCCGTCAACACGCGCTCGGTTGTCTCCACGACTACCGCGATAACGCCCGCAGGCACGTCATCATCGCCGGCGACTGGACTGTAATACAAGTCCATCCAGACGTCCTCCGGCTTGCCGTCGCGCAGCAACACAAGCTCCTTGTCGCGATACGTCAGCGTGCCGCCGGCAAGGCAAGTCTCCAGCACGCGGCGGTTGAACGCGGCCACTTCCGGCCAGCCTTGCTCGACCGGACAGCCGAGCAAGTACGGATGCCGACCGCCGGCAAATACCGCATACGCATCGTTGTATAGCATATAGCCATCGGCGCCCCACAGCACCACCATCGGCACTGGAGAGGCCAGCACCACTTGCATCACCGACACCAGGCTCTGCGGCCAGCGCTCGATCGGGCCCAATTCGGTCATGGACCAGTCGAACGCCCGAATCCGCTGTGCCATTTCACCGTCGCCACCCACATGGCGCCGAGATTCGTCGAGCACGGACATGGCTCCCCCTGCAAATATCGCGCGGAATTCCTGCACCCGGCCAATGCCGCCGCGACGGTCCGCAACCATCACGCAGACCGGTGAACATAGCGAACGCTAATCTAAACGCAAACCACGCGACACTTCAAGCGCCCTGCGCATCGGCTGTCTGCAGCCTCGCAAACAACATCACCAGGCCTTGAAAATTGCCTCGCAATGCGTCAACGGGTTCATCCTTCTACTTGAAATAATGATAGAACGTACCCTTCGAATTGGCTGCCTCAATGACGATGTCGTCGATCGTCGTCTTGTCGATGCCGTTCAGCACAAATAGCTTGGCACCGGCATCCATAAGTTCCTCGCGCCGCACGTCTGCGGGCTTGATCGTATGCCGCGCTTTCGACGGGACGCTGTTTTTTATCGACATGGCTGTCAAATCGGTTATCGCAGACTATCTAGGAAAAAGTGAATTCTACCGCCTCTGGCTCGCATGCTTGCCCCGCAACCGTGACGATGCACCACGGCGCCGGTGCACAGCCCGCGCCACCTTACAGCGACCGAGTCACAACGCGCCCACCGATGAAAAAAGCCTTTAGTTATAGGCTTGTTAATAGACTGACGGTCGGCCTAAAGCTACGATCGGCGCTACTCGCTCGGTAACAATAATGCGTCGCATCCATCCTGCGACGTAACTTCACTTTAAGGCAACGCAAACCCTTTTGAGCGGATTTATCCGATTTCCGCTAACCTATTTCCGCTCCTGACAGCAGCCTTGGGTGGCCGGATGGGGCGGTTGCATAGGCCGCCGGCCGGCTTCGCGTGAAAGAGCCTATTCTCGAGCGTGAGGCGCGGGGCCTATATCGGCCAGCCCCGCCGAGCGCCCGAATACCGCGGCGGCGGCGTCACAGCGAAATCAAACCGCCGTCACGGACACCGCCTTGGTGACCAGATAGGCATCCATCGCCTCCGGCCCACCCTCGGACCCATACCCTGAATCCTTGACGCCGCCAAACGGCATTTCAGGCCACGACGTCGCAGGCTGATTAATCCAAAGCATGCCGACCTCGAGCTGCAGAGAGAGCAAATGCACGTTGCGCACGGAACGCGTGAACGCATAGCCAGCAAGGCCATACGGCAACCGATTCGCTTCGGCGATCGCGTCCTCGAGCCGGTCGAAGCCGCGGACCGCGGCAACAGGCCCGAATGGCTCATGATTGAACACGTCCGCCTCCCGGGATACGTTCGTCAATACCGTCGGCGCAAAGAAATTGCCTGCGGAGCCGACCCGCTCGCCGCCGGTGGCCACCGTCGCGCCGGTGGCGCGCGCATTCTCGACGATCCGCGTCATCGCCGCAAGACGACGCGCGTTCGCCAACGGGCCGAGCGTGGTGCCTTCTGCAAGCCCGTCACCGAGTTTCAAACCCTGTGCGTGCTTAACCAGTGCCGCCTCGAATGCCTCGCGGATGCTGTTGTGTACCAGGAAACGCGTCGGCGAAATACACACCTGCCCCGCGTTCCGGAACTTCGCCCCACCAGCTGCCTTGATCGCCAACGCGATGTCGGCGTCCTCGGCGACGATCACCGGCGCGTGGCCACCCAACTCCATCGTCGCACGCTTCATGTGCGCGCCGGCCAACGCCGCGAGTTGCTTGCCGACTGGCGTCGATCCGGTAAACGTCACCTTGCGGATCACCGGGTGCGGAATCAGGTAGCTCGAGATTTCCGCGGGATCGCCGAACACGAGTCCGACGGTGCCGGCCGGCACGCCGGCGTCAACGAACGCCTGCAGCAGCCCCGCCGGCGACGCCGGCGTTTCCTCCGGTGCCTTCACGAGGAACGAGCACCCGCATGCGAGCGCCGCGCTGAGCTTGCGCACTACCTGGTTGACCGGAAAATTCCAAGGCGTAAAGGCGGCGACTGGCCCGATCGGCTCCTTCAGCACCGACTGCTGCACTGCAAGATTGCGCGACGGCACGATGCGACCATATACGCGCCGCCCTTCATCCGCGAACCATTCGATGATATCGGCTGCCGACAACACCTCGATCCGCGCTTCTGCAAACGGCTTGCCCTGCTCCTGTGTCATCAGCCGCGCGATCCCTTCGGCGCGCTCGCGCACCAGCGCCGCGGCCTTGCGCATCGTCGCCGCGCGCTCGTGGGCCGGTACTTTACGCCAAGTATCGAAGCCGCGCTGTGCAGCCGTCAACGCGCGGTCCAAATCCGCGATGCCGGCGTGCGCGACGCGGCCAATGACCTGGCCGTTCGCCGGATTGAGCACGTCGAGCGTCTTGCCGCTCGCCGCATCGCACCACTGGCCGTCAATGAGAAGTCGGGTGTCCGTATAGCTCGACGTAACCATGCTGCCTCATCCCTGAAAGTTAGAGTACGGTCATGCTGCTTGCCTTGCGATGCGGCGCAGCGGAGCGTTACTTGCCCGCGGCGTCGCCACGCTGGCCTTCGGCTTGCTCCAGCTGTGGCAGCGAGATCTCGCCTTTGGCGCCGAGCACACCAGTCTTCGCGTAGATCTGCAGCTTGTCGCGGGTATCGGCGATATCGAGATTGCGCATCGTCAACTGGCCAATGCGGTCCAGCGGCGAGAACGTCGATTCACCCTTTTCCATTGTTAGCCGCTCGGGCTGGTAGGTCAGGTGCGGCGATTGGGTATTAACAATCGAATAATCGTTACCGCGACGCAACTCGATCGTCACCTCGCCGGTGATCACGCGCGCAACCCAGCGCTGCGACGCCTCGCGCAACATGATCGCCTGCGGATCAAACCAGCGACCCTGGTACAACAGTCGTCCAAGACGGCGACCGTTGTCACGATACTGGTCGATCGTATCCTCGTTGTGGATACCCGTGACCAAGCGCTCATAGGCGATATATAGCAACGCCAGTCCCGGCGCTTCATAGATGCCGCGGCTCTTCGCCTCGATGATCCGGTTCTCGATTTGGTCGCTCACGCCCAGTCCATGCCGTCCGCCGATGCGGTTCGCCTCGAGTAGCAGTTCGACACCGCTGTCAAATTCGACGCCGTTGATCGCCACCGGAAGTCCCTGCTCGAACCGTACGGTCACGTCCTCGCGGGCAATCTGCACGTCGTCGCGCCACGACGCAACGCCCATGATCGGTGCGACGATCCGCACGCTGCTGTCCAATTGCTCCAGATCCTTAGCCTCATGCGTGGCGCCGAGAATGTTCGAATCGGTCGAATATGCCTTGTCAGCCGACATCCGGTAATCGAAGCCCGCCTGGCGCATGAATTCCGACATTTCGGCCCGACCACCAAGTTCGTCGATGAACGCCTGGTCCAGCCATGGCTTGTAAATGCGCAGGCCCGGATTGACAAGCAGACCATAACGGTAGAAACGCTCGATATCATTGCCTTTGAATGTACTGCCATCGCCCCAGATGTTGACACCATCCTCCTTCATCGCCGCCACCAGCATCGTGCCGGTCACTGCGCGGCCCAACGGCGTCGTGTTGAAGTAGGTGGCGCCGGCGGTACTGATGTGGAACGCGCCGCACTGCAGCGCGGCAAAGCCCTCTGCGACGAGTTGCGCACGACAATCAATCAGCCTTGCATTTTCAGCTCCATACTGCTTCGCGCGACGCGGGATGTCATCGTAGTCGGTCTCGTCCGGCTGGCCCAGGTTGGCCGTGTACGCATACGGGATCGCCCCCTTGATGCGCATCCAGTGCAGCGCTGCGCTGGTGTCCAGGCCGCCGGAGAACGCGATGCCGACCTTTTGGCCGCGCGGAAGTTGTTGCAGGATAGTTGCCATAGCTGATGTGCGGAAATGTCGGATGAAAACGCTTGCAGACAGGGCGTTGTGCCCACAGAGCATCAATTGTATTACCAAACGCAATACAGGCGGCGTTCGGGCCAAACGCCCCGTCTCTTGCCAATAGTTTACACGTCATGCGCAGCCCGCGCGCCATACAGGGACTTCCCGCACGCTCTCATGTATCGCGTCGCGCGCGGTGAGAATGTCTCACGCCAAGGCGTCAACTTTTGATTAACCCGCCATGATGCTGCTTAAAAACACATCAGACATTATGAATCAGACCAAAAGTTACTTGATACTGCTTAACCCGTGTACTTGGTAACCTTTTTCCATTAGCCTTCACTTTGCACCTCGGTGCTTTTAATTTTGCCCATTGTGGCAAATCGCACGGCTAGTGCAATGAACGCCCAGGCGCTGCGATGCATTCATAGTGCAACGACAAGTGTCTGTACCAATGACGCCATCCGCATGCCTATTCAAACATAAACCTAATAAAATTACCCATGGATTTTGACCCTAACCTTGCATCTATCAGCGCTCAGGTGACTATGTGCGCACTGCAGAGCTCGCAAAACCATCATGCTGCTGCAGCCGCGCCGCCTGGCTCATTACGTCAGCTGGCACCCGAGAACACATATACGTTGAAAGAGCCGCTGATCTGTACAGCGGAAAATCAAGCCAAAGAACCAGCAAATGGCTCAACAATAGTTCGTAAAAACCGTCCGACAACCTACCGAGATCTGCCGCTCGAAATCATCCAACAGGTGGCCGACTACCTACCCTTTTATCTTATCGGCGATCTATCGACCGTGGACAGGCGCACATACCACGTGCTGCGAGAACAGCGGCTACGTTATCTTTGCTATGCACGCGCCTTGCGCCTAGGAGAAAGAACTTTTGATTTAGCATCAGTGCTTCAGTTGTTAGCCGAGATTGAACGCATCCGCATAAACCCTGCGTTGCGCGCCGAGCCACTCAGAACGCTGGGGTGGCTAATATTAGACTTGCCCGATGCGCAAAAGCCAACGGCATTCTCACTTATTTTTGAGGCTGCAGACCGCATGCCCCAAAAGCAACGCTTGCAGATACAAAGAAAGATGATCGAACTTATAAGCGATTGTCCAGCCCCGCAGCAACTCAAAATGTATAATTTTGCGTATGCAATTGCCGAACGACGAGGCAGAGAGCAGGACAATACCTGGGCCGAGCTGGCATCGCTGCTAGAATGCCTGCCAATCGACCCCTCGCAGTTTGAAAGCGAATATCGGGTTTTCCTAAACCGGCTTCCCAATTTAAGCGTGGCCGGGCAAGCCGATTTGATTATAAAACTGGCGGAACTCTTGTCGCGTTTATACTGGAGTGTCAATAAGACGAAAGCTGCCGAATATTATGAAATACTTCAACAATGGGCACAGCGCCTGCCACCGTCGCACCAAGGTGCACCGATTGGCGCATTGGCCGAGACAATATGGGTCGTTCCAGAATCTCAAAGGCCGGGGTACTTCTCCAATATACGTAGCATGACGTTGTCATTGCCGAATCACCAATTGGGTAGCGCGTTGCGCAACCTGCCATGCGCGCTAAAGTATCTACCATCCGCTTTACATGCGTATGAATTTTCGCTGCTCGAAACCACCATTCAACGCGTGGAGCCTTCGCAGCGTAGTATGGCGGCGTTTGGCTTACTATTAAGCGCAGCGATGCTAAGAGACACATTACCATTGAAACACATATGGCAACTTGCACTACGTCTACTTGACGGCGGCGATGAAACGGACATCGTGGACGTGCTTGAAGCAGCGAAAGATATGTGTTTGATGTTGGGATTATCCTCCGAGCAAAAAAGAGATGTCAAAATTGAAATCATGGCTTTTGTCGAGCGTAACAAACTTACTCAAAATACCCAAACCTTTCTGCTTACATACATTGCCGAGTAGCGTTGGCTTATACTATTTGTCGACGACCGTCACCAATGCCTAGCATACGCACGAATGCGGTCATCGATTTCATCAGCTCTTATTATGGTCAAACTTTAGCTATGAACTAATCGTTAACGCTGTTATGCACACCAGCACCACCGTTTAACATACTCCTTATATTCTCTATATCTCTAATTTTACCAACAAATATTTTTATATCACTTCTAAATCTTAGCTCAATTTCTTTATCCAAAACATATTGATCCATCAGCGCATCGACTTGCCTCTTGCAATGGTCCCCGAATAAAATATTCGCCAAATCAATATCAAAACCTTTAGCGTCCAGCCAACAAGAAAAAACTTTCAATGATTTGATGTTGATATCACTATTCCCAAGACTAATTCCATTATCCTTGCAATAATTATAAATAATATCGGAAGTTATTTTGTCTCGCGGATACAATAAATTATCGTAATCCCCCATCAAAAGAGCTCTTTCTTTTCCGCGCAAAGCATTAATCGATCTCCTAAAGTCGCTCTTGGAATTTTTTGATATACTTTGATCAGCCTTAAAAAGTACCTCCAGCGCATTATTAAATTCCCTATCAGCCTCTGACCTTATAATACTCAACGATTCATCAAATCCAAATTCTTTTCTAATAAAATTCTTTATTTTCAACAACGTACCACAATAGACCGGAGAATTCCGAAATTCATCAAGGATGTCAGCATCTTTTTCTTTAGGCGACGACATTTGCAATCGGAGACTAATGATATTACGAGCATCACTAGCCAGAGTGGGGGCCGAAGAATTTTCCAAATTCAAACCATCATAGCCCGTCATTTGCGAAAACTGCTTCCCTCTCTCCCACTCAAGCAAACATCTAAATTTTTTAATAGCCCTATCAAGCTTAGCTCTATATCCATACCCTATTTTTAAATTAGCATCGTTTTTAAATAAATCAAACGAAGTAGTAGGATTGTAAATATTTGCTCGATCTGTAACCGGCTGACTCCTCAAATAATCAGCAAAACTGCCCCCATGCTTCACATTTAGCCAATGAGAAAAATAACGCAAAATGCCCGATAACCGTCCGTCCTCGGATGGTTTATGCCTAAATTCCGGGCAAGCTTCCCCTAAAGAGGCAAAGCGGTCTTCTAAGTCGGACAGGATCAACTCATCCTCTCGTGACAAAATAAAATTCATTTCGGGCACGAAACGAGTGTTCGCTACACCAACAAAACCTGCGGTCACGTTAAGACCAGCAAGATATTGCTGGATCGTCGCAGCATTAGAAACTACGCTGGTTCCGGCATGCTCGGCTATTAGCGGTTGCTGCTGTTTGGACGCCGAAGGCGATCGAAGACGCCGGAACATGTTGCTAAGCGACGAAATATTGACGGGTGGACGCTGTGAATACTGATCTTCAACCGTAGCCGGTTCATCACGTCGTGTTGGCCTCGATTGACCTCGAATGGGTGAGCCGCTGCGAGTTCGCACCCGTGTCCATACACTCGCATTATCCGAACGGGTATGGTTTTCAAAATTGAACGGATGCCGAATGTCATCATCCAACGCATCATCTAATTGCGCAAAGTTGACCGACTCAGTTATAGAGAATTGCTGACGCCTACCTCGCCGAAGCTGGCTACTATTTGCCAGGGTCGTCCTTACCGGATCCGACGACCAAGTCATGATCGCCTCCTGACGAGCCCGACGTGACGAATGAACGCGTGGCTGTTCTTGACGCGATGTGGCGTCAGCGCCTGTTTGCGTTAAGCCGTCCGATTGTTGAAAATTTCTAGTACTGGAGAAATTTGCCAGGGTCCTTATTGTCGGGTCCGACGACCAGGTCATGATCGCCCCCTGAAGAGCCCGAGGTGACGAATGAACGCGTGGCTGTCCTTGACGCGATGTGGCGTCGGCGCCTGTTTGCGTTACACCGTCCGGTTGTTGAAAATTCGCAGCGTTGGAAGAATGAGCGTGAGAAAAAACGTTGAAGGGATTCATTAAAAAGCAAACAGCGTTGCAGCTGCGTTCTCCGGTGGACAAACTAGAGCATATTTTGCTAAGCAACGCCTTTACGAGTACGTGTTACTACGAAACGGGTTCATGGCTAACGCACTATCTACTGTTGCCACCCTTAACAAAGTAATTTACCCATACAAATCATATAGGCATCCATATAATAATATGGATGCCTATATACTGACAGCAAGCTTATGCATACCTTGCATGTTTACCTTTACAAGGTAAACATGCTAACTACGCCGTTGCGTATCACGATGCAGGTGTGTTCGGGCACGGCAACTAAACAACAAGGCTCCGTGGTGTAGTCAACGCCAACCGCTCGTGCACGTCATTATACGCATCGCTGCTGCACTGGCGCAGCAGCTGGAATCTACCCGGCCTCACTCCAAATTTGTCTTCTGGTCCTGGGTCGTTCCATACGCTTCGGGCGAATGAGCGTCCCGGCATTCCATCTGCTGCGCGTCCACCGATGCGTGTGCGGACGGCTGCTGCGCCGGCTGCGCCGACGTCTTTGCTATCCGCGCTTCGTTTGACAAGCATGCCGCGTCGGTCTTCGCCTCAGCACGTTGTCGTTTGACGCCGCCATGCGGATGCGAGCGCCGCGACGCCAGCCAGCGCGCGCGCGCTGCCTGCGGCGCCGAAACCTCACCAACAGGATTGCCTTGCAAATCGACACGCGCAGCATGTTCGACAAGGCAATTCCAGTAACGATTACCCTGACACCACGTCGCGATCGCATCCTTGATCTGCGCTTCGGTCAGTCCAAGCTTTTTCGCATGCTGCATCGCATCGATATGAATACCGAGTTTGAGCGGCAGCTTTGGTTCGGGTTTTTTAGGAAAAGACTTTGGAAAATGCTTCTGCAAGCGCCAGATCGCTTCCACTACCGGATCGACCGGTTTGTTGCTCTGTGCAACGGGCCGCTGCTGGCCGCCCTGCCCGGTTCGTGCCAGCTTTGCATGATAAGCCGCAGATTGTTGCTTGCTCTGCTGCTTGCCTTGTTCGGCATGCTGCGGCCCGCCTCGTTCCGTACGCTGCTTCGCCTGCTCAGCACGTTGCTGTTTAGCCTGTGCAGCGAGTTGCTGCTTCAGCGCGGCAAGTTGCTCAAAACCCATGTTGCTTGTTATTTAAAAGGAGTCTACCCATTGTAGCAGTTCGTCTTTAGGCGCAAGAGACTATCGTCGGTCATGAAGCCGCGTGCGGCGGCTACGGCGTACCCGAATTGGCGCTAAATAAGTCCTCGCTACGCTCAATCACCGTAGCACGCTATCGCGGCACAAGCATGCAGGTTTCACGCGGCCTTCTCCGACGCCTTGTAGCGTTCAAGCCAGTGTGCATATGGTGCGGGCAGCGTCCACGCTGGCCGCTCAACACCCAGTTGACGAGCGGCGTAATATGGCCAATGCGGATCAGCCAGGTGCGCGCGACCGACCATCACGAGATCGAGTTGCTCATTGGCAACCACCCGTTGAGCAAGCTCTGGCGTATCGATGCCCCAAGCCGACGCCACTGGCAATCGCGCTTCGCGGCGCACCCGCTCCGCAATCGGTGCTAGAAACGCAGGCCCCCATGGAATGCGCGCTTGCGGCGTCGAAAAACCGATTGTCACGCTCAACAAATCGAGCCCTTCTTGCTTGAAGCGCTTCGCAAGTTCAATCGACTCGGCAAGGGTTTGCTCATCGCGGCCGTCGTACTCGATTACGCCAAAGCGCGCGGTAAGTGGCAATCGCTCCGGCCATACAGCACGCACCGCTGCCAACGTCTCAACCAGGAAACGGCCACGGTTTTCGGCACTGCCTCCATACGCATCATCACGCTGGTTGGAATGCACCGAGAAAAAGCTCTGCGCCAAATACCCGTGCGCAAAGTGCAACTCGAGCCACTCAAAACCCGCGTCGAGCGCACGTTTCGCGGCTGCAACATAGGCGGATTTCACACGCTCGATCTCGTCTAGCGTCATCGCACGCGGCACCCTCGGCAGACGTGCTCCGAATGGGACAGCCGATGGCGCAATCGTCTGCCAGCCACGTGGATCGTCGTTTGCGATGTGATCATCGCCCTCCCATGGGCGGTTCGCGCTTGCCTTGCGGCCAGCATGCGCGAGTTGGATACCCGGGATCGCGCCGGCTGCCTTGATCGCCGCCACCGACGGCTCGAATGCCGCGGCCTGCGCATCGGACCACAGACCCGCGCAACCTGGCGTAATACGCCCTTCGGGCGACACCGCGGTCGCTTCCGCAATCACCAAGCTCGCGCCACCCCGCGCGATACTTGCCAGATGCACATGGTGCCAGTCGTTCACGACCCCTTCGTTGGCCATATACTGGCACATCGGCGGTACTACAATGCGGTTGCGCAAGGTGACGTCTTTCAGCTCAAACGGTTCGAATAACGCGGACATGAAAACTCCTTGATTACGTCAGAAGTGCCGCACCAGGTACGGTACACGATAAGAAACCAGCTCAATTAGACTGGTCGTCTACAAACTCACTCAAAAAAAAGTAATGTCCAACACTACGCGTTGCCGCGCCCGGCGCTGTCATTCTGCAGACAACTGCAGCATGCGCCGTGTCATTGTCATCGCCACGTCCAACGCAGTGCCATCGCGCCGAATCTTTTCCAGCAGTGTCGCGCCGAGCCACAACTCGTACAATGTCGCAGCAGTTGGCTGCGGATCAAGCTCCACCTTTAACGAGCCGTCATCAATGCCCGCCGCAATGCAAGCTGCGAGCCGCTGCACGATCTGGTCGGTACCTCGCCTGAGTGCGTCACGCATCGCCTCGGACAGGTCGCAGACTTCGGCGCCAAGCTTGACCGCAAGACATTTGCCATACGGGTCACCGCTCGCTTGCATCGCCTGCCAATCGGCCCAGTAGCGCATCAGCCGCTCGGCAGCCGTTCCCGACGTGCGTTCAAACAGATTGTCAACGCGATCGGTATAGTGAATGAAATAAGCATCCAGTAGCGCCTCGCCAAATGCCTCTTTTGAACCAAAATAGTGGTAAAACGAGCCCTTTGGCACGCCAGCAGCCGCCAGGATCTCGTTCAGGCCCACGCCGGAAAAGCCCTTGCGAAGCATAATGGGCGTGGCCGTGTCAAGGATATGTTGCCGCACGTCGGCAGCGGTACTTGTACTCATAAACGTAATCGTAGCGCTTAGTAGACCAGTCGTCTAGAACAGGCCACTTGGCTCTATATTTGCATTTGCGCCTCGGCTGACGTGTAAGACGGCCCTTCCAGCAATCTTGCAAATCGCGTGCCAAAGCGCCGGCTCAATAGCGGTACCGAGAGATTGCGCGTGCTCACGTTGCTGTCCCGGGCTCCGCCGTGCGCGGCGCATCGACGGCGACGAGCACGGCCCAGGCGGTTGCATTTCCAATTCGCACCACGGCCGGCCCTGCAACCATGGTGTAGGGTGGGTTCAGCCGAGGTCAACCGGTATAAAGATTTGTGCGTTGTCGCGCTGCACCAGCAATGCAACACTGCTACCGGCACGCGAGATGCTTGACGCGAGTTGAGCGGGCGTAGTCACCGGCTGGCCGTTCACCGCCAGGATGACGTCGCCAGGCTGCACGCCGGCTGCTGCTGCCGGGCCCGCCACATCCTGCACCAGCAGGCCGTGAGCCTGCACTGCGCGTTGCTCCTGCGGCGTCAATATGCGCACCGCAACACCGAGTCGACCTTGCGTCGCGCCTTGCGCATCATTGGACCCGCCCTCGTCGTTTGCGAATGCGCCCAGTGTCACATTCACGTCCTTCGTGCTCCTGTCCCGCCACACCTGCAGTTTTGCAGTCGTGCCCGGTTGCATCGCGGCGATCTGCGCGGGCAGTTCCGATGAGCTTAGCACCGGCGCGCCATTGACCTGCAAGATCACGTCGCCTGCCTTCAGCCCGGCCTTCGCGGCCGGTCCACCAGGCTCGACCGAACTGACCAGCGCACCCTGCGGCTGCTTTAGGCCAAACGAGTTTGCCAGCGCCTGGTTCACTCCCTGCACCGACACACCCAACCGCCCACGACGGACGTGACCAGTCTTCACTAGCTGGTCTTTCACACGGATCGCCTCATCAATCGGGATCGCGAATGACAGACCCTGGAAACCACCGGTCTGAGAGTAAATCATCGAGTTGATCCCGATCACATCACCCTGCAGATTGAACAACGGCCCGCCTGAATTGCCTGGATTCACTGGCACATCGGTTTGGATAAACTGCGTATAGTTTTCGTCCGGCAGCGCACGCGACTTCGCGCTGATGATGCCCGACGTCACGGTGTTGTCAAAACCATACGGCGAGCCGATCGCGACAACCCACTGACCGACCTTGCTTTGCTTTGGATCGCCGATCTTCACCACCGGCAGGTTGCCCGCGTCGATCTTGAGCACCGCCACATCGGACTGCTTATCGCTGCCCACCACCTTCGCGCGGAACTCGCGCTTGTCGGTCAGTCGCACGGTCACCACGTTCGCACCGTCGATCACGTGCGCGTTCGTCAGGATATATCCGTCCTTGCTGATGATGAAGCCCGAACCCAGGCTGCTGCTCGGCACCTCCTGCCGCGGGCCGAGGTTGCCGCCGAACCCGTAGAAGCGGCGGAAGAACTGGAAGAACGGATCACTCGGGTCGATTGGCAACGGTAGGCCGCGCTGCGCGGCCTGCCGCACGATATGCTTCGCGCTGATGTTGACGACCGCCGGGCCGTACGTTTCAACCAGCCCGGAGAAATCGGGTACGCCGGTCTTCGCGGCAGCCTCGGCCGGCATCAGCGGAACTGCATGGGCCGATTGCACAGGCTCCATGTCCTTGTGCCCAGCGACGTACCCGGCCGATAACGCGACCACCACCGCGACGGCAACGGCGCTACGCGACAAGATTTTGGTTTTCATCGATTGCGCTCCTCGTCGGAATGACTGCTACGATGCCTGTCAGAATAAGAGCGGTCGCTTAAATCTGTCTTAAAATCCGCCCCTTTCAAGGTGATTAAACACCACGTGCCGCCTTGATGACACGCGCGGTTAAGACATGCCGTTGTGCCACGCATCCGGCAACATAGCCTTTCTTCTTGGACACATTCGGTCCCCGCATATTTCAGTTCATGGCAGATTCTAACCGCAGCGGCAATCACGCTCAGCACGTTATACGCGAGTGCCACCACGCCGAAGGCTAACAGCGCCGCGCGCGGCTAACTCGACGAACGAATCTCGCTGCTAAGATCGGCCACAGCGGCACTCGTGGGCTTCCATTGCCTGCGCTGTGCCCATGATCCACGCCCTGCTTCTGCCAACTCCGCTTGATGTGCCAACACTGCTCGCCGCGCTTGACGGTCGTGACGGCACCAACCGCTCACTCGGACGCCGGCAGCTTGCCACCGATGATGATCTCAATGCGATCCGCGCATGGCCGACACGAAAACTACGTTTAAAGACTACCGCAAGGAACCCAAACAGCCCAATATGACCGGTTGTATTACCGCAGCCTTTCGCCGCTCCCGCGCACCGTTACGGCATTGCACAATATATCACTAGAGGACCTAGATTGTGTTTGCATTCAACGGAGAGCCCTCGTAGTACGTAAAAATCCCTTTCTTGATGATATTCCTATTCGATCCACATATTTTTAAATAGTTTTCCTGGCCTCATTATTACGAATTTAGCGCATCCCGACGCAACAGAGGGTTCATTGTTTCATTACAGTTATTTTTGGAGATGAACATGGGACAACTTCATCGTTAAACTTAAATTTTTGACGGTTTGAATAATAGCAAGAAGCTTGCATTTTTCAAGAAATGGCCTATAGTGATTCTCAATTTATTAACTCAACCTCCGATCGCGCAGTTAGGCATGGTGTTTGCGCATAAGCTAAATCATGTTATGAAATTATATACAAGATCTTGATTAGTATTAGATAGGCTAAGGCGATAGGTTGGAGTGCGACAAGCGTTTATTCCAGCGTTTGCTGTTACGAGCCAAGGTGCAGTCTAGACGAAACTGCACTCAGCTAATCAGCCTTGGTCAACTGTCTGAAACCGCATTTGGACTCAACATGCATCCTATTTTTCTTGCAAAATCACCCGCTGACCCAGCGTATCAACCGTCGGATAACACTTTCGAGCCTTTACGGTGCTTTACACCATCCTAGTCAGCGCGTGTTCCTGCCCCCGGCCTTGATCGCAGCGTGCCCTCCTACGCGGAGATAATGACGATGGCAATCTCTCCGCTTGCATGCCAAATCATTAACCGCTTAGACCTGATATCCCTTATATAGTCAAAGCTGAAATTTCCCATACGCTGTATCTACGAAACAACGAGAATCCGTATGGCACCCAATACAAGCGCTATCCTAGTTTTTGCAAAGATTGTTTTAGTGGTCTTCCGGAGGCTTACCTCGGATTGGTCGAGGCAATTGACCAAAACTGCGATGCTTCTCCACCGCTTCTACACACGTCAAACATTGTGCTCACTCCGAGGGCCGCGAATGCACTCGAGCAAATATTCAAGGCATTTTTTGAGCCCGGCGTTGACCGTGTCGGGCACGTTACTCGCCTGGTGGCCCAGCGTTGGCCAACGGCCACGCTATGGGGTATTGATTCTTCTTCATCCATGTTATGCGAGGCTTGCGTCGTTAACAACCCGCAGATTTGATCTGCTTTTCGTAAATTCTTTGTTGCACTTGCTGGGCCAGCAGCATTTGCTGCCAATCTTGCTGTCGTACGTGCGATCAGGGGGCAGTTGGCATTGCAGCTGCCCGATTGCTTCGATGAACCGTGGTACCAGTTGATGCTTAAGGTATAGCGCATAAGCGCCTGCGATACCACTATCCGGCTCACCAGAACGGACGTACCCTATTTCCGTTCCGGCGCAGGTTTGTTGTGACAACCATGGCTTAACTATGAATAATCCGACAACACCTGGCATTTTCCATCAGCTTGACGAGCCTGATCTCATCACTAAATGGCGACACCTGTGGCCGCATCCGGACAACCAGAGGGTCATCCGCGAAACACTTGGTGCTCTGCTGGATGACTATTACCATTGGCACGCACGCTGGCAGCCGTCCAGCACGGCGGCATCACCCGCAGATGACTCGCTTGTGCACCGCTCCGTCATCTTGCTGCGTGAATTGTCGCAACGATTGCAAGCGGACTCCATGCCATGGCCTGCATCTGGATATCTGGCGCACATAAACACAGATGTGTTGCTGCCTGCAGAACTGGCCTATTTTGCCGCAATGCTCTACAACCCCAATAATGTTACGCCGGAAGCCTCGCCGGTGACTACATCATTGGAGTACGAACTAAGCGATGACTTTTGCAACCTCTTTGGCTTTGACCCAGAGCACGGCTGGGCACATCTTACATCGGGTGGCCATGCTGCGAACTATGAGGGGATGTGGATTGCACGTAACTTGAAATGCATTCCATTAGCTATCGCTGAAATGCCGGAGTTGGCCAGATTGTTGGAAGATAACGATCTCGATCGGCTTTGCAATCTTCCGCCGGCCTGTATCGCACAGCTGCTTACCCAGGCGGCTGAGCAAGGTCAACTAGATGTCTTGCTGGCGCACGCCCGCACGTTACACCTTCATCCTTCTCTAGCAGGTGGCCGAATCCTTGTTGCGCATGGCCGCCACTACGCGTGGGACAAATGTGCAGACCTGCTAGGGCTAACGCTTGAACCTATCGAGGTAGATGCGTCAATGCGAATTGACGTCGAGCATTTGCGCCGCCGCCTGTTTGCCCATCTGCAGGCCGCGCATCCCATTGTTGCCGTCGTCGCCACGGTAGGAAGCACTGGTGAAGGCAGCGTTGACGAGATTCATCGAATCGTGGCGTTGCGTCAAGAATGCGAACAGCGCTTTGGAGCTTCATTCTTTCTCCATGTCGATGCCGCTTCTGGGGGGTACTACCGAAGCTTGCTCCTGTCGCCAACTAAAGGCGACGACACATCCTTCGCTTCCACCATATCGGATCAATCAGCAAAGCTTAAACCCGAAGTAGCGGAGGCGCTGCGCGCACTGAATTGCGTTGACGCCGTCACCGTAGACCCGCATAAGTGCGGGTATGTCCCTTATCCCGCCGGATGTCTAGCGATGAGGGAGCGTCGCTTTTCGTGGGTAATAGCCAGTCAGATCAAGTATTTTGGGCAAGCACAGTGTGGACATATGGATTTCGGCCCCTATACGCTCGAGGGTACACGTCCAGGAGCGGCAGCGGCGGCAGTATGGACTGCGCATCGTCTGCTCGGCCTAAATTGGGATGGTTATGGCGCGTTGCTAAGTGGAAATTTATGTACAGCTTCCCGTCTTCATCATGCATTGAATGCCTTGCCGCCTCTTTCAATTGACGGCTATGCACACCGGTTTCAGAGTATCTATCGCCCTGACTTGAGCATCATAAATTTCTGTGTGCGTCCTATAGAGCGAGTAGAATCGGTGGAACAGCGCATTACCTTGCTTAGCGAGCGGATAATCGGAACCCCGCAACAGCGACATGCTAGAACGGAAAATATGCCGTGGTTTTCTTGCAACCGGATGGCATTGCAGCAGATCATGCCAGATGATAACAATTCGACATGCGAGACTACGGTAGTGCGTTGCTGCGTCATGAAGCCGGTTACGAACGAGCAATTTCCGGAGTTTTGGCACAACAGCCTCAAAAAGATTTTGGAGCGAGTCAAAGGCAAATAATTTGAGCCGCCTTGACAAGTTTTTCATCATACCTTTTCCAGCATGCTCTCAAGCCGATATTCGTTGCCGCGTCAGGTGATTGCTCTGACAAATCCGTGTGCGATATCGGCTTTGGCACAGGATTCACCACAAAAACCTTTCTGAGCATTAATATAGCACGTTACGTCGAAATGCGTAAGAGTCCTTATTTGATGCTATTTATGCACGCGACGAATCGGAATTTCAGAGTGTCGGCTATCCATTTACAAACTATCTCTGTTTAGCATTCGTGACAGGTACGATCGTTGTAATGTACTTGGCACCTCTTTTGTGTATTTCTACGTATTTTATCCTATCTGGCTTGGAGCACTGTTTATCGTCTACCATTTTCTGGTAATTTTTAAATCATTAACCGATTAGATAGACGTGACAAGATTTGTCTCTTCATGAGCATGAACACCTGGCTCAAGCCCTTGTTGTGGATCGTCGTGGTGACTGACATAGCCGGTGGGCTAAATCTTTGATGCAACGTCATCAGGCAAGCTTCGCAGCAATTGCTTTGACAATAAGACGGCGCGCGGGCTGGTGATCGCGGCGAGTCGCTTGCGTCCACCCACGACAGCGTGCGCGTGCAGACAAGCACCGGCCAGCGCTACTTGCCAAGCCGCGCGCGCAGCGCCCGCGCCGTTTCCAGCAGCCCTTCGTAGCCCGAACGCGCATGATCCGGCAGATCCGGATCACCGACCAGCGCGCCCAGGGTCTCGATCAGGCTGTACAGGATACCCTTGGCTGCGCCGGCTGCGATATGGCCCGACGAAAGCTGTGTATCCACGTGATTGAGCGCGGCATCCAGATGATCAACATCCGGCCGCTCGCCACGCGCGCCTGGCGACGACGACTGCCCACCAGGGCTCGATTCTTCCCGCATTCCGTTCTCCTGCTCAAGGATCCGATTATCCATCCCGCCTATCGTCCCCTCTTGGAAAGACGTTGGCGCGACGTCGGGACTCCGACCTGACGCTTAAATCATAACGCTTATTCACGATATCATATTGGCTCGATACACAGAATACGGCAATGAGTCAGCGTTCAAGGAGTTCGAGCAAATCGCTTTTTTGCTCGTCGTGATGTTTGGGCGGATCTGTTTCGCCGTGGTCGTCTACGGGTACAGCTCTGGGACGCGGCACGCGGTACGCGCGGTCATCGAGGCACGGCCTCGTCCAAGCCTAGTGCCTCGGACAAAAAATCGATGAAGGTGCGCACCTTCAGCGTCATGTACTTGCGGCTCGTGTAGACCGCGTACACGCGCGGCGAGAACAGCGCATAGTCTGGCAGCAGCCTGAGCAATGCGCCGTCATGCACCTCATTCGCGACAATCCACTCCGGCAGGTACGCCAAGCCTAGCCCCGCCTTGACACATTGCAGTGCCATCGACGTGTCGTTGGTCTTGAGCACCGCGCGGTTCTTGATGGTGAACCGCCCACGCGGCCCTGACAACTCAACCCTGTCCAAGTTCGTATAATTGGGCAGCACAATCCGATGCGCCTCGATGTCGAGCGGCTCGCGCGGCATGCGATGCCGGGCCAGATAATCGTGTGCGCCCACTAGCAGGAACGGCACTTCGCACAATGGCCGCACGATCAGCGACGGCGACGGCTCGGAGGTGGCGCGCAATGCCATGTCATAGCCTTCCTGCGTTAGGTCGACAAAGCGATTCTCCAGTCGCAGGTCGATCAACACATGGGGAAACCTGTGCTGGTAGGCCGCGACCAGGTCCGCGAATCGCCGCGTCGCGAACCAGCCCGGCGCCGAGACTTTCAGCACACCCTGCGGCTGGCTGCTCTGTACGCCGAGCGCCGCTTCGGCGGCCTGCAGAATGTCCAGTGCCTCACAGCATTGTTCGTAATACACGCTGCCTGCCTCGGTCAGACTCATCTGACGCGTGGTTCGGTTTAGCAACCGGACATGAAGTTCACGCTCGAGGCTGGCGATATGCTTGCTTGTCATCGCAGTCGAGATATTCAAGCGCTCAGCCGCCTTCACAAAGCTGCCCGCTTCGGCGACTTCACGGAACACTCGGATGCTGGTGAGTCTGTCCACGCTGCCCTTCCTATTGATAAGACCGACGCGCGGATGATAGCGGGTTCTGCGCGGCACCGTCGCCGGCTAGCCGAACGGGCGCACGTCACGAGATCACCGGCGCCGGTGTGCTGAACGATCCTACGGCTTTCGCCGATGCTACATCGAACGGTAGGGAGCGCGGCGCATTAACCGCACTTACGGCTTACAGAGAAGGTTAATGATCGTTGATGTTCGATGACGATTGCGCTGACGAGCACGACAATCCAGCAGCCGCCAGCGCCCGGCCCCTCGGGAAGGCTTGGATTATCGGGTTCAGGTAGCCATCTACTGGGCGACAATCAATGATGCCGCCAGGACACACCTACGACGCACACCGGATCACACCGGGTCACGCCGAAGCGCTGCCTGAGCCCTCAACCCTCGCGCATGATAGGGAAGGGATTGTCAGTGGAAAGTGAAACCGCCGTCCACATTAACCGATTGGCCTGTGACGTTCTCCATGGTCGCAAAGAATACGGCGAGCCTGCCCATGTCCTCCGGTGTCTGTGCACGGCCTTGCGGAATCAACGTCGTTTGATGACGCGACCATGATTCCTCCATCGACTCTCCGTCGTTTTTCCATTCGTCGGAGAGCCGATCCCACATGTCGGTCCGCACGATACCTGGGCATATCGCGTTAACTGTAATACCCTCGCGGACCACCTCTTTCGCCAGCGCATTCGTAAAACCAACGACCGCGAATTTTGAAGCACTGTAGTGGGCAAGATTCGGAAAACCTTCCTTGCCCGCAATCGATGCAACGTTGATGATACGTCCACGCTGCTTCGACTTCATGTAAGGTAGTGCCGCCTTACAACCAAGGAATGTACCCTTTGCGTTGACATCCATCACGAAGTCCCAGTCCTTTTCACTCAAATCGGAGACGGGATGGATATTGAGCACGCCGGCGCAATTCACGACGATGTCGAGTCCGCCAAGTTCGTCGATTGCTTGCGCGATCATGGCGTCAACCATGGCGGACTGCGTGACATCCACCTTCCTTGACGTCGCACGACGCCCCAGCGCCCGCAAAGCGGCTATCGTCTCCGCCATTGGTACATCGAGCAAATCGGCCACCATCACGTCGGCGCCAGCTCGCGCAAGCTCCAATGCAATGCCGCGTCCAATTCCGCGCGCCCCTCCTGTGACCACAGCGACCTGACCCTGCAACGGTTCACTCATCTCACGTCTCCTTCAAAGTGTGTCCTGTCTGTCCCGGACCGCCTAGGGCCATTCGCGCGGCATGCAAAGCGCGTCAGCCATCAGCGGATGGGCCGCCCATCCGGTCAACCCGTGCGGCGATCGCCGCACGAGACGTCGTGCTGTGGCGCCCGCTGGCGTGCAAGCACCGGTGCGAGCGCCGCGCCGGTATGGCTGTGCCGGACCTTTGCAAGCGCCTCGGGCGCCGCGGCGGCCACCACCGTCCCGCCGCCGGCGCCGCCTTCCGGGCCCAAGTCGATGATCCAGTCCGCCTCGGCGATCACATCAAGGTCGTGCTCGATCACGACGACGCTGTGCCCGGCATCGACGAGCCGGTGCAGCACGTGGATCAGCTTCGCGACATCGGCCATGTGCAGGCCAACCGTCGGCTCATCAAGCACGTATAGCGTATGCGGGACGCGCTGGCCGCGTCGCGCGACGTCATCACGGACCTTGCTCAACTCGGTGACGAGTTTGATGCGTTGCGCCTCGCCCCCGGACAACGTCGGCGACGGCTGCCCCAGCGTCAAGTAGCCCAGACCCACGTCCTTCATCAACTGCAACGGATGTGCAATCGATGAGATCGCGCCAAAAAACTCGACTGCCTCGTCAATCTCCATGGTCAGCACGTCACCGATGCTGCGGCCGTGCCACGTGACAGCCAGCGTCTCCGGATTGAACCGTTGCCCGTGACAAACGTCACACGGCACCTTGACGTCCGGCAGGAAGCTCATGCCGATCGTGCGCACGCCCTGTCCTTCGCACGCTGGACAACGGCCGTCGCCAGTGTTGTACGAAAAGCGCGATGCCTGGTAGCCGCGCGCCCGCGCCTCCAGCGTCTGCGCAAACAGCTTGCGGATCGCATCCCAGACGCCAATGTACGTAGCCGGACAGGAGCGCGGCGTCTTGCCGATCGGCGTCTGGTCCACTTCCAGCACCCGATTGATGCCATTCCAGCCAGTAATCGACTCACAACCGCGCCACAGATGACGGACGCTGACACGCGGGCGGGCGTCGGCGCGCGCCAGCACGCTCGTACGTCGAGCGCGTGCCGACGCGTTACCGGCGTCACCCTGCGCCGCTTTGCGCGCACGACGCTCCGCCGGCGATGACAGCACCGAGCGCCCGACCGCATCGAGTAGGTTCGCCATTAGGACATCGCGCGCGAGCGTCGACTTGCCGGAACCCGATACGCCCGTGATCGCGACCAGCCGCGCCAGCGGGATCTCGACCGTCACATCGCGCAGGTTGTGCAGCGACGCACGTTGCACGGTCAGCCAACGCGACGGCGCCGTGTGGCCGGCCGCATCGACAGCGCGTCTCGGCTGCAACGGGTGCACGATCGGCTGCGCGAGATAGCGGCCCGTCAACGACCGCGGGTCTGCCGCGATGTCGGCGACATGGCCGGACGCGACAAGCGTGCCGCCGCGCTTGCCGGCACCGGGCCCGATGTCGATGATGTAGTCTGCGCGCCGGATCGTGTCCTCGTCGTGCTCGACGACGACCAGCGTGTTGCCCTTCTCGCCGAGCTTGCGCAGCGCGTCCAGCAAGATCCGGTTGTCACGCGGATGCAGTCCGATCGTCGGTTCGTCCAGCACATAGCACACCCCTTGTAGGTTGCTGCCGAGCTGCGCGGCAAGGCGGATGCGTTGAGCTTCGCCACCGGACAGGCTTGGCGCCGCGCGATCCAGGCTCAGGTAGCCCAACCCGACCTCTTCGAGAAATTCGAGCCGACTTTGTATCTCGCTGACGACATCGCGCGCAATCTCCGCATCGCGCCCACCCATCCGCAATTGACTGATCCAGTGCCGTGTATCCGATACTGTCCACTGCGCGACGGCAACGATGGGCTGACCGGCAAACGTGATCGCCCGCGACACGTCGTTCAGCCGCGTGCCGCCACAATCCGGGCAAGGTTTGTCGCCGACGCCTTCGGGCTCTTGCTCCTCCGAAGGCAGCGTTTGCTCACGACCACGATCATCACCGCCAACGACCGTGTCATCGAACGCGGCGCGTTGCTCGCGAGTCAGGTTTAAACCGGTACCCACGCATGTTGTGCACCAGCCATGCTTGCTGTTATACGAGAACATACGCGGATCCAGCTCGGGGTAGCTGGTGCCACACACCGGGCATGCGCGCTTGGTTGAGAACACCTTGATCGCACCAATATCAACGCCCGAGCCGCCGCGTGTCATGCCGTTGAGTAGGCCATCCAGCGGCGCGAGCACGTGCATCACACCCTTGCCCACCTCAAGCGTGTCCGCGAGCAGGCGCCGCAACTCACCTTCGTGATCCGCCGACACGACCAGATCGGCGACCGGCAATTCGATCGTATGCTCGCGGAAGCGGTCCAGCTTCGGCCACGGATCGACACTGACAAACGCACCATCAACACGCAGGTGGGTATTACCCCGTGCCTTCGCCCACTTGGCCAGGTCTGTATAGACGCCCTTGCGGTTCACGACGAGTGGGGCGAGCAAGCCGATATGCTGTCCCTTGTAGTCACGCAGCAACTGTGCAGCGATCGACTCGATGCTCTGCGACGTGACCGGCGTGCCGTCATGCACGCAATGCTGCACGCCCAGCTTCACATACAGCAGACGCAGGAAGTGCCACACTTCGGATGTCGTCGCGACCGTGCTCTTGCGGCCGCCGCGCGACAACCGTTGCTCGATTGCGACGGTCGGTGGAATACCATACACCGCGTCGACTTCCGGCCGGCCCGCGGGCTGCACGATCGAGCGGGCATACGCGTTCAGCGACTCGAGATAGCGGCGCTGCCCCTCATGGAACAAAATGTCGAACGCGAGCGTCGACTTGCCTGAGCCCGACACCCCGGTGACCACGTTGAACTTACCGTGGGGGATATCAACATCGAGTGACTTCAGATTGTGCTCGCGCGCGTTAACGATCCGCACCGCCTGTTCAGTGCTCGCGCGTCGCACCCGCGCCGCTGCCAATGCCGTTTGCAGCGCGACGCCGGCGGCAGCGGCCTCGCCGGTCAGATACGGCACCGACGACTCGTTCACGCCATGCGGACCGGACAACGCCGCACCGGCGCCGCCTGCCTGCAATGCCCGATCGTATTGCAGCAGCGCCTGACCCGTGGGCGACTGCGCGCAGCGCTTCACCTCTTCCGGCGTGCCACTGCACACGAGCTTACCACCCGCATCGCCGCCATCGGGACCGAGATCGATCAGCCAATCCGCCGCACGGATCACATCGAGATTGTGCTCGATCACAATCAGCGAATGACCACGCTCGAGCAGCTTACCGAACGCGCGCATTAGCTTCGCGATGTCGTCGAAGTGCAAGCCGGTGGTCGGCTCGTCGAACATGAACAACCGTGCCGGCACGGTGCCCGCACCCCGGCTCGGCGCGGTCTCGGCGAGAAAACCGGCAAGCTTGAGCCGCTGCGCTTCGCCGCCGGACAGCGTCGGCACAGGCTGCCCGAGTTTCACATATTCGAGCCCGACGTCGATGATCGGCTGCAACACACGCAGCACTTCCGTATCGTTGGCGAACAGCGCCGCCGCCTCGCTGACCGTCAACTCCAGTACGTCGGTGATCGACAGGCGGCGCGACGCGCTGCCCGGCGCCGTGCGCTCGATCTTCACGTCCAAGACTTCCGTGCGATAACGCTTGCCGTCGCAATCCGGGCAGCGCAGGTACACATCGCTGAGGAACTGCATCTCGACATGCTCGAACCCCGAGCCGCCACATGTCGGACAGCGCCCGTCCCCAGCATTGAAACTGAATGTGCCGGCCGTGTAGCCGCGCTGCAGCGCGAGCGGCGCCTTGGCGAACAGCTTGCGGATTTCGTCAAACGCGCCCACATAGCTGGCCGGGTTCGACCGCGCCGTCTTGCCGATCGGTGACTGGTCCACGAACACGACGTCGCCCAGTGCGTCGGCGCCGCGCAGCGCACGATAGGCGCCCGGCGCGTCAGTCGGCTTGCCAAAGTGGCGCGCCAGGGCCGGGTGCAGCACGTCCTGCAGCAGCGTTGATTTGCCGGAGCCGGACACGCCTGTCACACACACCAGCCTCTGCAGCGGAATCTCGACGGTGACGTCGCGCAAGTTGTGCTCGGTCGCCCCTTCGAGCACCAGTCTTCGCGTCTGTGCATCGACGGGTCGACACAGCCACTCGGACGCATCGGCGACACGCTTGCGGCCGCCCAGATACGCGCCGGTCAGCGTTGACGCGTCGCGTACGTCAGCCGGCGTGCCGTCGTAGACGATCGTACCGCCGCGCTCGCCCGGACCAGGGCCCATGTCGATCAGGCGGTCGGCCGCAAGCATCACGAGCGGATCATGCTCGACAACCACCAGTGTGTTGCCGGCGTCGCGCAATCGCTGCATCGCCTCCACGATCCGGCCGAGGTCGCGCGGGTGCAAGCCGATGCTAGGCTCGTCCAACACGAACAACGTATTGACCAGCGACGTGCCCAGCGCGGTCGTCAGGTTGATCCGCTGCACCTCGCCGCCGGACAGCGTGCGACTCTGCCTGTCCAGCGTCAGGTAGCCCAGACCGACGTCGCACAAGTAGCGCAAGCGGGTCCGCACTTCGGCCAACAACAGCTTCAGTGCATCGTCGAGCAACAGACTCGGCAGCGTTAGCTCGTCGAAAAAACGGCGGATGCGCTCGATCGGCATCAGCATCAGGTCATGGATCGTCAAGCCGGGCAACGCTTCGAGCTGCGCACGCGTCCAGTCAACGCCGCGCGGCATGAACCGCTGCTCGCGCGGTAACACCACGTCCGCGTTGGCTTGCGTGCCGAGCCGCCACAGCAGCGCGTCGGTCTTGAGCCGTGCGCCGCCGCACGTGTCGCAGGGTGTATAGCTGCGATACTTCGACAGCAGCACGCGGATATGCATCTTGTACGACTTCGATTCCAGATAATCGAAGAAACGCCGTACGCCATACCACTGCTGCTGCCAATCGCCGTCCCAATCCGGCGAGCCGTTGATCACCCAATCGCGGTGCTGCGCGGACAACTGCGCCCACGGCGTGTCACGCGGGATGCCCGCGCGCGCCGCGTAACGTATCAGGTCGTCCTGGCACTCCTTCCACGCGGGGGTCTGCATCGGCTTGATCGCGCCATCGCGCAGCGACTTGCGCTCGTCCGGGATTACCAGCCCAAGGTCGACGCCGATCACGCGGCCAAAACCACGACACTTGTCGCACGCGCCATAGGCCGAATTGAACGAGAACAATGCCGACTGCGGCTCCGCGTAGCGCAAATCACTATCCGGACAATGCAGGCCGGTTGAGAAGCGCCAGGTCTGCGCGGGCACGTCACTGTGCTCAGGCACCTGCACGTCAACGCGGCCGCCGCCGCGCTTGAGCGCCGTCTCGATCGCCTCCACGACTCGCGCCTTGTCAGCGTCGTGCACGCGGAAACGGTCCGCCACGACGTCCAGCAGCTTACGGGAACCGGACGCGGTGGCAACCACGCGCTGCGCATGCACGCGCGTATAACCGCTTGCTGACAGCCATTGCTCGACTTCCGCCTCCGTTGCGGTATCCGGCAGTTCGACCGAGAACGTTACGATCACCCGCGGATTGCGTTCGCGCGTGCGTTCAACAAGCTCCGCGTAGATCGTCTCGGGCGTATCGTGGCGCACCCGCTGCGCGGTCTGCCGGTCAAACAGTTCCGCAGCACGCGCATAGAGCAACTTCAGATGGTCGTTCAACTCGGTCATCGTGCCGACGGTCGAACGTGAGCTGCGCACCGGATTCGTCTGGTCGATCGCGATGGCCGGCGGCACGCCATCGACCCGGTCCACTTGTGGCCGGTCCATGCGGTCTAGGAACTGACGCGCATACGCGCTGAAAGTCTCGACATAGCGCCGTTGCCCTTCCGCATATAGTGTGTCGAAAACGAGGCTCGACTTGCCGGAGCCCGACGGTCCGGTCACCACTGTCATCTCGCCCGGATACAAGTCGAGGTCGAGGTTCTTCAGGTTATGCTGGCGCGCGCCACGGATACGGATTGAGTTCGAGGAAGACAATTTATCCGACCATTTTAGGGTATTCCCCGATACTGTACACGCATACAGTACTTTTGTCTTCTAGGATCGTATCAGCGACTAGCATGACGGACCGCGCTAGACGACAGATCGTCTCACTCGCCGTGCTGGGCGATGGGATCGTCGCGCCTCAATGGGCGCGATCGCGCGTGCTCGGACACACCATGCCGAATTGCGCTTGCGGCACGCTGCGCATGATGACGACCATCGCATCGCCCACGCAGTGCGGGGCGAGCTGCAATTGCAGCGCCGCCCGTGCGTTGCGGTTGTGGATCGAGACTGTGTTGAGCCCCAATGCCGCCCCGAACGCCGCATGCAACGCACGGCGCGTCGCAACGAGGTCCCGCAACGCGACGCTGACGTGGAACAACACCGACGCGGCGGATCGCGATAGCCGGGATTCCCTACTGCACCATACAGCCGCGCCAGTCGGTCCACCCCCTGCAATATCCGTGGCATGCCGTTCAGTGGCGTGACTCCTGCGTAATTTCATTTTGACATTCCCGGATGGCGCAGCTTGCACGCCGCTCCAAATTAACTTATCGAGGACATCCAGACTTGCATCCGCCTGCGCCGCACCACGACCGACGCGCCACGCAACCGCTACCCCCGTCACATGTGACATCGATGAGACAGGCGGCCGCCTGCGCCCAGCATCACGATATCGTCTCGCACGGTCCACGTATACCACGTGCGCATTCTGATCGACACGTCGGATGCCCGTGTTCGCGCTGACGTTATGCGAGTGCCCATCGAGTCCATGCTGCCATTGCAGTACGCCAGCCCCCTATGCGTCGAAAAACTCCGGCGCGTGCATATAAAAACGCCAAGAGGGCGCGCGCGCCCGACACCCGACCGTGCCCCGGCGCTGACCCGCTGCTGCAACTGGCCGACATCCGGCTATGGATGTCGTTTTTACGGCAGCCAGCCGAACATTTAAACACCGTTTTTTGGCGAGTGGACAATGCAGATTCCCGCTTGGAGAACGTCATGTCTGATCTGTCCGTCTTGAAATATTCGATCCGCCATAGCGGCGAAAAAGGCCGCGAAAGGCAGCAAACACTTCACCGCCGCCTGCGTGTGCGCCGATGGCTGGACACGCTGGCGCTGACCGGCGGCGTCGTCGCAACGGCGACGATCGGCACTGGCCATCCGACGCTCGGACTGGGCCTCTATCTCGCTTCAACACTGCCCCTTGTATTCCATGGGACGTGATGCGCCAGCAACGCGATCGAAGACGAACCATGCGCTGGATGGGCGCTGCCACGCTTATGCGGCTCGGGCCAACGTGCGCCGCGCCGGCATCAGTCGCCGATCCCACTGACCAAGCATCCGTGCCGCAACCGGTGGTTTACTCAGGATGGCGCTGTCATAGCACTTGTCAGCAAATCGCATCACGTCCACGAGGCGAAATCCCTGTGAACGATAGAACGCAAGCAGCACCGCGCCGAGCCCGCGTCCCTGCCATGCCGGATCGATGCCAAACTGACGCAGCGTCGCAACATCACGCAGCCGATAGTAATCGCATGCGGACTCGACATCGCGTGCATACAACGTCATGGTGCCAATTGGCGTAGGGTCGTATGCTGCGACGAAGCAATCGCCGGCCTGCGCACGCTGCATTGTCGAGGTGACCGACTGGTCGACGCAGGCGCAGTTCAGCCCCATGGCCCCAAGGCGGGCGAATGCGCGATGCAGCATGGCAGTCAACGACACATAGGAATCCGCGCGTGGATCGAACCGTCTGAGTGTGATGCCCCGCCCGACTGTCCGCGCCTTGCTATCATCGACATACGAGCGCTGCAATGACATGCGACCTCCCACGCTGAATCAGTTGTACGAAGTCTAGAGCCCGGCTTCGCGGCGTCGCAAGCAAAAATAGCGGCGACCGTCGCCGCGACGCGCGCTATGCCGTCAGGCCGCGTGGCTACCACGGGCCGCGCGGGTGCCGATCGTGCTGCGCTCGTTATATTCGCGCCAGTAGCGATATTGATCGTTGTATTGCCGTCAATGTCGTTGCTGATCGTTATATTGACGCCAGTATCGTTGCTGATCGTTATATTGGCGCCAGTAACGTTGCCGGTCGTTGTATTGCCGCCAATACCGTTGCTGATCGTTGTATTGGCGCCAATATCGTTGGCGATCGTTATATCGGCGCCAGTACCGCTGCTGATCAAGACGTGCCCGCTCGCTCGCGCTGTCGCTGATGCGCATGCGCCAATCGTCGTTTCCGTGCTGCACGGTGCCCGGCTCCACGGCCACGCATCGAAGCGCGTACGCAAGGACCATCGCGGCCAGCAGCATCGCTCGTTTCTTGTGCACCGACATTCTCCATTGCATGGCCTATGCAGGATGTGGCACGGTAGCGCGACATCGCACTCACGTGCCGAAACGACTTCGCATGCGGCGCGCCGGCAACGCAGTGCCTAATACAAAATTCGCCAAGCCGGTTATGCTTTCAGATACATTGGCAAACCCTGGCGAACCATACATGGACAACCCAAGCAAGACGGCGCAGAAAACAAGCGATGCCGAAGGCATGCTTGACGTCGGCAACGGCCATTCGATCTACTGGCGCGAATTAGGCGATCCGCAGGCGCAGCCAATCGTCGTGCTGCACGGCGGTCCCGGCGGCGCGATGAGCTTGGGCTGGGCCGACCATCTCGATGCGACGCGCTGGCGGATCGTCTTCTTCGACCAGCGCGGCTGCGGTCGCTCCACGCCGTTCGGCGAGCTAGAGCACAACGGCATCGTGGATCTGGTGAGCGACATCGAAAAACTGCGCGAACACTTGCGTATCGAGCGCTGGGCCGTGTTCGGCGGCTCATGGGGTACGACGCTCGCACTCGCCTATGGCAGCACGCATCCGCAACGCTGTAGCGGATTTCTGTTGCGCGGCGTCTACCTGGCGCGCGAGCAGGACACAGACTGGTTCCTGTGGGACGTGCGGCGTCTGTACCCCGACCTGCATGCGGCGTTTCTCGATGCAATCGAAAAAGCCAGCGGCCAGCGGCCCGCCAGCGCGCGCGACGTACTCGCACTGACGCAGGCACCGCTGGCGCGCTTCGATGCAACCGGCATTGAATTGGCGCGCGCGTGGCATCGTTACGAAACGACGCTGTCCGTCATCCGGCACGATACGGTGCCCGGCCAGGATCCCGTCCCGGAGGACACGCAGGCACGGGCGGCCATCGCCATGGCGCTGCTCGAGCGGCACTACATGGCTGACGAACTGCCACCTTCACCGCCGCTGCTCACGCGTGTCTCCCGTATCGCCCATTTGCCGTGTCACATCGTCCATGGCCGTTTCGACATGGTCTGCCCGGCCGACCAGGCCTACGCGCTGGCGGCCGCTTGGCCGCGTGCGCGGCTGTCTTTGGTCGACGCCGCCGGGCACTGGACATTCGATCCTGGTATTTCGGCCGGCTTGCGGGAAGCAGCCAGCCGGCTCCGAGCCGACCTTGCCGGTTGACACAACGCATTCCCGCCGCCCTGCTCCTTAAATGCGAATACTGTACTGCCCAGTACGGTCGCCTTTCAGCAGTTCCAGCCGGTTTTTGACGGGACGCGCAGGTCGTTGATATTAGCTGCGCGGTGCAGCATCGCCAGCTTGCGCATTGCAACCGTTTCGACGTTGACGAACCGCGCTACGCGCTTACCAGCAAACATCGCTGCGCATACAGTACACCTATGCGCCAGAAAACAGCGAGACTTCAATCGAAGTGGATAGGTCTGCAAGTTGATTACGCGCGCAGGAAACCGGCAGCGTGCGGCGCCCCGGGAACGTAGCCGAACATTGGCCACAAACGGCACCCGCGATGGCCCATGTCAATCGCGCGGTGTCGGCGACGGCAGTGTCTCGAAGTCCCAACCGATACTGGCATACGCACGTGCGGCCCTTTGGGGATCCGACGACCGTCTGGCATCGTCGAAATCATGCGCCGGTCCGACTGTCATCGACGCCACACCATTAATTAGCGAGCCAAAGCAATTTACCGCAGCAAGATACATCTCACCCGACCTAAGATGTTCAATAGCATCGCGTCCGAATACCCTGCTTTCGACCAGATGCGCCCCCGTATGGGTTTGCGTACCGGAGCACAACCCTTTCATATTCGCAATGACCCCGTCATGCGCGTGATCCGATATGCCGATGTCCTGTTTCTCCAATAGGCCACTGATCTGTCGCACCGCGGGAGGGTAATACTTGGCTTCAGGATGCTGGGCAAAGACGGCGGCCTGGCTCGTCACGTTTCTGCGTCTTGCCATCGACGTGCGGCACGCGAGCGCGGGCAGCTCAGCCAACATTCCATCTGGCTTTGAACCGGCACGTGCCAGCCCCTGTCCCGCGACTTCACTACGTGTATTCAGCTCGTTATGAAACGACAAGGAATCCACCTGCGACGAGCCTGGATTGATCGTATTAACTTGCATGGGGGCCTCACTAATTAAACTGTCAAACAAAAGCATCTGACTTGACTGAACTGCAACATGTACTGGCTCAACAACGTCATTCAGTGCTCAATCAGGTTAGGTTTGCGTACATAAACAATATTCAGGATAGCGATCTAATATCCGTTTCAGCGAAGTCTCGACAATCTCGTGGTTATTAACTAGCATTTCTAATTAAAAAATGATGCACCGCCTTAAAAACAACGATACCTCAGATTCGGCGGACAGTTCTGCGGCACCGCGTCACCCCTGCGGCACTGCGTCACAGTATGGCGACAGCGTATGATCTATACTTCTTCGCGGGATAGGTTAGAGACCTCTGAACGATGGTCCATATACGTGATCGCATAATCATGCACGACGGCCACCTTTGCGGTGAATCCGCATAACATCCTTTCGACCAGCGTGCCATCCGCGTTTAACGTTGCTCCGCTACCAATGGATCGATAACCGGCATCATCCATGCAGAACACAGTATGCACGGCATACTCGATGTTGATGTCGTGTCACGGCAGCAAAGCACCCGCTCGGTGCGGTTCATCGCGCGCCATGCGACAGGCCCGTGCGTGGGCCTGATCTACTGCATCGGCGCTCAAGGGCTCCCGAATAACCTCACCTTTGCGGCGCCCGCTGCTGCGTCGCATCGGCATCTCACGCCCCTGTCCCGAATACTCTCACCTTCGAGATGTCGGGCCGCCTATCTGCGTCACGCTCGCCTGGTAAGGTTCGTTCGGATCTCAAATAGCCCGCGCCAATTCTTCGACTTACAGAACGTCGGCCATCATGCGACCAGCAACTACGTTGTACCCCCGGCGAGCGCTCGCCGAGCCGCCACGACCGACCAGCAGGTTGGGAACATCATCGCTGACAGCGCGGCATTGGAAAGCATGCTGCCTGGCCGCTGCCCTGGCTGGGCGATGCCGCGCGGCATCCTCGTCGCGGAAGGCGTGGAAACCAAGGCGCAACTGCACGGCGCGCCTCGGTCACCGACATGGCCGATGCGCGCAGTCGGCACTCACTTCAGCAACTTGTCCAGCCATCCGACGTAGCGATCGGCGAAACCTTGCAAGAACTGCTTCGTTCTGGCATTCGCAATGTCGCCATCGGCATTGAACGTATCGTCCTTGACATGCAGGAAGACCTCGGGCTGACCGAGCGTGGGCACATCTAGGTACGCAAGTACGTTGCGCAGCTGCTGCTGGGCGATCGCCGTACCGATCGTGCCAATTGAAGCGCCTGCCACCGCAGCCGGCTTGCCAGCGAACGAACTCTTGCCATACGGACGGGAGGCCCAGTCGATCGCGTTTTTCAACACGCCGGGCAGGCCGCGGTTGTACTCGGGGGTGAAGAACCACAACGCCTGCGCCGCCTCGATGTCACGCTTTAGCCGGCTGACCGGCTCCGGCATCTGCGCTTCCAGATCCTCACTAAACAACGGCAACGTGGCAATATCGACGAACCGGCACTCGAGCCGGTCGCCCGCCAGCCGCGTGAGCGCATGCGCGAGCTTCTTGTTCCACGAGTCCACGCGGATACTTCCGACTATTACCGCAACTTTGTAGGCCATCACGCCCTCCTTCGAACGGGTGGATAGGACAATGCACGCCCATACGGACCATCGCGCGCAACCTCTCGTCACTATAGCGGCGCTGGATGAAAGTATCGAGCAGCGCGTCCGATACATTCGGACAACACATGAGGCAGGCTCGGCCAACATTGCTCAGGCCCGCATGCGCTGCGCGCGTCAGCATGCTGCATCGGCGCAATCGCTCGTTACACCTTCAGGCGTTTGCATACAACCGTGATGTCCGCGCATGGCCGTCCTGAGCCGTTGTTCTACGGAAAGGCGCCGTCATTACGCCGGCGTCCCGACTCATTCACAGGAGAACTCGCATGGAATATGCCATCCCGGCGATTCGACGCCTGCGCGCGCTCGTGCTCACCGTAGCCGTACCCGCCGCGCTTGCCGCGTGCGTGGTGGAGCCCGCGCGCCCGCCGCAACCGGCCCCCGTCGTCGAGGTGCTGCCGGGCGGCCTCGCGCCGGGATACCATTGGTCCAAAGGCCACTACCGGTGGGACTAGGATCACTGGAAATGGGAGGACACTGGGCGCCCAATGATTAATCTTCTTGCTTTTCGCGCGTGTGGCTACGATCATTCAATTAGGGCCGGCAGCCCGCCCCGGATGATGCGCCGTGGCGCGGCCGTGCGCACCGCCCCCGTTACGCCGGATCACCGGTCACGGTCGAGATCAGACGGTGTCTGCGCGCAACCGCGAAGGAGCACACGATGCGCTTGACAATCCTAGTTAACGGTAGCGACCCGCAGGCTCGCGACGACCTCGCGGTATTGTGGCCCGATATTGACGAACGCGTCTGGTCACGGGAATCGCACAGTGGCATCGATCTGCCGTCATGGGGACGGCTGCGCGACGAGGACGACACGATGCTGCTGGGCGGCCCCGAGGAAAACGCCCCGCTGTGCACGCTGCACGGCTTGCGCTTCGGGCGCGGCGTGCGCGCCGCGATCGAGCATGGCGCTGCCGCCTGGGTCAGCACCCGCAGCGGTGAGCCCGTGGACGATCGCTGGCGCCTGCAGGCGGTCAACCACGAAGTCGAACCGGCCAAGCCCAGCGAATTGCGCCACTAACACGGTGTTGTGTCAGCGACGCTCCAACGGCACGGGAACTGCGGCAGCACGGCGCGCCCGCCGTCGCAGCCGTCGCTGCACCCGCCAATGACGGCGCAATGGCTCACCGATGGTCCGGTGTGCACGCCAGGACTCCGCAAGCTGCCATGATGCGAGCGCCAGGCCGCTGAATACGACCTCGCGCATGCGCTTGGTCACCGCCAGCGACATCGCGGTCGCCGCATCGACCCCCAGCATCTGCGCCAGCACGAGCACCGCCGCCTCTTGCACCCCGAGACCGGCCGGCACGATGAATGCGGCGTGGCGTACCGCCTGGGTCAGCGCCTCGATAGCCAGCGCCGCGCCGATCGATACGGGATGACCCAGCAGCGCCAATGCCCAATACGTTTCCAGCGCGCCGATCACGTAGCCGGCCAGTTGCCATGCGAACGCTGACGCCAACGTCGCCGCACGCGTGAGCACCGCGTCGATGCGGCGATCCAATGC
>NZ_PRDW01000013.1 GCF_002927045.1 Mycetohabitans endofungorum | reverse complement strand
CTCGTCGAGCAAGGGTACCCGGTCTTGTTCACACCCACGGGGGCCTTGGTGCAGCGGCTACTGGCAGCAAAGCGCGATCTGCGTTTGCCGCAGGAACTAGCAAAGCTGGATCGCTTCGAGTGCCTCATTCTGGACGACATCGGCTACGTCCAGCATAACCGAGATGAAATGGAGGTGCTGTTCCGTTGCTCGCTGAGCGCTACGAGCGCAAGAGCATCGTCATCACGACAAACCTCGTGTTCTCAGAGTGGGAACGCATCTTTAAGGATCCGATGACCACGCTCGCAGCCATCGACTGCGTCGTCCATCACAGTGTCATTCTCGACTTGATGAGCGTTGAAAGCTATCGGGCAAAAGCTGCCGGCGCCAAGCCGACGGGGTCGGCCCCGGTAGCAGCATAGGGCGGCAATTTTAGTTGTCGTCGGCGGCGTTTGTAGTTGACGCCAGACAGCCCGGCGATCGAATTGAATACGCTGCACGTGGCAGAGCAACGTCACGAGCGAAAAAGACCGACTGTACTGAAAGGTGGTCCAAATTTACTTTGCGCGCAACAATGTGCATACCTAGCACGCGAACATTAAAGTGTCATATCCTATGCAGCGGTATAGTTTAGCCTATGCGCGTATCATCTCACCGTGTGTTGAAATCGACGAACGGGCTAGCTCGCTCAATGTGAATCGGGCCGGAGCCGGTGGGCGAGCAACTCTCCATCGGCGTGTGTGTCAAGCGTAGCGTATCCATGAGGAGCGGAAAATGAAAACAAACGTCGTTCAGCAGGACGCAGTGCATCAATCCTCGCGCCGCTCGAGTAGGCGGTTATCCGAGAGGGGGGACGAGTCAACGCAGGCATTTAAACTAGCACCGATTCAAGCCGCGTTGGCTAGACTTTCGTCTGCTTCGCAAGCGAGCCACGACGGTGAACAAATTCCGTATCAACAATTGGCAGCGGCCTTTCAAGAGGGGGATATTGTTTATGGTCTGGATGCGCCGAGAAAGCGCGCACTGGACACGTTAAAGCAAGCCGGGTTTAGTAACTTAGGCCAAGGCAGCGGCGGCACGCAAAAGCGGGACGCGCTGCCGCCTAAAAGAATTCTGATTCAAAATGACTTGACAAATGCGGTATGGGATCCGCTGGATAAGCCCTACGTTTACCAGTCCGACAAGCGTATCAAAAAGACGTTAGCTGATGCCCAGCGAGGTATTGCATTCAAAACATTTTTGTCTCGCCACCCCCGCTACAATGTTGCTAGCGAAGTGAAACCAAGCCAACAATTAACGTTAGAGGTGAGTAAGGCGTTATGGAAGAAAACCAGTAAGGCGGGGCTTGAGTACCAGTTGCTGGTCAGGCAAAAAAACATTCACTTTATTGTGGACGACATTGATGAAAATCTCAGTGCAGTAGCAGGCAAGATAGGGCATGGGACCAGTATTACATCCAGTGAACTGAGATGGCTGTATCGGCATCAAAAAACCGAGCAGGTCAAGCAGCGTGTGCGGTTTTGGAAGGAAGACAGAGAAGTCCCGCACTATGAGATCTTTAACTCGAAAAAATGGCGGTTTGGTCCTGATTATGAGCAAATGTACCGGCCCAAGCAAAGTTACTGGCATGCTAGCTGGTTGACCAGCGCCCGTCCGCCCAGGCCAAAGTGAACCGTCGTCGATCCGTCTGCGTTGGAATCGGTGATGTGAGGTTGGGAAACGCCGGTAGGCCGACCTTATTACGGGTAATCATATCTTTTTCGCAATTTATGGCGGTTTGACCATAAAAAATTTTTATAGAATAACAGTCAAAAAATTCTTCAATGGCGTGCAAGCCGTGAAGCTGCTTAGTCTGCTGCGAGCGCCTCTCCAAGTCATTATCGCCAGGTTTCGCACGATTCGAACGATTATCTCGCAGAAGGTGCGCAATTTACTGCCTTCACGGCACCCTCCGTCGCGATAACAGACACTGACATCTTGACCCGATCTTCGGCATGCATTCTCGCTGTCCTTGAGCGCATCGGATGGAGGGAAACGGTCAGCCGATGGTTTCACCTTTGGGTGTCCACTCGCGACCAATGACGCTGCGTCTGACGGACAACCATCGAACATGGGGATTCGGTTTGTGCTTTCTGTATTTGCGCAACGTGAAGGGCTATGGCTGGAATCACAAGCGGGTGTACCGGATCTATCGCGAGCTGGAGTTGAACTTGCGGATCAAACCGAGGCGACGGCTGGTACGTCAGGCGCCCGTGCCGCTGGCGGTGCCGACGGCATTGAACCAGGTCTGGTCGATGGATTTCATGCACGACCAGCTGGCAGACGGGCGCAGCATCCGGCTGTTCAACGTGATCGACGACTTCAACTGCGAGGCACTGGGCATCGAGATCGACTTCTCGCTGCCGTCCGAGCGTGTGATACGTTCGCTGAACCAGATCATCGGCTGGCGCGGCAAGCCTCCGGCGATTCGTTGTGAACGGCCCGGCGTACCTGAGCGTGGCGATCACGGCGTGGGCGGCGAAAATCGGGATCAAGCTCGAATACATCCAGCCGGGCAGGCCGCAGCAGAATGCGTACGTCGAGCGGTTCAACCGGACCGTGCGTTACGAATGGCTATCGCTGTATCACTGGAAAAACCTCGACCACGTGCAGCAGTTCGCGACAGACTGGATGTGGACTTACAATCACGACCGCCCGAACATAGCCTTGGGCGGATTGACGCCAAAACAGCGGCTGGCCATGGCCGCATAGCTTCTAATTTCGGACTCCGTTAAAAATGGGGGGATTACCGGGAGATCCATCAGTTGTGATCTCACAGTGGTCGCCGTGACAAACGGGACTGGTATCTGTCGCATTCGATAGTTTTGTTTTTTTGAACAGCTTATCGTTTAAACCCATCCGCCTGTTGACCCAAGTGAATTTTTCAAGAAGGATGCGTATGGCGATCTTATTAACAGGAGCAAAGCCATGACGGCGTTTGATGATGCATTTGAAAAGACGGTGGCCCGAGAAGGAGGCTACTCCAATCATTCTGATGATAGCGGCGGCGAAACGTTCTATGGCATTACTGAGGCGGTGGCGCGAGCAGAAGGGTATTTGGGTCCGATGACCTTGTTGCCCTTAGCAACCGCCAAAGCCATCTATTGGCGTCGCTATTGGGAGCAGCTGCATCTGGAGGACGTTGCCACACTATCGGTGCCGATTGCGCTTGAATTATTTGATACCGGTGTCAATATGGGCACGCAGGTGGCAGCACAGTTTCTGCAGCGTGTGCTCAATGTGTTCAATCGTCGGCAGGGCGATTACCCTGATATGATGGTAGATGGTTTGATAGGCCTCAAAACAATCGCGGCGCTCAAAGCTTTTCTGGACAAACGCAAAGAGCCAGGGCAAGTGGCGCTTCTCAAGGCACTCAATAGCCTACAAGGGGCGCGTTACATTGAGCTGGCAGAGAGACGAGAGAAAGACGAAGCATTCGTGTTTGGCTGGGTAATGAATCGACTATGAAAGGTACTTCCCGCCCCAAGCTATTTATTTCAAAATTAGATGCAATACGTAGTAATATTTGATGATTTTTGCATTGTTGTGCGCATCGCTAAAGTATCCGTAACGATGCCATAGTCGTACTTAATTAAGCGATGTCAAGTGCATTGTTTCACGGCAGCTTGTTTTTAAAGCATAGCCGCTGTGCCTACATTGCTAACTCTTCCAATGATGGCGGTTTAAGTCATGATCCGTTTGGGCAATGAGACAAATGCGGTATATAGTGTTTTTGCCTTTTTCAGTCCATCTAGCGTTCCGGCTACATGAGCGCATGAGGTGGGTTTAGCATACGGGCAGGAGCAGAAACCTTTGAGATAGCAGTCGACGTGCCTTAGGCGGGGAACATAGCTGCCGCGGGTTAGGGAGAGTGCAATGCAGCACTTGCTGAGATGGATCGCGCCCTATGGTGTTCTATTCATTGTAGGGATTGCCTTGGGTTGGAGCATAAGCTCGGTCATCGCTGGTAGACGGCTGGCTGAAGAACAAGCAGCGCGAGCCCGGGATCATGAGCAGCATGCCGAACAAATGAAAGCGGTTTCAGACGCAGCCTTGGCCGCGCAACAAAAAGCGACCGCTATGCGTGAGGTCCAGGCCCGCCGGATTGAAACGCTGGATGCACAACTGAGTCAGGAGCGTCAAGCCCATGAGAATGAAAATCAACGTTTGCGCAATGCTCTTGCTGCTGGTACTGAGCGGCTGCGTGTCGCCGTCGTCAACTGTTCAACCCGTAGCCGTGACGTGTCCGACTTTGCCGCCGCCACCGGAATGGGCAATGATTCCCCCACCTACGCAGAGCTCGACCCAGCGGTTGCAGAACGCGTTTTCCGGGTCGCTGACGACGACCAGCGAGAAATAGATAAGCTCAAGGCCTTGCAAGCTTACGTGTGCGCGGTGCGGCCTGAAACCGCAGAGTGTCCCGTGACCGGGCTTCAGTCGGCGGTACCATGACAAAGTGTCTTGAACGATTGGCCACCAAAGGAGGTATCAGCGCAAGTCTATAGTGTAAATTCAAGCGTACGGTGATCGGGCAACCACTTAAGCGAAATGCGTTGGTTGCCCAGATGGCCAGCCCAAACAATGTCCATGCGATACAGTTGTAAGCATAGCATGCACGGTCCGATCAACTGGATGCCGGATGCGCGAACATATAGCAGAGGTATAGCATGACGTGGTGGTTTGAACTATTGCGTGTGCCTTCCGTGTTCAGTTCAAGGGCCTGGACACAGGATGACCTAACCCTGATAAGTGGGGTAGTGTGCGGTGCATTGATTTTTTTGCTGCATAGCCGTGAGCCTTCGTGGCCGCGCAAGATCGCATATTTCGGCGTATCAGTGATTGGCGGATTTTCGGTGACCTCGTCAGTGCAGCAGTATGTGGGGCTACCGGAATGGCTTGCCGCGTTTCTGTCTACGGCGGCGATCGTGACGCTGGCCAATACACTGCTGGATTGGTCAGAGAAAATAGTACCGGAACTGTTGACTCAGTTGACCTATCGGATCATTGGGAGTACGCCTGTTAATGACACTAAGAATAGCGAGTTAGACAAATGATAAAATCGGCAATAGCGTACTTCAATGCCTACAGCGTATGGGACTTGCTGCTGCTGTGGATGAATGGGGTATTGGCAAGTGCGATTTTTCTGATTCTGTTGTTTGCCTTTAGTGCGCCAGTACCCCGGCGCAGTCCGTTGAATTGGTATGAACGAGCGATACGATTTTGGTTGGTCGCGGTGTATGGCATTTTGGCGGTACGTGTATGTGCAGGATGGTATTCCACACCGGTGGAACCGACGCATGTGGCGGTCAATGCCTTGATACTGGGTTTTGTGATAATGGCGCGTGGAGATGTTGGCGTAATCACCGAGGCGTTGCGTCAGACGCGCAAGGCACGCCGGAAGGTATTGAGCGAGCGTAAGCAGCCGTAGCGGGCGCTTTCTTTGATTCAACAAAATCGATGAGCACAGATCTTGCGGTTGGTTGAATCGTCCAATTATTCGGTATACGAGTTGACGGTATTTAGAGCGAACCTGTCGGCGCTCTTTCGCAAAACTCGCTGGCATGAATTCAGTACCGCACTGTACGCCGCTTCAATGCCATGATGTGCGCAATCGCTCGGATTGCCATGCCGCTTCGATGATAGCGAAGGATCGATTCATAGCGCGTGAGCCGCGCTTGTTGCTCTTTCGTTCGCGACGTTGGTGCCGCGCCAGGCCAATTCGATTGCCGGCAATGCGAGACAAGTGTGCTCGTAATCGAGCGAGCGTGCAACCTTGCGGATATGCCGCTGGCAGCGGCCGAGCGCACGCTCAATGGCATCGCCAAGATTCTTTAGGCGATGAGGTGGGGCAGCCTGTCGGCATCAAAAATCGTTTGGCGGAGAGCGAAATCGCGTCCACGCAATTAACTCGTGCAGTTTTTGCGGTTGCATTCTCTGGCGCAGAGTAGCAAACCAAAAGTGGTTGGTTGCTTGTGCGTTCGACAAATCTGCACGCGCTGTGCTGGGCTTTGCAAGACGGGTGTTAGATGCAGCAATATATTTTGCGATCTGCTGAAATAAATTAGGTGGACGGGGTGCCCATTGGCTACTCGTTAAATTTTGTTCGGGCTCTCCTGTTTTTTGGACAGTGGTAAACATGCCGGGTTTAAAATTGTCCACCTTACCCAATACTTGCATTTCAGGCATGCCATAATTGTAGTTCGCTTCAAATAAACGTCGTCCGCGAGGTGTCGGTGTTGACTTCTCTGTGACCGGCATATCGAAACCCGTAGAGACCCGGCCATTTCCTTTGCCGTGACCGAGCCGGAGATTGCCGGTAGAGTCGAACGTATTAGCCATAAAACTTTTATAGGCTTGGAGTCGATCCGCCTTCGTCCTTCCCTCAAAAGCCCTTTGGATGTCGGCAGCCATCCGGTTGCGTTTTAGAATATTGGCATTGTAATCGGTGGCAACCCACACATCGCGTAATTCAGTACCATAACCATGGCGAGCATATTCATCGGCCAAAATTGCACGGCCGAACCCGCGCAGCCGGCCCATCGCTGCCGCCTGCTTTGCCAGCCCCGCCCGTTTTTGTTTCCAGATAGATTTAGCTTCATCCTCTCCGATATTATCACCTTGTTGACTTTGCGCTTTTTCCGCTTCTTCGAACTGTTGCGCGCCCGCTCTGTGCAGTAATGTCATTTGATTCATCAAATGCTGACCGGTTGCGCTCGCAATGAGATGGTTAATACTTGCCGACCCAGGGTCTTTGCCTTCATTCACCGCAGCTTCCTGGTGGGTTAGTGGGCGACCCGTTTGTTGTGCTGCCTCGGCATAAAAAATTCGTTTCGAGTTATATTGAGTGTAGCGCTTACTAACATCTTCACCATAATATTGCTTAAGCCACTGCTTATCCGCATCACTGATATCGGCCGCAGGCCCATATTTTACTTGATGAACGATATCAGGCCTGTTAGCATCGTGCTGATCATCATAATAGAAGCTTTTTTCTTCCAGCTCGGGTAATCGACGCTGCGGTGGCTGGGCGAAACCCGCTAGGCTCTTGCGGACTAATTCGATGGTACGCTGATGGAAATCGCGCTGCTGCTCATCCTGTAGCGCATCTGATGCCGGCGTGGGCTCCGAAAGCTTGCGTTGCCGACTTCGCTCTGTCCAGTGTCGAGCGCGTTTATTCGGCAAGGCGTGTATCGGTTCCGACTCCGAGTATGTCCGTTTCCGCTTCATTTCCCCTCCTAGTAGAGGCGACTATGTATCGCTTTTCCGCTGCCCGGCTGTGGCTTAAAAACTGCGCTCGCAAGTTTGCGTCAGATTTCTACGCTGATACCAAGTAATGTATCGTTGATGTACTTGACGATCAAGCGCTAAGCGGTGTTCGACGAAAAGAAGGGGCCGCGGTTGTGCGGACAGTGTTCCAAGATTTTTAAGTGGAACATCCGGGGCAGTTATGCTGCCGATTTGATCGCAGGCAGCGTTGCGAAGTATGCATCAACCGGCTAGATTTGAATGCAGCCGGCTCGTCGCATTGTCCACGTACACCAGCAGCGTGCACTGTGGCGCGCGCTCCTCCACGACCGCCTAGCGCTCACCATTACCCAACCTTCTGCCATGGTCCGTCGAGCCTAGCTGGTGTCCGACCGTATCGACTTATGGCTTCCTGCCCGAGTGATTATGAAATTCCGCCTTGGGTCACCCGCATCGTAGGCCGTTTCGTCGCGGGCGGAAACACTTGCCACGAGCCGTCGTCGTGCCTGGAAAAGAACACGGTCTGCACGCCTATCGGCCTTGAGGCTTCTATGCACACGTAGCGCCGCTGATTGGAATGCATGCGGCTGAAGCGTGCAATTCGGATGGACGTCTCAAGAGTGGGCGAGAACCATTTATCGATAAGCAACCGCAATGACATTCCGGCGTTATTCACGATCTCTAGTTTTACTGAACGCTTATTGCATCATCGCTTTACGGTCTACTACAAACTCTTGGTGAGCCCCGTCTTAAGCCATCGTTTGTATACGGGCGGGCGCCGCGTCCATCTTGAAGTCGATGGACACAGACACCCGATGGTAGAACATGTCGAACAACATGCTTCTTCAGCATGGAGATAGCACGGCGCTCAATGCCCGGTCCGCCAAAGCTCGCATGCAGCTATTTTGTTCCTTGCGTTTCCCCGGTGAATGCGGGATTCGCTTTACATCGCGGCTTCGAAGATTGCGATGACCTGAGCGAGGGTTGCTTTGCGAGGATTGGTCAGCATGCATGCGTCCTTCTGCGCATTGCTAGCCATAACTTCATGATCGTGTGCCTTCACGCCCAGGCCAGCCAGGCCCGACGGGATATCAACGGACGCGGACAAGTTCCGGATCGCCGTTACAGCAGCCCGCGCAGCGTCAACTGTACTGAGCCCGGCGGTATTCACGCCGAGCAGCGCAGCGATGGTGGCAAAGCGCTAGGGTGCGGCGATAAGGTTGAACTCGCACACGTGCGGCAGCAGGATCGCATTGCAGACTCCGTGCGGCAGGTTGTAAAACCCGCCGAGCTGATGTGCCATCGCATGCACATAGCCGAGCGACGCATTGTTGAACGCCATGCCGGCGAGGTACTGCGCGTAGCACATCGCGGCACGTGCCTCCATGGACTCGCCGTTCGCGACTGCTTTCGGCAACCATTCGCCTATCAAAGCGATTGACTTTTCGGCGCACGCGTCGGTAATCGGCGTGGCTGCGGTGGAGACGTAGGCTTCCACTGCGTGGGTCAACGCGTCCATGCCGGTCGCGGCGGTCAATGCCGGCGGCATCGCTACCATCAGGCGCGGATCGTCGATCGCAATAAGCGGGGTACAGCGCCAATCGACGATGGCCATTTTGACGTGGTTGCTTGAGTTGGTGATGATGCAGAAATCGCGTCATCTCCGCCGCAGTGCCGGCCGTCGTGTTAATAGAAATCAACGGCGTCATGGGCACCGTTGATTTGTCGATACCTTCGTAGTCGCGGATATGTCCGCCGCCGGCGGTGACCAGCCCGATGCCTTTTGCGCAGTCGTGCGACGAGCCGCCCCCCAGCGAGACGATGAAGTCACAACCTTCTCCCTCGAACAGGTTGACACCGTCGTGGACATTGATGTCGGTCGGATTGGGTTCGGCACCCGGAAAGATCACGGCTTGAAGCCCAGCCTCACGGAGGTAGCCTGCGATGATCTCGGAGATCCCCATCTTGTGCAGGCCGGCATCCGTTACGATAAGCGCCTTTTTCGCGCCGAGCGACTTGGCTCGAGCACCGGTTTCGCGTGCACAACCCGGTCCGATGAGGGTCACGCAGGGAACGAAAAAGCTGTCGGTACGATCAGCGATGTTTAGGTAGCTCATTGCGTCTCCGAGTTTTTGGAGGGCTTACCGTCTTGCGGCCAAAGGGTTGATGCACGAACCGTACCAGCGTCCGAAAGGACGATTTTTCAAGCGCTCTCCTTGGGGTGTGTCATACGCATTGTGTTGTCATTCGAAGCAATGTGTTGCGTTATGAAGCAGTCCAATCCGCTTGTTCGCGCTGAGCATGAAACAATGGCCACTGCGGAAAACACTGCCACGCCCCAATGATCATTTTTATTTTGGATTGTCGAGTTGGAGTCAATCTGGCGAAAATGTCGCGAAGCCCAGCCGCCCGTCGTTCACGGCTTCCGGGGTATTGCACGTTGGTGATCGCGTGATCGTGTGCAAGCATCTGCCAGGCGAGCTTGCTCACCAGCGCTTACAGTTGTTCGGAATTTAGCGCAATCTACGTGCGTGGCCCGGCGTCGGTTGCCGCGGCCGGCGTGACCACCACCGTGCAGGTCGTGCCGGCGGACAGGATCAAACCGTCGGGCACTTGATCGATATGGATGCGTACTGGAACACGCTGTGCGAGACGGACCCAGTTGAAGGTTGGGTTGACGTCGGCAAGCAGTTCACGGCTCATCGGGTTGTCGCGGTCGGCGATGCCGCGCGAGATCCCTTCGACATGGCCCTTCAATACCGCACCGCTCATTAGTTGCATCTCGGCTGGGTCGCCGATCTTGAGCAGCGGGATCTTGGTTTCCTCAAAATAGCCGTAGACCCAGAACGAGTGGCTGTCGACGAGCGCCAGCTTAGGTTGCCCGGCGATGGCGTAATCGCCGCGATAGGCATTCAGGTTTGTCACATAGCCGTCCACCGGCGCGACCACGGTCGTGCGCTCCAGATTCAGCTTGGCCGCGGCGAGCTGCGCGAGCGCTTGTTCATATTGGGCCTGGGCGCTAGCGGCCTGAATCACGGCATTTTCGCGATTCTCCTTCGATACAACCAGCGCGTCCAGATCGCGGCGTCGTGCGGCATCGTCACGGCGCATCTGCAGATCCGCCTTGCGTGCCGCGACCAGCGCCTCGGCTTGCTGGACGGCGATGCGATAATGGTCCGGATCGATGCGCATCAGGACATCGCCGCGATGCACGAACTGATTGTCCCGCACCGGGAACTCGACAATCTGCCCCGACACGTCCGGCGCGATATTGATGATCTCCGCCCTGACACGTCCGTCGCGGGTCCATGGCGAATCCATGTAGTGGACCCACAACGCGCGACCGAGCAGCACGGTAATGGCGAAGATCGCGATAGTCGCAAAGAAGCTGAAGATACGGCGAAGTTTCATGTCCGATTCTTTTGATTCAACGATAAACGGCGAGCCCGAACAGGCAGACGATACAGATGAGCAGGCTCGCGCGAGCGAGCGACGGATGCCAGAACAGACGATAGACGCCAAGGTTGGCTAATACGCGATCGAGCGCCCACGTCAACGCGGCGCCGGCCAGCGTGGTGAGCAGGACCATGGGTACGTAGGTGTCGAACAATGCGATGTCACGCGGCATGGGTGGTATCTCGTCGGTGAGGGCCATGCGGGCCGGGCGTCAACTCGCTGAGCGGGGACTGGGTATCGAGTAGAGCGGTCCGGATGAAATGCAAATAGCTTAAGGTACGTTGCAACCTGTGTCGGTCATCGCGCAACCCAGCCACGCTGCGCAGCATGACCAGTGTCGCGTCGATACTGGCTGCGGTCGCCTCACGTGCGTCGACGAGCCGTCGATGGCTGGGTGCGGAGAACAAGGCGGCCAGTGTGTTCAGCATGTGCTGCGCGGCTTGCCGCCACGGCATGTTGGCGGAATAGCGGGGATCGGCGGGGAGTTGGTCGAGTTCCGTGCGTAGTTCGATCACGGCATGACCGACTTCGAGCACGGTAAAGGTCCACGATAGCATCCGCATTTGCAGGTCCGGGCGATCCGCGGTGACCGCATTGGCCTGGTGCAGCAGGTCACGCGTGCCGCTTTCCAAGTATTGGCGGGCCCGGCTCAGTCGAGCGTCGCACGCGTCCACGACTTGGTGCAGCAGGGCCCGCTGCAGTTGCTTGTGCAGCCACGGACTGGCCGGCGGCAGCAGTACGGCACTGACCAGCGCGACGACGAGCATCGCGGCAATCAGCGCGATGGCATCGTTCAAGTACGACGAAGGGTCGTAGCGCACGACGTTGTCGGGGCCGGCCAGGAAACAGAAGAATACGCAATAGCCCATGCCAAACGCGGCCCAGCCCGCACGCGTGGACATCAGTACGCCGAACATCAGCAAGGGAGCAAGGGTGGCGCACAGCAACGCGTAGCCGTCCAGGTGCGGGAAGATGCCGAACACCGCGATGAAACCGGCGAGCACTGCGATTATCGTACCCATCGCCATCTGCGCGGCGCTCTTGGCGGGCTGCGGCATCGACGCGACCAGTGCGCTTGTGGCAGCCGCGTTCAACACCGCCATGCCGCCGCTGGGCCAGGCGGTCCCAATCCAGAATGCGGCGAACAACAGCATCACGATGGCCGCCCGTACGCCGGCCACGCCCGCCGCCACGGTATGGGTGCGCGGGATGTAGCGTTGTGCATCGTGTTCGCGCTCATGAAGGTCCGTGCTCAGCGACGCGTACGTGAGCGCGTACGCGTGCATCTCGTCGACAAATCGGTACAGCAACTCGGCTGCGGTGTCGAAGTCCAGCAGCGCGATGCCTTCACGCTGTTCGAGCTGCGCTCGGGTATCCCGTATGCGGCGCGGCAAGGTCTGCTTGAACGCCTGCAGTTGTGTCGCCGCATGCTGTGCATCCTCCGCGTTGCGCACGGGTTCGCCGCTTTTCTTCAGCATTAGCGGCGCGACTTCGCGAAAATACGGTTCGATCGCCTCGACGACCTGAACCTGTCCGCCTGCACGGATCCGGTTCATCAACTGGTGTAACGCATGAAAGCGTGTCGAAGCGTTCATGAACTCGGTGTTGAGCCGCGACAGCCGGCCACTGCGCATTCGGCTGCGCGGATCCTCGAACACCGCGAAGCTGCGCATCGCTTCCAACCCGACGACATCGGCGGCAAAACGCGCGTTGGTGCGTGCGGCTCGAGAGCGATCAATTCGGCCCGCCAGCGTGTCCGATACAAATTCGACGAACGCGAGGTATCGCGCCCGGACCGTGGCGCGAATCGCGTCGGCGGTGTGCTGGGGCAGCACCAGCGCGCTGACTGTGCCGGCACACAGGATGCCCAGCGTGACCTCCGTGACCCTTGTCACGGCTGCCATAAACGCACCGTCCGCATGCTGAGCGGCCGGAATGCCCACCAGCGCGGCGGTATAGCCGGCGAGCACGAACCCGTACGAGCGGAAGTTGCGGTTGCGTGCCGCGCCAAAGGTGCAAACGCCCACCCAGACCGATACCGACAGCAAAAATAGCTCGCGCTGTTGCGCAAATAGTGAAACCAGCGCGATCGTCACGACCGAACCGACCACGGTCCCCACGATCCGGTAAAAACTTTTGGCGAGTACCATCCCGCTTTGCGGCTGCATGACGATGAACACGGTCGTCATCGCGGTACGCGGTTGCGGCAAGTCCAGCTTCATGGCCACGCCCAGCGCAAGCAACGCGGCGCCGACGGTCTTGAATATATAAATCCATACCCGGCCGTCGGTGCGTAACCAGTCGCGCACCGTGTCGCGCCATGCGGACGATGACGTTAACCGTGCCAGTGCGGATGTGGCGCTGCTCATTGTGATGCCTGCCGGGCGACGGTCTTGGGCACGCGTGGATCCTCGTCGGACGGGCCGTCGCCCGGATCGACCAGTCCGCCACCCAGCGCGGCCGTCAACGACGCGCGCGCCGCCAACTTCGATGCGTGGATGATCTCGGCGTCCTGTTGTGCCTGCAACAATTGGGTTTGCGCGCTCAATACGGACAGGTAGTCGGTCAAGCCGCGCCGAAAGCCGGTGGAGGCCAGATCGTAGCTGCGCTGGGCGATGGCGACCGCGCGCTGCGCCGCATCCTGCTGGACATCGAGCGATTTCAACGTGACGATCTGGTCCGCGATGTCCTTTAATGCGTCAACCAGCGTCTGATTGTATTGATCGACGGCCAGGTCATAGCCGGCGCTGGCGGCATCCAGCTGGGCGCGCAGCCGCCCGCCGTTGAAGATCGGCAGTGATACTGCTGGACCCACTGTGGCAGCGTGCGCCTGGGACAGCAGAAAGGCCAGCGGCTCGCCGCCAACGAACATTCCGCCGACCGAGGCCAGCAGATTGACGTTCGGATAGAAGGCGGCCCTGGCGACGTTGATACCTGCCGCGTTGGCGGCCACGCGCCAACGCGCGGCGACCACGTCCGGCCGATGACCGAGCAACTCAGCAGGCAAATTGGATGGCAGACTCACCGGTGTCTGGAGCGAGAGCGTCGGACGTTGCAGCGCGGCACCCGCTCCCGGGCCTTTGCCGGCCAGCGCGGCAAGCTGGTTGCGCAGGAGCGCGATCTGTTCGTCGAATGCCGCGATCTGGCGTTCGCGTTGGGGCAGCGGAGCTTGTGCCTGCGTAAGTTCCAATTGGGTACCGATACCGCCTTGCAGCCGCCGTCGCGCAATGTCGACAATCGACTGCTCGTGCGCCAGCGCTTGCGCGGCGATGTCCCGTTGCGCGAACGCGAGCGACAGCTGGATGTAGGCGCGTACGATGTTGGCCTCGAGTTCGAGTTGCGCAGCCCGGGCATCGACCGCCTGCATGCGCGCCGCATCGAGTGCGCGTTCGGCGGCCTTCTCATCGCGCCCCCACAAGTCTAGGTTGTACGACAACGACAGTCCGATCGTGTTGTTCCACGTATCGGCGTTGGCTAGCGGCCCAGGACCGTAAAATACATTGTCGGGCCAGTGCTGTCTGGTCATCGACAGATTGCCGTTGAGTTGCGGCGCGAGATCGGCCCGCGCGACGCCGGCCATCGCCTGCGCCTGCCGTACGCGATCCTGGGCCATCGCCAAACTGGGCGAGCCGGCCAGCGCGTCGGTGATCCACTGATCGAGCTGCGGATCGCGATACATTCTCCACCATTGCTCGCTCGGCCACTGTGCATCGACGCTTGCTGCACGCACGGCTTGGGACGCATCGAGCCGGCCGGCGTCGACCGGCTTGGCGCGAGGCGCGATGCCATGAATACTCGCACACCCCGCAATAATGAAGCAGCTTGCAAAGATTGGGGTAGTCAGCGCGGTGAAACGTCGAATGGAACGCACGGCTATCTCGCAACACTCCGAGTAACTGGTCGGTACGATTATATTTTTGAAGTATTTCCTGAATAACTGATAGCTGTGAGATAGGCTTTTACAGAAAATGCAATAAACTTTCTTGCAAAGTGTGCAACAATTTCCTCGGGCCGCACGGGAAGTTTGTTATGGATACGCTGCAAAACATGAGGGTATTTGTCCGGGTCGTGGAGGCAAAGAGCTTTACGGCCGCGGCGCAGCAGATGAATACGACGACGGCGTACGCGTCGCGGGCCGTATCGGATCTAGAGGCGCACCTGCGCACCCGCTTGCTGAACCGCACGACGCGGCGCATCGCACTCACGGAGGCCGGCGGGCGATACTTACAACGGTGCGAGCAGATCCTCGCCTACGTCGATCAGGCCGAAGCCGAAGCCGCCGACGCGTATGCGCGACCGTCGGGCCGGCTTAGAATCCATGCGACCACCAGCTTCGGCCAGTATTACGTGGTGCCGGCCGTCACACGCTATCAGGAGCGTTATCCCTGTGTTTCGGTCGATCTGACACTGTCGCAGCACGTGCCGGATTTGCTCGATGAAGGCTACGATGTCACGCTGCAGATCAGCGCGAGCGAACTGCCCGATTCCGGCTTGGTGTCGCAGCGGCTTGGCGACTCGTATAGCGTGCTATGCGCGTCCCCGTCCTATCTGGAAAAGCGGGGCACGCCCCGCAGCGTCCGGGATCTGACCAGCCATACCTGTCTGCATATCGTGACATCGATCTTTCCCGGTAATCACTGGCGCTTCGACGGACCGGACGGCATCGAGACGATCGAACTGCCGGCGCCGACGTTCCAGGTCAATGTGGCAGACGCGCTCGCGGTGGCGCTGCGCGAGGGAATGGGCATTGGCGCGCTGCCCACGCCTTCGGCGTTGCCGGCGCTGCGCAATGGCACGCTGGTGCGCGTGTTGCCCGACTACAAGATGCAAAAGACGACGATTTATGCGTTGTATGCGTCGCGACAATACTTGGATGCGAAGATCCGGACTTGGGTCGAATTCCTGCGCGAGCAGATTCCGAAGACACTCGCGGCCGATGAAGCCGCGTTGCAGACCTTCGGGGCGCGCTAGTCACTAGCCGCAGCGCAGCACTTTCCCAGGATTGAACACATTGCCGGGATCGAGCGTAGCCTTCAATGCACGCATCAATTCGAGTTCTACGGGCGACTTGTAGCGTGCCACGTCCTCGATCTTTAACTGCCCGACGCCGTGCTCGGCGCTGACCGTGCCGTGGTGCGCATGGACGCTATCGTAGACAATCCGGTTCACGCGCGCCTGGTGCTCGGCCAGAAAGGCTCGCGGATCCACACCCGCGGGCGCCTGTACGTTGTAGTGCAGGTTGCCGTCGCCTAGATGCCCGAAGGTGACCATCCGCGCGCCGGGCACGGCTGCGGCGATCGCCGCGTCGGTGGTGTCGATGAACTCGCCGATGCGCGAGCTTGGCACCGCGATGTCGTGCTTGATATTGAGCCCTTCGTTGGCTTGCGCGAGCGGGATGTGCTCGCGCAGCGCCCACATTGCGTTCGACTGCGCCAGGCTTTGCGCCACGAGAGCATCGTCGACGATACCGCGCTCGAACGCCCGCTCCATTAATCTCTCGATGAGTTGGCTTGCGTGCGCCTCGCTTTCGCCGTCGGATAACTCGAGCAACACAATCTGCGCATGCGGGACGGCGAACGGGTATCGCTGCGACGGGAAATGGTGGGTGACCAGCCGCAGGCAGAAGTCGGACATCAACTCGAAGCCGCTTAGCAGCGCGCCGGCGGTGTCGCGGGCCAGCGCCAAAAGCTGTAGCGCGGCCTGTGGCGAGGCAACGCCGGCCAGCGCGGTGATGCGCGCGGTCGGTTGCGGATAGAGTTTCATCACGGCTGCCGTGATGATGCCCAGCGTGCCTTCGGCACCGATGAAAATATCGCGCAGGTCGTATCCGGTGTTGTCCTTGCGCAGCCCGCGCAAGCCGTTCCAGACCTCGCCCTTCGCGGTCACGACTTCCAAGCCCAGGCACAGTTCGCGCGCGTTGCCATAGCGCAGCACCGCGGTGCCGCCGGCGTTTGTCGCCAGGTTGCCGCCCAACGTGCAGCTGCCTTCGGCTGCCAGGCTGAGCGGGAATAAGCGGCCGGCGTCCGCCGCGCGGGCCTGCACATGTGCGAGGATGCACCCGGCTTCTGCGGTGATCGTGTCGTTGATCGGGTCCACCGCGCGCACGCGGTCCAGTCGGCGCAGGCTGAGCACCGCCTGCCGTCCGCTGGCGTCCGGCGTGGCACCGCCGGCCAGCCCGGTGTTGCCGCCTTGCGGCACCAGCGCGACACCAAATTGGGTGGCCAATCGTACCAGCGTGGCGACTTCTGCCGTGCTCGCCGGACGCAGCACCGCGCAGGCGCGGCCGACGTACCGGCGGCGCCAATCTGTCACGTAGGGCGATATGTCGTCCGGGTCATCCAATACCTGGTCTGCGCCGATGGCGTGCTGGCAAGCTTGCAGGAAGGCGGGCAGTGCGGCGGTGTCGTGAGGCGTCATCGGTGTTCGGCCGAAGAGTTAACGGCAGCGGTGACGTGCCGGGCAGTGCGCTTGAATGGTGCGAGATAACCGAGCACGCTGACGAAGTAGACAAGGGCAAGCACGGCCTCGATCCAGCCTAGGGGCGCACTGGCGCCCGCATCACTGATTGCGCGCACGATTCCCTCCGCGAAATAGGCCAGAATCAGCATGGCCGACCATTGCATCGTATACAGCCTGGCGCGTAGCAGCCCGGGCACGACCAGCAGCAGCGGCAGCGCCTTGAGGGCCAGCGCCGAGCCGCCGGGACGCAACGGCGCGAGCCAGATTTCCCAGCTCACGGCCAACACGACCAGTGCGAGCAGCGTGGCGATCGCGATCATCAACAACCGATGCAACCGCTGCGCGGTCCGTAGCGCCGGGTTGCCGGGCTGCCGATTCATTGCCTATCGGCCAGCGCTAGCGCCGCGCGGGCGAGCCGCGCGCCGAGTGCGTGCGCCAACGTCTTCTCGTCCGACGACAGCGGGGCCGGATTGTTGCCGCCACTCACCCCGGCGACGTGAGAGGCACCGTACGGCGTGCCGCCGCTCGTCGTGCTCATTAGCGCGGATTCGGTGTAGGGTAGCCCGACGATCAGCATCCCGTGGTGTAACAAGGGCAGCATCATGGACAGCAGTGTGGTTTCCTGGCCGCCGTGCAGGCTGCCGGTGGACGTGAAGACGCAGGCGGGCTTGCCTGCCAGTGCGCCGCTAAGCCATTGCGGCGTCGTGCCATCCAGGAAGTACTTCAGCGCCGCGGCCATATTGCCGAAGCGCGTCGGCGAGCCCAGCGCGAGCCCGGCGCACTCAGCTAGGTCGCGCAACTCCGCGTATGGTGGGCCATCGTCGGGGATGTCTGGCCTGGTGGCCTCGCAGACCGTGGAGACGGGCGGCACGGTGCGGATGCGTGCCTGTGCGCCGGGCACGCTGTCCACGCCGCGGCCGATGGCCCGCGCGAGTTCCCGGGTGGCGCCGTTGCGGCTGTAGTAGAGAACGAGTATGTCTTTCATGACCTGTGCGGTGAACCATTATTATAGAAGACGTAAGGAGGGTTGACCTTTGAAGAAGTTCGATATCGATCTGGATGCGCTGAAGCGGCTCGCGCGCTTTGTCGCGACTCGCAGCGCCGAGGACCGTATCCCGCAGGTGGCGGGCAGCCTCACGTTCACGACCGTATTGTCGCTGGTGCCGCTGGTGACGGTGGCCTTCGCGCTGTTCACCGCGTTTCCGATCTTTGCGTCATTCCAACAGTCGCTGCAGGGCTTCCTGGCCGACCATCTGATGCCGGCGCAGATTAACAGCCAAATCTTCAAATATCTGAACCAGTTTGCGGAAAAGGCGAAAGGGCTGACGACGGTGGGGATGATTACCCTCGTGGTTACGTCGGTCATGACGATGATGATCGTCGAATCGGCGTTCAACACGATCTGGCGCGTACGTAAGTCGCGGCCGCTTGCGCAGCGCATCCTGGTGTATTGGGCAGTGATCACGTTGGGGCCGCTGCTGATCGGCGTGAGCCTATCGGTATCGTCCTACCTGCTCACGCACTCGATGCTTGCCAACACGGTCGCCAACGTGGCCGGCGCAGCCAGCGCGGCATCGAGCGCCGCGTCGCGCGTGATGCCGACGTTCGTCGAATGGGCGCTGACCGGCGCGGTGCTGACGCTGTCGGTACTGGCATTCACGCTATCGTACGTCTATTTACCGAACTGCCAGGTGGCGTGGCGCGACGCGCTCATTGGCGGGCTGTGTGCGGCGATCGCGTTTGAGCTTGCCAAGCGAGGCTTCGGGCTCTATATCCGGCGCATTCCGACCTATACGGCCGTGTATGGCGCATTTGCGACAATCCCGATTTTTCTGCTGTGGGTTTACCTGAGTTGGTTAATCACGCTGTTCGGCGCGATGTTGACGTCCGCATTGCCAGAGATCCGGCTTGGGCATTTTCATCGCGTTGATTACGCAGGCAGCGACCTGCTCGATGCACTGGAGCTGCTTGCGTGGCTCAACGACGCCCGCGATGCGGGCCGTGCCGGCTACACGCTGCATGAACTTGCGCAGTTGCAGCGCTGCGGGTTGCAGACAGCTGCCCGACTGCTGGACAAGCTCGAGGCAATCGACTGGGTTGCCCGGATACGGCGCGAGCGTGATCCAGATCGCTATGTGCTTTTAGTGAATCCGCGGCACGCGAGCCTGCGCCAACTCTATCAATTGTTCGTCATCGATCGTAACGAGTTCACTTATCAACTCAATTTCGACACCGCGCACGTCGATGGCCCGACGCTGCTCGCTGCGCTCGACCATCGCGGCCTGGATGTGCCGCTCGCCGCGTTGTTGGCCGCGCGCCGCCGTCGCGGCGCTCAAGCCGAGCGGGCCAACAGCGGGCGCGCCTCGCCGGTGGCGGCCGTTTAGTGCGCAACCGCCACCGGCGGCGTGGCTGAGCTCACAGCGGGATGCTTCCGGCGCAGATGTCGTTGAATATCACCTAATTGCCGATCAGGCTGTAGATCGAGTGCTTGAACGTCGCGGGTCAGTTTTTTTGAAAAAAGTGGCCCATCCACGCGAAGCCATAGCCGGACATGACCGCTGCCGGCAGCCATGTCCAGTCACTGGCCGTGACCGCCATCGCGACACAGCCGATTACGCCGAGCGAGCCGATGAAGTGCAGCCGCTGGCAGACCTGGTTAACGCGGCCGAGACTGTTATCGGATAGGCGGTGGCCACGAGCGCCCATGCACGTATCCGTGCGGCCCGCGAGGCGGCCAGCAGTACGATCAGCGAGCGCATGCTATGGCCGACCAGCACGACGGGGTAGGCCGACACGGTGTCCAGCAGCGTGTGTGCCGAGGGGGCGCGCCGGTATCGTAGCATCGAGGCGCGAGCGTGTGGTGTGCCGCTGCGGTATGCTTTCCTTTTACCGGTCTTTCCGCTACGATCGGTGCACAAAGCCGCGCAGTGCAAGGAGGAGGCCATGCGAGTCAGCGACATCCTGAAGGTCAAGGGCAATACCCTCTACACCGTCACGCCCGATACGCTGTTGCACGAAGCGATTCAGACGATGGCCGAGCACGACATCGGCTCGCTGGTCGTCATCGAATTCGGTGATCTGGTCGGCATGCTGACGTTCCGCGAGATCATTCTGACGTTGCGCGACCACGGCGGTTCAGTCGGTGCCGTGACGATTCGCAAGGTGATGGATGATCATCCGCTCATTTGTACGCCGGAGACAGATGTCAACGAGGTGCGGCGCATGATGCTCGAGCGCCACGCGCGTTATTTGCCCGTAATGGAAAAACGCATGCTGATGGGTGTGATCTCATTCTATGACGTGGCCAAGGCGGTGGTCGAGGAGCAGGGGTTCGAGAACCGGATGCTTAAAGCTTATATCCGCGATTGGCCGGAGGATGAAGGGGCGCGCGAAGCGCGCTAAAGCCGTGGTGGGGCCGGCGTACGGCCAGCTGCCGAATCCTGCAACGGAGCGCGCGTTGTCACGCGTGTTTTCTGATCCGCATGACCCAGGCTTCGTCGCACACCAAGCCGTCCATCTGCGTCACGGCGCGCGAGGCCAGCGCGCCATCGTTGCAGTTCACGCTGTTGCGCGAGCGCTGCTTCGCCCCGTTTTTCTGCGCACAGTTCCTCGAGATGGGCACCTTTGTTGCCGCGGTGCGCGCCGTGACAGCACTGGCATAATGATAGTTTGAGCAATTTTCGGGCAACCAGCATGTCGGGCAACACTTTCGGTACGCTTTTCACGGTGACGACTTTCGGGGAGTCGCACGGTCCGGCCATCGGCTGCGTGATCGACGGCTGTCCGCCAGGACTGGCGCTGGCCGAGGCTGATATACAGATGGAGCTCGATCGCCGCAAGCCGGGCACGTCGCGCCACGTGACGCAACGCCAGGAGGACGACCGGGTGGAGATCCTATCGGGCGTGTTCGACGGCGTGACGACCGGCACGCCGATCGCGTTGCTGATCCGCAATACGGACCAGCGCAGCAAGGATTACGGCAACATCGCGGAAACTTTCCGGCCCGGCCATGCGGACTATACATATTGGCAAAAATATGGTGTGCGCGATTACCGTGGAGGCGGACGCGCGTCCGCGCGGCTGACTGCGCCGAATGTCGCGGCAGGGGCGGTGGCGAAGAAATGGCTGCGGGAGCGCTTCGGTGTCCAAGTGCGCGGCTACATGAGCGCGTTGGGTGAAATCGACATCCCGTTCGTCGATTGGGCGCATGTGGCTGACAATCCCTTTTTCGCACCGAATGCGCAAATCGTGCCGCAGCTCGAGGCCTATATGGATACGTTGCGCAAGGACGGCGACTCGATCGGCGCCCGGATCTCGGTGACCGCCTCCGGCGTGCCGCTCGGATGGGGCGAGCCGTTGTTCGACAAGCTGGATGCGGACATCGCCTATGCGATGATGGGGATCAATGCGGTGAAGGGCGTAGAGATTGGCGCCGGATTCGACAGCGTGCGCCAGCGTGGCTCGCTGCACGGTGACGAACTGACGCCTGCCGGCTTCGCGGGCAACAATGCCGGCGGCGTGCTCGGCGGCATTTCGACCGGCCAGGACATCGTCGTGTCGATCGCGATCAAGCCGACCTCGAGCATTCGCACGCCGCGTCGTTCGATCGACAAGGTCGGCGAGCCCGTGATGGTCGAGACGTTCGGACGCCATGACCCGTGTGTCGGGGTCCGAGCGACACCGATTGCTGAAGCGATGCTTGCGCTGGTGCTGATGGACCATGCGCTGCGGCACCGCGCGCAGTGCACAGACGTCAAGACGTCGACGCCGACGATCGCCGCGCGCCCCCCGGGCGCGTGATTTCGGAGTGTGCCCCGGTGGGCGACGGCGCCGCGTCGTGCGCCGTTGGGTGGCGTCACATGTTCGGGTAGTTGGGGCCACCGCCGCCCTCGGGCGTGACCCATACGATGTTTTGCGTCGGATCCTTGATGTCGCAGCTCTTGCAGTGCACACAGTTCTGCGCGTTGATCACTAGCCGCTCGCCGCCACCTTCCTCGCGCACGAACTCGTACACCGCCGCCGGACAGTAGCGGCTCTCCGGGCCCGCGTACTCGTGTAGGTTGATGCGCACCGGCACGCTAGCGTCCTTGAGCGTCAGGTGCGCCGGCTGATTTTCCTCGTGATTCGTGTTCGAGATGAACACCGACGAGAGCCGGTCGAACGTGAGTTTGCCGTCCGGCTTCGGGTACGCGATCGGTTGGCACTGCGACGCCGGCTTGAGCCGCTCGTGATCCGCATGCCGGTGATGCAGCGTCCACGGCACGCGCCCGCCCAACAGCTTCTGCTCGATGAACACCATCGGCGAGCCTACATACAGCCCCTTGCTCATCCACTGCTTGAAGTTGCGCGCCCGGTACAGTTCCTCGTGCAGCCACGAGCGTTCGAACGCCTGCGGGTACGCGAGCAGATTATCGTGCGCACGGCCTGCTTGCAACGCCTCGAACGCCGCCTCGGCGGCCAGCATCCCGGTCTTGATCGCCGCATGGCTGCCCTTGATGCGCGAGGCGTTCAAAAATCCCGCCTCGTCCCCCACCAGCGCCCCGCCCGCAAACGTGAGTTTGGGCAGCGACATCAGCCCGCCCGCGGTGATCGCGCGCGCCCCGTACGAGACCCGCTTGCCCCCTTCCAGGAACGCGCGGATCGCCGGATGCGTCTTGTAGCGCTGGAACTCCTCGAACGGTGACAGGTATGGGTTTTCATAGCCCAGCCCCACCACGAACCCCACTGCCACCTGATGGTTGTCCAGGTGGTACAGGAACGAGCCGCCGTAAGTCTTCGCATCCAGCGGCCAGCCCGCCGTGTGGATCACCAGCCCCGGCTTGTGCCGCGCCGGCTCCACCTCCCACAGCTCCTTGATGCCGATGCCGTATACCTGCGGATCCACCCCCTCGCGCAGCCCAAAGCGCTCCTGCAACTGCCGCCCCAGGTGCCCGCGCGCGCCCTCGCAGAACAGCGTGTACTTCGCGTGCAGCGCCATGCCCAGCTGGAAGTGCTCCGTGGGCTGGCCATCCTTGCCCACCCCCAGGGTGCCGGTGGCCACCCCGCGCACCGCGCCGCGCTCGTCGTACAATACCTCGGCCGCGGCAAAGCCCGGGAAGATCTCCACCCCCAGCGCCTCGGCCTGCTGGCCCAGCCAGCGCGTCACGTTGCCCAGGCTCACCACGTAGTTGCCGTGGTTCTTGAAGTTCTCTGGCAGCGCCCAGTTTGGCGTCTTCAGCGTCCCCGTGCGGCTCAGAAACAAGAACCGGTCCTCTACCACCGGCACCGTCAGCGGCGCACCGCGCTCACGCCACTGCGGAATCAGCTCGTCCAGCGCGCGCGGGTCCATCACCGCTCCCGACACAATGTGCGCGCCAATCTCCGAGCCCTTCTCCAGCACGCACACCGCCAGCTCCACCCCTTGCTCCGCCGCCCGCTGCTTGAGCCGGATCGCCGCCGACAGCCCCGCCGGCCCGCCGCCCACCACCACCACGTCGTACTCCATCGACTCGCGTGGTCCGTACTGCTCGATCCAGCTTTGCGGGGTCATTAATGTCCTCTCCGTTAGAATGCGTTTTAGTCGGGTGCCATTGTCCGGGAAGCGACCGGGGGCCGCAACCAAAGGACGGTGAATTAGCACGATCGTTCTATTTATGATAACGTATCGCGCATCGTGCGATACGGTCTGTTCTATCCACCTGAACAAGGAATTCCAATGGGTCGTTCGATCAATCTTGAAGGCAAGGTCGCGCTGATCACCGGCGCGTCGAGCGGCCTGGGCAAGCGTTTCGCGCAGGTGCTGTCGGGCGCGGGCGCGAAAGTGGTGCTGGCGAGCCGCCGCACCGAGCGTCTAAAGGAGCTGCGCGCCGAGATCGAGGCGTCAGGAGGCGCGGCGCACGTGGTCGCGCTGGACGTGACCGACTATGGCAGCATCAAGGCTGCGGTCGCGCACGCCGAAACCGAAGCGGGCACGATTGATATCCTGGTCAATAATTCCGGCGTATCGACGACGCAGAAGCTGGCCGACGTGACACCAACCGACTTCGAATACGTGTTTGGCACCAACACGCGCGGCGCATTTTTCGTGGCGCAAGAGGTCGCCAAGCGCATGATTATGCGGGGCAATGGCGCAGCGGGCGCGAAGCCATGCTACCGGATCATCAACATTGCATCGGTTGCCGGCCTGCGTGCGTCGCCGCAAATTGGACTGTACGCAATGAGCAAGGCCGCCGTCGTGCATATGACCAAGGCGATGGCGCTCGAGTGGGGACGTCATGGCATCAATGTCAATGCGATCTGCCCCGGTTACATCGATACAGAGCCCAACCACCATCAGTGGTCCACGGAGCACGGGCAGAAGCTGCTCGCGATGCTGCCGCGCAAGCGGATCGGCACGCCGGAGGACCTGGACGGGTTGTTGTTGCTGCTCGCGGCCGACGAGTCGCAATTCATCAACGGCTCGGTGATGGCCGCCGATGACGGATTGGGGTTAGTCTGATGTCTTCCGACGTGTATCGCCACGCGTTCGAGATGGTGTTGCCGATCCGCTGGGGGGACATGGACGCGTTTCAGCACGTGAACAACGTCGTCTATTTCCGTTATATGGAACAGGTGCGGGTCTCGTGGTTCGAGACGTTAAGCTTGCCTGTGCCGGATGAGAACGGGTGTGGCCCGGTGATCGTGAGCGCGCACATGAATTTTCTGCGCCAGCTGCGCTATCCAGGTGACGTACGGGGTACGATGCGGGTCGGTAAGCCGGGACGCAGCAGCCTGGACTCGCGCTTCGAATTGACGCGCACCGACGCACCCAACGAGCTTATCGCGCAAGGGGGCGCAAAGATCGTTTGGGTCGATTACGACGCGGGCAAGTCGGTGCCATTGCCCAAGGCGCTGCTCGCAGCGCTCGAGTAGTCGCGCTGGGTGGGGCGAGCCCCCGCGCGCTACCTGTGTTCAGGGGACGCGCGCCACTCAGCCGGCTTTCGACCCGTGGAGCAATCGGCAATTCGCCCGGTGTGCTCAGCCGAGCAACCGCTGGACTAGTTTAGTCGCGTTGCCGGTGCCGTACTTGTGCATCAGTTGGGCGCGTTAGATGTCGACGGTGCGCGAGCTGATGTCCAGTGCGCGGCCGATTTGCTTGCTGGTCTTCCCCATGACCCATTACGCGGCGATCTCGCGCTCGCGCGGCGTCAGTTCGATGGCTACGCGGCGCGTCTCGCTCAATTCTTCGAACGTCCAGACGCCAGTGCCATGTGGCGCTAGCCGGTCCAGCGAGCGGCCGATCAGCGATCCGCGCGTCTGCCGGAAGATCGCACACAGCTGCTCGTTGCAATCCTCGATCACGCGCTCGCGCGACAGCACGAGGCCGATCGACGCGAGATGGAACGCAGTTTGGTAAGCTAGTTTAAGCATCGGTTGTCGGCCACGTACGCCGGCATGCCGCGGCGAGCGCCACAGCCGCCGCGCACGGTACCGACGACGGTTCCGTGCGGTGCTGATGTACTTTTGCGTATTGTGCCGTAACATCCGCTCAGCGTAACCTTAGCGCACCCGATTTGGCGTCGTGCCGCGGCCGTAGCACCGGACCCGGCGTAGCACCCGCACCGAAGCGGGACATCCATAGAGGAAGGGACAGCGACATGAACAAGCTTTATCCGAGCGCCCAGGCGGCGCTGGCGGACATCGTCAAGGACGGCCAGAAGTTCGCGGTTGGCGGTTTCGGCCTGTGCGGGATCCCCGAGGCGCTCATCGCCGCGCTGCGCGATTCGGGCGTCAGGGGCATCACCTGTATCAGCAACAATGCGGGCGTGGATGGGTTCGGACTGGGCCTGCTGCTTGAAACGCGACAGATTAAGAAGATGATCTCGTCGTACGTGGGCGAGAACAAAGAGTTCGAGCGCCAATACCTAGCAGGCGAATTGGAACTGGAGTTCACGCCGCAAGGCACGCTGGCCGAGAAGTTGCGCGCCGGTGGCGCCGGCATTCCGGCCTTCTTCACCAATACCGGTTACGGCACGGTGATCGCCGAAGGCAAGGAGACGCGGCAGTTCGGCGACAACCACTACGTGCTCGAGCGCTCATTGACCGCCGATGTCGCGCTCGTCAAGGCTTGGAAGGCCGACAAGGCGGGCAATCTGATCTATCGCCGTACCGCGCGCAACTTCAATCCGATGTGTGCGATGGCGGGCCGGATCACGGTCGCTGAAGTCGAGGAGATCGTCGAGACCGGCGAACTCGACCCGGATGCGATCCATACGCCCGGCATCTTCGTGCAACGGCTGGTGCTCAATGCCCACCCGGAAAAGCGCATCGAACAACGCGTCGTGCGCCAAAAATAAGCGCGCAAAGGAGACTGAAATGGCCTGGAACCGAGATGAAATGGCGGCGCGCGCTGCGCAGGAACTGCAAGACGGCTTCTATGTGAACCTGGGGATCGGACTGCCGACGCTGGTTGCCAACCATGTACCGGACGGCATCGAAGTGTGGCTCCAATCCGAGAATGGATTGCTTGGCATCGGTCCGTCGCCGACCGAAGACGAAGTCGATGCGGATCTGATCAACGCCGGCAAGCAGACGGTGACGACATTGCCCGGCTCTTCAATTTTCTCGTCTGCCGACTCGTTTGCGATGATTCGCGGTGGGCACATCAACCTGGCGATCCTGGGCGCGATGCAGGTCAGCAAGGGCGGCGACCTCGCCAATTGGATGATCCCCGGCAAGATGATCAAGGGCATGGGCGGCGCGATGGACCTGGTGGCCGGCGTCAAGCGGGTGGTCGTGCTAATGGAGCACGTGGCCAAGGGCGACCAACACAAGATCCTCGAACAATGCACGCTGCCATTGACCGGCGTCGGTGTTGTGGACCGCATCGTCACCGACCTGGGCGTGATCGACGTGACCGACGCCGGCCTGAAACTGGTCGAGATCGCGCCTGGCGTGAGCATCGAGGAAATCCAGCGCAAGACCGGTGCGCCGCTCAACGTGAGCGCGCTCACATAGTCTGGACGACAGCCGCGGCGCGGTGCGCCCGCGCCGCAGTACTGCGGCGGATCGCGGCCGCGTGGGCGTCGGCCAATCGGCCATTGTGCACGGAGCCGGCGGGCTGCGTGCACAAAGCACGCTAAAATTGAGTCGTTACGTTTCAGGATACGTCGATGCCGGCTCCGTCTGCTTTGCCCGACCCGTGTACGCCGCGTCAGGGCTTCGTGCGCTGTATCAGTCCCACCGGTCTGCACCGGATCGCCTACACCGAATGGGGCGACCCGTCCAATCCGCGCGTGCTGGTGTGCGCGCATGGCCTGACCCGTACCGGCAGGGATTTCGATGTGCTGGCCAGCCGCCTCGCGGACCGTTTTCGCGTCGTGTGCCCCGATGTCGCCGGTCGTGGGTTGTCCGACTGGCTCGACAATGCGCAGCAGTACGCACTGTCTCAGTACGTGTCGGATATGGTGACGCTGATTGCCCGGCTGAATGTCGAGACCGTGGATTGGTTCGGCACGTCGATGGGCGGCATGATCGGCATGGTGCTGGCCGGGCTGCCGAACAGTCCGGTGCGCAAGCTGCTGCTCAACGACGTCGGGCCGACGCTGGAGCCGGATGCGCTGCACCGGATTGGCGAGTACGTCGGCAACGCGCCGAAGTTCGATACCGAGCAGCAGGCGTACGATTATCTGGCCTCGATCTTGGCGGGGTTCGGTCCGCATACGCCAGACGAGTGGCGTGCGTTGAACCGGCCGTTACTGCGGCATCATGCCGGCTCATGGGTGCTGCACTATGACCCGCGCATCGCGGTGCCGTTCAAGGCCAGCAAGGCGGAACTCGCGAGTAGCGGCCAAGCGTTGTTGTGGCGCGCCTTTGAGGCGATTTCAGGGCCTACGCTGGTGGTGCGGGGCGAGCAGTCCGACCTGTTGTCGCGCGAGACCGTCGAGGCGATGCAGCAGCGTGGCCGCCAAGTGTCGGCCGCCGAGATTGCCGGCGTCGGCCATGCACCTACGTTTGTGCACGACGAGCAGATCGCGATCGCCGAAGCATTCTTTTGCGGCGGCGAGCCGGCGCTCGCGCATCGGCCAGCGCCGACGCTGCAATGAGCCGCGCGCGATGGCGCGCGCCTGATTTCATCGACTTCACAGGATATTGACTATGGCAGTGCAACGTTTTCATGTCGGTCCCCGTTTATCCGAAATTGCCGTGCACAATGGCACCGTCTACCTGGCCGGTCAGATCGCCGAGGATACGAAGCAAGACATTACCGGACAGACGCGCGAAGTGCTCGGCCACGTCGACCGGCTGCTCGCGCAGGCCGGCAGCGACAAGTCGCTGATTTTGTCGACGCAGATCTATCTCTCCGACATGGCGAATTTCGCTGCAATGAATGACGTGTGGGACGAATGGGTGCCCAATGGCAATACACCGCCGCGTGCCACTGTGCAGGCCAAGCTCGCCAATCCGGAATGCCTGGTCGAAGTCGTGGTGTTTGCCGCGCAGCGAAGCTGAGCGTTTCCCGTATTATCGCGCCGTGCGGCAGTCGCCGGCGTCGTACTGGTTTGATAGATGAGTCCCGAATCCGAAACCCGCGCCCAGTCGCCGACAGCGACGCTTGACGACGCGCTTGCCTTTGTGCAGGAGCACGCCAGTGGGGTGCGACTTGGGTCGGGCGAGAGGCTCGTTGAGCACGCGCAGGGCACCGCGCAGATCGTCAATACGCTGAACGTCGATCTTCCGTCATCCGTGGCGGCGGCGCTATTCCCGGTGATTCCCTACCTGAGCGAACCGGAACGCTTGCTGCGCGAGCGTTTCGGCGAAGACGTGCTGCAACTGGTCACGGATGTGCGTAAGCTGCTGCGGCTCGGCGTGATTGGCATTCAGGCGACGACACCCGATAGCGACATGGGCCGCGACGCGCAGGCGCATCGTCGCGCCCAGGTTGAGGCGCTGCGCAAGATGCTAGTGGCGTTTGCGCAGGATATCCGCGTCGTGCTGATCCGGCTCGCGTCGCGGCTGCAGACGCTGCGCTTCTATGCGGCGCACAAGCTGACGCCGCCGGCGGGGTTGCCGCGCGAGACGCTGGAGATCTATGCGCCGCTTGCGAACCGCCTCGGCATCTGGCAACTGAAATGGGAGCTGGAGGACCTCGCGTTCCGTTTCGAGGAGCCGGCGACCTACAAGCGTATCGCGAAGTTGCTCGACGAACGGCGGGTCGAGCGTGAATCGTACGTGCGCGATGCGATCGCGCGCCTGAAGCGTGAACTCGCGGCGGCGAACATCGATGCGGACGTGAGCGGACGTCCTAAGCACATTTACAGCATCTGGCGCAAGATGCGCGGCAAAAAGCTCGAGTTCTCCGAGCTCAACGATGTACGCGCGTTCCGCGTGATCGTGCCGGACGTCAAGGACTGTTATACAGTGCTCGGTATCGTGCACAACATCTGGCAGCCGGTGCCCCGCGAGTTTGACGACTATATATCCCGGCCGAAGCCCAATGGCTACAAGTCGTTGCATACGGTGGTGATCGGCGATGACGGCCGGGCATTTGAAGTGCAGATCCGCACGCACGACATGCATCATTTTGCCGAATATGGCATTGCCGCGCATTGGCGCTACAAGGAGGCGGGAACCCGCGGATACGATGGTCAATTTGCCGCCAGCGACAAGTACGACGAGAAGATCGCGTGGCTGCGGCAGTTGCTTGCGTGGAAGGATGAAGTATCGGGCAGCGACTCGACGTCGCAACCGTGGGAGCAACTGCGACAGACGCCGCTGGACGACCATATCTACGTGCTGACGCCTCAGGCGCGCGTGGTGGCGCTGCCGCAGGGGGCGACGCCGGTCGATTTTGCCTATTACGTGCACAGCGAACTCGGGCATCGATGCCGGGGCGCTCGCGTGGACGGGGCGATGGTGCCGTTGAACACGCCGCTGCAGAACGGGCAGACGGTCGAGATCGTCGCGGTCAAGCAGGGGGGGCCGTCGCGTGACTGGCTCAATCCCCAACTGGGCTACCTGCATAGCGCGCGCGCCAAGCAAAAGGTGCGGGCGTGGTTCAACGCAATCGAGTTGCAGGAGACCGTCGCATCGGGCCGGGCCGCTGTCGAAAAGACGCTGCAACGCGAGGGGCGCACGTCGGTCAATCTCGAGGAGCTGGCTGCGAAGCTCGGCTTCAAGACGCCGGACGAGCTGTTCCTGCAGGTTGGCAAGGACGAACTTAGCCTACGCTCGGTTGAGCAGGCGCTTCGCGATGCGCCCGCCGCGGAGCCGTCTGGGCTAGAGCCCGCGAACTTTAAGCGGCGCAGCAGCGGCGCTAGTGTTGCGTCTGGGGCGTCGACCGGCGTGCTGGTCGTGGGCGTCGACGCGCTGCTCACGCAACTGGCGAAATGTTGCCGGCCGGCGCCTCCCGACGAGATCGCCGGCTTTGTGACGCGCGGCAAGGGAGTATCGATCCATCGCAGTGATTGCGCCAGCTTTTTGCACATGGCCGCGCGCGTGCCGGAGCGTGTGCTGCATACGGCTTGGTCCAACGACGTGCTCAGCGGCCGCGGCCAAAGCGTCTACCCAATCGACTTGGCGGTCGAAGCCGTCGATCGCCAGGGGTTGCTGCGCGACATCACCGAGGTATTCGCACGCGAGAAGATTAATCTGGTTGGCGTGAAGACCCAGACGCGCCGCAACGTTGCGTATATGCAATTCACTGTGGAGGTGTCCAACAGCGCGCAGGTGCAGCGTGCCGCCACGCTACTCGGCGATGTGCAAGGCGTGGTCCGGGCGAAGCGGCGTCAATGACGCCGACGAAGGGGAGGGCTCGCCGCGTCGGTGCCCCTCGCGTCGGCGTGGGGATCGCGTTGGTCCAAGCCATCGCATCGCATAAAAGGCTCGCATTGCATAACCCCCTGTAGAAACCACTTGGCAACAGATGAAAACCTCCCTATAATCACGGTTTCTTCAGGCTCGTAGCTCAGCTGGTTAGAGCACCACCTTGACATGGTGGGGGTCGTTGGTTCGAGTCCAATCGAGCCTACCAACGAATATGGATTCTTAGCAGAATCCAATGCAGGACAAAAGGCCGCTCATCAGCGGCCATCGGGCGAAATGGTTATGACACCGCGAACGTTGACCGGGACTTTTTCGGGGCGACGCTAGTCGAGGACCTGTTTCGACCTTTGTTTTGTGTTGAATTTGAAATGCGGCCCTCGATAGGGCCGCATTTTTTTTGGCCTTGTTTCCGGCCCCCGACTTAACCGTACATGGCACGGCGCCAGGAGAGAACGCAATGATTTCGGTACGACTGCCCGATGGCTCTATCCGGCAATACGATCATCCGGTGACGGTGGCCGAAGTGGCCACGTCGATCGGTCCGGGTCTGGCGAAGGCGGCGCTTGGCGGCAAGGTCGATGGCGAACTCGTGGACACGTCGGCTGTGATCCAGCGCGACGCCAATGTCTCGATCGTCACGGATAAGGACCGGGAAGGGCTCGAGATCATCCGCCACTCGACGGCGCACTTGCTCGCGTATGCGGTCAAGGAGCTGTTTCCGCAGGCCCAGGTGACGATCGGGCCGGTCGTGGACAACGGGTTCTACTACGATTTCGCTTATCATCGCGCGTTCACGCCCGAAGACCTGCAACAGATCGAGCAGCGCATGCACGAGCTCGCCAAGAGGGACGAGCCGGTGTCGCGGCGCGTGGTGTCGCGCGATGAGGCAGTCGAGTACTTCAAACGCATCGGCGAGCGCTACAAGGCCGAGATCATCGAGTCGATTCCGCAAGGCGAGCAGATCAAGCTATATTCGCATGGCGGCTTTACGGACCTGTGCCGTGGACCCCATGTGCCATCCACGGGCAAGCTCAAGGTGTTCAAGCTGATGAAGCTGGCCGGCGCGTATTGGCGTGGCGATTCGAACAACGAGCAACTGCAGCGGATCTACGGCACGGCGTGGGCGCGCAAAGAAGACCAGGACGCGTACCTTCACATGCTCGAAGAGGCCGAGAAGCGCGACCATCGTAAGCTGGGCAAGCAACTGGACTTGTTCCACTTGCAGGAGGAGGCGCCCGGGCTCGTGTTTTGGCACCCGAAGGGCTGGACGCTGTGGCAGCAGGTCGAGCAATACCTGAGACGCCGGCTCGACGAGGCCGGCTACCTCGAGGTGAAGACGCCGATGATCATGGATCGTTCGCTGTGGGAGCGCTCCGGCCACTGGCAGAACTATCGAGACAACATGTTCACGACGGAGTCGGAGAAACGCGACTACGCGATCAAGCCGATGAACTGTCCGGGGCATGTGCAGGTGTTCAATCACGGCCTTCGTTCGTACCGTGACCTGCCGCTGCGTTTGGCCGAGTTCGGTTCTTGCCACCGCAACGAGGCCTCGGGCGCGCTGCATGGCCTGATGCGGGTGCGCGGGTTCGTGCAGGACGACGCACACATCTTCTGCACGGAAGATCAGGTGATTGCCGAGTCGATCGCGTTCAATTCGCTGGCGATGAGCGTGTACAAGGACTTTGGCTTCGAGCACATCGACATCAAGCTGTCGCTGCGGCCGCAGCAGCGCGCGGGCACGGACGATACGTGGGACCGTGCAGAACAGGGTCTGCGTGAAGCGCTGGCCGCGTGCGGCCTGCAGTGGCAGGAGCTCGATGGCGAGGGGGCGTTCTATGGTCCGAAGGTCGAGTACCATATCAAGGATGCGCTCGGGCGATCGTGGCAGTGCGGCACGCTGCAATTGGACTTCGTGTTGCCGCAGCGCCTTGGCGCGGAATATGTGGCCGAAGACAATAGCCGTCGCCGGCCGGTGATGCTGCACCGGGCGATTGTCGGTTCGATGGAGCGCTTCCTGGGCATCCTGATCGAGCACCATGCTGGTGCCATGCCGCTGTGGCTGGCGCCGTCGCAGGTCGTGGTGATGAATATTGCGGAAAGTTCTGCCAATTACGCGAACGTTGTTGCCCAAACATTGAAAAAACAAGGGCTTAGGGCGAGCGCCGATTTGCGTAACGAAAAGATTAGCTATAAAATACGAGAACACGCGCTCGAAAAAGTCCCGTATCTGGCAGTCGTCGGCGACAAGGAGCGTGATGCGCAAACGGTAGCCGTGCGTGCCCGTGGCGGCGTCGACCTGGGCGTGATGCCAGTCGAAGCCTTCCTCGACCGCCTGCACAATGAAGTGCGGGTGTTTGGGTGAGCCATCAGCAGCGCGGCTAGTTTTTTGAATTTTTAGAGGAAACGTAACATCGCTACTGATAAGTCGTCGCATCGCATCAACGGTGAAATTAGCGTGCCGGAGGTGCGTCTAGTTGGGGTCGATGGGGAACCCATCGGCATCGTGAAGCTGGCCGAGGCGTTCCGTTTGTCGGAACAGCACGATGTCGATCTTGTCGAGATTGCTCCGCATGCACAGCCGCCGGTGTGCCGCCTGATGGACTATGGCAAGTTCAAGTATCAGGAAGCCAAGAAGCAGCACGAGGCGAAGCTCAAGCAGAAGGTGATCCAGGTAAAGGAAGTCAAATTTCGCCCGGGCACCGATGACGGGGATTACAACGTCAAGCTGCGCAACCTGACGCGATTCCTTGAGGAGGGCGACAGGACGAAGATCACGTTGCGTTTCCGTGGGCGTGAGATGGCGCACCAGGAAATCGGCATGCGGATGCTGGATCGTCTGCGCCAAGATCTAGACGAATACGGTCAGGTCGAGCAAATGCCGAAGATGGAAGGCCGCCAGATGGTGATGGTGCTGGCGCCGAAAAAGAAGAAGTGATGGGCGTGCGTTGCGCGCGCGGCACGCTGCCGCTTGCGATGCGACGCGCGATGCAGGTTTCGAAGGCGGCCGGTACGGCGTCTTCCGAAAAGACGGCGCGTGACGCGATCGCAACGCGCGCCGATGACAAGTGGTCCCTGGGTTTCACAAGGGCGGAGCGTTCAGCCGCACACCCGTGGCCATAAAAAACTGGAGTGGTAGCAATGCCTAAGATGAAGACCAAGAAAAGCGCGTCCAAGCGCTTTGTCGTGCGTCCGGGCGGTACCGTCAAGCGCGGTCAGGCCTTCAAGCGTCACATCCTGACGAAGAAAACGACGAAGAACAAGCGCCAGCTGCGTGGCAGCACGGATGTCCACGCGTCGGACGTCAATTCCGTTCGCGCGATGATGCCTTTCGCGTAACCCTGAATCGAACTCATAGGAGAGAAACATGCCTCGAGTCAAACGTGGGGTTACCGCACGGGCCCGTCACAAGAAGATCATCAACCTTGCGAAGGGTTATCGCGGCCGTCGCAATAATGTGTTCCGCATCGCGAAGCAGGCGGTTATGCGTGCCGGTCAGTACGCATACCGCGATCGCCGCAACAAGAAGCGCGTGTTCCGCCGCTTGTGGATTGCGCGTATCAATGCAGCGGCGCGGCAACACGATATCACCTACAGCGTGTTCATGAACGGCTTGAAAAAGGCGTCGATCGAACTCGATCGCAAGGTGCTTGCCGACATGGCCGTGTTCGACAAGGCTGCTTTTGCCGCCATCGTGGCGCAGGTGAAAGCCGCCGTTGCCCGCTGAGCGCAAGGACAGTCGGTGCCGGGTCGGTCGTATCGCGCCCATGGGGCCGTACGCCGACCCGCAGACTTGAACGGGGGCTCTTGCTGGAGCCCCCGTTTTTTTGTTGGCCGCAAGCTTTTTTGATCCACTGACAGACGTTGAAATGATGGGATCTTCCGATCTTGAGCAGATCGTCGCCGACGCGCAGCGCGCCTTTGCGGATGCTGCGGACACCGTGACGCTCGAAAACGAAAAGGCGCGCTTCCTCGGCAAGGCCGGTGCGTTAACCGAATTGCTGAAGGGCTTAGGCAAGCTGGACCCGCAGGTGCGCAAGAGCGAGGGTGCTCGCATCAACGTCGCGAAACAGCAGGTCGAGGCGGCATTGAACGCGCGTCGACAGGCACTCGCCGATGCGTTGATGAATCAGCGGCTGGCGGCCGAGGCGATCGACGTGACGCTGCCCGGGCGCGGCACGGGCGTGGGCAGTCTGCATCCGGTGATGCAGACGTGGGAGCGCGTCGAGCAGATTTTTCATTCGATTGGCTTCGACGTGGCCGACGGTCCGGAGATCGAAACCGACTGGTACAACTTTACCGCGCTGAACAGCCCCGAGAACCATCCGGCGCGCTCGATGCAGGACACGTTTTATCTCGACGCGAAGGACGCGCAAGGCAGGCCGTTGTTGCTGCGCACGCATACGAGTCCGATGCAAGTGCGGTATGCGCGGATGAACAAGCCGCCGATCAAGGTCATCGTCCCCGGGCGCACCTATCGTGTCGACAGCGATGCGACGCATTCGCCGATGTTTAACCAGGTCGAGGGGCTGTGGATCGACGAGAACATTAGCTTTGCAGACTTGAAGGGCGTCTACACGGACTTCCTGAAGAAGTTTTTCGAGCGCAACGATATCCTCGTGCGTTTTCGTCCATCGTATTTCCCGTTTACCGAACCGTCCGCCGAGATCGACATGAGGTTCGAGCACGGCAGAAACGCCGGGCGCTGGCTCGAAATTTCCGGCTCGGGGCAGGTGCATCCGAACGTGGTACGCAACATGGGGCTCGACCCGCAGCGCTATATTGGCTTTGCTTTTGGCAGCGGACTTGAGCGACTGACGATGCTGCGCTACGGCGTGGACGACTTGCGCGCGTTTTTCGAGAACGATCTGCGTTTCCTGCGCCAGTTTGCGTGACCCGACTTTCCTTATCGATACCCCATGCAATTTGCTGAATCCTGGTTAAGAAGCTTTGTTGATCCGCAATTGTCGACTGAGGCGCTGTCGCATGCGCTGACGATGGCGGGTCTCGAGGTCGAGGCGTTGGCGCCGGTGGCGCCGCCGACATCGAAGATCGTTGTCGGCAAGGTGCTCGAGGTCGTCAAGCATCCGAATGCCGATAAGCTGAACGTGTGTCAGGTTGACGTGGGCATGGGACAGACGTTGACGATCGTGTGCGGTGCGCCGAATGTGGCACCCGGCATCAAGGTGCCGACCGCGCTGGTCGGCGCGACGCTGCCGCCCGCGGAAGCGGGCGGTGCGCCGTTCAAGATTAAGCTGTCGAAGCTGCGCGGCGTCGAAAGCCAGGGCATGCTGTGTTCGGCTCGCGAACTGAAGTTGTCAGACGACCACAGCGGACTGTTGGTGTTGCCGGACGATACGCTGATCGGACGCGACATCCGCGACGTGCTGCAGCTCGACGACATGATTTTCGACATCAAGCTGACGCCGAACAAGGCCGATTGCTTATCGGTGTTCGGTATCGCACGCGAGACGGCTGCAATTACCGGTGCGCCACTCAACGCGCCGTCCTACCACCCTGTTCCGGTCACCTGCGACGCGCGGTTGCCGGTGCGTATCGAGGCGCCGCAGCTTTGCGGACGGTTCTCCGGCCGCGTGATCCGCAATGTCGATGCGCGGGCCAGCACGCCTGCATGGATGGTTCAGCGGCTCGAGCGAGTGGGTCAGCGCAGCATTTCGGCGCTCGTCGACATTTCGAACTATGTGATGCTCGAGCTCGGGCGTCCATCACACATATTCGACCTGGATAAGATTAACGGCGGCTTGCACGTGCGCTGGGGCAAGCGCGGTGAGACGCTGAAGCTGCTCAACGGTAATACGATCGAGCTGGACGAAACGGTCGGCGTGATCGCGGATGATCAGGGACGTGTCGAAAGCCTGGCCGGTATCATGGGCGGTGACAGTACCGCGGTGACGCTCGATACGCGGCATATCTATTTGGAAGCGGCATTTTGGTGGCCGGACAGCATCCGTGGCCGCGCCCGCCAATACAACTTCTCGACCGATGCTGCGCATCGCTTCGAGCGAGGCGTGGACTACGCGACCACTGTTGAGCACATCGAGTACCTGACGCACTTGATCACGACGATTTGCGGTGGCGACGCTGGCCCGGTGGACGACCATATCGTCAACCTACCGCAGCGCAAGCCCGTCTCGATGCGGGTGTCGCGGGCAAACCGGATCATTGGCGTGCCGATCGATGCGAACGAGATTGCCAGCATCTTCACGCGTTTGAATCTGTCGTTCGAGCGTGCGGCGGACGGCGACACGTTCATTGTGACGCCGCCAACCTACCGTTTCGACATCGACATCGAGGAGGACTTGATCGAGGAGGTCGCTCGCATCCACGGATTCGAAAAGATCCCGGCGCGTCCGCCGATGGCGACGAGCGAGATGCGGGTGACGAACGAGACGCGGCGCTCGATCCATGCGTTGCGTCGTGCGCTAGCGGCACGCGACTACGCGGAAACGGTCAATTTCAGCTTTGTCGATGTCGAGTGGGAACGGGATTTCGCCGGTAACGAGCGGCCCGTCGCGCTACTCAACCCGATCGCGAGCCAGCTGTCGGTGATGCGTTCGACATTATTCGGCAGCTTGGTCGGCGTGTTGCAGCATAACCTGAATCGGCGTGCGGAGCGCGTGCGCGTGTTCGAGGCTGGGCGGGTCTTTCGCGCGGACCCGGCGGTGAAGGAAGGCGAATTGACGGTAGAAGGCTTTGCCCAACCTAAGATGATCGGTGCGCTGGCCTATGGTCCGGTCGTCGACGAACAATGGGGGGTATCGGCGCGACATGTTGATTTCTTTGATGTGAAGGGCGACGTGCAGGCGCTGTTTGCACCGACGGTGCCTCGCTTCACACGGGCCTCGCATCCGGCGTTGCACCCGGGGCGCAGTGCGCGGATCGAAATCGATGGTCGCATTGTCGGTTGGATCGGCGAGTTGCATCCGCGTTGGATGCGAAAATACGATCTTCCGCATGCACCAGTACTGTTCGAGGTCGAGGCTGATGCGGTGGCCGGGCGTGCATTGCCGGGCGTGACTGAGATCTCGAAATTCCCGCCGGTGCGTCGTGACATTGCGTTGGTCGTGCCGCAGCATGTCGAAGTCCAATCGATCATCGATGAGTTTGCGCAGGCTCGGGGCGACAACGATGCACTTCGGTTCATGCAAAAAATGGTGCTATTTGACGAATTTCGGCCGAAATTCGACGCGAAGCAAACCGGTTCTGGTGCTGTTTCGGGGGGGCTCTCGGCTGACGAGAAAAGCCTTGCGTTCCGAGTAACCTTGCAAGATACTGGCGGGACCCTTCAGGACGAGACGGTTGAGCTCGCCGTCAAAACCCTGGTGGAACGCTTGGCTCGAGTCTTTGGTGCGAGGTTGCGCGGCTAAATCGAATCCGATTTGCCCGAAAGAAATCAGAGGCTACTCTTATATGATAAGCATCCAATGAACTCGAGTGAATTCGAAGCACTTCTGTCTGCGCAACGCAGTGCGATGAGTCGCGATAATCCGGCCTACAGCAATCCGGTTTCATCCGAGACGCCGACGTTGACAAAAGCCGAGTTGGCCGAGTTGTTGTTCGATCAGGTCGGTCTGAACAAGCGCGAGGCAAAAGACATGGTCGAAGCGTTCTTTGAGGCAATCCGCGATGCGCTCGAAAACGGTGAGAGCGTCAAGCTATCGGGGTTCGGCAACTTCCAGTTGCGCGACAAGCCGCAACGTCCGGGACGCAATCCGAAGACCGGCGAGGCTATCCCAATCGCGGCACGGCGCGTGGTGACTTTCCATGCGAGCCAAAAGCTGAAGGCGCAGGTCGAGTCCGGCGCTGCGAACCTGCAGTCACGCTGAACGTAGCCACGTCAAGGTCCGCTCGTGCTTAGCCCCCCGACGCATTCAAGACCGACATGACGAGCGTGTGACGATGGACAAAGTCACGTTGCCCCCGATACCCGCGAAGCGGTATTTCACGATCGGTGAAGTCAGCGAACTGTGCGGCGTCAAACCGCACGTGCTCAGATATTGGGAGCAGGAATTCACGCAGTTGAGGCCGGTCAAGCGCCGCGGAAACCGGCGCTATTATCAGCATCATGAAGTACTGTTGATCAGGCGGATCCGGGAGCTGTTGTATGAGCAAGGATTCACGATCAACGGTGCGCGCAACCGGCTCGATTCACACGGTGCGCTGTTGCCGGACGAGCCGGGCGGTGCAGTCCCGCTGCCGGGCGAGGCGGGCGTGCCGCCAGCGGATCCTCGGCTTGTTGCCGTCGATGTGGATGCACTGCGCGACGAAATCCGACAGGTGATCGTTCTACTGACGGACGGTAAGCGATCGTGACCTGTCGTTCTTTGCTTACTGATTCACGCGATATGCGTGTCTCTGATTCGTCGTGGTTCGGGGCGGCTACCATGCCCTTAGATCGCTTCCGAAATTCATTCACGAAGCGCGCTAACCGTTCGTGACGCGGCTTGGCCAGGCGCTGAGACCTTCCGGCGTTTTAAAATGGGCGGAGAGCTTTAATAGCTTCGTGTGAAAGTGATCAAGCGCGTATCGCGCCTCGTCCAGTAGCCGGAATTGTGCGTGCGGATCGGCGTGTGCATGTGCATAACGCTGCGATCCAATGCGTCCAGCGACGTAGAGGCATCGTGCGATACTGAGTCGGCAGGACGCGTGCCTGCTCGAGCTTTTTCGCAGTTACTTTTGTACTGACTTGCGCGCTTGCAGCGGCTTCGTTGCGGTCTGTTGTGACGAGACTGCACGGCTGGTGTTGGCGGCAAGTTCGCCGTTCTTCAGCGGCGGTTAAATGCGGCGGATATCCTCGGGAACGCCGATGCGAAAGCGAAAATGAAAGGCCGAGCCCCTGCGATAGACTTTGGCGAGGTTGACAAGCGTGAGTGATGACATCTCCGCGTGCTCACACGGCAGATTGGCATACTCCAGGGACACAGCGTAAACGGAAAAGCCCGGAAATCCTTATCAGCATTGGCTTTCCAATACTGAAGCAGGTTTCCGGGCTTTGATTCCTGGTCGGGGCGAGAGGATTTGAACCTCCGACCACCTGCACCCCATGCAGGTACGCTACCAGGCTGCGCTACGCCCCGAAAGCGATGAAGTATAGCAGAGATGTGCACGATTGCGAACCGCATCCGGCTGACCGATGCGCAGTGTCGTCGGATGCATTGATCCGCTACGCGCATTGGGCGGTCGGGATACCGGATTTCGTCGCGCAACACCAGCATCCGTCGGGCGAAGGCGAACAGCCCTGCGCCGTCCTGGGGCGGCACGCCGCCGTGGGGCTTGCGTACGAACAGCGCGTCTTGCCGAGCGATACCTCCAGAGCCTTCAGCTCGATTAACGACGGTCTGTAGCGTCAGGCTTGGCTATGTGGGCAGTGTGGCTTGCATGGCCGGTTGGTTTGGCGCGCCAGTGGACTGGCGCAATAGTGGACTGGTGGCGTGATGGGACTGTTGGACCGGTGGGCGGCCGGCGCAGCGAGTGTGGGGGACTTGCAGCCCGCATGGCGGGAGCGGGGCTGTATCGGTTTCGGTCACGGCAACAGGTGCGAAGCATTAGAGCGTGTGGCGCACTTGCCGTCATGGCGGTCCGAACGGCGGGGCTATAGTCGCAACTGCGGCCATCCCTACCAATCGACTATCGCAGATTTCCTCTTTGCAAGGGATCCCTACCCATGTCTGTCAAACAAAGTCGGCGCCTGGTCGACAGGCGCCTTTATGTAATCGTGCTGGCTGCTTGCATAACCCAAGCGCACGCACAGAGCAGTGTAACGCTGTACGGTGAATTGGACACTAGCGTCGCATGGTTGAGCAATGTCGCCGACCATGCGCAGTACAAGGCGACCAGTGGCTTGATCGACGGCAGCTATTGGGGCGTGCAAGGCTCGGAAGACCTCGGTGGCGGAAACAAAGCGGTGTTCCGGCTCGAACGCGGCTTCGCGGTGACCAACGGGCAATCACTGAATGACCATCCGTATTACGTCGGTTTAGGCAACGAGCGATACGGCACGATCACGCTAGGTCACCAGTACGATGCAGTTCATGACTATTTTGCACCCTTCACGCTGACGGGCGAGGCGGGAGGCACTGCGTTCGCCCATCCGTTCGACAATGATAACGCGAACAACTCGTACCTCGCGCGCAATTCGATCAAATACACTAGTGCCCAATTCGCGGGTTTCAGCGCGGGCGGCATGTATGCGTTCTCGAACGCGGCGGGACAATTCGCAAATAACCGCGCGTACAGCGTTGGGGCGAACTACCAAAACGGCCCGTTCAATGCGGGCGCCGCATACCTTCACGTGGACGGCCGTGGCAGGACGGCAGCCGGCGCATACGATATTGCGGCGCTGCCCGGCTCGAACCGCGACGTGTTCAACGCCACCGTCGGCGTGCAGAATACCTACGGCGTCGGCGCGAACTATGCGCTGGGAGACCTGACGCTGGGTGCCGCGTGGTCCCGTGCGACCTATACGGGTGTCGCGGATGCCGACACGGGCGCTAGTGTCCGTTCGATCGGATTGAGTAACTACGAGGTCAATGGCGTATATCAACTCATGCCCACGTTGACGCTGGCCGGCCTATATACGTACACGAAGGCGTCCGATGCTCACTGGCACCAGGGTGCCGTGCAACTCGATTATGCACTTTCCAAGCGTACCGACACCTACGTGGAGGCAATTTACCAGCGAGCATCGGCCGGCGTGCCAGCCATGATCAATACCGCCGATCCCGCATCTGGTGGGAGCCAGCTATTGATCGCCGCAGGCGTTCGCCATCGTTTCTAATTTACCAGCATCACTCGTCAGTCGCCCAGTTGATCTGATGCGCCGATGTACAGACGTGCTGAGCGCTGGGCGCTCAGCACCGAGCACCGAAGCACGGTGCGCGGTACATTGAGACGCGAGGCGTCAGCGTTGCACGGAGTCCTTGCCGGCTTGCCGCATGCTGTGCTCGAGCAGCTTGTCCAATTGGGTCGGTTCGATCGGCTTGACCAAGTGCGCGTCGAAACCGCTGGCCAACGATCGAGCCCGGTCTCCCGGCTGGCCGAAGCCGGACATCGCAACAAGCGTCGAGCCGGACAGGTCCACGCTCGAACGCAGTACGCCCGCCAAGCCGAACCCGTCGACATTGGGCATGGCCAGGTCAGTCAGCACGAGATCCGGCAGAAACACGCGGGCGATCTCGATCGCGTGCGCGCCGTCGTAGGCTACGCGAGCCATGTGGCCCTTGAGTTCGAGCAGGATGGCGAGGCTGTCGGCGGAATCGCGATTGTCATCCACGACGAGCACCCGTAGGGGTATCGACGGCGTAGACATGACGACGCTGGACGATGCCGGCGGATCCGCGAGTGCCTGATGCCGGGCGATCGGCAAACGTATCGTGAACGTGCTGCCGCAGCCGAGCCCATCACTGGACGCGTCGATCATTCCGCCGTGAAGTTCGATCAGCGAACGGCACAGCGTTAGACCAATCCCCAGGCCAGTATCGGTTGGATTCTGTGCGTGGTTTTCTTGCACGAACAGGTTGAAGATCGACTTCAGCCCCTGCTGCGAGATGCCCCGACCCTGGTCGATCACACGCAGTAAGATCATGCGCTTTTCGATGGTGACCTCGATGCTGATCCGGGCGCCGCTGGGCGAGAACTTGGAGGCGTTGTCCAGCAAGTTCTGCACCGCCTGGACCAATCGCGTCATGTCGCCACGGACCCAGGCCGGCCGGTGCGGCAATTGCACATGCAAAGTCTGCCAACGCTCGTCGATGAAGGGGCGGGCCGCTTCCACGCTACGGGCGACGACTTCTGCCATGTCGACGCAGGCCAGACGCAGCTCCAGCTTGCCGGTGGTGATCCGCCCGATGTCCAGCAAATCGTCGACAAGCCGCGTCAAATGGCTGACCTGCCGATCGATCACGTCGCGGCAATGGCGCATCGTCGCATCGACGTTCGGGACCAGCTGCATGACGCTGACTGCATTACGCACGGGGGCGAGCGGATTGCGCAATTCATGTGCAAGCATCGCGAGAAACTCGCTCATGCGGCGGCTGGACAGCTCTAGTTCCTCCAGGCGCTTGCGCTCGGTCATATCGCGCGTCACCATGGTGAAGCCGAGCAGTGTGCCGGCGGCGTCGCGTACCGCCGTGATCACGACATTAGCCCAAAACAGTGTGCCGTCCTTGCGCACGCGCCATGCATTGTCTTCGACACGCTCTGTGTTCGCCGCGGCTTGCAACTGCCGCTCGGGCATGCCGTCGGTGTCATCGTCGTCGCGATAGAAGATAGACATATGGCGACCAATAACCTCTTCTGAACGATACCCGTTGATCTGCATGGCACCGGCGTTCCAGCTCGCCACGCGGCCTTGCGGATCCAGCATGACGATCGCGTAGTCCTTGACCGATTCAACCATCAGTCTGAATCGTTCTTCACTCTGGCGAAGCTTATCCTCCTCCGCACGTTGCTCGGACAAGTCGCGGGTGACTTTCGCGAAGCCGCACAGTTCGCCCGATGGCGCGCGCAGCGCTGTGATCACGACATTGGCCCAGAATCTCGATCCGTCCTGACGGACGCGCCACCCCTCATCCTCAACACGGCCGAACTCGGTGGCATGCTGCAATTCATACTCGGGCTTGCCATCCGCGATGTCCGCCGGACTGTAGAACACCGAAAAGTGGCGCCCGATGATTTCATCGGCACGGTATCCCTTAATGTACTGAGCACCGGTATTCCAACTCGCGACATGGCCTTGTGGGTCAAGCATGAAAATCGCGTAGTCCTTGATGTTCTGGACCATCATTTCGAAAGTGGCGGGATCATGCAGCACGGCTCGCCCTGGCATCGTGGTCACCCTTGTTTCCACAGGTTGGCTAGCAGCACTGGAGGTCTGTCTTGCATAGCGGTATGAATTCCCAATTTGGCGCTTTATTGATGAGCCTGTCGCCATTGCTGATACCAGTTCATCAACGGCGTAGCGGAAATGCCGTGGACCACAACCGATGCGGTGACGGTGAACAATACAATGGATACGATTGTCGTGCTGGCCTGTACACCGTGCTCGACCGCGCAGGCGGTGTAGTAGAACGAACCGATTCCACGGATGCCAAACCAGCTCATCAGGCGACGCTGCGCCGGTGATGCGCGGGAGCCGGCCAGCGAAATGCCCACTGCGAGTGGGCGAACAAGCAGGAACAGCGCGGCCGCCACCATCGCATTGCGCGGGCTGAACAACGTCGTCGGCAAGGTGGTCAGTACATTGCCGATGACGATCATTGTGGCCATTTCCGCGATCCTTTCCAGCTCGATTGTGAAGCCGAGAATGGACTCGGCCATGTAGGCGTGAGCCTTGTCTGGATGTGCTGCGGTAGCCTGAACATCCTGCGGGTTGAGTGTGCCGATCGCCGCTTGCGCCGTGCGCTCGCCACTGGCGCGATGCTCGACGCGGCGCATCGCGACACCGGCGGCAAATACTGCAAGGAATCCGTAGGTATGGGCAAGCTCTGCGGCGCCGTACGACAACCCGACCAGCCCGAGGGCAAAAAAGCCCTCCAGGTCCAGTGCCTGTGCATGCCGTGTACGCAGCCATGTCACTACGTGGGTCGTTGCCCATCCGAGGGCGGCACCGATGCCGATTGCACCGATGCAGCCCCAGAGCGCATGAGCAACGAAGACCGGGGACAGCGCCGCGGTGACCGACCTATCCGGTTGGGTGCACAATGCAATGCCTAGGAGCACGAACGGCATGGTCGCTCCGTCGTTCAATCCGCCTTCGCCGGACAGCGCAAAACGCATCCGGTCTTGATCGCGTGAGTCTTTTACCTGAACGTCGTGGGCCAGCACGGGATCGGTCGGAGCCAGAATGGCGGCTATCAACAGTGCGGGACCGACTGGCAGGTCGAGTACTACCACGCCGAACGCAGTCAGTAACGGTATCGTGACTAGCATCGCCAGCACGCCGAGCCTTAGCGGCAAGCCCCAAAGCGGATCGGCCAGCGGCACCCGCAACCGTAAGCCAATGGCGAACAGTGACACGAGCAGGGCCACTTCGGTCAGCATTCGCAGCAAATGTGCGTCGCGAAAAATATCTAGTGCGAGCATTCCGGCCCCGGGCGTGCCGAGCGCAGCGCCTATTGCCAGATACAGCATCGCGCTGCTGCAAGGCAGGCGCTTGAGCATCGAACCGGCGATGCCCATCACGACGAAGACGCCGCCCACGATGAGGAACCAGGTTGTTTCACGCATGATGCATAAGCACGCTCTGTCGGATAGACGCTCGGGCGCGCATCGTCACGATCCCCGGCGGCGGCCGAATGTGTGCCGCAATGCCTGCTTGGACCGTTCCAGGACCTGGCGGCGCGACGCAGGTAAGTGCTTTCCGGCGCGGTTGATGTAGAAATTCAGCATCGACATGGCCGATTGGAACGGTGTGCCGCGACGCCGCGTGCTGCGCATCGACGAGCGCTTAAGCGATTCAGCGATTTGCTGCGCCGTGCCCTGCGTGAAGATGTCCGACTCCAGGTCCAATGCGTGGCTGTGCTGAGTCACGTCACGTGACCAGCGCTTTGCACGGTTACCGCGATGGGTGGCGCGCGCTGTCGCGTGACGCTGGCGCGGCGGGCGGCCATTACGGTGCCGCGTAGACGGATGGGAACAGGTGCTGCTTGTCATGGCGACCTCTCGGTATGCGACAACGCGCTCTCGCAAGGTTCATGCCCATGTGCCACCGACTTGGCTGTCCCGGATTAGGGGCAGCAAACCAGCCAGGCATGATTGATGCAACGCTGAAAGAGGCTAGGACACCGGGTCCGCCACGGCCGGCGGTATGACTCACACTGCCTAAACTCGGGGTACGCCATGTCACGGATGGCGTCACTGAGGGACATACAGGCGATCCGCGCAAGCTTGTCGCCGAGCGGTTCGTGCAAGGTGCGGTGACTGTCGGTTACGGCGCCGACTGGCAAACGGTCGCCGAGTTGTTCAACGACGCGTTTGAGCAGAACCTAGTGGCGGCACGAGTGGTGGTCGAAAGCTACTGTGAGATCGTCGGGTACATTGGGCATGGCGACATCTGGGCGTGCCATGGGAGCGGCGTTGGCCATGCACGAAAGATAGGCGTCCCATTGTCTAACGGGTTCCATCTGCTTGTGCGACTGGCACGCGCGCAAGAGGTCTAGTCATGTGCCGATGGCCGTTGTCGGCCTTTGATCTGGGGGAGAAAGCCATGCTTCGTTACGCTGTTATTTTTTTCATCATTGCCATCATTGCCGCCGTGTTCGGCTTTGGCGGGATCGCTACGGGCGCAGCTGAAATCGCGAAAATACTGTTTTTCATCTTCCTCGTGATTTTTTTGGCGACGTTGTTGCTTGGCCTGATCAGGCGATGACCCCTACTGTATGAAAGTGAAAGACTTCGAGCAACGTAACCTGCGAGAGACGGTGGCGGGTGTGCGGATTTCGCATCCCAATCGGGTGATGGATCCGCACACTGGTACTCGCAAAATTGACCTGGTTCGCTATTTCGAATGGGTGGCCCCGGTGTTGCTGCCTCATCTGCGCGCACGGCCCGTTGGGTTATTGCGCGCGCCGGGCGGGATCGATGCGGAGTTGTTCTTCCAAAGGCATAGCGACCGGCTTGCGATACCGCATGTCACGCAGCACGAAGGTCTGGACCCCGGACACAAGCCACTGATTACCATCGACGATGCGGCGGCGCTGGTGGGGGCCGCCCAGATGGACGCGATCGAACTCCATACATGGAACGCACAGATCCCTGCCATCGAACATCCCGACCGGCTCGTCTTTGATCTCGATCCCGACCCAGCGTTGCCGTGGCGCGCTATGCTCGAGGCCGCCGAACGTTTGCGCACTGTGTTGGTTGACCTTGGCTTGCGGTGCTGGTGCAAGACCAGCGGCGGAAAGGGATTGCACGTAGTCGTTCCGTTGGACTCACACGTCGGTTGGGACGACGCCAAGGCGTTCTCGCAGCGCGTTGCCCGCCATATGGCCACCGTCTGGCCAGAGCAGTTTGGCGCGAAAATGGGCGAGCAGAACCGCTGTGGCAAGATCTTCATCGATTACCTGCGCAATAGCCGCGGTGCAACCACGATCGCCGCCTACGCGCCGCGCGCCCGCCCAGGGGTTGCTGTGTCGATGCCGCTCACGTGGGACGAGGTGCCTCGTACGAGCAGCGCGGTGCAATGGACGTTGCACAACATCGCCGAGCGGCTCGACCGATTAGGCGCGGACCCTTGGGCCGACTATTGGAAGACGCGCCAGCGCGTCACAGCGGCGATGCTTGAGCGCTTGGAGCCGGGCGGCGAGGGCGCCTGAGCACACTGAGCTGGCCCGGCATCCGACGGTGAATGTCTTCCCGAAGCGTTGTAAAAAGGGCACGGGCAGGCGTAGCTACCGCGCGCCGGGATCGGCATGTGCTCGCTGCATAGTGGGTCATCACGCAGCTGGTACGGGTGTTGCTTGTCAATGCAACAGCGGTCCACGTCGCATTGTGCGTGCGCGGTCGCGCTTGTTATTCAAAATCGAAGGATTACCGAAAAATGCCCCAACTACTGGAACAACGCATGCGACAGTCGCTGGCATTGACGCCGCGACTGCAGCAGTCGGTACGCCTTTTGCAGCTGTCTTCCGTCGAGTTCCAGCAAGAACTGCGCGCGGCGCTGGACTCCAATCCTTTTCTCGAGGACGACTCGTTGAGCGGAGCCGAAGACGCCGCACCGGATACGCTGGCCAGCGCCGACTGTGATAGTGAGGACGGTGCGTTGCCGTCCTGCGCTGAACCCATCACCAGCGGCGCGGAGGCCGCCGGTGTGGTTGCGGAGACACCCTATTCGGATACGGTCACAACGGATTTCGCTGGCGATCCGTATGATCACGGCCCAATTCGCGAACACAGTGGCGCGGACAACAGTGACCCGACCGCCTGGGTACGTACTCAGCCGTCGCTGCGCGAGCAATTGCAGGGCACGTTGTGTCTGTATCGCCTCGATGAGCGCGACCGGGAGCTGGCTCAATTGGTGATCGAGGCGCTGGATGACGATGGTTACCTGCGACAATCGCTGTCGGAATTGGCTGCGCTCGCCGAGCTTGGCACGCCACCCACGGACCAAGAGCTGTTGGTTGCGTTACGCTTTGTGCAATCGTTGGACAAGCCTGGTATCGGTGCCCGCTCATTGTCCGAGTGCCTGCTGTTGCAGTTGAACGCGATGCCGGATGACACGCCACGGCGCGACATTGCGCGTGAGATCATCTCGCATCACTTGGAGCGGCTGGCGCGTCGCGAACTCGGTGAATTGCAGAAGCATATTGGTTGCAGCACGCGCGCGTTGCACGAGGCCTGTGCGCTCATCCGCAAGCTTGATCCGAAGCCCGGCAATGCATATGGACGGCCTGAGGACAACTATGTCGTGCCGGACGTGATCGTGCGGCAGGTTCGGGACAAGTTCGTCGTCACCGTGAATCCCGCAGTGCTACCGCGCGCTCGGATCAACCGGATGTACGCGGATTTGTTTGCGCAAGCATCGGGCACTAACCGTTCGCCGCTGGGGCAGCAATTGCAGGAAGCGCGCTGGCTGTTGCGTAACGCGCAACAGCGCTTCGATACGATCCAGCGGGTCGCCGAATGCATCGTGGCCCACCAAAAGGCGTTCTTCCTGTACGGTGAAATCGCACTAAAGCCGTTCGTGCTGCGCGACGTCGCGGACGAGCTTGGCCTGCACGAGTCGACGATCTCGCGCGCCACGGGCAACAAATACATGGCGACGCCGCGCGGCATATTCGAGTTCAAGCATTTCTTCCCTCGTGAGCTGTGCACCCAGAGCGGCGGAACGTGTTCCGCGGCGGCCGTGCGGGCATTGCTTAAGGAAATGATCGATGCCGAGGATGCGCACGAGCCATTGTCCGACGTCACGCTTGCGCGGATGCTAACGCAGCAGGGCATCCAGGTGGCCCGGCGTACCGTGACTAAGTACCGGCAGCAAATGAAGGTGCCGCCGGCAGAGTTGCGCCGGCAGATGTAAAGTCGTCGTTGGCGGTCTGTGCAGCGCGGCGCTTGGAGCGGGCGTGGCCCCGCATCAACGTGGCCGCGCACCGCGTTGCTCAGCCCCCGTATATATCGAAATCGAAGTACTTCTGCTCAAGCTTTTTGTACGTACCATCGTTGAGCATGTCGGCGATGGCCTTGTTGATTTTCACCTTCAGGTCGGTGTCTTCCTTGCGCAGGCCGATGCCCGCACCAATACCCAGGGTTTTTTCGTCTTGCAGGCCGGGGCCGACGAATGCGTATCCTTTGCCGCGCGGCGTCTTAAGAAAGCCGACGTCGGCTTGTACCGTATCCTGCAGCGCCGCGTCAAGGCGGCCGGCGAGCAAGTCGGCATAGACCTGGTCCTGACTTTGGTAGGGAACGACTTGGACGCCCTTGGGTGCCCAGTACGTCTTTGCATATGTTTCTTGAATGGTGCCTTGTTCGACGCCCACGCGCTTACCTTTGAGCGATTCCGGCGTCGGCTGGATGCTCGAACCGACCTTGGCTACCAACCGCGTCGGCGTGTTGAACAGCTTGGTCGAGAACGCGACCCGCTCGGCGCGCTGCGGCGTCATCGTCATTGAGGACAGCACGCCGTCGAACTTACGCGCCCTGAGTGCGGGAATCATGCCGTCGAAGTCATTCTCGACCCATACGCACTTGGCGTGCAAGCGACGGCAGATCTCGTTGCCCAGATCGATGTCAAAGCCGACCAGCTTGCCGTTCGCGGCCTTCGATTCGAAAGGCGGATAGCTCGCGTCGACGCCGAAGCGGATAGTGGACCAGTCCTTGGCGTAAGCGCTGGCGGATACGCTGAAGGCGACAACCGCGACAGACACAGCGGCAAATAGTTTTTTCACTTTTAGTTCCCTTTGAGTCTTGGTGGGTTGTGGATTCTCAAGCATCCCTCCTGTGAGAGGAACGTCTCGGCGGGTGCATCACGCACGAACCGGTGAGCCGCGCGTGCTGCTTCTGCGCCGCGCAGAGTAGCAGTCTAGAAACGCCGCGTCGAGAGGGCGGCGCTCAAGTATTATTATAGGGATAGGCTTGTCGGATCTTGACCGTTGAAAGGCCGTGCGTTGGGCTGGATGACGGGGGACAATAGGGCGGGCAAGCCACTTGTCAGGCGCCCCGCTGTGCCGTCGGCGACTACGTTACGCAGCAGTGCTTGGACGCTGGCCGCCGATGCGATCAATTAAACCTGCTGCTAACCGACAGCGCCGCCAGCGTAGAGCCTCGTGCTGCGGCCCTTCAATCGTATCAGGCCAAGCAGCATGTCCAGGTATGGCGTCGGCACGCCGCTCATTCGGGCAAGCTCATACGGCGCACTGACGATCCCATCGATTTCCATCGGCCTGCCGGCTTCGGCATCCTGCAACATCGATGTCTTGAATGCACCGAGTTGGCGCGTTTGAGCATTGCGTTGCTCGACACTCATGCCCATGTCCAACCCCAGCTTCGCACCGATGGCTTGCGCTTCCCGCATCACTTCGGCAACCAGGCGTGCTGTGAGCGGATCGTCCAAGATTACGTCGGCGGTTGAACCGGTGAGCACGCTGATCGGGTTCATCGTCATGTTGCCCCACAGCTTCGCCCAAATCTCATGTTGGATCGAAGAGGCGAGCGACACGTCGAAACGGGCGTCTTGCAGCAGTCGGACAATCTCATGCTGGACCGCGTCGCCGGTGTCGTGCGGTGCCCGAGCGATCAGCAGATTCCCCTTGTTGCGCACGATCACGCCGGGTTCGCGCACCGATGCGGCCAGGTGCACGACCAGGCCATCGGCCTGCGCCACGGGCAGCGCCGCGGACACGACGCCGCCAGGGTCCACCGATTCGAGCCGCCGATCGGCGCACGCGCCACCGAATTGATGCAGGAACCACCACGGCACGCCGTTCATGACTGACACGATCCGCGTGTGTGGGCCGATCAATGGTGCCAGCGATGCTGCCGCATCGACCAGCGCATGGCCTTTCAGGCACACGAACACGATGTCTTGGGCGCCGAGCAGGGTGGGATCGTCTGTGGCGTGCGCGTGCACGATCGTGGACTCGCCATCCTCGATCAGCGTCAGTCCGCGTGAGCGAATCGCCTCGAGTTGCGCGCCGCGGGCCAGCACTTTGACCGGAACGCCGCTCTGCGCAAGCCTGCCGGCCAGCAGGCCGCCGACCGCGCCAGCGCCCACAATGGTGATATTCCTGGGCATCATCAGGTTACGTCTTATAGGATGGATCGATGCGTTCGATGCGGCGGATCAACGCGGCCAGCATATCCTCGCCGGCGCCGGTGTCCGCGAAGCGTGATGTGGTTGAAGATCAGTTCGGTCCAGCCGAGCAGGTGGAAGACCCGATAGGTGGCGGCGAGCTGCACGCGGGCGTGCCATTCGTCAGCGGCGCACCAGGACGGAGGCACCGTGTGCTGCGGTGTGGCCCTGTTCGCCTCCTTGTGGCTGGCACGGTCGTGCCGGATCAAGCATCGGTGACTATCGTAACGGCTTATCGATGTACGCGCAACCAATATGATGCGTGCGCACACATATTATAGGTTGGCGGGTTGATGGAGAAGTTGACGCAGAGCGCTGGCAGAGGGGGGTGATGGAGCAAATTGGTGGATCAGATTGGCAGAGGGTATTGCCGAAAAGTTTAATCAGGCAGCGTAAGCAGAGCGCCGAGGTAGCAATGGTATGCTGGATGCTCGTTTCGCCATCAATTGTCAATGTCCCGATCGTCCATGCGTACCCGACGTCCTGCTCCGAGCCCGATCGATCAGCTTTTCACCTACCGGCTGCATTGGCTCAAAAAGCTGACCGACAAGGCAATGAACGACGCATTCGTTGCCCGCTTGGGGTTGCCCCTGACCGAGGCGCGCGTGCTGCTCAGCGTCGGCTCGTTCGGTCCGTTGTCGGTATCGGATCTCGGGCGCGCGTCGAACCTGGATCGCAGCCAGGCGAGCCGCGCCACCGACGTGCTCGGCAAGAAGGGTTTGCTGACTAAAGAAGCGGACGAGGAAGACGGCCGTGGCGTGCGCATCACGCTTACGGCAAAAGGAGCCTTGTTGTTTCGCAAGGCCGCATCGATTTTCCGCGAACGCAACGATGCAATTCTCGCGGTGTTGTCCGAGGCTGAACGCGCGGCGCTGGCCCAGGCACTGGACAAGATTCTCGCGAGCGTGTTGCAAGCATAGCGTGTGGCATGGGCATCCGGGTTGGCACATATCTGGGACGCCAATGCCGCGTTCCCGCTGGGATGGATTGCCGCGATGATCGCATAAACGCCGTCCTTAGTATTGGAATGTTTGTTCGATCCATTTTAGGGTTTTTCCGCGTAAATTAGATAGACAGGTCTGCCTATTATCGGTTTGTTGTGACTCCGATGGACTACCCTTGGGCTTGCCCGCGCCGGTATCCGTCGTGGAGGATGGGATCGCGAAAATGGCGGACCTGGTTCGTGCAAGTGGCCGCGCGCTTCGGCCCTGGCGCGCCGCGGGTCCCGCTTTGCTTTACGGTATCGGCTATTCGTCGCCGGCGCGCTTGTAATTTTCAACGCATAAATAATATGGAGTCTGTCTTGAACCATTCGATTTCGAAGACGTTGACACGCATGTCTTGGGCTGTTGCCATGAGCCTTGGCCTGTTGACCGTCTCCGGCGTGGCACGCGCCGACGATGCGCAGCCGAACAGCGAACCCTGCGACGCGCCTTGGGACGCCAAGACGATCTACCAGGGCGGTGAGGTGGTCAGTTACGCCGGGCGAAACTACACTGCGGCCTATTGGACGCAGGGCAACGCGCCGGACCTGAATAGTGGCGACGGCAATACTGGCCAGCCGTGGCGTGTCGGGCAAACTTGTAACGTGGTTGCCAACGTGGCCAGCGGCAATCCGGACGCCAATTTCTCCCCTGCGACCCTGCAATTCTTGAAGAAGAACACGGGCTTGGACGGCGAGCAGTGGAACAACATCATGAAGTTGATCAACAAGCCGGAGCAGGACTCGCTGCAATGGACAAAGTACTATGGGTACTGTCAGAACATCCACGATGGTCGTGGCTATACGATCGGGATTTTTGGCGCGACTACGGGCGGTTCGAACGATACCGGACCTGACGGTCCCGAGCTGTTCAAGACGTTCGATGCGCTCAGCGGTGCCAAGATTCCGTCTGCGGAAGGCGGACTTGCCCGCATTGGCGCGCATGGCAAGATGTCCGGCTCAATCTTGAAGATCTCGGACAGCAGCAAGATCTTTTGCAGCAAAGTTGGTGCGCAACAGAATAACCCGACGTGGCGCGAGGCGATGTGGCGCACGTTCTACAACGTGGACATCCAATACAGTGTGCAACAGGCTCGTCAGCGCGGCTTTAACAGCGCGCTGACGATCGGCTCGTTCGTCGACACGGCGTTGAACCAGGGGGCGGACGGCGGCGGGGACTCGCTGAAGGCGCTGCTCGCGCGCTCCGGCGATAGCCCGAACGAGAAGACCTTCATGACGCGGTTCTATGCCGAACGGGCTAAGGTCGTCGACACGCACGACTACAATACGTCGCCCAACGGGAAGAACCGGGTCAAGCAATGGAGCAAGCTAATGGACCAAGGCGAGATGAACTTGAAGAATGCCGACGCGGCGATCGTCAAGGTCACGAACTGGCAATTGCGCTAGCCGTCGAGTGCCAAGGGGCCGTGAGCCGCGGTCGATGACGGCATCTGGGTCGCCAGGCTGTCAGTCGCGGCCGATGTATGGCAGGCCGATCGATGTATGGCAACTTGATCGCCATCACGGTCATGAACTGCACGTTCGCGTCCAGCGGCAAGACGGCTATGTAGAGCGCCGCGCTGGCGACGTGCGACACGTCTATCGCACACGCAATGTCGTGCGCGCGCTACGACACGGTGGACGAGGACGCCGGCGCGACGGCGGCCATGGCATGCACCATCAAGGGGATCCGCTTAGCCGGCGGAGGTGGCAGGGGCTCAGACGCTGAGCAATTCCACTTCAAACACGAGCGTTGCATTCGGCGGGATGACACCGCCTGCACCGCGTGCGCCATAGCCCAATTGCGGCGGAATCGTCAGCCGGCGTACGCCGCCCACACGCATTCCCTGTACGCCTTCGTCCCAACCTCGGATGACCATGCCGGCGCCCAACGCGAACGAAAACGGCTGGTTGCGGTCCTTGCTGGAATCGAACTTCTGTCCGTCGGTAAGCCAGCCGGTATAGTGCACGCTGACCGTCTGGCCTGCTTGAACCTGCGCGCCGGCGCCTTCGATCAAATCATCGTATTGCAGCCCGGAGGCGGTCGTTACAGTGGCCATGGCGGGATTCCTTGAGTTAAAAACTGACATCGTAGCGCAAACGGCCGGGCACCGGCGGGATCGAGCCTTGCTAGAAGGGTGAGCTTTGCTGAGGTCCGGCTCCCGCCTGACCAGCAGCGCGAGCCGGATCCTTCCCCGGCGCGGATCGTGACAGCGCCGGCGCGATGCCTATAATACCCGTCACGGCTTGGCGTTCCGGTCCGTGCTTTGCCAAACGGAGAAATTGTATTGAGTCGCTCTATTCCTGCATCGGGTAACTTCGACGGTGAGCCCGACGATGCGTTGGTCGCCCGCGCGGCCTACCTGCAGACCGTTGCCGCCTTGTTTGCGCGCGATCGCGTGTTGTCGGTGGCGTCGCATGACTTGCGCAGTCCGCTCAACGGCATTCACAGTTGGATCTACGTCCTGGAGAGCAAGGTGGGGCAGGCCGAGCCCACCATTGCGCGGGCATTGGCCGGCTTGCGCACGGGCGTGGAGCAGCAGGTACGCATTATCGAGGATGTCATCGACGCTACCCGCGAGCAAAGCAAGGCGCTGCCGCTAGACAAGACGATGCTCGACGTCGAACGTGTCGTCGCACACGTTGTGCAGTGCCTGGATGCGACTTTCGCGCGCGAACGCGCCACGGCGATCGAGGTGCGCTGGCCGCCGTCACGTATCTCGATTGTGGCGGACGGCGCGCGCATTGCGCAGGCGCTGTGGGCGGCGTTGGCGTATGCCGTGGACGCGTCGCGCCCTGGCGGGACGGTTAGCATGGAAAACGTCTTTGAGGACGGTGTATGGCGGTCGGTCATCCGGTTCCAACCGTCCGATGCGCTGACCAACCCGGACTTGCCCCATGCGTTCGAACCATTCTTGCGCGGGACGACACCGGTGCAGGGCGCCGACGGGATGCCGCTCGCGCTGTCCGTCACGCAGCGCGTCGTGCTGGCGCACGGCGGCAAATCGAGCGCGGCGAGCGGGACCGATGGTTTCACCTCGATCGCGCTGACGCTGCCCGAGCGCGGATGAGCAAGCCGCCGGCTTGCGCGCTGCGGTGCGCGTCGGCCAGCAGCCAACTAGCGTCTGTGGTACAGCATCGCCTCGGCCGCGGCGCCTAGCCGTCGGCTTGTCCGCTGGCAACAGCGCGACGCTGCGGCGTATTGAGCTTGGACCAACTACGCCACGCGGCCAGCCATTCGTCGGTCAACTCGGACAGCACGGCCAGCCTGGCGCACGTCCTCGCCGCGCTTGTGGTCGTGGGTGGGCGGTGCTCAGCAGCGAATTGGGAAAATGCTGCGCCTGTGAGTGTGCCGATGGCGATGGCCAGCAGCAACTGGGGTGGAACGGCAGCAGGTGAGGAAGTGGTTTCCAACTCATCGCGATGTCGTTCCAACGGTTGAGGTGGCGCGTGATGCCGTGCAGCCGGGCTGCCGGCGTCCGATACGTTACACCAGACGCATACGGAGACGGCGCGACGGGGCTATCATCGACATCATGAACGATGCTGCTTACCGTTTTGTCGCGTTTCATCCGTGGAATGACACAGGGCGCGATTTCGTCGTCGGTGACCTGCACGGCTGCACCGATGCGCTGCGCTATCTGCTAGCGCAAGTGAGGTTCCATGCAGCGCACGACCGTCTGTTTTCGGTCGGAGACTTGGTCGATCGCGGCGACCATCCCGTCGAGGCGCTCGCGTTGTTGAAGATGCCATGGTTCTTCGCGGTCCAGGGCAATCACGAGGAAGTGATGTGCGACGTGGCCGACGGCGTGTTGCCACAGACGGCCTGGGACCCGATAGGCGGTGCGTGGGCACGCGCGCTGCCGGCCGGGATGCTGGGCCACTACGCGGCGCGCGTTAGGCGCTTGCCGCTGGCGCGTGTCGTAGGCGCCGGCGCGCGGCGCTTCAACGTGCTGCATGCCGAGTTCTTCGGCGACGACCTCACACTGGATGCCGCGCAATTCGACGAGCGCACGCGCGCGCGCCTGCTGTGGGGGCGGCAGTTGATCGCGGGCGGAGGCGACCCGCGCGTGCAGCGGGGACTGTCGCATACTTACTGCGGGCATACGCCGGTGCCCGAGGTCCGCACGGTCGGCGCGCAGACGTTCGTCGATACGGGCGCGTTCTTGCCGCATGGTGCGCTGTCGATAGTGGACGTGCATAGCGGCCGCATCCATGCGATCTCGACTCGCGAGGCGCTACGGCGGGGCGCCGCGTCGTTGGACTGGCCAACGCACGGTTAGCCGACCTGGGTCAATTCGAACACGACGTCGATGCGGCTGCCGTTCCAGTTGTATTCCAGGTAGGCGGCATGGTGGCATTGCCGCAGCAGCGTGGTCCGAAACGCCGCCAGGCACTCGCCATGCGGGTCGCGCACGGAAGGATACGCGATGCCCGCGTGGCCTGCATGGCGGGCGGCTGTACCGAGCGCCTGGCCGAACGTGTAATCGTGCGGATGCAGGATGGTCGGCGCGAGGGTATCTCGTTGGTCACGCAGATCCAGCACGTTGCCTTGCGCGATAACGGTGTAGAGCCGCATGGGCTGACGCATCGGCGGCTCATGCGTCGCCGACAGGAACAACGCGGTGTGATAGCGGGTTTCGGCGATCGCAGTACGTGCGTCGCGTGCGCAATAGAACACGCCGAATGTACCCGGCGAGAAGCGACTGCCAGCGGGATTCAGATGGGTAAGCGCCGCCATGATTGGACCGTAGCCTGGACCGAAGCGGCGTTCCTCGGGCGGCACCAGGTCGATTTCGCCGACTTCGGTGCGCAGGCGATCGTTGGTGATCGCCTCGAGCGCGTACAGCGTGTCGAAGTCGCTGGCCGATGCGACGCGATCGAATAGGGTGATCGCCGGCAAGCGTGTCGGCACGACACGGTAGGCAGGCTGCCATTGGACCTTGGCGATGGGCCAGCAGCCCGGGTCGCGCAGTGCCGCAAGTGACGGCTCGCGGACCCCGCCTTGGATGTTGCTGGAAGGCTGGGCAGTGCTGTGCTCGTCGTTCAAGCCCAACCTCCGCGCATCGCGTCAAGATATTGCCGCACGGCGACCAGGTCGCTGAGATTGCCTGCCAGCATCCGGTCCAGCGCGCGTTTGCCGTTGAACGGTGGCGCACTGTTGGGTCGCTTCACCCAGCCGTCGGCGGCATCCGGCTGCGGCAGCAGGATCTGCAGCGCCTTGTAAATGCCGAGCAAATGCGAGAGTCGCTCGAGCGTATCGCGTGACAGCCGTGCCGCATCGGGCGCGGCTTTCCACTTGAAAAACGTCGAGCGCCCCGGGGAGCCCAACAGCACGAGTTGTTCATCAACCGACAGTTGCCAGTCGTGGGCAATGTTGAAGAATGCGCGCAGTCCAGCGGCGGACATTTCGGCCAGTGTTGGCTGGCGGGCAGGTGGTATTGGTGCGGCGGCTCCTTCAGCGATTCGGATCGGGCGGCTCATCGGGTACCTCATCTATACATGAACTATAAATCTAATATAGTCCAGATAAAGATTCTTACAAGTCGGCCAAACGGCTAATTTGCTTTTCCAGCGCTCCGCGCTCGGTTTGACGCGCGAACAGCAGGTGATCTGCCAGCCACACTGCGATCAACGAAAGCGCGGGATGGGGGCGCGGCCATTAACATGTGTTGTGGCCGCCGTACCGCGCGCCGGTCGCGATTATGCGATCGTATCGACCACACCACCGTCCACACGCAATGCGGCACCGGTTGTGGCGCTGGCTTGTGGCGAGCACACGTACACGACCATGTTTGCGACTTCCTCGGGCGTGGCTGCACGACGTAGGATCGAGCTGCCGCGATGGGTCACGACGAATTCGTCAGCGACTTGCTCGACGCTTTTACCTTGTTCAAGCGCCGGTTGTTCGACCATCGTGCGAAAGCCCGCCGACAGCGTTGGCCCCGGTAGTACGGAATTGACCGTGACGCCGCTGCCGGCTGCGTATTTCGCGATGCCGCGCGCGATCGACAACTGCGCGGTCTTGGATAAGCCGTACGCAAGCATGTCTGGTGGGATGTTGAGCGCCGATTCCGATGAGATGAACACCACGCGTCCCCAGCGGCGCTCCATCATGCTTTTCAAGTAGCTGCGTGTCAGCCGCACGCCGGACATTACGTTCGCTTCGAAATAGCGGTGCCAATCCTCATCGGGCGTCGAGAAGATGTCGCCGGGCCCGAACACGCCGAGGTTGTTCACCAAGATGTCGACGTCGGGGAACGCGGCGCTGAACGCATCGCAACCGTGCGCATGCGACAGGTCCGCGGCGAAGCCGCGCAGCGCGGCGTCCGGCACGGCCGCGCGGATCGTGCGCAATGCGTTGTCCACGGAATCCTGCTTGCGGCCGTTGACGATCGTGAGCGCGCCGGCTGCGGCCAATCCTGTTGCGATCGCGAGTCCAATGCCAGCGGTCGAGCCGCTGACGGCGGCGGTTTTTCCTGACAGATCGATTTTCATCGCGAATGCTCCACTTGTTGAAAGTGAAAGGAAGTCGTCAGGGAGCATCGTAGCGGAAGTTTGCCGGGCCGGCTTGGCGCGCTGACCGGCACGATGCCGTGCGTGTCGTTATGCGCTCAATCGTAGCGTATGCGTCGCCGGCATGAGAATCCGGTGGGGGTGTCACGCCACAAAAAAATGCCGCAACTCGGGGCACATTCCCCGGTTGCGGCACCCGCTCCATGTACGCGCCACGCGACGGGCGCGGCATGTGCGTTGCGTGCTTACGCTGCAGCGTCCTTGAGCTTCTTCAGCGCACGTGCCTTGATGCGAATCGTGGCCGGCTTTGCATCGAACCACCGTTCCTCGCCGGTAAACGGATCCTTGCCGAAACGGCGCTTCTTGGCCGGCACGGCTTGCACCGTGATTTTCAGCAGGCCGGGCAGCGTGAATTCGCCCGCCCCCCTCTTGTGCACGGCGCCGAGGACCGTCTGCTCCAGCGCGGCGAGCACGGCCTTGGCGGCTTTGGGCTCGACTTGTGCGCGTTCGGCGATATGGGCGCTGAGGCTGGCCTTCGTGAAAGTCTCCTTGATCGGTGCAGCGACGCCGTTGGCGACAGCCGCCTTTTTCGCCGGGGCTTTCTTTGCAAGGGCCTTCTTGGCAGGGGCCTTCGTCGCAGCGGCTTTTTTCGCTACAGGTTTTGCAGAGGTTTTCGTCGTTGGTTTTTTCGTGGCCATCGTATTGAAATGCCCAGTAGTTGAGAACCCTCGCCGGAGCCGCGTGTTACGCGTTCATCCGACGAGTGGCCTATTCTACGTTGGCTGATGGGCTTCTCGCTAGCTACGTTCCTTTAAGTGCAACATCGTTGACGTCTTTTGGCTCGGTGCGCATGCGGCGATGAGGCATGCGTACCCGCATGCTGCACGCTTAGAATCGGGATATTCCTTTATCCATCTAAGAGGGGACGGTCCCGACGGCGCGTCGGTCCGTCCGCGAGCGGCATGTACAGCGTATCCGAGTCAAGCGGTTCCGGTACGCGCTCGGCACCGGCAATGACGCGGTGATCGCGTTGCAGCTGGCTGCACGCATGCAACGCGGGTTCATCCGCGACTATGCGGCGGCGAGACAGTCGATCAATGCTGCCGCGGACCCGCAATTGTCCCGATTGGAATGGCCGAAGCCGGCTAGGCTAAGGCGGCTCGCAGCGCGAAAGCATCGCTATGAGCGCGGCCGCATGTCGATCGGCTGCACGTCGAGCGCCTGGCCCAGTATCGGCGGCCGGTAGGCTTTCCAGCGTACTCGCACGAATGGCCGCTCGTGGCCGGACAGGTACAGTGCAATCCGTGTGACCCACCGGTGAGTCGGTGCATGATAGCTGTGCAGTGATACGGCGAGCCCGAACAGGCTCGCGGCCACGACCCAGCGCGATACACGCGCGGCTGGGTTCGGCTCGCGCGTCGCCGCCCATGCGATCCAGCCCAGCGACACAGCCGCGCCAAGCGCGCAGCCGGCAACCACTTCGGACACCGAATGTGCATCTAGCGCGACCCGCGATACGCCGATCCCGGCACCCGAGACGAGTCCCGCGGCTAGCACTGCCAGTCGTAGCATGACCGGTGCGCCGCGCGTGCTCAGGAACGCTGCGGCCGGCAGTACCGCGGTCGCCAGCATCGAATGGCCGCTAATGCCGGTGAAATCCAGTGAGCGTATGCCAATGCCCCAGCCGAGGAAGGCCACCTTGGTGACCAGCACGAGCGCGATACCGGCAGCGAGAAAGCCGGACCACGCGAGCGCGCTGCGCCAGGTATGGCTCACGACGAGCCACAGCGCGATGGCCGCGGCGACGGGCAGCATGGCGCCCGCTCCGCCGAACGCAGTAATGAGGGCCCAGGTGGTCGGCGCAAGGTCTGGCATGGTGGGGACAATGACGCGAAATCGACAAGGGAAGGATTGTGGTATGGCACAAGTATAACTGCGCGCATGGCGTGCCTTGGCCACGACATTCGGCAGGGCGCCGACAGCGTTCGCGAAACAGCGGTATGGCGGCCGCGGCAAGCGCGGATCATGCCGACTGGCCGGCGCGTGGGCGTTCTAGGTTCGGCAGCAGGATGGTGACGATGCCGATCAACGGCAGGAATGCACACACGTGGTAGACGAACCGCACGCTGGTGGTATCGGCCAGCCAGCCGAGCACGGCGGCGCCCACGCCGCCCATGCCGAACGCAAAGCCGAAGAACAGGCCGGCGATCATGCCCACCTTGCCGGGGATCAGCTCCTGCGCATACACGAGGATCGCGGAGAAGGCCGACGCGATTACCACGCCGATGATGGCCAGCAGCACACTGGACCAGAATAGGTTGGCGTACGGCAGCGCCAATGTGAAGGGGGCGACGCCGAGAATCGATGCCCATATGACATACTTGCGACCGATCCGGTCACCGATGGGTCCGCCGATCACCGTGCCGGCGGCGACTGACGCGAGGAAGATGAACAAATGAACCTGTGCCGATTGCACCGACAGGTGGAATTTGTCGATCATGTAAAAGGTAAGGTAACTGTTGATGCTGGCCAAGTAGAAGTATTTCGAGAATATCAACAGCATCAGCACACCGATGGCGGTGGCGATGCGCGAGCGCGCCAACGCCACGCGGGCCGTGCTGGAGCGGGACTTCTTCGTAGACGGATGGCTACGGTACCAGCGTCCGACATTGAACAGGATCACGATGCCGACCAGCGCCGCGAGCGAGAACCAGGCGATGCTCGGCTGCCCGTGCGGGATCACGATCCAAGCGGCCAGCAACGGTCCGAGCGAGGTGCCGAAGTTGCCGCCGACCTGAAACAGAGACTGCGCGAGTCCGTGACGGCCGCCAGAGGCCATGCGCGCGACGCGCGAGGACTCGGGATGGAACACCGACGAGCCGCAACCGACTAGCGATGCGGCCAGCAACAGCATCGGGAAAGTGCCGGCCACGGACATTAGGAGCAATCCACACAATGTGAAACCCATGCCGATGGGCAGCGAGAACGGTTTCGGGTGCTTGTCGGTGTACAGGCCCACGAGCGGCTGCAGCAGCGAGGCAGTGACCTGATAGGTTAGCGTGATCAGCCCAATCTGGCCAAAGCTTAATTGGAAGTTGGCCTTGAGCATCGGATAGATTGCCAGGATCAACGACTGAATCATATCGTTGAGCAGGTGCGAGACGCTGATTGCGCCGAGCACCGGAAACACGGTTGCGCCGGCCTGCGTGGCGGCGGCGCTAAGTGTGGCGCCGCCGGAAATTTCTGCGGTGGCCGCGGTCTGCTTGTCGAGCGTGGACATCGATTTTCTCGTTTGTGGGTCGAGGGCTGAGGTAGCCGATGCGGGCGTACCATCATGGTGCGACGTTGAGTTTAATTTGGCTTAAACACGCTGTCAGGACAATTATCATCGAGAATCTGTCAAGCTCGCCGGGCCGCCTCGGCGCTGCGCGCACCCGTGACCAAAAAGCCACTGGCTCGCTCGAGATGCCCAATATTCAGGTGCGATACCTGGCGCCGAGCGCACCGATCCTCGCCAGTGCCCCGACGTTGATCGCACGCGCCATATCCGGATGGCGTTCGCAGACGTCAGGTCACCGTTCGGCGGCGCAGACCACCACGGCATCGGGCCGGTGCGCCGCGAAAAAATGCTCGAGTGCGCCGGTGTCTAGGATGTCCAGCGCCATCATCTCGGCCGTTTCCGCCGCTGGTGCCCTGGCCGCGCCATGGGCGGCGGGGCCGTGCACCGATCGAGCCGACGCCAGGTCGCGAGGGTGTTCCACTCCAGTTGGCCTGCGAATTCGGCGGCAAGCGCCCGGCCAAGCAGATCGGATGCACCGATGATGGCCACTTTGGCACCGCCGCGCGGCACAACAGGCTGACTCATCCTGCCTCGCTTATTCATTCACTGTATAGCCGGCATCCTCGATCGCCGCTTTCAGCGCGGCGCGGGGTTGGGTACTGTCGACCGTCACTTGGCCTCGTTCGAGGTGGACATCGACTCGGGCATGCACATCGAGCGCGTGGAGCGACTCGGTAACCGCTTTGACACAATGCTGGCAGTTCATGCCGGATATATTGAATTCGATCATGCGGGGCTCCTGTCAATAAAGCGCAAATTAATCAAATTAATCTAAATCAAAACCAAATTAATCCACATCAAGCGTATACTTTCCCATTGTGGCAAGGTGTAGCATTTTTTACTGTATCGAACCGCACGCGGTGCATCGACAATCATGAACATAGGCCAGGCCGCGCGCGCGTCAGGCGTCAGCGCAAAGATGATCCGCTATTACGAGAGCATTGGGCTCGTGACGCCGCGCAGCCGCACCGATGCTGGCTATCGCGTGTATGGCGACAAGGAGGTTCACGCGCTGCGGTTCGTGCGCCATGCGAGGCGGCTGGGCTTTTCGGTCGTCGATATCCGGCGACTACTGGCGTTGTGGGACGATCGCGAGCGAGCCAGCGCACAGGTCAAGTCAATCGCGCTGGATCACGTCGCCGAACTCGAGCAGCGCATCGCGGAGCTGTCGGCGATGCGTGACACACTGGCGCACCTGGCCGTGCATTGCCATGGCGATGCGCGGCCGGATTGCCCGATCATCGAACATCTGGCGTTGGCCGACAGCGGCCCATGTGCGCATTATGTATCGCCACCGCCCGACGCGGGCGCGGTCCGCGGCCGTCGTACGGCACGCGGGCAACGTGTTGAGGCCGCGCTCACTGACGCAGCAGCATTACCCCAAAGCGGGAGTTTGCGTTCGCGAGGCTGAACACCTATTGCCCAGCGCTTTTGTACGGCGAGTCGATCAGCGTGGCCGCGCCGCTCCATTGCATGCCCAGCATGCCCAGCTGACGACGGGCCGTGCAACGCGCTTTTTCACCGCAGTGCATGGCAGGGCAGACGGATCCGGCGGTTCACGCTGAATGGGCATGCCAAACGGGCATGCTCATTATTTGTGCAATTCTCTGGACTTTTTAGAGGCGGATTTCTATACTCGGGTTAACCCGATTAGGGGAAATCCCTGACGTCATTTCGGCGGGACGTCTCCCCGCTTCCTGGAGAATTGTGATGCTGACCTATCTGATGATGGCCTTGTCGAACTGGTTCGAGAACGCCGAACGTCGCCGTCGCGAGGCTTATTTGGCGCAGTCGGCTGATATTTTCGAACTCGAGCGGCGCATTCGCGCGCTGGAACACAACGGTTACCGCTCGTTCTAATCTACGCTGCGCGGCAGGGGGGGCCGCCGAGTCGGGCTAGGATTGGCCTGATATTTGGTAGTGAAACGGGCGGGGACGCCTGCACCGAAGCCGGTACGGGCCACATACCGCGGCCCTGATATTTTACGCGACCCAAGCTCGTCGCCGACGAATCCTTCCCTGTCCGACTTGCCGTCGAACGGCGCGCAATGCGACATTCCGCCGCCGCGCGCGGCCGGCGGCGTTCATCCGCTGCCGTCTCATCCCTCCCGAATGGGGCCGTCGATGGCGTCCGGCCTGCTGAAACTGACGAGGCTGTCAACCGCCGGGCTCTAGTGCGCGGCGGGGCGGTGACGGGAGACCGCGCTGCCGTCCGCATTCAAGCGAAACGATGTCCCATTGGCCTGGGACAACTTCGCATTGATTATACCGGTGCCGCAATGCACCGTGCGGTTTGCCGCTCCGCACCGCGTTAGTCCCCCGTTTTCAGTCGCCGCCCACCTCCAGTACGAAGCGGGCTTGCCGGTCGACGCCCAGTGCGTCGACGAGCCAGGGCAAGGTTTCGTGCAGCGCCGCAGTCAGCGTATACGGTGGATTGAGCACGAACATGCCGCTGCCGTACAGTCCCAGACCGTCTTTCGGCACCGTGCCGACGCTCAGTGCCACATGCAGCCAACGGTCTTGCCGCAAGCGCTTGAGTTGGGCGGGAAAGCGCTGCGCTTCGGGCCGTGTGACCTGCGGGTACCAGATCGCATAGACGCCCGTCGCAAAGCGCTTTAGGCACTCTTGGACGCAACCCAGTGTGCGTGCATAGTCGCGCTTGTCCTCGTAGGAAGGATCGATCAGTGTCAGGGCACGCCGCGGTGGAGGCGGCAGCAATGCCTTGATTGCCTCGAAACCGTCGCCGCCGGCGATGATCGCGCGCCGCCCGGCATCGCGAAAATTGCTGCGCAGCACGTCGATCTCTGTCGTATGCATCTCGAACAGCCGCATCCGGTCCTGCTCGCGCAGCGTCTGCCAAGCGAGATAGGGGGAGCCGGGGTAGAAACGGAGTTCGCCATCCGGATTCAATGCACGTACGGCATCCACGTAATCGGCCAGCGGCGCCGGTAGATCGGTGCGTTCCCACAGCCGCGCAATACCTGTTTCGAATTCGAGTCGCTTCTGCGCGTAACCTTCGTGCAGCGCGTACGCACCGGCGCCCGCGTGCGTGTCGATATACCAGAACGCCTTGTCCTTCTGCGCAAGATAGCGCAGAAGGTGCACGACGACGCAATGCTTGAGTACGTCGGCATGATTGCCGGCGTGAAAGGCGTGACGGTAACTGAGCATGATGCTGGATAGGCGGGCGCGGAAAGCCCGATATTCTACGCCTGTGAGTCGGGTGCATTGCATCGCCGGGACGCGAGCGCGACACCTGTCGCTGGTGCGCGGTACCCACAATGTGCTCGATGCCGCAGAAGAATTTCGTCGATACGATATAGCTGGCACGCGGCCAGTGAAGCGCACGCAGTGCCTCGCCCATGAGCTGCTCGGAGTGGCCGCCCGCGTACACCTGGGCATTATCGAAAAAGTTCACACCAGCGTCGCGCGCGCGAGCCTGACGGCTATCGCATTGCAGCACGAGCCCCGGTTCCAGGCACAATAGCGCAATTCATTCGCCGCGCGGTGTCAGGCCGGGCCTAGGCATCTGGTCGCCGGTCGCGATAACGCGTCACGTTAACGTTACCCACTGGCTAGGAGAAAAATCGATGTCGACTTTGAATACGAATCTGAGCAGCAAGACAGCCATCGTCACCGGTGCGGCAAGCGGGATCGGACGCGAGATCGCCCGTGTCTACGCGCAAGCCGGCGCCGCGGTCGGCATCGCCGATCTGAACCTCGAAGGTGCGCAGGCGGTCGCACGGGAGATCACCGTGCAAGGCGGCCGGGCGCTCGGCGTTGCGATGGACGTGACGGACGAGCATGCGGTCAATGCCGGCATCGACCAGGTTGCCGAGGCGTTCGGCTCGATGGACATCTTGGTGTCCAATGCCGGCATCCAGATTGTCAATCCGATCGAAAGCTATGCGTACTCGGACTGGAAGAAGATGCAGGCGATTCACGTCGATGGTGCGTTTCTGACCACCAAGGCGGCGCTCAAATACATGTACGCCGGCGATCGCGGGGGCGTCGTGATCTATATGGGCTCAGTGCATTCACACGAGGCGTCGCCGCTGAAATCGGCGTATGTGGCCGCCAAGCACGCACTGCTTGGCCTGGCGCGTGTGCTCGCGAAGGAAGGGGCCGCGCATCACGTGCGCTCGCACGTGATCTGTCCAGGATTCGTGCGCACGCCGCTGGTGGACAAGCAGATTCCGGAGCAGGCCAAGGAACTGGGCATCAGCGAGGAAGAGGTGGTTAAGCGCATGATGCTTGGCGCCACCGTGGACGGCGAGTTCACCACCGCTGACGACGTCGCGCAACTGGCGCTGTTTCTGGCCGCGTATCCGAGTGCAGCGCTCACTGGCCAATCGTTCCTCGTCTCGCACGGTTGGTCAATGAAGTAGCCTGTCATGAACCCCCGACCCATCCGAGCGATAGGCCCGTGCTCGCGCCACCGCCGCCGTACGAGATGGTGGCATTGGTGTTGCAGGCGGCGGTGCGCTCGGCGCGATGGCACAGCGGGCGCCGCGCCATCGCTCGCCCCGGTCACTTCAATACTTGCGCGATGGCGTTGGCCACCACGTCAAGGTTGCGCGTATTGAGCGCGGCCACACAGATACGTCCGGTGCTGACCGCATAGATACCGAACTCCTCGCGCAGACGCTCGACTTGCGCGGCGTTGAGCCCCGAATACGAGAACATGCCACGCTGCCGGTTGACGAATTCGAAATCGCGTTGCACGCCGGCGTCCTTAAGCTTTTGTACCAGACCGCCGCGCATCGCGCGGATGCGCTCGCGCATTTGGCCAAGCTCCTGTTCCCAGAGCGCGCGCCATTCGGGATTGCCGAGCACCGCCGCCACGATCGCGCCGCCATGTGTCGGCGGATTCGAATAATTGGTGCGAATCACACGTTTCAATTGCGACAGCACGCGCGCGCTTTCCTCGCCGCCATGCGTGATGACCGTCAGCGCGCCGACCCGTTCGCCGTACAGCGAGAATGACTTGGAGAACGACGAGGAGACGAATACGTCGATACCCGCCGATGCGAACAGGCGTACCGCCGCGCTATCTTCGTCGATGCCTTGCGCGAAGCCCTGGTAGGCCATGTCCAGGAACGGCACCAGTTCGCGAGCCTTGACCACATCGACGATTTGCTGCCACTGCGCTTCGTCCAGATCGACACCTGTCGGGTTGTGGCAGCAGGCGTGCAGCACTACGATCGTGCCGGCCGGGTAGCTGTTCAGCGCGGCGAGCAGCGCGTCGAACTTCACACCGTGGGTCGCCGGATCGTAGTAAGGATACGCCACGACTTCGAAGCCGGCGCTTTCAAACAGTGCACGATGGTTTTCCCAGCTCGGGTCACTGATCGCCACCTTCGCGTTCGGCTCGATGCGCTTGAGGAAATCCGCGCCGATTTTCAGCGCACCGGTTCCGCCAAGCGCCTGCGCGGTAACGACGCGGCCCTCGGCGATCAGCGGCGAGTCGTTACCCAACAACAGTTTTTGTACTGCTGTGTCGTATGCGGCGATCCCGTCGATCGGCAGGTAGCCGCGCGGCAACGCTTGCTCCAGCCGGGCCCGTTCAGCCTCGCGTACCGCGTGCAGCAGCGGAATCTTGCCTTCCTCGTTCGTGTAGACGCCTACGCCCAGGTTGACCTTTGTCGGGCGGGTATCGGCATTGAAAGCTTCGTTCAAGCCCAGGATCGGGTCGCGCGGCGCGAGTTCGACGACGGAGAAAAGAGACATGATCGTATCGGCAGTGAGTTCGAAAAGACGGCGAGCGGCGGCCATGGCCTGGTTGGGATCGACGCCATGCAACCACCCTTTTCAGCATTGTAACCAATGCCGGCCGCATTGTTCCGCGTCGGCGGGCAGCAGAGAACTATGCCCCATCGATCCGCTTCGACGCGTGGCTTGTTCCGACGTATGGCTTGCTTCAGCGTATGGCTTACTCCGGCGTATGGCTTGCGCCTGTGTATGGCTTGCGCCTGTGTATGGCTGCGCCGCCGCCCCGGTCACGGTGCCGGTGTTGGGGATTCGAATGAGTGCCGGTGCGCGGCCGGGCGTGCCGGTTTCACGGGTGTGGCAATTTCACCCGAGATCCCGCTCGGCCTCGTGTCGTGCCAAAACGCTAGAATGTATGTTTGTTTTTCCCGGCCGGAAGGAACGACCCATGTCCGCATCGCACATCGAGAACGATAACGTGCTCGACGAGAGCAAATTCGTTGTCTTCGATGGATCGCCCTACCAGCTGTACCAGCCGTTTCCACCGGCAGGTGACCAGCCGGAAGCCATCCGCCAGTTGGTCGAGGGCATCCAGGACGGCCTCGCGTTCCAAACGCTGCTCGGCGCGACCGGCTCGGGCAAAACGTTCACGATGGCCAACGTGATCGCTCGACTCGGCCGCCCGGCGATCGTATTCGCCCCGAACAAGACGCTGGCCGCGCAACTGTATTCCGAGTTCCGCGAGTTTTTTCCGCGCAACGCAGTCGAATATTTCGTGTCGTATTACGACTACTACCAGCCCGAAGCGTACGTGCCGCAGCGCGACCTGTTCATCGAAAAGGATTCGGCGGTCAACGAGCACATCGAGCAGATGCGGCTGTCGGCTACCAAGAGTCTGTTGGAGCGGCGTGATGTCGTGATCGTCGCGACGGTCTCGGCAATCTACGGGATCGGCAACCCGGCGGAATACCATCAGATGATTCTCACGCTGCGCGACGGTGACCGCGTCGGCCAGCGCGATATCATCGGCCGGCTGATTGCCATGCAGTACATGCGCAATGATGTCGATTTCCAGCGTGGCACATTCCGCGTGCGGGGCGACACCATTGATGTGTTCCCGGCCGAGCATGCCGAAATGGCATTGCGCGTCGAGTTGTTCGACGACGAGGTCGAATCGTTGCATTTGTTCGACCCGCTGACCGGGCGGGTGCGGCAACGTATCCCGCGTTTCACCGTCTACCCGTCGTCACATTACGTGACGCCCCGCGACACGGTGTTGCGAGCGGTTGAGACGATCAAAGAGGAGTTGCGCGAGCGGCTCGCATTTTTCCACCAGGAGGGCAAGCTTGTCGAGGCGCAGCGGCTCGAGCAGCGCACCCGGTTTGATCTTGAAATGCTGCAGGAGCTCGGTTTTTGCAAAGGCATCGAGAACTACTCGCGGCATTTCTCGGGCGCCGTGCCCGGCGAGCCCCCGCCAACGCTGTGCGACTATCTGCCGGCCGACTCGCTGATGTTCTTGGACGAGTCGCACGTGCTGATCGGCCAGCTCAACGCTATGTACAACGGGGACCGGGCGCGCAAGGAAAACCTGGTCGAATACGGGTTCCGGCTGCCGTCCGCACTGGACAACCGCCCACTAAAGTTTCACGAATTCGAGCGCAAGATGCGCCAGGCGGTGTTTGTGTCGGCGACGCCGGCCGGCTACGAACAGCGCAGCGCGGGTCAGGTCGTCGAGCAGGTGGTGCGCCCCACCGGGCTGGTTGATCCGCAGATCGAGGTCCGTCCCGCTAGTTCGCAAGTCGATGACGTGCTGTCGGAAATCAACCAGCGCGTGGCGGCTGGCGAACGGGTTTTGGTCACCGTGCTAACCAAGCGCATGGCCGAGCAACTGACCGAGTTTCTTGCCGACCACGGCGTGAAGGTACGCTACCTGCATAGCGACATCGATACGGTTGAGCGGGTGGAGATCATCCGCGACCTACGGCTAGGCACCTTTGACGTGTTGGTCGGTATCAATCTGCTGCGCGAAGGGCTCGATATCCCGGAAGTGTCGCTGGTGGCGATCCTGGACGCGGACAAGGAGGGGTTTCTGCGCGCCGAGCGCTCGCTGATCCAGACGATCGGGCGGGCCGCGCGCAACGTCAACGGCTGTGCGATCTTGTATGGCGACACGATCACCGACTCGATGCGACGTGCGATCGACGAGACCGAGCGGCGCCGTCGCAAGCAGATCCAATACAACGAGCGCAACGGCATCGTGCCGCGTGGCGTCGTCAAGCGGATCAAGGACATTATCGACGGCGTCTACGACGTGGACGACGCGCGTGCCGAACTGCGCGCACAGCAGGAGCGCGCGAAGATCGAGGACATGTCGGACAAGCAGCTCGCGAAGGAAATCAAAAAGCTCGAAAAGCAGATGCTGGACTACGCAAAGAACCTCGAGTTCGAGAAGGCGGCGCAGACCCGCGACCAATTGGCGCGGCTCAAGCAGCGCGCGTTCGGCGCGAGCGTCGGCGACCACGTGCCGGACCTGCGCTAGGCCGCGACGCCGCGCGGGGCGCCTGTAGTGCCCGGAGCACCCGGAGCACGAGCCCACGTGGCGACGCGGCGACGCGGCGACGAGATGTGCCGGTGCGGTGCACATTCCCCCTTGGGACAACGCTCGGATCAGTGCTACACTGGTAGTGTATTGAGAATTGTTCTTATTCCAGTTTTCACACACATTACAACGAGGAATGTCGATGGCAGTTTTTCGTCTAGTTCGTACCGCCGCCGCGGTGGCGTCATTTGCACTGGCAATGGGCGCCGCAAGCGCGGCGTCGGCGGCCGAGTATCCGATTGGCAAGCCGCAGATCCAGGGCGGGATGGAAGTCGGCGCGGTGTATCTGCAGCCGATCACGATGGACCCGGAAGGCATGATGCGCAAGGCGTCCGACTCGGACATCCACCTGGAGGCGGACATCCATGCGGTCAAGAACAACCCGACCGGCTTTGCCGAAGGCGATTGGATGCCGTACCTGCAGGTGCGCTACGAATTGACCAAGCCCGGCTCAAACTACGTGCAACAGGGTGATCTGATGGCGATGGTGGCGAGCGATGGCCCGCACTACGGCGACAATGTGAAGCTCGCGGGACCGGGCAAGTACCACCTGAAGCTGTTCATCGCGCCGCCCGCGCAGACCGGGCATATGGCGTTCGGCCGCCACGTTGACAAGGAAACCGGCGTCGGTCCGTGGTTCAAGCCGTTCGAGTTGAACTATGACTTCCCGTTCGCCGGCATCGGTAAAAAAGGTGGGTACTGATCGATGAAGCGCACGCTCAAATTGCAGGGTGCGGCGTGGCTGCTCGCGTGGAGCGCCGCGTTCGGCGGCGTCGCCCGCGCTGCGGACCTGCCCACGTTCCGGCTCGAGATGGCGGACGGCAAACTCAATCCGGCGCGCATCGAAGTGCCGGCCGGCCAGCGCATCAAGATCGAGATTCACAACACTGGCAAGGGCGCTGTCGAGTTCGAGAGCGTACAACTGCGCAAGGAGAAGGTGCTGGCGCCGGGCGCCGAGTCGTTTGTCGTGATCGCGCCGCTGTCGCCGGGTGAGTACAAGTTCTTCGATGATTTCCATCAGAGCGCGCAAGGCGTGATAGTGGCAAAGTGACGGGCCGCGCAGCCGCGCGAAGGAAGATGTAATGGGTCAGATTCTGTTCATCGTATGGCGGGAGAGCGTCGAGGCGCTGCTCGTGGTCGGCATCCTGCATGCCTGGTTGACCAATGGCGACGCCGCCGCGCGTAAGGGATTGCCGTGGCTGTGGCTTGGCGTCGGCGCGGGATTGCTGGCGGCGGTCGGCCTGGGTGCCGCGCTGATCGGCTTCACCGAAGTGCTGTCCGGTGATGCGCAGGATTATTTCCAGACGGCGATGGTGCTGGTCGCGTGCGTGCTGATCGTGCAGATGGTGCTGTGGATGAAGCGGCACGGCCGCACGCTCAAGCGCGACATGGAAATGTCGTTGGCCGAGAGTCGGCGCAATGCAAACTGGTGGGGTATCGCAGTGCTCGCGGCACTGGCGATTGCGCGCGAAGGCAGTGAAACGGTGATCTTCCTGTATGGGCTGGGCTTCGGCCGGTCGGGCCACGTCGATGTGATGCAATGGCTGGCCGTGCTGATCGGTCTAGCGCTCGCGTTGCTCACGTTTTATCTGCTGCAACTGGGTGGCCGGATATTCTCGTGGCGCGCGTTTTTCCGCGTCACCGAGGTCATGCTGTTATTCCTCGGCGCGGGTCTATTCGAGGCGGGGATCGACAAGCTAATCGACAAGGAAATCGTGCCGACCGGCATCGATATGGTGTGGGACACGTCGCACATCCTGGACGACTCGGGTACAGTCGGCTCACTAGTGGCAACGCTGACCGGCTATCGGGCCCATCCGGCGCTGGCTAACGTCATTGCGTATGCGTTGTTCTGGCTGGTGGTCTGGGTGTTGCTGCGCTGGACCCGGCAGCGCCAATCCTCATGCGCGCAGAGGAAGCCCGCATGAGTGTGATGCTTGCTCCACGCTCCGGCTGGTTGGCCGAGGCTGGGCACTGGATGCAGCGCCATCACACGGTGATCCGCAACGTGCAGTGGGTTGTCGTGCTCATTTATGCGCTGTTGATCCTGGTGCCGGCGTTTATGCCACTGCCGGACGATACCGCGCATATCTGGTCGAACCTCACGGTATTCGCGCAGTTCGTGTTCTGGGGCATCTGGTGGCCGTTCGTGCTGCTGTCGATGGTGATGCTCGGGCGTGTATGGTGCGGCGTGCTGTGCCCGGAAGGCACATTGTCCGAGTTCGCGAGCAAGCATGGGCTGGGCCGTCCGATTCCGCGCTGGATACGCTGGGGCGGGTGGCCGTTCGTCGCGTTCGGGCTCACGACGATCTATGGGCAAATGGTCAGCGTGTACCAGTATCCGAAGGCGGTGCTGCTGGTGCTCGGGGGGTCGACCGTTGCTGCCATCGCGATTGGCCTGCTGTACGGCCGGGAAAAACGGGTGTGGTGCAAGTACCTGTGTCCGGTCAATGGCGTATTCGCGCTGCTGGCGCGGCTCGCCCCGCTGCGCTATCGGGTGGATGAGCAGGCGTGGCGCCGTTCATACACGCAGGGCGAGCATGGGCACCGTGTGATCCCGGTGAACTGTGCGCCGCTCGTGCCGTTGCGAAACATGAAGGGCGCGTCGGCCTGCCATATGTGTGGCCGTTGCAGCGGCCATCGCGATGCGATCGCGCTGACATGGCGCTCGCCGGCGCAGGAAGTCGTTGAGCTGGGCGAGGAGGGGGCGAACCGGTGGGACACCGCGTTGATTCTGTACGGGCTGCTCGGCATCGCGATCGGCGCGTTCCACTGGACCGTCAGCCCGCTGTTTGTCTCGATCAAGCAAGCGCTGGCCGCGTGGCTGATCGACCACGACATCATGTGGCCACTGCAGACCAACGCGCCATGGTTCATCTTTACGCACTATCCGGAGCAAAATGATGCGTTCTCGTGGCTCGACGGCGGCCTGGTGATCGGCTATATCGTCACCACCGGCTTGCTGTATGGCACGGCGCTGCTGGCGTGCGTCGCGATTGGCAACCTGCTGCTCGGCCGGTGGCGTACGTCGCGGCTGCATCACTTTGCGCAGGCATTGATCCCGCTGGCCGGCATGGGCGTGTTCCTCGGCTTGTCGGCCACCACCGTGTCGCTGCTGCGCGCCGAGCATCTGCCGCTTGGCTGGGTGCCAGACGTGCGGCTCGCGTTGCTGGCGATGGCCAACACGGCAAGCCTGTATCTCGCGGTGAAAATCGTCGTCAAGCACGTGCACGGCAGCAGCGCCGGTGTCGCACGAGGCGTAGGCGCACTACTGTGCTTTGTCGCGGCGTTGGCGGTCGTCGATAGCGCATGGTGGCTGATGTTCTGGGGCTGGGCCTGAGCACGGGCCTCGCAAAGGCCTGAATCGCACCGAAGTCCGAATGGATGGCGAAATCCGGCTGACGCAGAGGCCTGGTCTATGGCGAGGTCCGACCTGTGACAGAGTTTGACATGTGGCAAGGTCCGACATGTAGCAAGGTCTGTCGTTGCGACAACGTCTGCCTGCGGTACGGCCTGCCCTGCGCAAGGTTGCCCCCTGAGGGCCGAACCGCGGTGGCCCGGGGACGTCTGAACTTGTCTTGTGACGAAGCCCGAGTTGGCGCTGAGATCAGGGTTCGAAGATTGGGCGGGGAATCCCGCAAAAAAAACGGCTTCGCTGGCTATGGCGGCAGGCTTGTCAGGCGCGAAGGGGTCTAGGTCTCGCGATGATGCCGTCAAGGCTGGCTAGTGCCAAACACCTCGGTTCGAGGTGGTCCCCACAATAACTCGGTTGGAGCATGCTGCTCGGCAAATACCAGGCAGCATGCCGGTCATTTGGTCAGGATCAGCTTGCCCAGCCGCGTTGCGCGCAGCTGATACGTTTCACCGTTGTGCAGGATGCTCACGTGCGTGCGACCTTGCAGTAAGTCGTCGCTTTGCAACGCATGCGTGGCATGAGCCGTGCCTACCGGCTGCGGGGCTGACGTGGCGAGCGCTGGTGCGGCACGCCGGCCCTCGGGCTGGGCAGCGGAACTGCGCATCGGGCGGGTCGCCGGCCCCGAAGGCAGACGCAGGGTGCTGGAAAAGCGATTTGCGGTCGTCATCGAAGATGCGGTGTGTTGATCGTTGACGACGAGTTTAAATGATAATTATTCTTATTTGCAATTGCGTCTATTAATCACCGCAGCAAGTTGATAGCCGACGCAGCGGGTCAATGCACGTGTGTAGACAACCGGCCGTTGCCCGCGTATTCGCGGATCAGCCGTACGGTATCGAGATCCGCCTCGCGATAGGCCGACTTGACGATTTCAGTCATTTGCTCGTCATCGGAACCTTGCACGGCGCTTGGTAGCGTGGTGCGGTACTCGAAGCGCACGAACAACTGCACCGGGTCTGGCTGCTCGATCGTCATCGTCAGCGATCCGCCGACGTGGGCGTCGGTCGCCTCGATGTCATACCGGACCTGGTGCCCGGGGCTTAGCGTCACGCGATCACGCACCGTGGCCGGTCCGTAGTGCAACTCGCGTTCCAGTGTATCGCCGTGGCGCGACAGGATCGTGCAGCTGTCCAGGCCGAGCACGAACAACTGCGGCTGTTCCGCACGCAGCACGAGACCGGCCCACAGTTCGTCACGGGTCAGTGTAGTGGTCAACGGGTTCAGCGGGTCGTTGACCTGGATCAGATGTTCGAAGTTCAAAGCAGCAGTGTCCTCCAACGGGCAAGGCGCCGTGTGCCGCGATGATAGCGCGGATCGACGTCGGTTTACGCGGCCGCTGCCAGTCCGCTCTGAATGGCGATCGGATGCGTCAACAGCTGATGGACTGGGCACGCATTGGCGATTTGCAACAAGCGTTCCCGCTGCTCGTTGTCCAGCTCGCCGTGCAGCACGATTGTGCGGCGGATAGTGGACCCCTCGTCGTTCTTCTCGATATCAAGCGAAACATCGACGTCGGCTAGAGGCCATTGCTTGCGCTGCGCATACATCTTCAATGTGATCAACGTGCATGCACCCAGGCTGGACAGCAGCAGCGACAGGGGCGTGGGCCCGCGGTCGCCGCCGCCGGCTGACGCCGGCTCGTCCGCTAGCCAGCTATGGGCGCCATCGTCGAGCAGGACCCGATACGCGTGATGGCCGATGTGCGCGGTGACGATTGCTTCTTTCATTGTCGTCAGTCCTCCAAGTTGGCCAAAGTGGCTGAGCAACGGTCGGCGAGTAATCATTGTGACCGAAACGGCTGCCGCACGCATGCGTGCACGACTGCGCCGTTATCACGTCTTGGCCCGCCATACGTGAACTGTGCCGCAGGGCGCTCGCTGCCCACTGCTCAGGCAGCGATGTGTCCAAATTTGCCGCTGCGGTAGTCCGCGACGGCTTGGCGGATCTCGTCCTCGGTGTTCATCACAAATGGGCCGTAGCGCACGACAGGTTCATTGAGCGGCACGCCGCCGATCAACAGAAATTGCAGTGGTCGATCGGTGGCGCTGATCGTGATCGTATCGCCGACGTTGTCAAACATCACCATCTGCCGTGCGCCGGCCGCCGTCTGCTGGACGCCATAGCGGCCGCCATTGTCGAGCGTATAGGCGAATACACGAAAGCCATCCGGTACCGAATGCACCAGGGTTGCACCGGGCTGCATCCGGAAATGCTGGAACAGGATCGGGGTGCGTGTCTGAATCGCGGCGCTCACCCCGAGTGCTTCCCCGGCGATGATCTTGACGTCGATGCGCCCGTCCGGCGTGCGTGCAACTGGAATGTGCGCGCCGGGCAGTTCCTGGTAGCGCGGTGCCATCATTTTGTCGCGGCGCGGCAGATTGACCCACAACTGGAAGCCGTGCGAGCGTCCGCCGTGTTCGAACAGCGAAGCGGCTGGCATTTCGCTATGGACCACGCCGACGCCGGCCGTCATCCACTGGACGTCGCCTGGGCCGAGTGTACCGGCGTGACCTGCGGAGTCCCGATGAGCGAACTCACCTTCTAGCATGTACGTGACCGTCTCAAAGCCGCGATGGGGGTGTGCGGGTGCACCGACGGCCTGGCCCGGCGCGTAGTCAACCGGGCCCATCTCATCGAGCAGCAAGAACGGATCGAAGTCCGTTAGCGTTCGCGTCGGGAACGGCCGGTGTACAACAAATCCCGCACCCTCCACGGTGCGCTGCGCGGGAACCACTTGCCGGACTGCGCGGGCCACCACGTCCCGCGAGCGTGCCGCCGCGACAGTGTGGCTGATGTGATCGATCATCAGAATCTCCGTTTTCAACTGGGCTATTTGCATCATCTATGCAACGTGAGATGATTATAAGTGTGGTGTTATGGGCTGCCAGCGGGTCGTGCTGCAACGAATTGTTCTACTGATGGAACGGCGACGTGAACCTCGGTCATCATGATCTGAACGACCTGCTGTACTTTTCGCAGGTGGTCGAATACGGTGGTTTTTCTGCTGCCGAGCGCGCTCTGGGTATTTCCAAATCACGCTTGTCACGGCGGCTGTCCGACCTGGAGGCGGCGCTCGGGGTGCGGTTGTTGCAGCGCTCGACGCGCAAGCTTGCGCTGACCGAGGCGGGTGCGCTGTTCCATCGGCATTGTGTGGCGATGCTCGGCGAAGCGCGGGCCGCGCTGGATGCGGTTCACCAACTCGGCTCGACACCGCGCGGCACGGTGCGTGTCAGCGTGCCGATGACCGTCTCCCAAACGATGCTGGCGCATTGGATGCCGGAGTTCCTACGCCGCTATCCAGACGTGAAAGTGGTGGCGCACGTCACAAACCGTGTGATTGACCTGTTCGAGGACGAGATCGACGTCGCGTTGCGGGTGCGCTCGGAGCCGCACGCGAACTCGAATATCGTCGTGCGGCCGCTATGGCGCAGGGAGCAGATGCTGGTCGGCTCGCCGAGCCTGTTGGACACGAACCACCCGCCGATGGTGCCGGCTGACTTGGCGCGCTATGCGACGCTGTCGGTGCCCAGTGCCGACGGCCGGTACGTATTCAAGCTGATTGCGCCGGATGGCAAGCGTCATGACTACGAGCATGAACCGCGGCTGGTGACCGCCGACTTGTTGATGATCCACCAGGCGGTACTGGCCGGTGTGGGTATTGCGGTACTGCCGGACAATATCTACCAGGCGGCGATGAACGCCGGGCAATTGTCGCCGGTGATGCCCGGCTGGACATTGCCGCCGCCGCAGCTTTACGCGGTGTTCCTGTCCCGGCAGGGATTGCTGCCGGCGGTGCGCGCGTTCATCGATTTTCTGGTCGAAATGATTGAGAAGGGCACGGGGATGCCGCACGATGACCTGGCTGACGCGTCGCGCCCGGATTCGACGCGGCATGGCCGGGGGGACGCGGCCGACGGTTAGCGCGTCGGCATTGATGCTCGCATTTGCGATCGAGCGACGTCATGCTCCACTGCGCGAAGGCGCCGCGAGTGCAAGGCCCTCCTCGTGAGGGCCTTTTCATGAGCCGATCGACCGTTCAGCATTGTCGTATAGTCGTTATAGACGACTAATGTAGTGCCGGCCGTGTACCGCATCATCAATCTTTGATTAGGAAGCGATTGCGGTTCTTGCCGTTGATCCAGGCCGGCGCACGGCCACGGCCGCTCCATGTCGCGCCGGTCTGCGGATCCCGGTATTTGGGTTGCGCGCCCGGGTGCGCCCGTGGCCCGCCGCGCTTGGCTTGGCCGAATACTTCTTTTTCGGTCAATTCATAGGTGGCGACGAGATCGCGGGCTTGAGCGAGCGCCGCTTCCCGTTCTTGAAGTTTTGCCGCTTCGGCTTGCTCGATCAGTGTGGCGAGCTGTGCCTGAAGTTCCTTGTAAGTGGCCATCGTGTCGACTATCTCCAGTGAACAGTTAAGGTCGGAATGCATGATGCGCGATGCAACGATGCACAATGTTGGCCGACATTGCAACGCTAATACCACGGGGCAACGCATAAAAACCGTACGGCCGGTGCCGAAGGTTGGATGAATCGCCCGCTTCGGCGTGCAATGAAAGACTGGCTTGGGACGTGGTTCAAGAACCCGGCGGTTCTTGTTTCGCCGGGCACCTAGGCGCCACGCGTGCGGTTCGCGTGACTCAGCTTATTCGCCTGCGCTGGGCAACCCACCGGCCACCGCGTTGAAGCCGCTGTCGACATAGGTGATCTCGGCGGTAATCCCGGAGGACAGCTCCGAGAGCAGGAACGCGGCCACGTTGCCGACTTCCTCGATGGTCACATTCCGGCGCAGCGGCGCGTTATGCTCGACGAATTGCAGGATCTTACCGAAGTCCTTGATGCCGCTGGCCGCCAGCGTCTTGATCGGACCCGCCGAGATACCGTTGACGCGCACGCCGCGCGGCCCGAGCGAGGCCGCTAGGTAGCGCACACTGGCTTCCAGCGAGGCCTTGGCCAGTCCCATCGTGTTGTAGTGTGGCACCACGCGCTCGGCGCCCAAGTACGTCAACGTCAGCAACGACGCGGTGTCCGCCAGCATCGGCGCGGCAGCCTTGACCATGGCCGGGAAGCTGTAGGCGGAAATGTCGTGCGCGATGCGGAACCCTTCGCGCGACAGGCCGTCCAGGAAATCGCCCGCGATCGCCTCGCGCGGCGCGAAGCCGATGGAGTGCACAAGCCCGTCCAGGTTGTCCCAATGCTGCTTCAGCGATGCGAACAGCGCGTTGATCTGTGCGTCGTCGGCAACATCGCAAGGCAAGACCAACTCGCTGCCGAGCCCGGCGGCGAACTCGGTGATGCGTTCCTTGAAGCGTTCGTCCACGTAGGTGAACGCAAGCTCGGCGCCTTCGCGGTGCGCGGCCTGCGCGATACCGTACGCGATCGAGCGGTTCGACAGCAGACCCGTGATGAGGATGCGTTTGCCAGCCAGAAAACCCATGAATACTCCCTATGTCAGTCGTATGCCGGTCGGGGCCGTCGACGGCATGTCGCGCAACGGCGCGGGGTGCCCGATGCCGGTGCGGCGCCCGATTTTCTATAGAATTGTCGCACAGTGCAACCCTGGACCGTTTCCATGACCCCTGGCTTGCGATGGCTTCGTCGTCGACTGCAACCTTGTCTCATCGCCGCTTTACTGGTCACCTCCGAATTGGCTGCGTGCGCCGCGCATGGCGCCTATGCAATCGCACAGTACGGCGAGCCGAAGTATGCGCAGGGTTTTTCGCACTTTGACTACGTCAATCCCGACGCCCCGAAAGGCGGCACGCTGACGCTGGCTAACCCGAGCCGGCTCACGAGTTTCGACAAGTTCAATCCGTTCACGCTGCGCGGCAACGTCGCGCCCGGCGTCGACTTGATGTTCGAGACGCTGATGACCGGCAGCGCGGACGAACTGGCGTCAGCCTACGGCCTGCTTGCCGATGATGTGCAGATTGCGCCCGACCGGCTGTGCGCGACGTTTCATCTGAATCCAAAGGCACGCTTCTCGAATGGCGACCCGGTGCAGGCGGAGGATGTTAAATATTCGTTCGATACGCTCAAGAGCCCGTTGGCTGCCCCGCAGTTTGCTGCGGTGTTCGGCGATATCACGCGTGCGGTGGTGGTCGATGCCGCGACGGTCCGGTTCGAGTTCAAGCGTCCGAATCGGGAATTGCCGCTGCTGGCCGGCAGTGTGCCCGTGTTCTCCCGTAAGTGGGGGCTGCGCGCGGATGGCTCGCGTATCCCATTCGACCAACTGGCGTTCGAGACGCCGATCGCCAGCGGCCCGTATCTGATTGAGCGCTACGCCAATGGCCGCACCATCACGTTAAAGCGGGACCCGCACTATTGGGCAGCCGGGCTGCCGGTGCGGCGCGGCATGTATAACTTCGAGCGGATCACATACAAGCTCTATGCGGATAGCGTCGCCAAGCTCGAAGCCTTTAAGGCTGGAGAATTCGACGTGAACGTCGAGTACATTGCCCGCCAATGGGTGCGCGGCTATGTCGGCAAGCGGTTCCGCAGCGGTGAGCTAGTCAAGCGCGAGTTTCGCCACCACAATAGTGCGGGCATGCAGGGTTTCGTGGTCAACACGCGGCGCGCGCTGTTCCGCGATGTACGGGTGCGACACGCGCTCAATTTGGCGCTCGATTTCGAATGGCTGAACCGGCAACTGTTTTATGGACAGTACACCCGGTTAAACAGTTATTTTGCCAATGGCGCGCTGGCTGCGCGTGCCATACCGGATGCGGCTGAGCTTGCCATCCTCACGCCATTGCGCGCGCAACTCGATCCGGCCGTGTTCGGGCCTTTGCTGGCGCAGCCGGTCACCGCGCCGCCTCCCCATTCGCTACGGGCCAATCTGATTCAGGCGCGTGAACTACTCGCCCAGGCGGGCTGGACGTACCGCGACGGTGCATTGCGTGCACGCGACGGCACGCCGTTCGAGTTCGAGATCATCGACGATTCGGGCGGCGGCATGGCGCAGGTCGCGGCGCCGTATATCCGCAACTTGCAAAAGCTCGGCATCCGGGTCGCGTACCGGCAGCTGGACTATGCGGTGTTGCAGAAGCGGCTGGACGCATTCGATTTTGACATGACCTCGTTGCGGTATCCGGATGTCGAAGTGCCGGGCTCGGAGCAACTGGCGCGTTTTGGCAGCCATGCGGCTGATGAGCCGGGCTCGGACAACTTGTTCGGCCTGAAATCGCCTGCGGTTGATGCTATCCTGCACGCGCTGCTGGCCGCGCGCACGATGGACGAGCTGTTGGCGGCGAGTCGCGCGCTGGACCGCGTGCTGTTGCACGGCTATTACGTGGTGCCGCAGTGGTACAGTCCGGTGCACCGGATCGCCTATCGCTGCACGCTGGCGTATCCCCGGATCGAGCCACCTTACTACACCGCCGAAGAGTGGGTACGTTCGCTGTGGTGGCAAGCGCCGCAGGAGCGCCATCCTTGAATGACGCACACTGAACCGGCATGTGGAGCTACATCCTGAAGCGCCTGTTGTTGATGATCCCGACGCTGTTCGGCGTATTGACGCTGACCTTTGTCGTGATCCAGTTCGTGCCCGGCGGCCCGGTCGAGCAAACCGTGCGCGAGTTGCGCAAGGGGCAGGAGCAGGGCGGCGCGCCGTTCGGCATGAGGGCGCACGCCGGCGTGGACGCGCAACAGATCGCGCAATTGAAGAAGCTGTATGGTTTCGACAAGCCGCCTTTGGAGCGCTACGTGTTGATGCTGTCGCGTTATGCGCGATTCGATCTCGGTGACAGCTACTTTCGGCATCAGAGTGTCTGGTCGCTGGTGGTTTCCAAGCTGCCGGTGTCGATCAGCATCGGGCTATGGACGTTCTTGTTGACCTATCTGATATCGGTGCCGCTGGGCATTGCGAAGGCAGTGCGCAACGGATCGCGCTTTGATGTTTGGACCAGCATCGTCGTGCTGGTCGGCTACGCGATTCCTGGCTTCGTGCTTGGTGTGCTGCTGCTGGTGCTGTTCGGCGGGGGCACGTTCTTGCAACTGTTTCCGTTGCGCGGGCTGACATCGGATAACTGGTCGCAACTCAGCATGCTGGGTAAGATCGCCGACTACCTGTGGCATATTGCGCTGCCGGTGACCGCGTCGGTGGTCGGCAGCTTCGCGGTGGTCACGATGTTGACCAAGAATGCTTTTCTTGACCAGATCCGTCGCCAGTATGTGCTGACGGCGCGCGCCAAGGGCCTGCCCGAGCGCCGCGTGCTGTTCACGCACGTGCTGCGCAATGCGATGCTGCCGCTCGTTGTCGGCTTTCCCGCGGCATTCATCGGCGCATTCTTTACCGGAAGCTTGTTGATCGAGACGCTGTTCTCGCTCGATGGTCTGGGGTTGCTGTCCTATGAATCGGTGCTGCGGCGCGACTACCCGGTGGTGCTCGGCACGCTGTATCTCTTTACGCTGATCGGGCTGATCACGCAGCTGGTTTCCGACCTGTGCTACGTGCTGGTCGACCCGAGAATCCAATTCGACAACCTGGAGCGTTGACGTGAGATGGCGTGTCAAGTCCGGCCATGCGGCCGGCCCGGATGCGATAACGCGCGGCGTCGTGCCGGCGCTCGCGTCGCCGTCGCCGTACCAGCGACTGTGGCGCCGCTTCAAGCGCAACCGCGTCGGTTATTGGAGTCTGGTGGTCTTCGTCGCACTGTATGCGTTCAGCCTGTGCGGCTTCTTCGTGTCGAACGACCGGCCGTTCATCGTGCGCTATCAGCATGCACTGTATTTTCCGTTGTTTCAGACGTATCCGGAAACCACGTTTGGCGGGCAGTTTCCGACTCCGACCGATTACCTCGACCCGTATATCCGAGCGCGTTTCGAGCAACCCGGCAATTTCGCGATCTATCCACCGAACCCCTACTCGTACGATACGCTGAATTATTTTTCGCCATTGCCTAATCCCGCGCCGCCGTCGCGCGAGAACTGGCTCGGGACCGACAGCCAGGGACGCGATGTGTTCGCACGCCTGCTGTATGGTTTTGCTGTGTCGGTATCGTTCGGGCTAGCGCTGACGGCGATCGGCACACTGCTGGGCATCGTGATTGGAGCGCTGCAGGGGTACTTCGGCGGGTGCATCGATTTGGCGGGGCAACGGCTGACCGAGATTTGGGGTTCGCTGCCGGAACTGTATTTGCTGATCATCTTCGCGTCGATTTTCGAACCCAGCCTCACGCTGCTGCTGGTACTGCTGTCGCTGTTCGGATGGATGGGGCTGGCCGCCTACGTGCGCGCAGAGTTTCTGCGCAATCGCACGCTCGACTATGTGAAAGCGGCGCGCGCGATGGGGCTGTCGCACTGGCAAATCATCCGCCGGCACGTGATGCCCAACAGCATGACGCCGGTCATTACGTTCCTGCCGTTCCGCTTGAGCGCGTCGGTCTTGGCGTTGACGAGTTTGGACTTCCTCGGCCTTGGCGTGCCGCCACCCACGCCCAGCCTTGGTGAGTTGCTGGCGCAAGGCAAGGCGAACTTGGACGCATGGTGGATATCCATGTCGACGTTCGGTGTCCTGGTGCTGACGCTGACGCTGCTCACGTTCATGGGCGATGCGTTGCGCAACGCGCTCGATGCCCGGCTGGCCGATGCACTGGGCGTGGCAGGCGGGCAGTGACGTGGTGTCCGCCGGTGCCGCGCCGTCGCGCTGCCCGGGTAGCCGCCTGATGAAATGAACCCTACGATGACAATGACGCAAGCATTCCCGCCGACAGGTGAGGTGGCCGTTCAGTCGGTTCAGTCGCAGCCGCTGCTGTCGATCGAGCACTTGCAGGTGCGGTTCGGCGAGTCGATCGCCGTTCATGACCTCAGTCTGGCCATTGGCCGGGGGGAGCGGGTCGCGTTGGTCGGCGAATCCGGATCGGGCAAGACCGTGACCGCGCTGTCCGTGCTGCGTCTGCTGCGCGACGCGCAACTGGACGGCGCGATCCGTTTCGCTGGCGAAGATCTGCTCACGTTGAGCGAAAGGCGCATGCGCAGTGTGCGCGGTGCCCAGATCGCGATGATTTTTCAGGAGCCGATGAGCGCGCTCAATCCGTTGTATACGATCGGCAAGCAAATCATCGAATCGATCCGATGGCATGACGGCGTGGACGTGCGGCAGGCACGGCGCCGAGCGATCGCGTTGCTCGCCCGTACCGGCATTGACGACGCGCCTCGGCGGGTGGACGACTACCCGCACCAGCTTTCTGGCGGCCAGCGGCAACGGGCAATGATCGCGATGGCGCTCGCGTGTCGGCCGCGGTTGCTGCTCGCGGACGAGCCGACCACGGCACTGGATGTGACAATTCGGGGCCAGATCGTGAAGTTGCTGCTCGAGTTGCAACAGGCACGCGATATTCATCCACACGGCATGGCGGTGCTACTGATCACCCATGACCTGAATCTGGTGCGACGCTTTGCGCAGCGCGTTGTGGTAATGGAGCAGGGTAGACTCGTGGAGGTGGGCACTGTCGAGCAAATTTTCTCCGCGCCGCAGCATCCGTACACGCAACGGTTGCTGGCGAGCCGGCCAGTGCGCAACGTCCTGCCGGTGTTGCCGATCGCCCCGGTGCTGCTGGAGGCGCGCGACATTCGTGTGTCGTTCCCGAAGCGGCGGCGCACCCTCGCCGAGTGGTTCGCGCCGCGCCGCTTCGTGGCGCTAGATGGCGTCAGCGTTGCCGTGCGCCAAGGCGAAACGCTGGGCGTAGTGGGCGAATCCGGTTCCGGGAAATCGACGTTGGCGATGGCGTTGCTCGGCTTGCAGCACACCGATACCGGCACGATCGAGTTCCGCGGTCGGCCTCTAGGCTCGTTTCGTGGACGCCAGCGCCGCGCGTTGCGCGCGCAGATCCAGGTCGTCTTTCAAGATCCGTTCAGTTCGCTTTCGCCGCACCAGACGGTCGAGCAAATCGTCGGCGAAGGGCTGGCGTTGCATGCGCCGGGCCTGGACGAGGCTGCACGGCGCGCAAAGGTGATCGCCACACTGCGCGAGGTCGGCATCGATCGCACCGCATTGTTACGATATCCGCACGAATTTTCCGGCGGGCAGCGTCAGCGGATTGCTATTGCGCGCGCCCTAATCGTCGAGCCGCAGGTCCTGGTGCTGGACGAGCCGACCAGCGCTCTTGACGTGTCGATTCAACAGCAGGTGCTGCATTTGCTGTCGCGGTTGCAACAAAAGTACAACCTAGGTTATGTGTTCATCTCACACGATCTGGAGGTTATCGCGGCGATCGCACACCGGGTCGTCGTCATCCAGGGTGGCATGGTCGTCGAAACCGCGCCCACGGAGGCGCTGCTGCATGCGCCGACTCATCCTTACACCCGTAAATTATTGAAAGCTGCCAAGTTTGATGCGGAGTCGGACTAACGGAAACTAATAAACGTATGGGAATAATTGAAATTGCCTATTTTCTTTGACAGCGTAATAAACACTGGGTAGTATCGTCCAAACTTTCCGCATCCCCCTGATTTCTCAAGTTTTCCCAGAAAATACTACCGATCCGATGCAGCATATCAATCTGAAACAAGCTTGCGTTCGAATTGTTGCTAGCGTGTTCCTCGGCGCGCTGATGGCTGGAGTAAATGGGGCGTACGCCGACGAAACAGGAAGTTGGAGAAAAAGTGTCAACATGGGGCGGGATTCCCAGCCATCGGCGGCACAAGACGGCACGACGCAAAGCGGTGCCCAGGATTCTCAGCAAAGCGCGAGCCAGACCTTTTCGTCAAATACCCATTCGTTTCTTTCCGGCATGGCCACTAAGGCTGGCGACGTGGTCGTCGGTGCGCTCAACATGATCGGGGTGCGTTATCGGTGGGGGGGCGACTCGCCCAGTTCGGGTCTGGACTGCAGCGGCTTCGTCCGTTACGTGTTTCAAGACACGCTCGGCTTGACGCTGCCGCGTCGCGCGGAGGAAATGAGCCGCGTCGGCGAGAAGGTCAAGATGAGCGAATTGAAGCCGGGCGACTTGGTGTTCTTCAACACGATGCGTCGCACGTTCTCGCACGTGGGCATCTATATCGGCGATAACAAGTTCGTGCATTCGCCGTCGACCGGCAATACGATCCGCGTCGATGAACTGGATGGCGGGTACTGGGAGAAGCGGTTTACCGGCGCACGTCGGCTTGACCCCGCGTATCCGGCGAAGGGCGACGCGTTGCGGCAACGCGTCAGCGCATCGACAGCGGACTGAACGCTCCCGGCCGCGCGCCGGCCGAGTGTCACCTATCTGTGCGTTACTACGGGCGAGCCAGCACCAGCTTTTGCTGCAATTGCGGAAAAATCCGATTAACGGCCTCTTCTCCGGCGAGGATCGCTGCGTTCCGCTGACCGAAATCACTGCCGCTTATCGCGGTGAGGTTGGGATGGACCACGATATCGGCATATTTGTCGAGTTCGTAGGTTTTGATCGACTGCCCCATGATCGCGAAGGTCTGCATCAGCACGTCGAACGAGCTGCGTGTCAGACCGTTTTCCGGGCGCTGCGAGATGTCGACGGCGATCACCAAATCGGCTCCCATTTTGCGGGCGAAAGCGGCTGGCACTGGGCTGACCAGGCCACCGTCGACATATTCGTGATCGCCGATCCGGACCGGCTCGAATATCGACGGCACGCTGCATGAAGCACGTACCGCGATGCCAGTATTACCCCGCTGGAACAGGATCGGCTGACCGCTTTTCAGGTCGGTTGCCACGATGCCCAGTGGGCGGGCCATCTTTTCGATCGGCCGGTTGTGCAGCGTGGTGTTGATATAGTTTTGCAGCGCGACGCCCTTGAGGAAGCCGCGTGAGCGCAAGGGCAGCGCCCAGTCGCTGATCGCCGCCTCGTCCATCGTCAACGCAAGCTTGTTCATCTGCAGGCCGGTCATGCCGGACGCGTACAAAGCTGCGATGACTGAGCCGGCGCTGGTGCCGACAACGATATCGGCATCGATGCCGCGCGCCTCGAGCGCCTTGATGACACCGATGTGGGCGAAACCACGCGCCGCGCCTCCGCCGAGCGCTAGCCCGATCTTTAGCGGGCGGGCCGGCGTGGCGGGCGGCAGCGAGGGGGCGGCCATATCGGGGCGGGTCTTAGCGCCGGTGCATGCAGCAAGCAGCGTGGCCGTCGCGGCGCCTAGCAAGCGACGGCGGGCGGGCGAAACAGCGGACAGCTTCAACGAAATCTCCAGCACGATGGGCACAGGTCGGTGTTGCCGCGACATGGCAACGACGGTGCCCCGCGCGCATTATAGGCGCATTACCCTGGCTAGGCACATTGCCCCAACATCGCCCGGGGCGTGTCCCGACATCGCCCGAGCCGTCGCGATCGCATCGGTATAATGACGGCTTGCCCGGTCCGCGGGCCTAGCCTCGAACCATCCGATTTGCAATGACCACCTCCGTACGTACCCGCTTTGCGCCGAGCCCGACCGGCTTCATCCATCTTGGCAACATTCGCTCCGCACTCTATCCGTGGGCGTTCGCCCGCAAACATCACGGCACGTTCATTCTGCGCATCGAGGATACTGACGTCGAGCGCTCGACCGAGGCGGCCACGCAGGCGATTCTCGATGGCATGCAGTGGCTCGGGCTTGATTTCGACGAAGGGCCGTACTACCAGATGCAGCGGATGGAGCGCTATCGCGACGTGATCAAGCAACTGCTCGATCAGGGTCTCGCGTATCCGTGCTACATGTCGCCCGAGGAACTGGATGCACTGCGCGAACGGCAGCGCGAGGCGGGCTTAAAGCCGCGCTATGATGGCACCTGGCGGCCCGAACCAGGCAAGGTGCTGCCGACGCCGCCCGCCGGCGTGCAGCCCGTCGTGCGATTTAAGAATCCGCTGAGCGGCACGGTGGCATGGGACGACGCGGTCAAGGGGCACATTGAGATCTCGAACGATGAGCTTGACGACCTGGTCATCGCTCGGCCCGACGGTACGCCCACGTATAACTTTTGCGTGGTCGTCGACGACCTGGACATGGCAATCACACACGTGATCCGTGGCGATGACCATGTGAACAACACGCCGCGCCAGATTAATATCCTGCGTGCGCTGGGCGGTACGCCTCCCGTGTATGCGCATTTGCCCACGGTGCTCAACGAGCAAGGCGAAAAGATGAGCAAGCGCAACGGTGCGATGAGCGTAACCGGGTATCGCGATGAGGGCTACCTGCCTGAGGCGGTGTTGAATTATCTTGCTCGGCTTGGTTGGGCGCACGGCGATGCGGAAATCTTCTCGCGCGAGCAGTTCGTCGAATGGTTCGACCTCGAGCACCTGGGCAAGTCGCCGGCACAGTACGACGCCAATAAGCTGAAGTGGTTGAACAACCATTATCTGAAGGAAGCCGACAACGCGCGGCTGGCATCACTCGTGTTGCCGATGCTTGCCGCGCTTGGTGTCGATGCGCCGCAGGGGGTGCCGCTGGACGGCGTCGTCGCGCTGTTCAAGGACCGTGCGAATACCGTCAAGGAGATCGCCGAGAGCGCGGTGATGTTTTACCGGACGCCGGTGCCGGCAGCGCAGGAGCTTGAGCGACATCTGACGGATGCCGTGCGTCCCGCGCTTGCCGAGTTCATCGAAACGCTTGTGGGGATCGACTGGACGAAGGAGGCGATCGGGGCGGCGTTGAAGGCGGTGCTGGCAGCGCATAAGCTGAAGATGCCTCAGTTGGCGATGCCGGTGCGTCTGCTGGTGGCTGGGACGACGCATACGCCATCGATCGATGCGGTGCTGCATCTGTTCGGCCGTGAGACGGTACTTGAGCGGCTGAGGGCGGTGCTGTCTTAAGCGCGGTGACAGAATTTTGTGTCGGAGGGCTTTACAAACGGTAGGTTTATCCCTAGAATCTCGTTCTCTGTCGGGGGTATAGCTCAGCTGGGAGAGCGCTTGCATGGCATGCAAGAGGTCAGCGGTTCGATCCCGCTTACCTCCACCAAGACATAGTCTACAAAAAGCCGAATTAGTCCGAAAACCCTTGGGAAATCAAGGCTTTTTCTAATTTTACGGTCCCTGTATTCCGCGGCGCGCCCGCGTTTGGGCCTCCCCCAAGTCGAGGGTTGGACCAAGCAGCGCGTTTCCGGGGCTATCTCAAAGCGCTGTGAACCGAGCATGGATCGAAGTTGCCGAGCCGGGCGCTCGACCAACGGACGTACGCTAACGGCGTGAGTTAGCGCAAGTCGGTGACTGACTATGACCGTGGTTCATTGTTCGACAAGTTTGAGAGTGAGCCGCATGATGTCTGCTTCCGACTCTGGATCGAGGGCCGATGTAGGTGGACCAGTCCCCTGAAAGTCCGGACACAGTCTGTCATGGTCTAATTCCCTCGGACATGTCGATAGGAGAATGCTGAATCGACGAGGAAATTAGACCATAGCAATATGAGAGGTTAAGGACAGCGCTAAAGCTAAAAACAACACGACACGACTTGTTAGGATGTGCATAGGACTTCCTCGAAAAGGCGGGAAAATGGAGCAATGACGTGTGCCTGCTCACAGCTGCGCGCTCAGTCGAAAGCCGACCGTGACGCGGGCCGTCGATAACGCCGTTGGACGATACAGGGGCGTGCCAGCGAACAACTCGTACGTGTAGATGGCCAAGCGCGTGGGCACCGTGCCACAGAGCCCAAGAGCCGTGCCAACGAGCCGCGTGCCGCCCTGGTCTCGTGTCAGTGGACCGAAGACTTGGCCATAATCAAGCGCCGCGTAGGCGTGCTGCCCGGTGTG
>NZ_PRDW01000012.1 GCF_002927045.1 Mycetohabitans endofungorum | reverse complement strand
AGGCCGCCTGCGCGGGACCTGCAAGCCTGCCAGACGCCATCACCGCCATGCCCGATCAGCGCTCATCGGATGTGACCCTGCCGCTTCAGAAAAATCTGGATGCGGCGGTAGCCGTAGCGCGGATACTGCGCCGACAGGATGCTCATTGCCGCAAGCACCGGAGCATCCCGCCCGGCCAGCTTCGATTCATAATGCAGCGCCGATCTTGCCACCGACATCAGCGCGCACGCGCCTCGCTCCGATAGCCCCCGCGCCTTCGCGTAGGCAACCTGCTTGCGACGCGCGTGCGCGCTCACCATTTTTTTGCGTTGATCTCCTTCATCACGTCCAATTCGAGATCACGCTCGGCCAGCATCTTCTTGAGTCGTGCATTCTCCTGCTCAAGCTGCTTCAGCCGCTTCACGTCCGCAGCTTCCAGAGCTGCCCAAATGCTGCCGCCAGTTATAGATTGTCTGCTCGCTGATCCCGTGCTTCTTCGCTACCTCCACGACCGGCGTCTTGTCCGCCTCGCGCAGGATCATAACCATCTGCTCTTCCATAAACCGGCTCTTCTTCATGCCTTCCTTTCTCCGTTGGAAGCCATTCTCTCAAGTTTCAACTGGGCCGAAAATCGCCGGGCAGGTCAACTGGGCAAATGTTTGCCGGCGGCATGTTATGCACGGCCCGTACACATGCCGCCGCGGTTAATGGCAGCACCGAACGATACCCCGCTCGTCGGCCACTTGAGAATAGGCCCCTTCCTCGCTTCAGATGCGCTGGTCCTACTGCACAAGAAGCGCTTTGCGCAGGCCCTCGTCGATTCGAGCACGCCTATCCGGGAGCAGCGGCCAGCCCACAAGGCGTCTACTGCTACGCCATACGCATGCGAACCGTGCTGCTGAGCGCGGGCGGCAATTTGGGAGCGTGCACGCGGAGCTAAGACACGTCAGTTCAACGTTTACAACGATCTATACGAAGGGGGACACGGCAAGACAGTACCGTGCGCTCGAGTAGTTTCTCGACGCTGCGTTCGGGGCCACCTCACGTCGATCTGATTAGGCGCCTCCGGCACGGCTTTGGAAGCACACGACAGAGCGAACGCGGAACTTGGAAAGCCAAGCAGAACTCGAAAGTCATTGCGAGCCGCGCCATTTCAGGCCGTACCACGCGCCGTGCCCACTGCCGTGCGGCTCCAGATGACTTCTTTCCACTAAATCGCGGAAGTGTTGCTTCAATGTATTGCGACTGCTACCAGCGAGCTTGATCGCCTCGGCCATCGTGATTTGTCCGTGCTACCGGGCAAACTCGACGATCTGTAAGGACAGCGCAGGCAGACGCCAGCACAGTCTCCTCGCGCTCCACTTCTTCTCAAGCCGTTGCACCTGTTCAGCAAGCGAGCGAAGAAAAAACATCAGCCACCTCTGCCAATACTCTTAATAGTCGCCATCGGCAAGATGGAGCGGTCTGCTGATTTTTCGATGAACCCGGTAGCGCACGTCCTCTGTTTGCGTATTGAATACGCCGCAGCCATACTCCCTCGTAATGCAAACAGATTGAACAGCCACGATGTTTACCTGAATTGAAACGGTCCGAAGAAATCAGGCAGGTCACAGCCACCCTCTCCGACTACTTGGTGCTCACCTGTGACAGCTCCCGAGCGACGGCCCGTATCTTTTCAGCAGCCCGCACAAGACAGTCACCAGTCACATCGAGGCTAAGCCGTTCGCTTTCGCCAACCGGACCGGCCCGCTATGCGTTCGGTTTCCATTCCAAAGTGTAATTGCCTTGCTCTCTTAGCATATGCTGCGATCAAGGCTGCATCCGATAGACGAAATGCTGGCATTCGGTACAGCTTTTTGGGCTGCTGGCATAGCCTACCTTACCTATGCGCTGCTGTCCCATAGCACCTAAACGCGTTGTCCAAAGTTTGGACACGAGCCATGAACCAAGACATTCCAATGCAAGAGGTCGCAAAAAAGGCCCCTACCACCCTGTCCAAACTTTGGACAAGTTAAAACCCGGACTCGCTATCCAAGCAACTTAACGATGAATTTTTTCAGCTCGGCTGCTTTTTCATCAGATAGTGCCCCAACGGCTATCTTAACCACAATGTTCTTATGGTCGCGTGCGAAAGTTCCAACTTTGCTGCCATTTGACATCAAAGGGGTTTTTTGAGCTAGTGAGACACCACCACCGCACGTTCTCGCAATATGACTGGCGACCTTAGTCTGATCCAGCCGTCCTCGCTCTACAAGGGTGATGGCTTGATCGAGCCGCTGAATGAGATCGGGAGCACTCTCACCTTCCTTCAGTACCTTGACGATATCCGCAGCCGCCACGCGACCGAGCAATGCTGGGTTCGCCCGCAACCGCTCCTGGACAAACTCAGGCAGAGCGTGAAACGCTAGATAGCGATAAAGATCCGACCGCTCGATACCCAAGTACTCCGCAAGCTTGGATCGCTGAGGGAACCGATCCATCACTAGCTTAATTCCGAGTGCCGCCTCGAAGTCAGCCAAATCCTCGCGCTGTAAGTTTTCCACAAGCGCAAGTATTGCAGTCTTCGCATCGTCCGCATCAATGACAAGCGCCTCGATCGTCGGGTGGTTCAGCAATTTGACCGCTCGCCAGCGCCTTTCACCAGCAATGAGCTGGTATCCGCCACCTTTACGACGCAGTAGCACCGGTTCCCCTAGCCCGTCAGCGCTAATTGTGGTCGCGAGCTCGCGTATCTTGGCCTCATTAAAGACGGTACGCGGCTGGAACGGATTCGGCTCGATCTTGTCGACCGGAACCATCATGTGCTGACGACCCACGTCAAAATCGCTCGTATGGCTTGCTTCATGGTGCCGCTGGGTGTTCTCAGCCGCCTTCGCCTCAAGCATCGCCTTCAAATTTTTTACTGCCATCTACGCCTCCACAGTTTTCGCCTCGAGACCGAGCATCTTGATAAGCTCGCTCGACAGCTGACGATACTCGCGTGCCACCTTTGACGAGCGGTCCAACGCATGCAAGCTTTGCTGCATGACTGCCGCCTGATTCACCTTCGTGCTCGTCGAAATCTTTACCGGCAAAATCTGTCCGAATGTCTTAACTGCGGTGCTCCCGAGCATTTTACAAACTGTTTGACGCTCATCGTGCTTGAGAAGCAGGGCGCCGAGAAGCTTGAGCGTTGGGTTGACGCGCTTAATCTTTTCTATGTGCTTTAACAAGTCCTCGGCACCGTACAGGCCGTACTGGGAGCCTGACTCAACCGGAACAATGACATGAGTAGCGGCGGCTATAGCGTTACTCGTGAGCAGCTTGAGGCTTGGTGGACAGTCGATCAGGATCACATCGTAGATGCCGTCCGCCGGCTCCAACTTCATACGAAGTTCTTCGCACGGCCGCGGAGTTTGATCTTTCAGTTCATCTTCAGCTTTACCAAGGGCAAGCGACCCGTAGATCAATGAAACACCGTCAATGTGGGTGGTCTCATGAACCGCTCTTGGAAGAATATCGACGCCTCCAAGCAGAAGCTCAGCCGATGTCACCGTCACCGTGCTCGGGTGCTCCTTCCCAAGATGCAGGCTTGCGTTCGCCTGCGGATCCAAATCGACAACGAGAACGTTAAGTCCGTTGCTGGCAAAGCCGTCAGCGAGGTTGATCGTTGTTGTCGTCTTGCCGACACCACCCTTGTGGTTCGTCACGTCAAAAACTTTTGTTTGTTTGAAAAAGGTCATTTCGTGTGCATTACATCTGATTTCCGTGCACAATACATTCGCATTCGGTAGAAGTAAATCCTTGCCTGGTCCAAACTTTGGACACTGTCGCTGTGAGGCGACGGAAACCGCGTGTTTCCGCTGCCGTCTCGAAATCGTGCAGACGTTGAGCACGTTCCACGAGGCCACATATGTTTTAGTTTCGGGAAATGCCGTATTTCAAGTCACATGTGACGCGCGGCCCATATCTGTTCATTTTCAGAAAACCGCGCATAGCTGAACCACCGGGCAGCGCAGGGCGAAGAAGGGCAGTAAAAAAATGGTATCCGTACTTTGCGGTTAAACGAATCAGATTACGCCTTCCTCGATCAACAGCGCTAGCGTCGGTATGTCCACGCGACAGTCTTTCGGCTCGTGTATTGCTGGCAACCATTCGCGCGGTGCCTTCGCGGGCTCGTCAATGACAAGCAGGTTCGAAGACCATCTGCATCGCTCCGTCCGGCGCGCCATCTCGCATCATGTCGTCGATCGTACGTCGCTTCACGCGCCGCTCCACCTTAGACAGGCTGTTCGTCCGCTTGAACACGCCCTTCGCATAGAGAATTTTTGCGCGCAACATCTCAAAGCTGTATCCACGGCCAAGCCGGTTTATCACCCGAACCAGGTATTCAGAAACTCGGTGCAGGCATTCGGTACCAAATGTGAAGTTGACTCGCAAAAACGGACAACTACTTTTTTAAAGAGAAGGTAACGAAATGGGCAAACATCAGAAGCCATACCTGGGAAAATTGCAGGCGCAGATGGTGGCGCTGGTAAAGGCCTGACGTATGCTTAATGAATTGGCATGCGAGTTTAAGCCGACGGCACAGAACCTCATCAACCGGGTCATGCGGGCCGATCGGCACACAGACATGCGCCATGACGGGACGACCACGGCTGAGAGGCAAGAACTAACGCGACTGAGCCGTAATTTCCGCCAACCGGCGATGGAGCGCGACATACTCTCTTACACAGCAGCTTGGTTCGCCCGAGAGACAAAGGCCGCACCGCCGGAAGGGTACCGGCTTATAAAGGTGAACCGGGCACGCTAACCCATTGCCATGGTGACCCCCCAAAAGTCGTTGGGTTCAGAAGTAAAATTTTTCGTTAAAGAAATTCTACGCAATGAAGAAGTCGAGATTCACGGGCACAAGGCCGAAATCGTTTCACAGCACTCGCAAAAAAGACCAACGCTATATCGCCGGCACGAGGTAGCCATGCACGCGATGTCTAACCTAAGCATATCGATTCGGCTAGCATGTAAGGCGTTCGGGATCAGCCAGAGCTGCTATTGGTACGTCGCCCTGCGCAATGCCAAGAACAACAAGATTGCGAACTGGTTGCTGCGACTGACTGGCAACCACCACAACTGGGGCTTCGAACTGTGCTTTCTGTACAACGTAAAGGGTTTCGGCTGGAATCACTGAGGCTACGCCGAAAAATTGGGACATCCAGAAGTATAAAAAATCTGGCATGAGGCAACCGTGACAAACAGAAGGTCATGTTGTGAAGAAAAGCAAGCATGCTGAAGGACAGATTGCATTTGCGTTGAAGCAGGCAAAGCTGGGCGCGCCGATGGCGGAAGTGGTGCCGCAAGATTGGCATCAGCGATGCGGCGTTTTACAACTGGCGGCCTCGGCCCATCGGAGCTACGCTAGTTGAAACAACTCGAAGAGGAAAACGCGAAGCTTAAGCGACTAATGGCAGACCTGTCACTGGACAAAGCCATGTTGCAGGACGAGCCTGTCAGATTTTTAGTGTGCCCAGCTCATGATCATGGCTGCGCGCGCGGGCTCACGTTTGCGGACTGGGCCAACGAGCTGGCACGCCTCGGCGCATTGGCTGCGGCATACGGCCGGCTCGCATCAAGCCAACGTCGGCCTCGATCTGCGCGCGATGCGCGTGACTGCCCGGCATGGATAACTTAAAACCGCATCGATTAGCCCGGCACTTTAGCTCAATAATGGCGCGCTGTTGGCGATCTCCAGTGCCTACGCTTTGCGTAATCTCGCGCCTATTCCCAAACTGGGGGCCATTGGCGAGCAACGTGCACGACGCTCAACACCCGCACCCTGTCGCCGGCCACATCATAAACCACAATGTAATTCCGATGTGCTACTAGCTCACGGGTGCCGGCAGCGCGACCAAGCCGCCCCAGACTGGGATGATCGATTAAAAGTGTGGCTTTTTCCGAAATCAATTCATCGATGGCCAATGCGGCGACCGGGTTATCCGCCTCGATGTAACCATAGATCGCTTCACGATCCTGCATTGCCTCTGGCGTCCAAAATAACTCCATCACTTAGCCGCTTCGATACGGCGACGTGTCGCGGCGCGCCGAGCCGCGAACTTGGCTTCAACCTCGGCGGCCGAAATCAGATTACCGGCCTTCGCCGAAGTCTGGGACTTTTTCACCTTAGCACGCAACCAAGCATCATACTCTGACGCCTCCTTCTGCTGACGCACATAATCGCGCATGAAATCGCGTAGCAGTTGCGCGCCGGTGCGATCTTGGCCTCTGGCCGCCGTCGAAAATTCGTTTTTTAGCGTCTCATCGACTCGAAAAGTAAAGGTTGCCTCGCTCATGATACCCTCTTCTGTATTACTTTAGAGGTGCATTGTAACACATTTTGTGGTACTGGAAACGCACTACCCAGCGGCAATGTTCCCCGGCGTTGACCCGCGAAAGCCTTTTCGCGCACGTCATGCAGCAGCCGGTCAATGGTGGCAGCGCTGATCTGGCTCAGCCGTTGGCGAACCTGCTTCGATAGCTTCAGGTGACCATGCCGTGTCATCGCATCGGTCAGCGTTGGAATGAGCGCTTTCAGTCGTTTGCCGCAGATTCGATCGGCCGCCTCCCACAGCGTGATCAGCGCGGCCCGCACCTGATCGTCGTAGCGTCGCTGGGGCCGGGCTTCGTCCTCGGCGGCACAGGCTCGCGGCACAGCACACGGATGGCGTGCTTGCGGTGATATCCCGTCACCTGGACAAACTCGTCCAGTATTGTGCGCTTCTCGCTCCGATCAGAACGGTGGTACCGCTCGCCGACCGCCTCTATCCATTCCCGTCGTATTGACATGCTGAGCCGCCTCGCCATCAGTCGTCCCCGCCAGCATTCTGACGGGTAACACATTACATGAGGCAACAGGCTCCGCTGGGTAGCAAAAATCTTGAGTCAATGCGCCGGCCAAGATGATTGTCGCTCTCCAAATAGGAGAACGCGAAGCCTAAGCGACTGATGGCAGCCCTGTCGGCTGGACAAAACCATGTTGCAGGACGAGCCTGTCAGATTTTTAGTGTGCTCAGCTCATGATCATGGCTGCGCGCGGGCTCGCGTTTGCGGACTGGGCCAACGAGCTGGCGCGCCTCGGCGCATTGGCTGCGGCATACGGCCGGCTCGCATCAGGCCGACGCCGGCCTTGATGTGCGCGCGGTGTGCAATAACCTCGGGCACGTGTCGCTGACCACGACGAGCCTGTACTTGCACGAAGAAGACACGCGGCACCACGAGACGGTGCGCGGCCATCGAACTGGGGCGACACGGAGCCGGTCAAGCCCCCTGCTCGGCAGCCACAGCGCTGATTGCCGGCGCCCCCTGTTCTTAACAAGATTGCGGCTCACCCAGAGTGGCAACCGACACCAAAAACAGGTTTCGGGGACGAGTTCAACCCATTCCGTCATCACTTTGAGAAACTTCGCCAACCGGTGCGAGCGCTTTTCCTGCCATACTGCCCAGAACGTGCTTAAACGGACATTTCATCGCCAGCGGGGGGCGTCTCAGTGCCCCCTTGTCCAGAAAAGGCAATAAGTCTGCTGGTTGTGCATGGCCGGCCCTGCGGCTGAGGAAAGCCGCGGCTGTTTCAACTGCGCCAATCTTTTCCGCGACCGCGACGGCAATCCACTGATCCAATGACATCCCATCTTCACGCGCGAGTTGCTGCGCAGCCGATTTCACTGAAGCGAGAAGCTTGAGTGGATAAGAGGTTTTACTTATGAACGTATCTCCTTCAGTAATTCGCCAGGGCGTGCAACACGCAGACCAAACCGGCCAGCCGCAGGTAAAAAACCCCGGACGTTATAGGTCACAAGCGTATAGGCTCGATCATTGATCGCGGTTTCCAAGACCATTTCATCGTTTGCGTCGCGATCACGTGTTGCTGACCACTACGAGCCAATACCTACACTAGGAAGAGGACACGCGGCATCGCGAGACGGTGGCTCGTCACAAAATGCACTGGCGCGATGCGCCGCCCATACCGCCCAATGGACAAAACGAGGACGGCCTCATCTCGTAGACTTTTATGCATCGCGCATCGCTCAATACCGCATCGAGAACGACCTAAAAAATAGCTTGAAATTTAGCCCACGATGACTTTGACCGGCTTGCCAACGCGAGCCAGCATGTCTACCAATGTGTCGATCGTGAACTTGCCCGCCTTTTTGTTTACCACGTCCGACACACGAGGCCGCGTAATATGCAATATCTGCGCAGCCTCCGCTTGCTTGAGGTGATGAACGTCGATCCACGACGCGAGCTCGCCCATGAGTTGCTCTTTGAGCGCCAACGTTTGACTGATGAGCGCTTGCGACTTGGGTTGATACCGCTGCGCCTCGTCAGGTGCGAAGCCGAGTTCTACGAACAGATTTGCTCCCGGCTTCGTGACATGCCGGGCACGCGTGTCAACTTTGCTCATCTTTGTCCCTTTCTTTCCCGGACAATCGCCCAATAGCGAGCCGCTGCGATCTCTTTGTCGGGCTTCGGCGTCGCTTGCGTCTTCTTTTGGAAGCAGTGCAACACGTAGATCGCTTCCTCGAACTTCACCACGTACATTACCCGATAAATACCGCTCGCATCCCGGATGCGAATCTCCCGTACCCCTGCGCTCACGTCGTCGAACGGCTTCCAGTCTTCAGGATCCAGCCCCGCTTGAACTCGACCCAGTCGGAAGCCCGCCTCCCGGCGAACCTCAGCCGGGAACTCAAGGATGTCATCGTAGGATGAGCCAATCCAGCGGATTTCTTTCCGGACCTAATTTTATAAACTTTTATACCAATTTCGCTTCCAGTTCAGCCAATAATCCGTGCCCGCTCTTCACTTCGATTCTCTCTTTCCATACACCTGATGCAGCGACCGCGCAGGCTTCGCCACTTCGATCTCTTGCTGCTCTGGCCGCTCCAGGCGCGCCGGGTGCGTCGCCGTGTAAATCTCCTTCAGCTCCCGGATCGCCACCTGTGTGTACGTAGCTGCGCGTGGCCCAGCATTATCTGTACGAACCGCACGTCCGCTCCGTTCTCCAGCATCAGCGTCACCATTGTGTTACGCAGTTTAGATTGTAGTTGGCGCGGTCACGATGAGCTGATTTTTTCGTCCATTGACCAGGACTTGCCGACACCCGTCGGCCCGGTGATCAGGATGCAATGGCCGGCGCTGACCCATTCGCCCAAGGCTAAGCTCATGATCTGCGAGCGCTCGATGCCCCGACTAGCCCGGCTGTCGAGATCTGCCGCATCCCTCGATGCGGAACGCCGCCGCGTTGCGCCGGCTACGGCGCATGACGATCTCGCGCACAAACTCGTCGTAAGCCGCGCGATTGATCCTGAAGCCTGGTGCTCCGGTGTGCAGTCCGTTCGTGCGCCACCTGACGCATCTGCTGTCGCCCGAAACGGGTGGATGGTGGCAGGGCGGTCGGTCCCGCCCGGCATACACGGCTTGCGGCTACGCCGCGTTCTCGGCCACCTTGGACAGCGCAACGTCAGCCTCGCCTGGCTGAGCACCGTGATCGCGCATCCGGCGGTGGGCAACCCAGTCGCCGCATTCAATGGGCGTGCGCCCTACCGTCGAGGCGGCATCGACAGGATAGAACTGGCACGGCAACAGCCTGCCGTTGAGCTGAACTTGAATCAGGTTGCGCTGAAACTCGCGCGGATGGTGCGGAAATACCTCCTCGATCTTATCCAACACCGGTAACAGCGCCTCGTCGATCTCGAACACGTCGCCGTAGACCTCACCGGCCGCTGTATCGGGCACCAAGCCCGGATACGCGCCGAGGTCGTACAGCGTGCCCTTCACGCTGCCTCGGCCAAGCCAGCGCGGCTGCACGGTGCCGCTTCGTTGGGCGGCACGGCCAATATCGTTGGCCTCGTTCTCACGCAGTGTTCCGTAGACAAAGACGTTCAGCATAATGGTCTCTCTCGCTCAAGTTAGCTTCGTGGTAGAGATGAGGACGCCATCCGCCTCCCCGTAGATCTCTCCCCCCGGATCGTGACACTAGGGAGCGCGACGGCAACGTCCCGTTCGCCGATGCCCCAATTTTGGGCTGCGCTGTGTAGTGCACCGCGAGCGCGCGAATGCCGACTTCGCATGCGTCCAACTCGCGTGTGTCCCGCACCGTGCCGTAAACAAGGATGCCAGCGCAGCCATTTTTCTCGGCGAGCATGCCGAGGTTGCCGCCGACGAGCGCGCAACGCACACTGCTGCTGCCGTCGACCACCAGCACCCACCCCTCCCCTTTTCCTCCAGCGCCGCGCATACCAGCATGTTGTCTTCGAACACCTTCAGCGTCGATGCCGGCCCGGCGAACGTGCTCGCCCGCCCGAAGGCGCGGAAAACCGACGCCAGCACACGCAGCATGCCGGTAGCCAAGCTGTCTTCATGGGCATCGCACAGATCTGGGGTGGCGAACGTTGTCACCGTATCTCCTGGAATAAGAGCGGCCCGATGCCGCTTGCACGCCATGGGCTTTCACCAGCACGGGCGCACGGCCGGGCCGCTCGCCCCCTAGCATAGTGCGCGGGCCGCGACAGTGAAGGCATCCAGGCGGATGAAGCTAAAAAACAGCCACTCAACGCATGAATCGGCCGGCCAGTGCCGGTGCGTGTCCGCGTATGGTATAAGCGTCACCCAGCCACCATCATGACACCATTTATCAGCGAGCCAAATTGCTGCGAAACTGCGCCATTATTTCATTTTGTTTGTGCCGTTGTCAGTGCCATGCTCTTTGCCGACACCCCGGCCCTCGTGATGACCGATATCCCGCCACATCACGTGCCGACCCGCGATCATCCGATCCGGATCAGGTCCCGGCCCATGCCGGCCGGCCATGGTTTTGCGGGCCATACGCATCCGTGGGCGCAACTGGCTTACTCGAATCGGGGCTGGGCAGTACCTTGGGCGCGAACCAAGCAATGTACCGTACGCTATATTAAGCGACTGTCCAACGATATCCCGCTCCTACCGGTCGTGGCCCCAAACTGCCTTGGTAGCATGCAAAAAAACCCGACCGCGTTTCGCGAGGATAAGCCGGATGGAAAAAAAGCCCAGGCGGGGTGCCTGGGCATGCCGCCCGTCGCCGGACGGTGGAGGTTACTGCAATCAATGTTATTAAGCGCGCGGACCGTCGGCCGGTTGCGCTCGGCCGCTTACTGGCCGAAGTAGACCAAGTTGATCTCGTTTGCCGGTTCATGCGACGGCACGGCGGCATTGCCTGCACCACTGCTCGAAGCCCCAGTCGCGAGGCCCCCGGCTGACGACGTTTGCTGTGCGGACAGGCGAGCTTCTGCCGCCTGGATATCGGCCGGGTAATACGGGCTTGCGAAACCCGGCTGATAGCCAGCCTTTTCGAGCTGGACCAACTCGGCCTGCACTTGGGCTCGGTTCAATGGTGCATTCGACTGAGCAAAGGAAGTAATCGGCGCAGCGAGGACCGTAGCAGCCACAGCAGCATAGAATATGGACTTATCATGAACCTCCGGACTGTTATTGAGGTATCCCATCGAATTGCTTGAGACGACAGTTGCAGTCTAGAGATTAATATTACTAGGGTAAATGCCTATTTTTGAGACACTGAATTAGTTTTTTCGAAACAATTTCAGGATGCATCACCTCAATTAGGCTGCCTAAACATTTTCAGCGCATCAATCTATTTTGCGCAGCGTCACTTGTACTTCGATATCCTGATACAGATGAACGGTCTGCTCGCCGACCGCCGTGAGCGTGCAGCCTCCACCCCGTTGTCCGCCGTGCCCTGAAACGGTCGCCGGGGACTTCAGCGACTGATTCAACTCGTCGAGCAGCAGCCATGCACGCCGATAGGACATGGCTTGATCATGCACGCCAGCATACACGAGCCACTTGCCGTGGGCGAGGTACGGCTGTTGGCGAAGGCTGGGCCATAGACGTTGTGATGTATCCCGCGCGTGAGGTGTCCCGCTTGCGACGTGGCCCTTATCCGACGTGCCGAGGACTTGGCCGCGAGCGGGTTCGCTGCCGGCCGTCGCTTTACGTTCGAATCTGCGCGCCGCGTACCTTCAGCAGCTCGCGCAGAATGCTGCGGTGGCAACGGCTTTCGTCCTCGCAATAGCAGCCGATCGAGAAATTTGTCGACTTGGAAAGCGCGGCGAGCACGTCCAGCACCTTGCTAGCGTCACCACTGTTCATGGCGGCACGAAAGCTACGGGCAAACGCGTTCCATTCGGTTTGACTGCGCGCCGATTTCGCCTGCGTCACGCCGTCTGCGTCCGGTGACAAGATCGGCAACCACACGTCGTAGTAGTTACATCGGGCAAATTCGGCCTTGGGCACGCCGCGTGGCGGCCTGCGCACCGTGCCGATGCGCAAGCCCTCATCATCGGCGCGCGGCGATCCCAACTGCACGATCCGTATGCTCATCGCTCACTCCTGTTGCGTCAGTGCGTCATCTCGTGCCCCACAAACGCGTCAATGGGCCGTGGACCCCTCCCAACGGATCACTATTCGGCACCGCCAGCGAGCGCATGGCCTGCACCGCAGCATCCGACAATGGTCCTCGGCAGATGTCCCACTGCTGCCCGGCCGGATAAGCGCCGACCACCACCAGATCCTCGCTGGCCGACAGGCAGCAGTGGGCTGTGCCCGCTGGCAGCACGAGCACGTCGCCGCGCTCCAGTTGCACCTTGCGTGCGCCGGGGCCGCCCAACTCGACGCTGGCCACGCCCTGCGCGATGCCCAGCGCCTCGTGTGCGGTCGAGTGAAAGTGCGGGAAATCGTAGATACCGTCACGCCATCGCGGTGGCCAGCCATAGCGGGCAAAGGTGGCCTCGAAACGCGTCGCCAAGTCGTACTCGTATGGACTGAGTCCTGCGCGGTATAGCAACACCGGCAGGCGGTCGTTGTTCGGTACCCAGTCGTTCGGTGGCAACATGAACGCTTCGGGCGTGGGCACAGGAGCGTACGACACGCCGGGCGGACGCGCCGAAGTTGCGCCGCTGCGGCGGACATGGCTTTCGCCCTCGGCGCCGAAGCCGCGCGGCGCGCGGCGTAAGTAGAAAAGACGTGGCATAACGGTGCTCCTTCGAGTCTTCGTCCGATCCGGTTTTTCTATTGATCGCGCATTGCCAGCGCAGATGCACGGTTCGTACCAGGTCGCGGCGCCCTAGCCAGCGCGGCCTGCATGAGCGACCTTGCACGTTGGACTGCAAAATCTTGCGTTCACTGGCACAATCGCCTGCTGGGCCGATCTGCACCGGCCTCGCACGACGCCCATCGCGCCGCAGCGAGCACAGCGCCGCCTACCATGCAACGTCTATGATGCGCTTTTCTGCATTCCATCGCTTGTGGATTATCACCGCGGCACGCCACAGCGCGGCATCCTGGAACATCCTCGGTTCGTCGCCACTGCCGGCAGCTCGCATCGGCGCTGCTCGGTCGAGCCATGCCAACAAAGCGGCGTTGCGGCTCGAGCGGCTGGCGGTCGTCGACGATCCGCATTCTCGCCGGCTACTCGGACTGGTCAGGCGCAGCGACCTGCTCAAGCTGTCACTGGCGCTTTTCGACGAAGAGCTGCGTCGCCAGCGTTTCCGCCGTCCGCCGCTGCGCTTCATGCCGCATCCGCGCCGGGGCCGCGAGGCACGACCTCGTTGATACCGGCGCGAAGGCGCGGCGACCGCGGCGCATCTCAGACAGGCGCTATACGCCGCATTGCCATCGAGGCGTGCCACGATGGCATGAAGTTGGCTTCAGACGTCGATGACCGAACGACGCGGCGCCCGTCACGGTCCGCTAGCGTGGTGACGTGCCGAACAACGCCGCGATGCGCTGCTTGAGCATCGGCAGCACTTGCTCGGCGAACCACGGGTGGCGCTTAAGCCATAATTGGTTGCGCGGCGACGGATGCGGCAGCGGCACATACGAGGGGGCGTACTCGGCCCACGCGCGGACCGTCTCGGTCAGCGACGACTTACGCCGTGCGCCGAGGAAATGGCGCTGCGCATATTGTCCAACTAACAGGGTCAACTCAATCCGTGGCAAATGGGACAGTAGCTGTTCAAGCCACAATTGCGCGCATTCCGGTCGCGGGGGGTTGTCCCCGCTCGCACCCCGACCCGGGTAGCAGAAGCCCATCGGAATGATCGCGACGCGAGATACATCGTAGAATTCGGCCTCGGTCATGTCGAGCCAGCCCCGCAACCGCTTGCCGCTGGCGTCGTTCCATGGCACCCCGGACGCATGGACTTTTGCCCCCGGCGCCTGGCCGACGATCAACAGACGCGCCTCGCGGCTGGCCCTGACCACCGGCCGCGCGCCGGCCGGCAACTGCGCATCACAGACACGGCATGCGCGTACGTCGCGCAGCAACATGTCCAGAGACGCATATCGGGAATGGGGCTGCACAAGCTTCATACTGCTTCAACACACATTACACCAGACCAGCGGGCAGCATACACCCGCGGCAAGCCCGGCGCCATCGCCGCGCGCCGCGGCAACGGTGCCCAAGAAACACGGCGCCCTGGGGCTCGTGGAGTGAGTACCCGGGTACGTATATTGCAGCTTTCGTTGCGACACTCGTCAAAGGAGAACTCGCGATGAAACGACACGTTGTCTACCTGCTATTTGCCACGTTTATGGCCGCGCTGACCACTGGCATTGAAGGATGTAAGCGCGCCGACAATTCCGGGGCCACGCCCGGCGGCACGGGCAGCACGGACAGGCCGGCGTCCGGGGCCAGCTATTAGCCCACGGTTGCCGCAGTCAGCAGCGTGCACTTCGGGCCACCGCGGACGGCCCGCCATCATCGGGTTGGCGCGCGCCGCCGCGGCTGTGCAGCCGATGTGTGTCGGCATCACCATTGCACGCGCGCGTCCCGTACCCACGGCGCCGCGGACAGATAGGCTGCGATGTCCGTGAGCGCAGCATCTGGTATGTCGCGAAAGTTCAGTTCCAGTACGTCGATGGCGAGTTTGCGGTTGCAGCGGATCCGACTCTGCGTAACGTGGCTGGCATAGGCGCCTAACGCTGCCCATACGGCAATGATCCGCAACTCGCCTGTCGATGCGCGTACTGTGAGCCGTACCGTGGCGGGCTGCGGCGCACGTGCGTGGCTACCCTGCCAGGCCGCGTCGCGCAGCGTAGCAGCAACCGACGTGCGAGCGTGCTCGACGCCGGTATCTCGTGAATTCAAGCCGTTGTTCATCTCCCTACCTTCGTGGTCCCAGACTGCGGAAAAACTACATCGCCCTGGAAGTGAAATGGCACGGGTGTTGGCGTGGTCCCCCACAATCGATACTGTACCCGCCACCATGCTGTTTCAAAGCGCCAATCCGGACGCCACGGTTCGACGCGACGCGTCAAGCACGGAGGCAGACGCAATATCCGTACCGGCTTGCCGCTCGCAGCGCGCGGCCCGCGACGGACACCCTGCGACCGCCCCCGTGCGCGCCCCCTCCCGCCTTGCGACTGCGGCTGCCACCCTGCGACTTGTGGCATGCAGCGCGCGCCTATAGGTTACGGAGGCGCTCAGGTACGTGAACACGGTCATCTTCGCACCGTGGACATGCCTGGCCGAGGGGTGCGTCAATCCACATTTGCCAGTTTTCCAGTCCATCACGGCAACGGTCGAATCAATTCCGGTCTGGGTCGCCACACTTGCTCACCGTGTCGCGGACCCACTTCTTGTCGGCATCAATGTCGTACAGGGGGATGACGCGCTTCGTGAGCGCATCGTAGAACACATCGCCGTTGATACTGCGCGCGTAGTAGCCGCGCGCCGCCTGTTCGAACGCCGCGGTGTTGTACCAGCCCCCGGTGCCCAACTTCGCCGTGCTGCCGGCCCGCTCCATAAACACGCCGACGGTGGCGGCACCCCACCGAACGAGGCGACGATGCGCGAAGCGAGGCCATAGCCGATCGACGCGCTTAGCACCAGTGTCCGCGTCGGGCCACTGCTGAGCAGTCGGTGCCGGGTCACGTAGTCGATTTACTCAAGCACGTTGGCCGCCCAGCCTGCCGGATGCGTGGTGACGCAAAAGCGGCCCCGCATGCGCGGTTGAATGATCATGGGCTCCCTTGGACGATGCACTGGGCCTGCAGATCGCTGCGCAGTCGTGCGTCGCGGACCGTTGGCAGCAGCGCCATGATTGGCACGGCCGTCAAGTCGTTGATTACGGCGCTCCAGTACAGCGCCCTGATCGGATCGAAACGTGTAAACGTCAGGCGCGACCCCAACCAGTATCGCAACAGCGATGACCCCATAGAATGGCTTTGCGAGCCTGACATCCAATGCCAGACTGTTGCGCCATCTCAGCGTGCCCGCCACCGCATATGCCGCCGAGCCCGCTAGCACGGGTAACGCGAGCAACCCCGTGCCGACGATGCCCAGGCTGAATAGCGCGAAGGCGAGGTCGCCGACGGCAGCGGTGGAGAGCAGTATTCGTGCCGATGTCGATTGTCGCGCCGTTAGCGGGGATGACTGGCTGCCCACTACTACTAAGCCAGGCCAACAGCGTCGAGCGCCCTACGTGCGATCGACGCCGCCGTCGTCGCTACGCTTTAGAGCATCACGGATTTCACGCAGCAGTAGGATATCCTCGGGCGGCGGCGCAGGAGCGACAGGCGTCTGCTCAACCTTATGCGCATCCAACCTGCGCAACTCGTTCACCGCCTTGACGAGCAAGAAGACGATCACCGCCAGGATCAGAAAATTCAATACCACTGTAATGAATGCCCCGTAGCCAAACACCGCGACGCCTGCCGCCTGCAGATCTTTGTACGAGTCGGGATTGCCCCTGAACGTGGCAGGAACGTGTCCGATACGGATGAACTTGTTTGAAAAATCCAGCCCGCCCGTCACAGCGCCGATGACTGGCATGATCAAATCCTTAACCACCGAATTGACAATCGTTGAGAACGCGCCGCCGATGATCACACCAACGGCCAGGTCCATCACGTTGCCTTTGATCGCGAACTGCTTGAATTCTTGGATGAATTGGGCCATCTCGTACTCCGGAATATATCCCGGGCGCTCAAGCGATCCGCGTGCCCGGCTCGGTCGACCTGCGTCAGTGAATCTTCGGATACGGATCAACTTGACGGCAACTGTCCCCACCCAGGCATTCCCGGCGCCTCAACCGGCTTCGCATGCTGAAGCACGATCACACTGTGCTCGTCCACGGACAGCGCGTCGCTATTGATACGGGCGGCCATGTCGTTGTAGTCGCGGAATACGACGGCCGACCCCGTATGCACGAGCAGCCTTGGATCGGCGGCACCGGTTTTGATGACGGCGCCGTCGGGCGCCAGGTTGCCGCTCGACGTCACGCATTACACGCGAATGCAGAATGCAAGGTCCAAAGCGCTTCCTTCCTCCGCTTGTATTGCTTCGCATGCGCATAGCGGCTGATCTGACTCGCCAGACGCGACGCTTCGCGGTTGTAGTCCTACTGCAACTTCAGCCCGTGCCGGGCCGCGGCTTTCACCAGATGCTCCCCGCAACGTTCAAGAAGGCGCAAATCGGTGAGATGCGCAATTGCCTTTCCATCACCGTCGTATCGACGATCACCCGCCTCAGGCTCGATGATTAGGCATTACACTGACCACTTGGCGCCTCAACTCAAAATAAAAACCCTTACGATAAATATAAACAAGAAAGGTGAACGTTTGTACCCAAGCAATGATGCCACCTGTTATTCCATTGCCAACTGCACCAAGCGTTGGCAAACCAAATACACTATACATTAACACGTATCCAATTGGACCTGCCAGCACAAATCCAATCAAATTAAATTAAATTTGAAAGTTTGCCGCGCCATTGACAGCCCTTCAAATAGTCATCGACAAGCGTCTAAAATACCAAGCGCAGGCCAAGCAATGCATATAGCATATAGCATATAGCATATAGCATATAGAAAATTGCGTGCATTCCGGACCAGTTCCGCTGTCGCCTCAATTAATTGAATTAAAAATTATCTCAAGGAACATTCAAGCGCCGTCAAAAACAGATTAAGCATAATGCTGCCCCACAGCGTTTGCAGGAAAGTGGTCCCACTTCAGCGGGTCGGCCCGCGCCTTTAAGTTGTGCCACCAAAGCCTGTAGCGCCATCATCAGCTCGTTTAGCACAAGGACGGCTAGCATCCAGACGCTTGATCCGATCGTCACTGTGACGAGGACATGGGCGCAAAGCTGACCTGCGAGCATTACATTGATCAAACCTATACCGATAAAAGACAGGTGGCCGCCAAACAGCGGAACGGCAGCGCCAAGATTGCACGAACCCCCTCCTGAATTCGAGGCCAAGTGAACAAGACCGCCATAGAGAGCGCATAGCGATACGGGTATCAGCGCATTACAGCCACGATCCTTCAAGATGGCATTGCAATCAACCGTAAGGCTATCCAGCGCCTAATGGCTGAACTGAGGCTTAAAGAGCTGCGTTCGAATGAAGAAAAACCGAGCGTACAAAGGTCACAATACGCTCAACCTTCTTGAGCGACAGTTCAATGTGCAACGTCTCAACCCAAAGCACGTAACCGACGTGAGAAACGCAAATGGGAGGCCAGAAGCTGTATTTTGCACCGATCTTGGACCTATACAACGGCAAAATCTTCATCTATGAAACTTCGCAACCCCGTTGTTCAACATGGTAGGGAAGATGTTAAACAAGCGATTGATCGATCGAAAGCACACGGCCAACGTTGCACTCGGACCAGGGCTGGCCGTACCTCGGCCAGGCCAGTTTCTTGCGCTCAGTTTGCCGAACTCGATCGATTCGCGTCCCCGTGAGAAGGGGGCAATACAAAATTCTGATCAAGGAGCCAAGCCATGGCTATGCCGCCTATTGCTGCTCGCTCGACTCGGCAGTTTCTTCGTCAAGTATTGCTTTTCCGTTTTCGCGGCTTCTGTGCCTCTGCGTGTTGGCAATGGCTGATGAAGCGACATATTGGCATTATCCCAGTGCCAGCGTATGGGCTCATCCTCGCATGCTTAAGTGCACTTGTTGCGCTTGAGAAGCTACCGAGCGAATTACCAGTGCTTATCGCCGCGCTTGCAGTTGTCGGGTTCACTTGCTTTGAAATCGGCGCCCGGATGCCTGTGCTGCGTCACATGGGTGGTCCGGTGATTGTGACACTATTATTACCCTCTTGTCTGACTCATCACCAATGGTTGCCAACAGACTTGATTGTTTCAATCCGCGAGCTGTGGGCGGCAACGAATATTCTCTATTTATTCTGCATACTCGTGATCGCGGGCTGCCTACTGGGTATGGATCGACAAGTATTGATCAAAGGCATTGTGCGATTTTGCGTCCCCGTTGTGGCCGGTTCAGTGACGGCTGCATTGGCTGGCACCGCAACAGGCGTTGGATTCGGCTTGAGTGCGCACGATACATTCTTTTTCATTGTTGTACCTATTATGGCCGGCGGAATCGGCGAAGGTGCAATTCCTCTTACAATCGGCTATGCCGCGTTATTACAACAGCCACAAGGCCAATTGTTCGCGCAAGTGGTGCCGGCTATCGTACTAGGTAATTTAGGTGCCATCTCTGGTGCCGCGATACTGCATCGAGTCAGCCGAAGTTGGTCCCAAGACACCCAAGCTTGGCTGACGACGGCGGATAACACTACACTGTTATGCCGCAAGGCTGTTCCCATTGAGCACATTGCGGCGGCCGCAACGATTGCCATCAGCTTGTATTTTGCTGGCCTGGTTATCCAACATTTCACGGGCTTGCCCGCACCGATCGGCATGCTAGGGTTCGCCGTTTTGATTAAGCTACTCGGTGCCGTGCCAACTCACCTCGAACATGGCGCGCACTGGAATTATCGCTTCTTCGCATGTGCGGTGTCTTATCCACTGCTATGTGGCGTTGGCATCACATTGATGCCATGGGATGCAGTCATTGCCGCTCTGAGTCCAGTGCACCTTGTCACAGCGCTTGTCACGGTGCTCGTACTGATGACAACCGGCTTTCTCGTCGGACGTTGGACGGGGCTGCCAGCGATTGAAAGCGCGTTGGTCAACGCATGTCATAGTGGCATGGGCAGCGTCGGGGACTTGGCGATTCTCACCGCGGCCAACCGTCTGCCATTGATGCCGTTTGCGCAACTTGCCACGCGGATCGGTGGAGCGCTTACAGTGATGGTAGCGCTGTTATTGTTGAGCCAAGGTGTTTGATGCGCAAAATGAACGCGTTCTGTATGCGCCAGCGACCTAAAATAATCTTAACTAAAACAAATATTACACGATTTATATAGAGACCAATTAAATTATATTTAATAACGCTGCGTGAGCTGCGCGTGTGTAATACGTGTACAGTTGCGTCAAGGGTGATATGACTTAACAGCTGGATATTGCAGCTAACACGCCGGCTACGATGACCCTCGAGCCGACGCCATTTTGCCCAGCATTTATCTGCCAAAGCCGGCCCGGCTTGAAAACAGGAGAAAATCACTTGATGATTCGAATGTCAGAAAATGCTTAGCTGATCGGCGCCGGTTTTGTTGGGGCGTCCGACCATCTGTTGCAACGTAGCGTACCGCGGCAATAGGATATCGACATGTTGCTGCATTGGTCTGAAGTGGCGTCGAGGTTGAATTCCTCTGCGCGAACGCTGTCGTAGTCGATCTGTGCCTTTTCGAATCACTGCCATGCCCGTTTTTTCTTGCCCGCCACTTTGCCAACCCGCCCGTCGGCTTGCCTGGGTTGCTATCGTATTCGCGGTGATGGTCGTCGCGTTGTCTGTCGCAGTGCGAGTGAGCGCGGCGCCCGCCCCCGCGGCTAGCGCCGCTCCGTCACCGTCATCTGGCACGCCAGCAAGCAACGCCGTGGTCGCGCTCACGCCGGAGCAGGCGCATGCCGCTCTACAAGTATTGAACGATCCTCGGCGCCGCGCTCAGTTCGAGGACACGCTGCGGGCGATCGCCGCGGCAGGCACGCTGGCAAGCCCGGCCTCGCCGCCCCCTACCGTAGCCGCGAGCGTGCCGTCGGCCGCCAGTGGTCCGGCTGGGTCGCTGACCAAGGCGCTCGACGCGGATGGACTGGTGACACAGTTATCGCGGCACATCGCACAATCCGCTTCCACTTTCGGGCAGCGCGTGCGCCTGTCAAGCTCGGCATTGCTCGACTTTCCGTCCGTGCGTCAATGGTGGGCGTGGCATTTATCCAGCCCACAGGGTAGGCATGCGTTGCTAGCGCTGTTGGAACTGCTGTTTGCCGCGCTGGTGCCGTCACTAATGCTTGAACTGCTGGCGCGAAGGGCAGTGCAGCGCTCACGCAGCGCGCTGGCGGCTCATCACGCCACACCGCATGAGCCGCCTACTCCATCACCCCAAAGTCGCATCCGCCCCGGCGACGCAGGCGCACCGCGAGCGCCCGCATCGCATGCGGCACATCATTGGAGTCGCTTGCAAGTGCTACCCCGCGCGCTGGTCCATTTGTTGCTTGGCGCGGCGCCGTTAACCGCATTTGCGCTGTGTGCGTCCATGCTGCTGTCCGTGTTGGACGATTCCCACACGCAAGCGGCAAGCGCGGTGGGCGTGGTCGTTGACGCGTACGTGATTGGACGGGCGGTGTTGCTCGCATGCGCATTCTTTTTTGCGCCCAACGCGCCACACCTGCGGCTACTTCCTTTGCGGGATCGCTGGGCGTCGTTTGCGCAAGGCTGGATGACTCGAATGGTGATCGTCGCAGGGACCGGCGGAGCATTGGCTGGCGCTGCCGGCCGGCTCGGCATGACGCAGGAAGCGCAGTTGGCACTGGTCAAGCTGGTGGCGCTAACGGTACACATCATGGCGGCGATCGCAATCCTACAATGCCGGGTGCCGGTGGCGCGCACGATCCGTGGCTATTTCACGAAACGGCCAACGCTGGCGTACCTGGGCCACTGGCTGGCGGACATCTGGGCAGGCTCGACGGTATTCGTGATCCTCGCGCTGTGGCTGGTCTGGGCGCTCGACGTGCGCAACGGCTACGAGATGGTGTTACACCTGGGCGGGCTGTCACTCGCTGTGCTGCTCGCCGCGCGCGTCGTCGCCATTGTCGCGTTCGGCGCGCTCGGACGCGTGTTTGGACAAGGCGTGGAGAACAGCACTTCCAGCGTCGGACGTCGACGTGCGTACCGCTATTATCCGCTGCTGCGTCAAGCCTTGTCCGTGGTGATCGGCGTAGCAACTTTGTTGGTGCTGCTGTCGATATGGGGACTGCACGTCGGCACGTTCCTTGTCTACAATCCAATCGGCAACCGGCTTGGCTCGGCGCTGGTGACGATCGCGATTGCGGCGCTGGTCGCAGTGTTGATCTGGGAGATCGCGAACGTAGGAGCCGAGCGGCGGCTCAAGCGGTGGACGGCGGCTGGCGACGTGATCCGGGCGGCGCGGCTGCGCACGCTATTACCGATGCTGCGTACCACGCTGTTCATCGCGATCCTGATGATCGTCGGGCTCACCGCGCTGAGCCAAATCGGCGTCAACACGGGCCCCTTGCTGGCCGGCGCGAGCATCTTCGGCGTCGCGCTCGGATTCGGCTCGCAAAAGCTGGTGCAAGACTTCATCACCGGCATTTTCCTATTGATGGAAAACGCGATGCAGGTCGGCGACTGGGTGACGGTCGCGGGCGTATCGGGCTCTGTCGAGTATTTGTCGATCCGCACTGTACGTTTGCGCGGCGGCGACGGCTCGCTGTACACGGTGCCATTCAGCTCTGTCACGACGGTCAACAACACCAATCGCGGCATCGGCAACGCCGCGGTGAAGGTAGTGATCGCAGCAGGAGCAGACGTCCAGTACGCGATCCAGACACTGGTCGATATCGGCGCCGAGTTGCGCAACGATGACAAGTTCAAGGATGGCATCTTGTCCGACTTCAGCTTCTGGGGCGTCGACCAAATCGATGGCGCGAGCATTACGCTGGTCGGTCAGATCGCGTGCCGCGATACCCGTCGCTGGCCGGTTCAGCGTGAATTCAACCGGCGCATCTTGAGTCGTTTCGCGGAACGGGGCATCGAGTTGGCCAATCCACAGCGCAACTTCGTAATCGATGCGCGCGCGACGGCCACGCAGCCGAGCGGGCCGGACGCGGGCACGTCCCCGAACCAGTAGAATTGCGCATTGCGCGGCACATGCGCGATGAGAACGGCCTTTGCGTCCGGTCCGTATAGAAGCGCTCTCACGCCACCGCTGGCGTCACGTTGTGTGGCGAGCGCTCGATCCACTCTACACCCAGCGCCGCCTCTAGCGCGCCCAACTGCCGGCTCCGGGGGAGCCGGTTCAGTCGCGCGGCCACCCGCGCGAAATGGGGGCTGCGCGAGCGCAACCCAATAACGAAGCGGCTTGACGTCGATCACGATGCAAAAAGCATCGCCGACCATCACATTCTGAATTGGATTGTATCGTTGTAACCGCTTAACCTGTCGCGACCGGCTTTCCAGCCCAACTCAATTTACGGCTTCGCGATGTTATCGACGCTCGGCATCCTGCTTCCCGTCTTCGCACTGATTTTTGCCGGCTTCGTGTGTCGCCGGCGCGCACTGCTTGGCCCGACGGCCGCGTCCGAATTGAACCGCTTTGTTGTACGGCTCGCGCTGCCAGCGCTGCTTTTCGACATCACCGCCCATTCGGACTGGGCGCAGCTGACTAACCCGGCGCTGGTCGCCACGTTCTCTGTCAGCTGCACCGCGGTGTTCGCCATCGTGTTGGCTGCGCGGTTGATGGCGGGGCGACAGTTGGCAGACGCCAGCGTTGACGCGATCGCCGCGTCTTATCCGAACACCGGCTATCTCGGCTTCCCCCTTGTCCTGCTCGCGTTCGGCCATGCTGGCCTTGCGCCGACCACGATCGCTACGGTCATCGTCACCTGCGTACTGTTTACCTTTGCGATCGTGCTAATAGAAATCGGCGTGCAAAATGAACGCGCGCCGCGCAAGCTCGCGGCGAAGGTGGCGTGGTCACTCGTGAAAAATCCGCTAACCATGGCACCTGTCGTCGGCGCGCTCGTCTCCGGTGCCGCGATCGCGCTGCCGCCCGGCCTGACCGCGTTCACGAAACTGCTAGGCGGCGCGGCCAGTCCATGCGCGCTCGTGAGCCTCGGGTTGTTCCTGGCCGAGCCCCGACCAGCAACCGGAGCTACCCGCTCGGCGCTCGTGTTTACCGGCGTCAAGCTACTCGTGCAACCAATGCTTGCATGGTGGCTGGCAGTCCACGTATTCGCTCTCGCCACGCCGCTGGCCGACGTCGCCGTGCTGCTCGCCGCGTTGCCCACCGGCACAGGGCCGTACATGCTAGCCGAGTTTTACCGCCGCGAAGCCGCCGTGACGGCGCAGACGATCCTGCTGTCCACGATGGGCTCCCTGGTGTCGCTGTCGCTGCTGCTGTATTGGATGCGCGCACCGGGCGGCTGACTCGCCGCACGCGATAGGGTCAATACAACTTCCGGGGCGGCAAGGAGCGGCGAATCTGCTTGCGCAATCTCGCCACGGCGGCTGCCTTCTTCCGCTTGCGCTCTGCGGTGGGCTTTTCATATGCCGTGCGGGCACGCAACTCTTTGATCAAGCCAGTGCTTTCAATCGAACGGCGGAAACGCCGGAGTGCAACCTCGACGGGCTCATTAGGCTTCGGGATAACAGTGGTCAAATCATTCCTTTAAGTTCAATGGGAGAAAAAGGTATCGCACGCCTGTGCGAAACCCAAGGCGCCGCATGCTCGTACAAAACATCAGCCAAAGCAAGTAACGGCTGGCCCGCTCACATGTCGATCACCGACGCGCCGTCCACCTTGCCGTCGATGATGTCCTGTCCTTGCTGACAGGCAGCACGTCGGGCCACGCCGAAATCGGCAAACACATGTTCCTGGTCGACCTTGAACACGCGGCCCGCGCCCACGGCGCCGTCTGTTCCCAGACGGCAGATGCGCACGGCAACATCATAACCTTCAGCATAGCGCGAGTGACCGTCGAAACGGCTGAATTGGCGCGCGAAAACGAGCGGACGAAGCTCGAACCCCTTGTATAGAAGTCGCAGCGGTGTCGACATAGTTGCTCCTCGGCAGGGGACATCGGCCACTATACACGCAAATCACGGAGCGAGTCCCGGTATTCTGGTGCTCCGAGAATATCGGGCCCACGCGACGATCGACTGGATCGCCGTCACGGCGGGCGTGCTCGGCGCACTGATGGCGGCGCTGGACATTTCAATCACGAACTTTGCGCCGCCGCAAATTCAGGGGAATTCGGCGCGGCCGGCACCGAAGGCACCTGGAACTCGACGGGATACTTGATGTCGTTGCATACTCGACATCGGCCTGACCGCGCAAAGCGTCAGGCCCGATTTCACGGGTCGTAACTGCTTCGCGGCACAGTCCAGATGCTCGCGATGATGCCGCTGAATCAAGCCTCGATAACCGCCGTGTCGCGAGACGAAACCGGCGATGCCATCGGCGTCGCGATGATTCGCGAATCGGTCAACACCAGTTCGGTGCTGGAACTGGCTCACCGCACTGGCGACGCGGCTTATTCCCACTTGCAGGCGCTGGGCCAACTCAGTTCACAGATCCAGCAGCAGGCGATCGTGATCACCTATTCGCAGACGCTCTATCTGCTCAGCCTTACCCTGGCGGCCTGCATTCCGCTCACATTGCTGCTCAAGCCCAGCGGGCCGCAAAAATCGACTTAATACTACAGCCGTCACTATTCGCGGTGGCGCTCCAGCTGTTCAACGTGATCGACGATTTCAACCGCGAAGCGCTCGACATCGAGATCGACTTCTCGGCGCCGTCGCAGTGGGTGATCCATGCGCTGCGGCAGATCATCAGCTAGCGTGGCAGGCCGAAAGCGATTCGGTGTGACAACGGCCCAAATACCTGAGCACGGCGATCACCGAATGGGCCCGGCAGTATGGCATCAGACTTGGCTACATCAAGCCGGGCAAACCTCAGCACAATGCGTATGTCGAGCGATTCAACCGGAGCGCGCGGTACGAATGGCTGTCGTTGTACCACTGGAAAGACTTGGACCACGTGCAGCGTTTCGCGACCGACTGGATGTGGACTTACCGTCACGACCGCCCGAACATGGTCATGGATCGCGCGACCTCACCGGCTACTCATCAGACACATGCTCGTCACCGCCTTCAGGGCCGGGGGCGTCCGCCGCGCAAGCAGCACCTTGATGCGATCGCCGCGCTGCCTCCAGCATGCGCCATAACGTCGGGGAGGCAAGCTGTCGTCGATCGACGGCGGATATGACAAGGCCGGTGCCTTGGCACCAGAACGCAATACCGGCCGATGGGAAAGCGCCTGCCGGCACGTGCGTCGATCCGGCGTCGGAACCCGCCGAGCCGGGTTCATCGCATTTCATATCGCAATCGCGTAATCGAACTTCAGGTCCGTGGCGGCATGCCCGCCGTGTAACCCCCAGTTGTCGAGCGGCTCTTCACGCAATAGAACGAGGATGCGGGATGGATTAACCTGGCGCGCCTGCGCAACTTCCGCGACAACGCGTTCGTAAAGCCGGCGCTTGACATCGAGCGAGCGTCCGGCGAACAGCGTGATCTCGATCCCTAGATACTCGCCGGCACCCGTCGGCGGATAAAAATCCTCTGGTTCAAACGTCTGATATCTCGCTTGCAACTCGTTCGGGTTGACACCCAGTGTTTGTCGAAGCACGCTAAACAGCAAGTCAACGAGCCGGGCCTTCTCGTCCGCTGTGCGAGGCCGCTGCTCTTCGATTTTGATGATGGGCATGATCAGTTTTCCTGAACAATAATAGGTGGATTTTCGGTAAAACAAGCGTAGGCACGAGACTGCATCTCGGCAAGGCGGCTGACTGTCCTCGATAAATCATGCGCACCTTCGAGACCATCAAGCGCGTCGCTGATCGCAATGTCCGATGCGATACAGACGCCGCACTTGCGGTCGTACAGGATGTCGATCAACCACACCAGACGCTGCAATGTATCGGGATTTTCCAGTGCCGTTGCGTGGACGTTGTCGATGATGACCCATTGCCAGCGATCAGCCATCGCCAGGTAATCGACATGCGAACGCTGCGCCACGCAAAGCACGTCGAAATCCACCCACACCGTTGACTCACCCGCGGCGCTCACCGACAACGACCGACCAGCCAACTCCACAACGCCAGGTTGCAGCGCAGCTTCGCCTTCCCGAGCGACAAAAATGGCGCGCAACGGCTCGCAAGCAAGCGCAAGCGGTGAGAAGAACCGGGGCTGCGCGGTATCCCCATCACTGAACCGGTAATCGCGCGGTCCATCGAAGTGCACGATCGTGAAATGACGCTTAATCATATCGATCGTCGGTGCGAAACGCGCATGGTATTCCCGGTTCGGCAGCAGATCGTCCGGCGCGTAGTTCGATGTGAGCACGATACGCACGCCCTCGGCGATGGCGGTCGTCAGAAAGCGCCCAATGAGAAACGCATCAGCGATGTCATGCACGTGAAATTCATCAAAGCACAGCAGATCGACGCCGTGCAGCCAAGCCTTCGCGACGTCCGCGAGCCGATCGCTACTGCGCGGCGCCTTCACAAGCCTGCAATTGATGTCCCGCAAAAACTCATGAAAATGAATCCGCCGCTTCGATCCTGGCGCAAGCTGAAAAACCGCATCGACGACCATGCTCTTGCCTCGTCCGGGTAGACCATGACAATACACGCCATGCAACCGGTGCAGCCCAACCAACCAGCGCCGACCCGGTGCCACGAGCAGCATGCATAACGCTTCGATCGCCCGACGCTGGCTTGCGTCCGGATCGATTCCGCTGCCGCGAAGCGAGGCTACGACCTGCGCGTCATCGAGCATGCGCGGCCCCTTCCCATGGCAGCAGAAATGTCTCCAGCAGCGGCCGCAGACTACGCGCGCGCGTGGACAACAGGCAGTCGAGCGCCGCATACTGGTCCTCTAAGCCCTTGTCCTGCGAAAGCTTGATGCGCGCCTCCTCATGCTCGACGTGCACGCGCAACGCGAGCACGCCCGGTGCGAACCGCGCCACCCGTTCATCATTCGCGTCGAACTGCCATCGCGCATCGTCGGGCTGCAAGCGGGCCGCCGTCTCGCGCAGCACGTCGATCTTCTGCGCCAGGTCGGTCACAACATGCACAGAGCCCACCAGATGGACGGCCACGTAGTTCCACGTCGGAAGTTGCCGTGTCACGTATGCTTCGGGCGGAATATAACTATCGGGTCCGGTGAACACAATACGCGCACGTGTCGTTTTGACACCACAGAACTGAGGGTTTGCCGCATCGACATGACCGAATAGATTGCGCGACTGGCGCTCGCGGAAAAGCGGGATATGGCTCGCGTGAGATAGCTCCGCGTCCGTACTGACAATCAACGCGAGCGGAAAACTGTCGATGATCGCGTCGATCCGCTCCGGATCAGTAAAGCGGAACGCATCATAATGAAACGAAACGGGTCGATTCGCTAGAAGTTCCATTTTTGTCCGTATCATGGATGGCCGCAGTGGCCGTGGCAGAAGACACGACTGCATTCGAGCCGGCGCGTGCCGCGGGGCGCGACAGCTGCGCGTAGAGCGACCGCGCAATGGCCTCGGAGCGCAACGCTAGCAGACTGAACGAGCCGGAGTCCCCCATGCCGTGTGATGACTCGCATAACCCGTTTAAATACAGCGGTGCGTCCGGCGCCACTGCACACGAGAAATGCACGCGGTAGTCGAACGACACCTCCAGGTGCCCGCGGCTCAAATCGAGCAGCGGCGCCAGCTGCCGCAGCAGCGGTGGATAGGGCTCGTACCTCGGACCGTCGCCAATATCAAGAAAGCCCGTTGCCAGGACAACCAGGTCGAAGCAGTCGAGCACATGCTCACCGCTCACCGAGTTGACGAGCGCCAGACGAATCCCATCTTCTGTGACTGTCACAGCATCGACGTACGTATTGGTCCGTATCGCCAGACCGTCACGTCCCAATATTCGGTTCACGTAGCGCTTGACGTACAGCGCATCGAGTACGTCCTTGTCCGCCGAAGCATAATTGGTCGGCATCAGTTCCGCGCGCAACCGATTGCGCGTTGCCTGGTCCGCACAAAAGAATGTTTTGACAAATTCAGGAAAATAAACCTCGTCGGAAAACGGACTCGTGTCCTTCTGCCGGAACGCAAAGTTACGCGTGATGCCAACAACCGACGCGCACGAGCCGGTACCGTACGCGTGCAGCAAAATCTCAACTGCGCTCTGGCTACCGCCAATGACCGCGATTCGCGGCTTGCGGCCGCCGTCACACGCTCGTCGCAGCGCAAAAAGATAGTCATTTAAGTGGACAATGCGCGGATCGTCAAAGCCGGCGAACTGCATCGGCACGTTCGGCGTACGCCCTGGCGCGACGACGACCGAGCGAGCCCGCCATGTGCGGCCAGTGCAATCGCGCACCACATAGCCATCCAGCAGTCCAGAGAGCGCGTCGATGACCGGCTCGATGCTCGTCACGTCCACGCCATAATTGACTTGATGCGCGAAGAAGCCGGCCACCCACTGCACGTACTGCGCATATTCGATCCGCAATGGAAACGATAGCCCGAGATTCAAATGCTCGAATAATCGCCCGTTCTCGAACAGGAAATTGGTAAATGAATAGCGACTGCGTGGATTGCGCGGCGTGACCAGATCGCGCAGTGGATGGTTTTGGATGTCCGACTCCTCCAGCAGCATGCCCTGCTGCCAGCACGCCGCATCGCGCTTTTCGAGAAACAAAACGTCGAGGCCGTCGGTCAACTCCTCGATCGCTACGGCAAGCGCAATGTTGGCGGGACCAAAGCCGATTCCAATCACATCGTGAACGCAAGGTTCAAGCGCCGTGGCGGCGTCGTGTCCTGCTTTCATAAGGTCTCCGATACAGAAATGTGAGCGTTGCGGCCGATACCGGCGGGGGTAAGCAACGGCGCATCCACCGCGCTGGCCACCGTCGACAACGCTCGTTCGAGACGAGCGAGTATTTCGTCCGTTTCAGCCTCTGTAATGACCAGCGGCGGCAGCAGCCGCAGCACCGCACCGTGACGTCCTCCCGTCTCAATGATCAAGCCTTCGTCCAGGCAAGCATGCTTGATGCGCCGCGCCAGTTCACCGTCCGCTGGCGGCAATCCACGCGCATCCGGCGGACCGTGCGGATCAACGATCTCGACGCCGAGCATCAGGCTTCGGCCACGCACGTCGCCGATACACGCGTAGCGCCGTTGCAACGATTCAAGGCCGGAGCGCAGCCTGGCCCCGCGCTCAGCTGCCTGCTGCGCGATGCCGTGCGAGCGTAGAAATTCGAGTGTGGCTGCACCCGCGACCAGTGCGATCTGGTTGCCGCGAAACGTCCCCGCATGGGCACCGGGTCGCCAACCGTCGTAGCAGCGCCGATAGGCGAGCACGGACAGTGGAAAACCGCCGCCCACTGCCTTAGACATGACGATCGCGTCGGGTATGATGCCAGCCACCTCATGCGCGAACATCGTGCCGGTACGACCGAAGCCGGTCTGCACCTCATCGATGACAAGCGGAATCTGATGACGCAGCGCCAGCTCGGACAATCCGGTCAACCAGTCGGCACTGGCCGGAATGCAGCCGCCCTCGCCCTGCACCGCTTCCAGCAGGATCAGCGCTGGCTTCGTGATGCCGCTCTCCGGATCCTCAAGAAGATGGCGGATATACGCCAACGACAACGTATCGCTTTGTGCACCGCCAACGCCGAACGGGCATCGATAGGCATTCGGATAAGGCAAAAAATGTACTTCCGCCATCGCCCCGGCTACGCTTTCCTTCGGTCCCCGGTTGCCCATCAAACTCAACGCGCCCATCGTCATGCCGTGATACGCGCCATGAAACGCCAGTACCGACCGCCGGCCCGTGACCGTCTTGAATAGCTTGATCGCCGCCTCGACCGCGTCCGAGCCGGTCGGCCCACAAAACTGAAGCTTGGCGTCGTTGGCAAACTGCGGCGGCAATACGCGATATAACGCTTCGACAAATTCGATCTTCGCCGGCGTCGCAATGTCCAGTGCCTGCAGGATGTGACCCGATGCGAGAAACTGGCTGACCCGCTCCATGACGTAAGGGTGATTGTGACCCAACGGCAGCGCGCCGGCGCACGCGAGGCAGTCCAAATATTGACGGCCCTCACTATCGTAGACTGTCGCAAGCTCTGCTCGCGTGAGGACGCGAGTTATCGAGCGCGCATACGTACGGGCATTGGACTCACAATGCTCGAGCATGGACAATGCGTCCAGCGTCTGCTTATGCATGATACGACTCCTTTGAATGCTCACTCCTGGTATGCTGCTGCACGCCAGCAGATTGGCGCACACCGCAGTCCGCTGTTGCGGCCTCACCCAGCGCACGCAACCAGCGTCGATACTCCACCGCAAGGCGGTCGCTGCGCACATGCATCTCTTCGCGCAAGTCCAGTGGTAGCCGATAGGGACGCTGCGATTCGACGATGTGGCGATCTTGTTCAAACACCCGGTCCTGGCGCTGGAGGATTTGTGCGTCGCTCAAGTCTTCACCGAAGTTAATCGCCACAATAAGCTGTATCACGCACTCGTCCTCGTCAACGGGCGTCGCGTTCAAAAACGTGCAAAAGCGTTCAGTAACGCCGGTCTTCTTCGAGAAATAGGCAGTCGTGGGCCGAAAAGCGTGATAGATATAGCGAGCGGTAACCGGGATCCCACGGTGATCGCCATACGGCTGAAATACCTCGATTTCCGATGTTTCGAGGCCGTTTTCCGTCATTTTAACTTCGTAGCCCTCAATTTTATCGGGACAATTTGGATCGCCGTTCAGATTCGCGTGCACGAATGGAAAATGCGAAGCATCGAGGAAATTTTCCACTGAGCGCAATGCGTTTGCCCGATAGCGGTAAGGTCCCGCATACACCTTGCGGAAGCTCGCGTCATCCCATTCGGGGAACGGCGGCACGTCGGCTGCCGGTTGTCCGACACAGACCCAGACTAGCCCGTAGCGTTCGGTTACACGGTACACGCGAACAAGCCGCTGCGCGGGCGGCGTTTGGTCCGGATGCGCCGGCACCTTCGTGCATTGTCCCGACGACGCATAACGCCATCCATGATAAGGGCACTCAATTTCCCCATCGCGCACACAGCCCAGCGAAAGCCGCGCGCCACGATGACCGCAATAATCGAGCCACGCGTTGATGCCGGCATGGTCCCGCCACAGCACCAAGTCCTCGCCCAACAAGCGCACAGCGAGCGGCATATCGCGTGCCACCTCGTCTGAGTGGGCGACCACGTGCCATTGGTCGCGCAGCGCCCGGTAGTCGAGCGCATCCCGGTCCCACTTCCCAGAATAGATCATTGTTAACCTCATCACGCAAACGGGTAGGCTTCACGCTGGCCGTCAAACTGCCATGACGGATTGCGCCAGCCATCGATGTCGTAATCGGCAAGACACTGCTCGACGATCGACTTGCATTGGTCGATCGCGCCACATGCGGTGGAATGGTTCAGCATGTCCAGCCGTACCTGCTCATGGTTACCCGCATAGTTGTACTCGTACAGCTCGTGCCGGCCGCCAAACTCGCTACCGATCGCGTCCCACAGCAACTTCACAAGCTTGAGCCGCTCCTGTGCGCTCGAATCGGTGCCTTGATAGTACGTATCGATGAGTCCACGCAGTTCTGGATTGCGCATGTCCGCGAAGCTGGCCACCTGCATGATCAGCGAGCCACCGAGGATCGTGTCGAAAATCGGCTTGATGTGGGTCATCACCTGCGCGCCGAAGTGCCGCACTGTCGCCGCCACTTCGAGCCGCGGTACGACAGAGCCGTCGCTGCGCTTTTCCGGCGCAATGCACATCGCTTCGGTCATCGCCCACATCGCGTTGCGCCAGCCGACCACATCGGCCACCTTCGTACGCACTCCCCTGAATTCGTAGCTGCCGTTCGATTCGAGCAGCTTAATCAACGCGCCGCATAGGAAATCCAATTTGACCGCGAGCCGCGTGCCGGATTGCAACGGATAACGATTCAGGAATCCCGAGGCCGAATAGAAACTGCGCGCCTTCGGTATGTTCCGGTAGATCAACACATTTTCCCATGGCACGAACACACCATCAAAAATCAGCACCGAATCATTCTCGTCAAAACGGCTGGACAATGGATTGTCAAACGGACTCAACGAAGACGCTTCGTATGAGCGCCGACAAATAATCTTCAAGTTTGGCGTGCTCATCGGCAAGATAAAGCACAGCGCAAAATCCTCCTCCCGACCCTGCTGGTACTGCGTTGCACTGTTTTGTGCCACGAACGTAGCATTCGATATCGCCGCGCTGGTCGCCACCATCTTGGCGCCGCGCACGACAATACCGTCGTCACGCTCCTTCTCCACATGTAGATAGATGTCACGCATGCTGTCAATCGCCTTGGCCCGGCCCACCGGTGGATTCACCAGGACATGATTCATGAACAGCACCTTGCGCGCCGTCTCGTGATACCAGCGGATCGCATTGTCGCGGAACGGATCATAGAAGTCAGGATCGGACAGCAACGTTGCGGTAAAACCCGCCTTGTAGTCGGGCGTACGCCCCATGAAGCCGTACGATAGCCGCGACCAGTGGGCGATTGCGGCGCGGGCCCGCAGCAAGTCGTCGGCCGAACGCGCTGGGGTGAAATAGCGATGCGTGCGATAACCGGACGGATCCAGTGTCGTCATGGTGTCTCGGGACGCCGGTGCATGCAGCGCATCGTACAACCGAGCGATGGATCTCGCACTGTTGCGAAATGCCACGTGCTGCGTGACGGATCGAATTTTTTCACCATAGATGAACACTTCACGGCCGTCGTCGAGACTGGCGAGATACTCGTCAGCCGTCAACATTTCGTCCTTCTCAGCAGCTTCCAGCTTCAATGCTGCGGATGTGCTTTGAGTCATGGATACTCCTGGTAACGTTGAATCTAACCGCGACTGCCTACAGCGCCATGGAACCGCCCGATCCTACCGGGTATGACCTATGAAATTGACGAAAAATACCGCACCAACAAAAACACGCCGGATACGAGGATGACGCTATTCACCAGCTTGACGAACTGCTCACGCGAGAGCTTCAGCGTAATGCGGCGTCCTATCCACACGCCGGCCAGCATGCCTGGCGCGAGCAGCACCGCGAGCAGCAGCAGACTGCGGTTGGCGTAGACGCCGGCCACCAGGAACATCACCAGCCTGGTAAGCGTCGACAATCCAATCAACGTGGTTTGCGTGATGCGGATATGCTCCTTGTTTTCAAGCCGTCCCTGCAGATAAATCGCATAAATAAAACCGCCACTGCCAAATAACGCGCTAAAGATGCCACCAACGAGGCCGAAAGGCACCGACGACCATGAACTCAATTGTGTCATTGGCCGATAGCCACTTAACGAGTATGCTGCGTAACCGATCACAAAAGTCCCAAGCAGCAGCAACAGCAGATCCGGTTTCGTCACCAACAAGATCACCGCACCGATTCCGCTGCCGGCAACCATCAAAGGAACCAGTCGCTTCAATTCGCCGTGCTCGGCTTTTCTGCCGTCTCGCACCACATTCGTGGTGGCCGCACAAAAATCCAGCAATGCGAGCAGCGGGACAATATGCGATACCGGTATGAACTGGGCCAACAGCGGACTAGCCACCAGCGCAGTGCCAAACCCAGTCATGCCGAACACGACATACGCTAATGCGATCCCTAACCATACGATGAACAAATGCGTTACAGTCAGATCGAATATCAATTGTGGCCCCTTGATTTATTGCTATTTCGGTGTTCCGCATCGATCACTCGGAGTAGGGAAAGCCATTACGGAACATGTTATGACCCTTATTTATCAGCCCAATTATTTAACCTAACCGCCAAATCCGCAGGCAATATATCGCGCTAATTTTTGGCCAACCAATATCATTTTGGCAACGTGCTATCTCAATAAGGCATGAAAATGATGTCGCTACGGCAACTGCGTTACTTTGTGGAAATCGTCGAGGCGGGCAGCTACAGTCTTGCCGCCGAGCGGCTTTTCATCGCGCAATCCGCATTGAGCAGGCAGATCAAGGAACTAGAGGCAACGGCACAAGTGCAGCTACTCGTGCGCGGTGCGCGTCGGATCGAGCTGACCCGGGCTGGGAAGGCGCTGTATGATGGCGCAAAGCGTGTACTGTTCAACCTCAATGAAACGCTTGTACAGACGCGTCATGCGAATCGTGGCGAGCAAGGCATAATCCGCCTGGTCCATTCAAGCTCGGTGCCATTCGCTGGACCCTTACTAGAACGCGTTCGACGCTATCTTGACGCCAACGAGCACGTTTCAGCGCAGGTGTCCCAAATGCCGTCAGAAGAACAGATGGCGAGTATCGAGCAAGGCGTGAACGATGTCGGCTTTGTACGACTGCCTGTTCATCTGGAATTTCCCGGTGTGCGTGCTGACGAGCTTTATTCTGAGCCACTGATGCTCGCCGTCGGCGCCACGCATCCGCTTGCGGTACGCGAAGCAGTCTCGATTGCCGAGCTACGCGAGGAGCCGTTCGTGTCACTGCCGCATCATGAACGAGGAGGGCTGAGTTTTCGTGTCGCAGAATTGTGCATGAAAAACGGCTACTTTCCGCGTTCGGCTCGCGTGACATCACGCAAGACGACGCAACTGAGTCTGATCGAAGCGGGTTTCGGCGTATCACTGGTCGCAGAAAGCATGCGCTTAATCGCGCCAGCAGGCGTGCGCTTCATTCGGCTGGCCGGCACCGGCAATACCACTGTCGTTGCGATGCTGTATCGGAGCAATGCATCCGCACTCGTCCAGGCATTCGTGGCGGCAATCACAGAAAAAAACTGAGCACGGTCATCGCGCCGGCGTGGGCGTGGCGTGCCATTGTACGACGAGCGCGTCGCTCGGATCTTACCCGGCGCGAGCATGGGTATTGACTCACGTCAATACAGGGCGTGAACGTCCGTTCGACAATATGCATGACCCACTCACAACATCGCACAAGAAGACTACACCATGAACGCACTTTTCCGTATCGCAGCCGGCATGCTGCTTGCAACGCCCGTCGTATTCGCGGCGCCCGTCCATGCCGAGCAAGGTGATATCCTGGCCCGCGTGCGTGCGATTAGCATTCAGCCCGACGTGTCGGCCGGCGGCACGCTCGGCCAACTCGGCACCGGGGTCAACAATGCGATCGTTCCGGAACTCGATTTCACGTACATGGCAACACGCAATATCGGCATCGAGTTGATCCTTGGGACATCGCGGCACCAGGTCACGTCCAACATCGGCGCATTGGGTGGTGTCAACGTGCTGCCGCCCACGTTGTTGTTGCAATATCACTTCAATCCGGCCGGCAAGATCCGCCCGTATGTGGGCGCCGGGTTGAACTACACTTATTTCTATAACGATGGGCTGCATGCGGGCGGCACACCGGTGTCAATCAAGCACTCCAGTTTCGGCCCGGCGCTGCAGGCTGGCGTGGACGTGCAAGTGACCCAGAGCATTTTCGTCAACGCCGACATCAAAAAGATCTGGATGCGCACCAGCGCATCGATCGGTGACACGCAGCTTGGCTCGTTGAAGATCGACCCGCTAGTGGTGGGCATCGGCGTCGGGGTGCGCTTCTGAGGCGCTAATTGCACGATCGACGGGTCGGCTGAGCGAGCCGGCGCAGGTTACGCTCAGCGTGGGCGGACTCAGCGCCGCTTAGCCCAGCCCGATAGGCGTCAATTCCGGCAGGGCCAGTTCCGATTGGCCCGGTTCCAGTTGGCCCTGCTCCGGTTGGCTCAACAGCAGCTGCCCCGGCGCGCGATCACGGGTTGCTAACCAGTTGCCGCGGGCCGCATACCATTCGTGGTACGCACGCTCGACCCGACGCAAGTCGGCGGCCCGCTCGCTCACTTGCACTCCATCCAATTCCGGCACGTCCAGCGCGAGCGCCTTGCAGTGTGGATAGTCACGCACGCGCAGCGCCGGTGCGATCGTCGTGAAATACGCGGTACTTGGCACGCTAAAGCCTGCCGCCACGTGTACCGCGGCCGTGTCGGAGGTCACCACGTGGCGGGCATGGGCAATCCAGCTCAGAAAGCTCGCCGTATCGGGCGACAGCACGGCAATATCCGTATAGTGATCGTGCTCCAGCGCGCCAAAGCCCAGCACCGGCAAGCCGAAGGTGCGCCACATCTCATCGACGATCGACACGCGCACGACGGCCGGGATACTGCGCACCGGCGTGCTCGCCTCCGGACAAAGCAACGTGTAGCCACGTGCACACCACACCCCGCCGGGAGCCGGTAATGTCAGCGTGGTAAGCCAATCGTTCGCCTTGTACCGCGCGGGCACGGTGTGGGGCGCCATGCCGAGCGCGAACAGGAAAAAATCAATCATCGGCAGGGTCGCAAAGCCGGGCCAGAAAAGATGGTTACCAACGTCGATGGCAAGTTCGGTGGCTGGAATTGAGTCGAGCGGCACCGGCAAGTCGATCACGTCGCCGAAGCGGGGTGCCGCCAATGCATACAGTTGCTTCACGTAATCCGGCGCATGGGCGGGCCGATAAATCGTCACCGACAACGACGGATGCAGGCGTCGGATTGCGTCAAGCGCGCTCAATCCAATAATCGAGTCGCCGAGCGTGACGCCCATGCCGTTAACTACATGCAAATGCGTTTGCTGGCGATAGTCGATCGTGAAGGGCGCCGCATTTGCATTGCGGATCCGGCTTACCGCCGACAATGGCTGGTAGCCATGTGCCGGCTTGCCGGTCACCTTCAAGTCATATGAGGCCGCCACGTGGGCGTGTGGCGACAGCAGCGAGCCGGGATTCGACAGTGCGCAAACCTCGTCAAGCGTAGTCACGGCGTGCCGGTCCAGACAACGATTCTCCTACTTTGTTTCCTTGCTTACGAGCACGGCAGCTTCTTGTTATCTGCGCCTGCGCGCAACAACAGCTCCAGCGTCGCCTCCAGGCGAATCACACGCTCGGTCAGGCTCTCGATCTTCGCCTGCTGCTCTTTGACTGTACCGGCAAGCAACACAACCTTGTCGTTCATCTTGATAAAGGTTGTGAGCACGTCCCAGACCTTGTCGGTCGCCCCCATTACTGCTTGCTCCCCGTCATCGCCTCGATACGCTTGTTCGACTCCGCGACAAATGACAGAGCGTCATCGAGTGCATCATTCGCTTCCTTCGTGGACGCATTCACGTGTTCGACCAATGCAAGGATTTCTGCCTCGTCTGCGGTCGGGGTGAAGCCCTGCGCCGCTTGACGCATCAGCTCGCTCACGTTTAATCCGAGACGCTTGGCCGTTTGCGCAATCGCACGCTTTTGAACCGTCGTTACCTGCACGACAATGCGCTCGGTAGCCGCTGCCATTTCACTCCCTATGTACATGCACATGGTATGTACATCATAGCCGATCACACCACGAAATCAAGCATTATTCCAGCGACAGATGCCGCTTCTAACACGCACTCGGCCTGCGGTTTTCCAACGCCGGCGAGAACTTCGTTCGAGGTGCCGGCCAACGTTGACAGATAGGTGCTCGCAGACCTGGCACGTATCCTATTCGTTCTCGCTGAAATAGTGGCCAAAGCGCTTGCGCTTGGTCCAGATATAGCGTTCGTTTTCCTCGCGCATCGGGATGGCGAGGTCGACGCGGTCATGCACGGGAATGCCATGGCGCCGTAGCGTGTCAAACTTGTCCGGATTGTTGCTCATCAATCGTACCGACGACACCCCGAGCCAGCGCAGGATGCTGGCAGCTGAATCGTATTCGCGCGCATCGTCGGGCAGCCCGAGGTCTCGGTTTGCATCGACCGTGTCGCGGCCCTGCTCCTGCAGTGCGTACGCGAGAATCTTGTTCGACAATCCGATGCCGCGTCCTTCGTGTCCGCGCAGGTACAGCAGTACGCCTGCCGCCTCGGCCGCGATGTGGCGCAGCGCCGCGTCCAACTGCTCGCCGCAATCGCAGCGGAACGAGCCGAGCACGTCGCCGGTCAGGCACTCCGAATGCAGCCGTGTGAGCACCGCCTCGCGCGCGCGCACCTCCCCCATGACCAGTGCCAAGTGCTCCGTGCCGTCGCCCCTGACGCGAAACACGTGGGACGCAAAAGTCCCATAGTGGGTCGGCAGCGTCGCGCTGGCAATGTGCGCCGCGCATTCGCTGGCCTCGTCAAAATGTTGTTGCTGCATCGTAACCTCGATCATTCGCACCGCCATAGGGGCTTTGGATGCAAGTCTACCGCGTCGCGGCCAACATCGTCCCACGGCCGCGTATGCCGCGTGAGCGGCGCGCCCATGCTCCGGTGCGATGCGCGCCCATGCCGCGCACTGCAACAACAGGCAGCGCACGACGAGGCGGGCAGGCCCGTGGACGGGAGCGGCACACGCTGCGCACTCCCCTTTGCGGCGATAATGCATGAGTGCGCGCGCACGCCCGGGCGCACGAATGGTCCATCACACCAGGAGAACGCCAGCATGTACCATCGCATCCTCGTGGCCATCGACGGCAGCCACACCTCGCGTCATGCATTCAACGCCGCGCTCGATCTTGCAGCGTCCGAGGGCGCGCAGCTCCAGCCAGTCTTCGTCGTCGACGACGTCCCGCTCTACTATTCGGTGCCCGGCTACGACCCGTCAATCGTCATGCGCGCGCAGACTGAGGAAGGCCAACGCGTAATCGACGAGGCGGCTGACGCGATGCGTGCTCGAGGCATCACCGGCACACCGCAGATATTGACGACATCGTCCTTTGAAGGGATTGCCGAGTGTATCGTGCAGGCGGCGCAGGCGTTCAACGCGGACCTGCTCGTGCTCGGTACCCATGGACGGCGCGGCGTGCGCCGACTGTTGCTGGGCAGCGTGGCGGAACAGACGCTGCGGCTCGCGCAGCTACCGGTGTTGCTGATTCCCTCGACAAGCCACGTGCCGCAAGCGGCGCCGTCGACCACCGCGAACGGTTAACGCCGCCCACTGCCCTACGCATCGTGCATCGTGATGCTTGCGTACGCACGCGTGCGCGGTCATCATTACTCCATCGGGCACGGTTGTGTCCCGCTGCGGCCGGCCGGCGCGGCAGCATCCAACCCAATGGAGAAAACTGCAATGTGGTACTTCTGCTGGATACTGGGTATCGGCGTGGCGCTGGGCTTCGGCGTGATCAACGCGATGTGGCTGGAAAACGAAAGGAACCTGGCACGGATGCGGTCCGACTCGCTGGACGGTCGTGCCTGTCGTTGGCACGACTGATCCGCATGAGCCGCCCCGCGCATGCGCCGATTGCGCTGCACCGGGCGGGCTGCGGGCGGCCGCTACGATGACACGATTGCTTTTCTTTTGCGGGCACGCCGGCGCGGGCAAGACCACGCTGGCCAAGCAACTGGTCTCGGCGTTGCTCGACGCCACGCGCGAGCCGCTGTGCCTGCTCGACAAGGACACGCTGTACGGCCGCTACAGCGCAGTCGCGATGCAAGCGCTCACGCACGACCCAAACGACCGCGACAGCCCGGTCTATCTTCAGACATTGCGTGACCCTGAATACCAGGGGCTGCTCGACACCGCACGCGAAAACGTGTCGCTGGGCATCAGCGCAATCGTCGTCGGCCCCCTGTCACGGGAGGTACGCAACCGGCGGATCTTCGATCGCGGCTGGCTGCGCGTGCCAGCGCACGTCGACGTGCGCTGGGTCTGGGTCAGCGTGCCGGAACATATCGCGCACGAGCGCATCGTGCGGCGCGCGAACGTCAATGACGCGTACAAGCTCGCGCATTGGGAAACCTACCGTCAGCGACGTTTCGAGCCCGATCCTGCCGACTACCCCCAACTGCTGATTTTCGACAATAGTGCACCATGCGACGCGGACCGGCGTGCGCTGCGGGATCGGCTCCTCGCGCCAGCCCATCCCGCTGAGCCCGCCACCCCCGCTGCCGGCAGGCCGCCGTTTACGCCGGGATGAGTTTCCGCTCCGACTGTCCCATATTGAGTTCGTCATCCTCGGTGAATTGCAACAACCGTGCAATGGTATGGCCGATCAAGCCAGCGCCGACAAGCGCGATTTTCGTCCTGTGTCTACTGAACGTCGTAGCGATGCGCTCAGTGTAGACACCGTGCCGTTCGGATCCGAGACACAAAACAGCGTGTTATGACGAGCCGTCACGACGATATGACGACGACTTCCGACACCTCGTCGATAAGCGTGACGCTCATGCGGCGCGCGTTATGCGAACTCGCGCCCAAGCTCGACCTCGGACACCGGCTCGGTCTCCTTGCCCAGCGCATACTGCTCTTCCATCGAACCGATCACCGCCTCTACATAGGCGCGCAGCACGGCTTCGGCCCGCGCGCGCTCGTTGAGCGGTGCGGCCGCATAGCGCGCCAGGCTCGAATCGACGAACACCACGTCGAGCGTGACCTTCGAGTGCCGCCGCGAAAAGGGCGAGACTGTCCAATCGATGCGCAGCGCCGGATGACCGCCCTCGGTCTGCGTATCGGTGAAGTGAGCGGTTTCCGGCAGCAGGTCGCTGATGACCCGGGCAAGGTGCTCGCGCAGCGGATCGTTAAAGAGAAAAGGCGGACGGGCCATGGACGTGGGGCTTTGAAAGAGTGCCGAGGCTATCACAATCAGCCACGCATGCAAGTCGGGATGGCTTCAGCCCTGTGAAGCTCGCCGCCGCGCCAAGCTTGCCGTGGCCGCGGCCCTAAGCGCACGTTAAGGTGGTTGCGATATCCTCAGATGCTTGTCATTTCTGAAATCGTGCCGCACCTATCAATGGAATCTTTGAATCAAACGCTGTTCCTGCTGCTCAACGCGAGCGCGCCGTCGCCGGCAATGCACGCATTGATGTCATTTTGCGCGAATGCGCTGATCTGGGCCATGCCGGCGACGCTCGTCGCCGGCTGGTTGCGCGTGCCGAGTCGCGTGCGCCTGACAAACGCCGAGCCCCCCGCCGGTGCCGCCGGCCGCCCGCAAGCATGCCGCGGCCATTTCGTCGAAGCCGCGCTGGCCGCCGCGCTCGGCCTTGGGATCGCCCAGATCATCGGTGCAATGTGGCCCCACCCACGGCCGTTCGCGATCGGCCTGGGACACGCATGGATTGCCCACGTCGATGACGCATCGCTGCCCAGCGACCATACTACGCTCGCTTTCTCAGTCGCCTGCAGCCTACTGCTGCACGCCGGCACCCGGGTGGCCGGAGCGGCCCTGGCATTGGCCGGGTTGATGGTCGGCTGGGCCCGCATCTATGCGGGCATCCACTTCCCGCTGGATGTCGGCTGCGGCATGCTGCTCGGCATGGGGTGCGCTGTGCTCGCTCACCGTCTCGCGCCATGGGTCGTGCCACCACTGGTGCGCTGCGGTGAGCCGCCCTATCGGTTCCTGTGCGCGGCGCTGATTCGGCGCGGCTGGGCGGTGGCGTAGGAGGACCGTCAGCGCCGCTGTGTTGACGCACGCACCATCACAGCTCACCGTCGGTGCCCCGCGTGGCACAGGCATGCCGGCATCTCGCGCAGTAGGAGGCGGTGAAGTGCGTTTTGGAGCCAATTCTGGAACCGGTTCCAATTTCGCATCGGAAAGGCGCGAGGTCAGCGCTGATTGATGCTGGAATGATCCGTACGGGCCTTGCACATCACGGCACGAAGACGCTCCCTAATCGATGCCGCAAATGGCCAGGAACTTGAGCGCCGCGCGCGATGCCGCCGAACCGTGCATGACCAGGATCGAGAAACGCCGCGTCAGCGGTTGCGGCGCCAGCGACACGCTGGTCAGACGCGCGTCCTCATGCCGCATCGCCATCGCTGACACGAAGCCCACGCCCATGCCGGCGCGCACCGCCTCCTTCACTCCCTCGACGCCGGCCAGCTCCAACGCGACCCGCGCAAGCGCGCCGGCCCGCGCGAATGCGCGCTCGACCTCGTGCCGCACGCCGGAGCCGGACTCACGCCAGATCAGCGGAAACTGGCTGATCCGCGACAACGGTGCGGCTCGATCAGTGGCCAACGGGTGACCGGCTGGCACGATCGCGACAATCTCGTCGTCGTGCCACGGATGCACGCGCGTGTCGGCCGGTAGCTCGGCGGGCACACCGCCTTCAATCAGCGCGATATCCAACCCCTGCAACGCATGACAAACATCGCTCGTATTGCCATAGGTGGTGCGGATCTCGATATCGGGATGGGCCCGGTGAAATTCCGCGACCAGATACGGCAGTAGATAGCTGGCTGGCGTCGTACTAGCACCGATGCACAACGTGCCACGCTCCAGGCCTCGCAACGCGTCGCGCAGCGCATGCGCCTGTCGCCATGTGTCGCGCAGCCGCGCGGCATGGACGGCCAGTTGCCGGCCGGCGTCCGTGAGCCGCACGCCGCGGCCGTCGCGCACGTACAACGGCTCGCCGAATTCCTCTTGCAGCAGCCGCAGCTGTCCAGACACCGCGGGTTGCGACAAATGCACCGCTTCGGCCGCCCGGCTAATGTTCTGATGTTCCGCGACGGCGGCAAAAGTCAAAAGTTGATCAGGGGTCATGCGCTCAAACTATCAGATAAGCCGATACTTTACATTCTAAATGACGATTTTTCATATCGATATATCCAATTTAGGATGGGATTATCGAGGTCATCTGTCACTTGAACGCCATGTCCATCCTAATTTCCGAGTCTTCCCCGCCGTCGCGGGGCACGCCAGCGGGCGCTGTCGCAGCGTCACGTCGCGGGCTGCTCAACGGCGTGCTGTTCGTCGCGCTGTTCGCCTTCGCGGTCACCCAATTGGCCGCGTGGCCGCCCATCGCCGGGCTCGGCATGAGCCCGCTGATCGTGGGCATCGCGTGCGGTGCGGTGTACGGCAACGCATTGCGCGTTGCCATGCCAGACAGTTGGGCCGCCGGTGTGAACTTCTCCGCGCGCAAGCTGCTGCGCATCGCGGTCGCCTTCTTTGGGCTACGTGTCAGTCTGCAGGAAATCGCGCAAGTCGGGCTGGCCGGGCTGGCGATGTCCGTTGTGGTCGTCGCTGCAACGCTGGCTATCGGCTGGTGGGTCGGAACCCGATGGCTAAAGCTGGACCGGGACACCGCGCTGCTCACGGCCGCGGGCAGCGCAATTTGCGGCGCGGCGGCAGTCGTCGCGTTCGAGTCCACGTTGCAATCCAAGCCGCACAAGAGTGCGATGGCGGTCGGCACGGTGGTGCTGTTTGGCACGCTGTCGATGTTCGTCTATCCGCTAATGGCCAATGCCGGATGGCTTCACCTGGACGCGACCGGACTCGGCCTATACTTCGGCGGCACCATCCACGAGGTGGCGCAGGTGGTCGGCGCTGCCAGCGCGATCAACGCGCAAACGGTACACGTGGCGACGATCGTCAAGATGACCCGTGTAATGCTGCTGGTGCCGGCGATTTTCGTGGTCGCCGGCTTCATCGCCCGTGCCGCGCGCGATGCGCAGCCGGCCGGCAGTAGCACGCGGCGCGGCAAGTTGCCCGTGCCGTGGTTCGCGCTCGGCTTTCTCGTGCTGGTGCTAGTGAACTCGCTGCACGTGATCCCGTCGCACGCGTCACACATCCTCAATAGCCTGGACACCTTCGCGCTGACGATGGCGATGACCGCCCTCGGGATCGAAACTCGGATCGCGCAGATTCGCGAGGCCGGGCCGCGCGCGCTGATCGCCGGTGCGTTGCTGCAGCTCTGGCTGATCGCCGGGGGTTACGCGCTGACGCTCGGCATCGAGCGCTGGCTCGGCTAGCGCAGCAGTTCAGCAGTCAATGGTATCGTGACGGCAGGCGCGGCCCGGCTTGCGGCGTCGCGCGGGTGCAGCGACCGTTGGGCGCCGGGTCACCGGCTTCCAGCGGCCGCTGTCTGTTGCCACGCTGTTCCAGGACTGTAATGATGAGCTACGAACTGTACTACTGGCCGGGCCTGCAGGGCCGCGGTGAATTCGTCCGCCTAGCGCTCGAAGAGGCGGGCGCGGATTATCTCGACGTCGCGCGCCTGCCGCCGTCCGGTCGCCGCGAGGACGCGAATCCGCAGGGTACGGAGCACGGCATCGACGCGATGATGTCGATCCTGCAAAGCCAAAACGAGCCCTGCATCCCGTTCGCTCCCCCATTCCTGCGCGACGGCACAACACTCGTCGCGCAGACCGCTAACATCCTGCTGTACCTGGGGCCCCGGCTCGGCTTGGCACCCGCCGATGAAGCGCTGCGCCACTGGATCCACGGACTGCAGCTGACGATTGCCGACATGGTGACCGAGGCACACGACACGCACCACCCGATCGCCAACACGCTGTATTTCGAGCAGCAGCGCGACGCCGCCCGTCAGCGCGCCGCCGATTTCATCGCCAACCGGATACCGAAGTTCATGCACTATTTCGAGCGTGTGCTCGAACAGAACCCCGCGGGATGCGCGCATCTGGCCGGCGCGGCATTGAGCTACGCAGACCTATCGATGTTCCAACTCATCGATGGACTGCGCTACGCGTTTCCGCGTGCCACCGCTCGCTTCGCGGCACAGTATCCGAAGCTCACGGCGCTACATGAAGCGGTGCGCGCTCGGCCGCGCATCGCCGCGTACCTGGCGTCGCCTCGCCGCATCCCGCACAATGAGTCGTGCGTGTTCCGGCACTACGCAGAATTGGACGCCCGTTAACCCATCGTCACTGCGCCGTGCTAGCCTCCTTGCTCAAGCTGTGCGCCCGCGCGCAACGCCTGTTCAGGCTGTCCGACGAGCATACGATGCTGCTGTGGGCTACCCTCGCCGGCTTGGTCGGTGCGGCCGCCACCGTCGTGTTCCGCCTCGGCATCGACTGGCTGGAATCGCTCGTCGCCCCCGATGCGAGCGCACTGGTGGAGATCGCGCGCGACCTGCCGTGGTACGCGCGACTCGCGCTGCCCAGCGTCGGCGGCGCCGTGGCCGGCATGCTACTGCTGGCGGCCCAACGCGACGAGGACGGCAAGGGCCATGCCGACTATATGGAAGCGATTACCATTGGCGAAGGGGTAGTGCCCGTGCGGCAAAGCCTATGGCGCAGCGGCTCGTCGCTGGTCACGATCGCCTCCGGTGGCTCGATCGGCCGCGAAGGCTCGATGGTGCAGCTTGCCGCGCTCAGTGCGTCGCTGCTCGGCCGCCTGATGCACATTGCCCCCGAACGTCTGCGCTTGCTGGTGGCGTGCGGCGCCGCGGCCGGCATCACGTCCGCGTACAGTGCCCCGATCGCCGGCGCGCTGTTCGTCACCGAAATCGTGCTGGGCTCGATCGCGATGGAGAGCTTCGGGCCGATCATCGTGTCATCCGTGGTCGCCAATGTCACGATGCGCGCATTGTCCGGCTACCAGGCGCCCTACGAGATGCCGCCCTTTCCGGCCATCTCCGGCCTCGAAGTGCTGTGGTTCGTCGGACTCGGCATCCTATGCGGGGTGCTCGCGCCGGCGTTCCTGCTCCTGCTAGACGCATCGCGCCGGCTGCTCGGCCGATGGGTGGCGCCCCTGCCCTGGCGGCTCGCACTGGGCGGCGCACTGGTGGGCGCCTTATCAATCCAGGCACCGCAAGTGTGGGGCAACGGCTATAGCGTGGTGAACGCCATCCTGCACCAGCCGTGGACCTGGCAAGCGCTCGTCGCAGTACTGGTGTTCAAGGTGGCGGCGACCTGCGCGACAGTCGGCTCAGGCGCGGTCGGCGGTATTTTCACGCCGACGCTGTTCGTTGGCGCGGTGCTCGGCGCAATCTACGGACTCGCGGCCCATGCGCACTTGCCGCTCGCCACGTCGGCGCCGTTCGCGTATGCAGTCGTCGGGATGGGGGCTTTCCTCGCAGCAGCAACCCATGCGCCGTTGATGGCGATCCTGATGATCTTCGAGATGACGCTCAGCTACCAGGTCGTGCTGCCGTTGATGCTGGCCAGCGTAATCGCCTATTTCATCGCGCGAGCCCTGGCTGAGACCTCAATGTACGAGGTCACGCTGCGGCGCAACCGCCAACGGCGTGACCGGCTGCGCCTGAAGGCTACGCAGATGCGCGAACTCGTGCGCCCAGCCGACACTATCCTTGGTCTGGACGCGAGCATACCGGACATGACGCGAGTATTTCTCGAATATCCAGTCAAGTACATCTATATCGTCGACGCCGCCGGCTGGTTCCAGGGCGTGGTCGCGTTAAAGGACATCACCTCCGATCTGCTCGACAAGCACGGTCCGCGCGAGCGCCGCGCGCGCGACTACCTGCGCCGAGATTTTGCCGCGCTGACGCCAGACCTGCCGCTTGCCGCCGCGTTGCAGCACTTTCTCGCCTTCCAAGGCGAGCGGCTGCCCGTCGTCGCATCGACGCAGGCGCCTAAATTGCTGGGCGTGGTCTACAAGACCTCGCTGCTGCAGGCATACTTCCGGATGAATGCCAGCAACTAAGTGGCGCCGCGTGCGGCGCGTCGCCGCGATGGCAAAGCGCAACGGATTCACTACAATGGATTCGGAGGGTGCGACATGTTCGAACAATCAACTCCTGCACTACGGCGCGACCAGGCCGGCTGGATCTTTGTGCATATCGAGGGTGCGCCGTACGAGCGCGGCCTGCAACACGGCCAATTGCTTGCCCGCGAGATCAACAGCGCGATCCGCACCGCGCAATACCTGGCCAAGTGGGACACTGGCGAGGAGTTCGACACCTTCGTGAACGCCGCAATCGACCAGTTCACCGACCGTGTCGATGACGAGTTCACCGCCGAGATGCGCGGCATTGCCGATGGCGCGCAGGTGCCCTACGAACAGGTGCTCGCCTGGAACGGCTACATGGATCTGCTGCAAAGCTGGTGGCCCGCGCATGTTAGCCAAACACGGCCGCAGCTCGCCGGCAAGCCATGGCGCGGACGCCTCGGCCATCATTGCAGTGCGTTCATTGCAACCGGCAGCGCCACGCGCGATGGTCGCATCGTGATGGCACACAACTCATGGGACCGCTATGCGGCCGGCGATGCGTTCAACGTGATCTTCGATATCGTGCCCGAGGAGGGCAACCGGATCCTAATGCAGGGGCTGCCCGGCTGCATCTCCAGCCTAACGGACTTCTGGATTACGTCAGCGGGCCTGATGGTGACCGAGACGACGATCTCCAATTTTGTCGGCTACAACACCTGCGGCTCGCCGGAGTTCTACCGCTCGCGCAAGGCGACGCAGTACGCAGATAGCATCGGTTCGTGGTGCGAGCGCTTTGCGATCGACAACAATGGCGGCTACGTGAATAGCTGGCTGCTCGGCGACACCAAAACCGGCGAAATCGCGCGCTATGAGCTCGGGCTGCATTATTCCGGGTTCGAGATCACCAAGGACGGCTTTTACAGCGGCTTCAATACGGCCAACGACCTGAAGATCCGCAACCAGGAATGCATCAGCGAGGGGGATGATTACAACGACGTGCGGCGCAATGGTGCGCGCCGGCTGCGCTGGATGCAACTGTTGGAAAAGCACCGCGGCCAAATCGATGCCGAACTGGCCAAGGAAATGATCGCCGACCATTACGATGTGTACCTCGACCGCGACGATCATCCGAGTTCGCGCACCCTCTGCGGCCACCTGGAACTGGACGACGCACGCTTTGGCGGCGCTGATCATGGTCCGTTCAATCCTTGGGGCGCCAACGACGGCAAGGTGGTAGACAGCAACATGGCGATACAGCTCGAATTGTGGGCGCGCTGGGGTCACCCATGCGGCCGGCCGTTCGACGCACAAGCGTTTATGCGTCGCCATCCACAGTGGAATTGGCTCAACGGTTACATGCGCGATCGCGCGTCCCAGCCGTGGACACTATTCGACGCGGTCCGTTGACCGCATGGCGGCGCGCAGCACGACGCGTGCCCTCGCGGAACGCGGGCACGCAGGTTGCAGGCATCGCCAATGCGCCTGCCGCCCGCCTGTTGCCGCGCCTGGAGACCTGACGAATGAGCGCCACCGCCCCGATCGATCAGCAAATCAGCCAAACACTGCGCGATGTGCGCTACCCGGCCACACGCGACGCGCTGGTGGCCGCCGCCTACTCGGCGGGCGCCAGCAACGACGTGCTGCTCGCGCTGCAGGCACTGCCCGAGCGTGACTACCCGGATCCGCAGTCGGTCACGCGCTGGCTCAGCAGTGCGGCGGGTCCCGGCCTGTCCGCCTAGCGGATGCGCGCGGCGGCGCTCAGCGGGGCCCCGCCGCCCGACGGTTGAACGCCGCCGCACCAAAGAACGCCGCCAGCACGTTCTCTGTTATTTTGTTGGTCACGTACGGATCCGACTCATGGAAGAGTTGGATGCCGTCGCACAGCGCCATCAGGCCAAGCGCGAGCTGCGCGGCCGGCACGATCGGCCTGACGCCCTGGCGCGCGGAGAACGCCTCGATGAAATGCGCGATGTCTGCGCGAGTCTGTTGCGACAGCGCATTGAGCCGCGCGCGAAACTTCGCGTCGCGCGTGGCCAGCAACCGCGCCTGCATCCACACCAGGAAACACTTGTTCTTGCGGTACAGCGTACTATAGTACGTCAGGATCTGCGCCTCAATGCCCTGCGCGCTACCCTGCAGATCAAAAATGCGCTGCAACGCCTGCTGGATATGGCCGTGATCGCGCTTAAGCAACGCCAGCAGCAACTCCGCCTTGTCTTTGAAATTCGAATAAAACGCCCCGCGCGTGTAGCCGGCTGCCGCAGCGACATCCTCGACGCTGGACGCATCGAATCCTTTCTTCACGAAAAGCGTCTGCGCAGCGTCCATCAGGCGCTGACGCGTCTGCTCCCGGCTTTGCTCTCGCGTGAGCCGGGTACGGTGGCGGGCACGAGACGTCGACATGGACATATGGTATCACCATCGACCACGTAAATACGCCTTTGCATTCAGATACAACAGTGCATTAAAATGCGACCTAGTATTCAGCGGGCGGGTGCGGTGCCACGCGCATCAGAGGCGTGTCCGGGCGACGCATCGGCTCATTGCGTCCGCCGCCTCTCGCCGGAGTTGCCGTGAAAGCTCTCGTCTTGCTGCATTCCGCCCCGCGTCGTCGCGCGCGCCTGGCGCCGTGCAGTACCGCCGTCGCCAGCGCGCTGGGCGCGCTCGTGCTGCTCAACGCGTGCCGCGACCGTGTCGCCCCCGACGTGCCGGCTCGACCGGTGGTGGCGGCCACTGTGCACAGCGCCACAGCCGGCGCCGCTGCCGTGACAACCGTTCCCGGCGAAGTGGCCGCGCGATTCTCGACGCCGCTGTCGTTTCGCGTCAGCGGCAAACTGATCGAGCGCCGGGTCCATCTGGGCCAGGCCGTGCGCGCCGGTCAGATCATCGCGCAACTCGATCCCGCCGATGCGCGCAAGAACGCCGCGAGCGCCGCCGCACAGTTGGGCGCGGCCGAGCACCGACTGCGGTTCGCCCGACAGCAACTCGAGCGCGACCGCGCGCAGGCGCAGTCAAACCTGATCAGCAAGCTACAACTCGAGCAAACCGAGGACAATCATGCCGCGGCCCTCGCGCAGCGCGACGCCGCCGCTCAGCAAGCCGCGCTGGCGAAGGATCAGCTCGGCTACACCACGCTCGCCGCCGACCACGCGGGGGTGATCACGCAGGAACTGGCCGACACTGGACAGAACCTGTCGGCCGGACAAGCGGTCTACCAACTTGCGTGGTCTGACGCGCTGGACGTGATCTGCGATCTGCCGGAGCGCACACTGGCCTTCATCGGTCCCGGCGCGAAGGCCAGCGTCACGCTTACTGCGTTGCCTGGGCAGACGTTCACCGCAACGCTGCGCGAGTTGGCGCCGTCCGCCGATCCGGCCAGCCGGACCTATCGCGCTAAGCTTACGCTCGCGCTGCCCCGCGGCAGCGCCGACACGGTGCGCCTAGGCATGACCGCCCGCGTGGCCTTCCAGCCGGACGCTGCGCGTGCGGTCAACCATGACATCGTCCTGCCCGCCACCGCACTGTTCCATCAAAATGAACGCCCCGCGGTATGGGTGATTCGTGCCAATGCCGCGTCGCGCGACACCGGCCAGTCGCGCGACGCGCGCAAACAGGACGTGGGCACGCTGGAACTGCGTCCGGTCACAGTGTCGCACTACACCGAGCGCACCGTGGTGATCAGCGCCGGACTGACCGACGGCGAGCGCGTCGTGCTACGCGGCGTGCACACGGTCAGCGCGGGCGAGCAGGTCAAGCCCGTCGCGCCGCTGCATCCGGAGGATTTCTCGCTATGACCGGCACTCAATACCAACCGCCCGGTCATTCGTACGACGAAGGACGCTTCAATCTGTCCGCCTGGACACTGCGGCACCAGGCATTGGTAGTCTTCGTGCTGGTGCTGGTGACACTTGCCGGCATTCTGTCGTACCGGAATCTGTCGCAATCGGAAGATCCACCGTTCACCTTCAAGGTGATGGTGATCCAGACAAGGTGGCCCGGCGCCGATGCCCAACAGGTCCAGCAGCAAATCACAGACCGGATCGCACGCAAGCTGCAAGAAACTCCAAAGCTTGACTTCCTGCGCAGCTACTCGCGCCCTGGTGAGTCGCTGCTGTTCTTCGCGATCAAGGATTCAGCCCCGGCCTCGGCCGTGCCGGACACGTGGTACCAGGTCCGCAAGAAGATCGGCGACATCGCCTACACCTTGCCGCCCGGCGTGCAGGGACCATTTTTCAACGACGAGTTCGGCGACGTCTACACAAACATCTATGCGCTGGAGGGCGACGGGTTTTCCGCCGCACAGCTGCACGACTATGCGGACCAGCTGCGCGGCGAGTTGCTGCGCGTGCCCGGCGTCGCAAAAGTCGATTACTTCGGCGATCCGAACCAGCATATCTATATCGAGATTTCGAACGCACAGTTGTCCCGGCTCAGCATCAGCCCCCAACAACTCGCCCATGCGATCAACACGCAAAACGCCGTTGCGGCGGCCGGCGTGCTGACCACCGCCGATGATCGCGTATTCGTGCGGCCGAGCGGCCAATACGATCATGTTGACGCGCTCGCCGATACGCTGGTGCGCATCAACAACCGTTCGTTCCGGCTGGGCGACATCGCCACGATCCGCCGCGACTACGATGATCCGCCGCTCACGCAGATGCGCTTCAACGGCCGCCCGGTGCTCGGCATCGGCGTGACGATGCAGCCAGACGGCGACGTGATCAAGCTCGGCAAGGCGCTGGACGCGCGCGTCGTGCAGTTGCGCACGCAGTTGCCTGCCGGGGTGGCGCTGACCGAGGTCTCCAGCATGCCGCACGCCGTGTCGCATTCCGTGGACGACTTTATGGAGGCCGTCGCCGAAGCGGTCGGCATCGTGCTGGTGGTCAGCCTCGTATCGCTCGGGCTGCGCACCGGGATGGTCGTGGTCATCTCGATCCCGATCGTGCTGGCCGTGACCGCGCTGGTGATGGGCGTGTTCAATATCGGGCTACATAAGGTGTCGCTTGGCACGCTGGTGCTCGCCCTCGGCCTGCTGGTTGATGATGCGATCATTGCGGTCGAGATGATGGCCGTCAAGCTCGAACAAGGCTGGAGCCGCGCGAAAGCCGCTGCATTCGCGTACACCAGCACCGCGTTTCCAATGCTCACTGGCACGCTGGTAACCGTGTCCGGTTTCCTGCCGATCGCGTTGGCCAAGTCCGCCACCGGCGAATACACCCGCTCGATCTTTGAGGTATCAGCCATTGCGTTGCTGTTATCGTGGCTCGCCGCGGTGATCGTGATCCCGCTGCTCGGCTATCACCTGCTGCCCGAGCGCAAGCGGCCCGCTGTTCCCGAAGTGCGGGGGCACGCAGACGAACAGGAGCAGGAGCAAGTACACGGACACCAGCAACGGAATGGGCCCGAGCACGAGCATGATATTTACGACACGCGCTTTTACGCGCGCCTGCGCGTATGGATCACCTGGTGCGTCAAGCGCCGCTTCGCCGTGCTGGCCGTGACGCTCGTCCTTTTCGTGGTCGCGCTCGGCGGCTTCGGTCTGGTCGCGCAGCAGTTCTTCCCGAGTTCAGACCGGCCGGAGTTGTTGATCGACGTGCGGCTGACCGAAAGCGCATCATTCGACGCGACGTTGCGGGAGACGCAGCGCATCGAGGCACTACTCAAAGGGCGGCCGGAGATCGACCATGCGATCAGCTTCGTGGGCAGCGGCGCGCCGCGCTTTTACCTGCCGCTGGACCAGCAACTGCAACTGCCCAACTTCGCGCAGTTCGTCGTCACCGCAAAGTCCATCCAGGATCGTGACGCGCTCGCGCGCTTCCTCGACGACAAGCTCGCGACCGACTTCAGTGGTGTTCGCACGCGGCTGTCCCGACTAGAAAATGGCCCGCCGATCGGCTATCCGGTGCAATTCCGCGTCAGCGGCGACGACATCGCGACGGTACGCGCAATCGCCACGCAGGTCGCCTCAGTGATGCAGGACGACGCTCGCACGCGCAACGTTCAATTCGACTGGGACGAGCCTGGGCAGCGCTCGGTGCATTTGGCGGTCGATCAGGCCAAGGCCCGCGAGTTAGGCGTATCGTCGCAGGATATTGCTAGCTTCCTACAGATGTCGCTGTCCGGCTACACTGTCACGCAATATCGCGAGCGCGACAAGCTGATCGGGGTAGACTTGCGCGCGCCCCGCAACGAGCGTGTCGACCCATCGGCGCTCGCGTCGCTAGCGATGCCCACGCCGTCCGGGCCGGTGCCGCTCGGCACGCTCGGGCGGCTGTCATACGGGCTCGAATACGCGGTGATCTGGGAGCGCGATCGGCAACCGACGATCACAGTGCAGTCCGATGTGCGCGGCGGCGCACAGGGCATCGACGTCACCGAGTCGATCGACAAGGCATTGGCGGGGCTGCGTGCGAAGCTGCCGGTAGGCTACCGCATCAAGGTCGGCGGCTCGGTCGAGGAAAACGCGAAGGCGCAAGCATCGATCAATGCGCAACTGCCGCTGATGGTCATCACTGTACTGACCTTGCTGATGATCCAGTTGCAGAGCTTCTCACGCGTCATGATGGTGGTGTTAACCGCACCGCTCGGGTTGATCGGCGTGGTCGCCGCGCTGCTCGCGTTCGGCCAGCCGTTCGGCTTCGTCGCGCTGCTCGGCGTGATCGCGATGTTCGGCATCATCATGCGTAACTCCGTAATCTTGGTCGACCAGATCGAGCAGGATATCGCGGCAGGACATGGCCGCCTTGCCGCCATCGTCGGCGCGACGGTACGCCGTTTCAGGCCCATCACACTGACTGCCGCCGCTGCAGTGCTAGCGCTGATCCCGCTGCTGCGCAGCAATTTCTTCGGCCCGATGGCGACTGCGCTGATGGGCGGTATTACCAGCGCCACCGTATTGACGCTGTTCTACCTACCCGCGCTGTACGCCACGTGGTTCCGCGTGCGCAACGACGAAACCCAATCACCGCAGGAGGCACGATGATGCGCCGTTTGCCAAGCGCGCTGTGGTCACCCTCGCCGACGCCGGAGTCCGTGCCGAGCTTGTCCCTCATGTCCAGGCGCAGGCCTAGCTTACGCCCGTCACTCACCTGCGGGCCCCATCCGCGCCGCGTCACCGACAGGCGAGCGGCGGTCGTAACGACAGCATGCGTCGCCGCGGCGTGCGCCACGCTGCTCGGCGGGTGCGCATTCGCGCTGGGCGAACGGCCCACGCCACCTGCGCCGCTCCACTATGCCGCGCAGCCCGGTGCAGCGCAGAGCGTAACGGCGGGAGGCGTAGCGCAGCGCTTCGCGCTCGGCGCGCGTACCGTGCCGCGCTGGTGGATGCTGTATCAGTGCGACACCCTCAACGCGTGGGTCGACGAAGGGCTGCGTAATAACGCCACGCTGGCGGCAGCGGAAAAAACCCTCGCCGCCGCACGTGAACAACTGCGTGCGCAGATCGGAGAATCCATGCTGCCGTCAATCGACGCCGGAGGGCAGGTGCAGCGCCAACGGGCGCTGGGCATGCCCACTCAGGGGCCGCCGACGTTGCGCTACAACACCTTTGTCGGACAAGTTAGCGCGAACTACACGATCGACCTGTTCGGTGCAGCGCGGCTGGCTAACCAAGCGTTGTCCCGGCAGGTCGATGTCCAGTCGTACCAGTTCGACGCCGCACGCCGCGCGCTCGCGGCCAACATCGTCAGCGCCGCGCTAGCCGCGGCGTCGCTGCACACACAATGGAATGCCCAAGAACGCATCGCCGCATTGGCAGCAGCCGAAGCCGACGACACGAACAAGCGCGTCGCACTGGGCGCCGCCTCGCGGGTCGATGCCCTTAATGCACGTCAAAACGCGCAGGCGGCCGCGGCCGCAGTGCCGCCACTGCGCGCGCAATGGCTAGCGGCACGGCATGCTCTGGCGGTGTTGATGGGCCGCACGCCGGATGCGGCGCCCGAGGACCTCGCGCTGGACCGCCTCGCCTTGCCAGACACCGTGCCCGTATCACTACCGTCGGAGCTGCTGCACGAGCGTCCGGACGTGCTCGCTGCCGACGCAGCGGTGCAGGCGGCGGCAGCCGAGGTCGGCGTCGCGACCGCACAGATGTTTCCGAGCCTGAGCTTGTCGGCATCGTGGGGTCAAGGCGGCTTTAGTTGGCCGTTGGCGGCCCGTGCCGCCGGTCGTCTGTGGAACATCGGCACAAGTCTGACTCAGCCTCTGTTCCATGGCGGCGCCCTGCGCGCACAGCGCAGGGCTGCGCTCCACGCCTATGATGCGGCGCTCGACCAGTACCGGCAAACTGTGCTGGACGCGTTCCGTGACGTGGCTAATACGCTTGTCGCCCTGGAGCAGGATGCCCGCACGCAGGCAGCCGCGCTTGCCGCGCAGCAGGCGGCCGAACAAGCCGCGCAAGCGGCAAGACAACGCCATGAGTTAGGGGCATTACCGATATCGGCGGTCCGCGCCAGCGAACAGCAGGCGCACTCGGTGCGTATCAATGCGATACGCGCGCGCGTCGCGCGGCTGGCAGATACCGCATCGTTGTTCCAGGCGATAGGCTCGCCCACCGTCGATACGTCGGCACAACACTAGCGCCGCTCGCCCTACGGCGGCGTCAAGCTGTTCGTGCGCTACGCGGATTGGCTTCGCTGCCCTTTCGTGCCTTGTCGTGCCTTGTCGGCGCACCATCATGCCACACGCGCGGCGCGTGCGGCGGCTGGCATACGCCGTGCTACAAGCATGCAAGACTGAACGCGACGACGCGCCGCCAGCGTCGTCCACTTTGCCGGGAGAAAACTATGAGCGACCACGTGTATAAACAGATCGAATTGACTGGATCGTCGACGCAATCCATCCAGCACGCTATCGAGAACGCAATCGAGAAAGCGTCACGGACCTTGCGCAACCTGCATTGGTTTGAGGTCACCGACACGCGCGGCCATATCGAGAGTGGCAAGGTCATTCACTGGCAGGTCAGCCTCAAAGTCGGACTGCGCATCGAAGACTGATCCGCTGTTGCCAAGCCGACGTGGTGCCGCTCACGCCGCCTGCCGCGGCCCCGCGGCATCCAGTGCGACGACACGGTATCCGTGCCCGTATAGCGGCTGAATCGCCCATCCGCTCTCGCCGTTGAGCGCGAGCTTCTTGCGCAGCTTGTAAATGTGTCGGTCCAGGGCGCCATCAACGCGTTTGTCGGAACCAGCCCATATCGTGCGCGTGATATGTTCACGGCTGACGTATTCGCCTTCGTTCGAGAACAGTATCCATGCGATCTCGAATTCGCGCGGCGTAAGCCGCACTTGTCTGTCCCGCACCGATACAGTGCACGCACCCCGATCCAACCGATACTCGCCACGCTGCAATACAGGCTCCCGCCCTTCGCGCGCGTGCGCGTCGCGGCGATGGCGTAGTATCGCGAGTTGCAGCCGGGTCATCAAATCGCGCGCGTTGACTGGAGCCAACACGATGTCATCGGCACCCGACTCGAGTACCGCCTTGCTGCTCGCCACGTCGTCTGCCACGCCAACCAGTATCACCGGCATCAACAGCGCGCGATAGCACAGCCGACGCGCCAGGATGGGCTGCAGCGGATCGACACCTGCCGTCGCATCGAGCAGCACCGCACTGAATGCATGGCGGGATACCGCCCGGACCAGGGAGATGTCGTCGCCAAATGGGCGGCAAGCGATCCCGTATTCCTGCAGCGCAGTCCTGACACGCGCATGAAGCCCCACGTTCTGGGCCAGCACTGCGACGGTCAAACCCGCGGCGCCGTCGTCCAACAGGCACGTGACGTTGGCCGGGGCGTCCAGTTGTCCCGCACGCGGTAACTGGAGCGGGTTACTATTTCGATCGTTGGCACAAAGCATAGTAGTCCATAAGTTTGTGGCGCCTGCCCGCGTCGCACTGAACCACATCAGCCCATTGCTGCGAGCAACGACTTACGCTAACATTTCATTATTCTTTCAACTTATTTCATTTACCTGACGGCTGAGCAACGATCGCCGTCCGATTCACGCTGTTAAAAGCAACGACCATGCCATTGGTGTCGAGCTGTCGTGAAAAACGAACTCTTGCAAACGTTTACGAGTTTCGGCATCCTCACATACAAATGATGGCTTGAGACACTTTTGACTCATGCAGCACCGCCGGCCGAGTGCGGGATGTACGCGCATTGGGCCGCCGGCCGCGATTGACGGGGCCGGCAAGGCGATTCATGGGCTCGGCACACAGTGTCTCACGCATCGATACACTGATACATTCGCAAATGGAAGATGGGTGGGGGAATACGGGCCTCGAATGTCTGCGGGATACGACAGAACAATCAGGCGTATGACGGCTGAAGGCTGGTGACTTCATGGCAAGGGATCCGAAAACCGCCCACGTGGACCGTGTGATCGATGCAGTCCGCAATGGCACAAGTGATTCTCCGGATACCAACCCGCGGCTGCTGTCATCGTGGCACAGATCACTACAACTGTATGGCATCGACCCGACATCGCCGGCATCGCCGCGGATCCTGACGGCGTACGAGCTTAAGCAGATCCAACAACAGGAAGAGGATTTCCTGCTCGCCTCCGGTCAATACCTGTCGCGCCTGCATGACACGCTGCGCAGCGCAGGCTACTGCGTGCTGCTGGCCAACGCGCAAGGTGTGACGGTCGACTACCGAGTCGATTCGCATTTGCGCCGTCAGTACAAGGAAGTGGGGCTGTACATCGGGTCCTGCTGGTCCGAGCGCGAGCAAGGCACCTGCGGTATCGGCAGCGCGCTCGCCGAATGCGTGCCGATGACCGTGCATAAGATCGATCATTTCCGTTCACTGTTCACGACCCTCACGTGCACCGCCGCGCCGATCCTCGCACCGGACGGCAAGCTGATCGGCGTCGTGGATGCGTCCGCGCTGCAGTCGCCCGATGGCGCGGACAGCCAGAGCATCGTCCATCAACTGGTACGGCATACTGCGCAGTTGATCGAGGATGGATACTTCGTGAAACAGACAGCGCAGTACTGGCTGTTGTTCGGTCACGACAACCCGCACTTCGTCGAGGTGAATCCGGAAGTGCTCATTGCGTTCGATGACAGTGGCGCCATTGTCGCGGCAAACCGTGAGGCCAAGCAGCGGTTTCCGATGCTCGCGTCGGGTGCGCCCGCGCATCTGTCGATGCTGTTCGACGTGCGTGACGCGGACCTGTTTCCCATCGACGGTCTGCAGCGAATGACCGCGCTACGCTCGCGTGCCACGGGCGATATGCTGTACGCGCGGATACGCGCGCCGCAGGCAGGCATGTCGGCGTGGCAGCCGTCGGCGCTAAGCTTTCCGGCACTCCCTCGCACAGCCGACGATGCATCGGTGCGGGCGGCGCCGCCGTCGATGCGCGTATTTCTCGACAGCCGTGACCCGGTGATTGCGCGCAATGCGCGCATCGCGTTGCGACTGTCGGGCGAACACCTGCCCATCCTGGTCCTAGGCGAAACAGGCGCCGGCAAGGAAATGTTCGCTAAGGCCATCCATGCGTCTGGCGAACGAAGCAAACAGCCCTTCATTGCCGTGAACTGCGGCGCCATTCCGGAATCGCTGATCGAGAGCGAGTTGTTCGGCTACGCGCCTGGCGCGTTCACCGGCGCACGCTCAAAAGGCGCGCGCGGACGCATCGCGCAAGCCGACGGCAGCACGCTGTTCCTCGATGAAATCGGCGACATGCCGATCGATCTGCAAACGCGGCTGCTACGCGTGCTCGCCGAAGGCGAGGTGTTACCGTTGGGTGCCGATACGCCAGTGCAGGTCGATCTAAGCGTGATTTGCGCGACCCACCGCGACCTGAGCGCGATGGTCGCCTCCGGGCGGTTCCGCGAGGATTTGTATTATCGGCTCAGCGGCGTCGTACTGACGATGCCGGCGCTACGCGATCGAGCCGATATCGAAGATGTGATCGTCGCTGTATTCCAGGACGAGGCGCGGCGTGTGCCCCGTGCGCTCACGCTCGACAGCACGCTGCTCGCACGGCTGGCGCGCCACCCATGGCCGGGCAATGTCCGGCAACTGCGCAACGTACTACGCTACGCGTGCCTGCTTTGCGATACGCAGCTGATCACAGCAGCGCACCTGCCGGCCGATGTCCGCTCGCAGCTCGATATCCTGGCGCAATCACCGCGTCCGCACCCGCCGCACACAGGCATCGCATGGCACGCCACGAACGGCGATGCAACAAGCGAGCGGTTCGGTAACACACACGCCTACGATATGCTGGCCATCGAGCGATCCAGGATCCTGGACGCACTGGCTGAGCATCGCTGGCACGCAACACGCGCCGCACGTGCACTGGGCATGTCGCGTGCCACACTGTACCGGCGGCTGGCCAAGCTGGGCCTCGCCCGCCCCCGCTCTGGCGAGGCCGGCTGACGTAACACGCGCGGCGGCGATGCCGAGCGAGCGCCGCACGAGCACGCGCGGGCGGTGGTCCGCCGCCAGGCTGTCGTGCGCCGCGGCGCTGCCATCATCCGAACTGGCGCAGCACTCGCAGCAAGCGGCTCGCTGACGTATCCCAACGATACTGTTGCGCATGAGCGCGGCCCTTCTCGCGCATCGCGCGGCGCTGCTCAACGTCGCCCATCAGCTCGACGATCTTCGCTGCAATGTCAGCCGCATCATGCGCGTCGCAGTAAAGCGTCGCGTCACCACACACTTCGGGCAGCGACGCCTCACGCGAGACGATCACCGGACAGCCACAGTACATCGCCTCGAGCGGCGGCAGGCCGAACCCTTCGTACAACGACGGAAACACGAAGCATGCCGCATTCTCGTACAACGCCTTGAGCTCGCCATCGCTGACGTAGCCAGCCCAGACGATGTGCTTGGCAGCGCTGGCAACGCGCGGTAACGATGAACCGAACACCTTCACGTTCTGCCCGCCGACGATCACGAACGTAAGCTCCGGATGTTTGCGCTCGAGCAACGCAATCGCCTCCAGCGTGCGTGCGAGATTCTTGCCCGGCGCCAGCGAGCCGACGATCAGCACGAAACGGTCAAACGATAGGTTCAACCGCTGCAGCACGGCATAGTCGCTCTCGAGTCGGTCAAAGTGGTCGACACCAGGCGGAATCACGGAAATGCGCTCGGGCGGCACGCCGAGCCGCGCAGCGATGCGCTCCTTTGAGAACGACGAGACCGTGAGGATATGCTGCACGTTACGCTTGAGCAGCGTGAACGCGAAGCGATACCACAGGCGGAACTTGGTCGAGTAGCCTTGCGGCAAGTCAAATACGGCGGCGTCGTGGATCATCAGGACCTGGCGGCGCTTGAACAGCGGGCCGATGTTGCACAGGCTGAGCAGCATGCGAGAGCCAGCAGCGAACGGCAGCGCGAGCTGCTCCCAGAGGATGCCGCGCAGATGCGGCACCACGCGCCGCGGTGTGGCGGCCGGCAGTTCGCTGTCTATGTGATCGCGGGGCACTAGCAGCAGCGGCGACGCAGCGAGTGTGCCGCACTGCTGCGATAACGCCGCGGTCAGTTCGCGCGCCACGCGCTGTACGCCGGTGAGCCGCTGCGATGTGAACTTGCCGTTGATCGCGATGGGCGCCGGTAACGGCGCCGCGTGACTGCGTTCACCGGCCAGCGTGCCGCCGCCAGCGGCGGGCTGCACGCGCGGCGGCGAGACGGCCGCCAGCGGCTCGGTACCGCCATGCGAACACTCGCGCTCAGGCTGCCGACGCATCGCCTTCCCGCGTATAAGCGTAGATGTACTCGTAGCTGCGGCGGTCGCTGCGGCGCGCCGACATTCCGTTGAAAATCGCGCCGGCCACCTGGGCACCGGCCCGACCCAAGCGCTTAAGCGTTTCCTGCACTTCCAGTTCAGTCTGCGCGTTCTCCCGCATCACCAGCACCGTCGCGCCTGCGTAGCCGGCGACGATCGACGCATCGGCAACCGCCAGCACCGGCGGCGTGTCGACCAACACCAAGTCATACCGCTCATTGAACTGCGTGAGTTGCTCCGTCATGCGCTCCATCGCCAACAGCTCTGACGGGTTGCCGGGACGTGCGCCGGCCGGCAGCAATGACAGGTTGGCCACACTGGTCGGATGGATCGCCTGTTCCGGCGCCAATCCGTCGCCGAGCAGCTCGGCCAACCCCACCGTATCTGTTGGCAAACCGAAATGTATACCCAACCGGCCGCGGCGCAGATCCGCATCGACCAGCAAGACGCGCTTGCCCGCTTGCGCGTACAGCAAAGCGAGATTGGCGGAAATAAAGCTCTTGCCGGTGCCAGGCGTCGCGCCGGTCACCATCACGATCCGGTTCGTGGCACTGAGCAGTTTCGAATTGAGCATCGTGCGGATGCCGCGCAGCGCCTCGGTCGCGACATCGCGTGGACGCGCGACCGCCAGCAGCCCGCCGGCGTGCGGACGCGGCTGATCCCCACCCGCCGCCGCATCGGGCGACGCCACCAGCGCCGTCGCGCCGCGCGCGTCGCCGTGCAGCGACGGCTCGCGTGCCCTGGGCAGCACGGGCAGCGGCGGCGTGCGCGCCAGCCGCACCTGCTCGTCGCTGAACAATACCGCACCGAACACCGGCAGGCGCAGCTTGCCTTCGATTTGCTCGGGCTCGCTGACCGATTGCGACAGATAGCGGCGCGATATCACATACAGCACCCCGAGCATCAGGCCGAGCACGATTGCAGCCGAAATGATCAACGCGCGTCGCGGCTTGACCGGCGTGGAAGGTTGCACCGCGGTGTCTATCACATGCACGTTGCCTACCGTGCCGGCGCGCGACACGGACAGCTCGTGCGCCTTATTGACCATCGCCACGTAGATTTCCTCGGCCACCTTCGCATCGCGTGCCAGATCGGCAGATTGCCGGTCGGCGCTCGGCATCGAATCAAAACGCGACTCGAACTTGCCCTTGGCCGCACGCAACTGCGCCAGCTGCGCATCGACCGTCTTGACTTCTGGACTTTGCGGCGTGAACCGATCCAGCAGTTGAGTACGCTGCAGGATCAGTGCGGCAATCTGACGGTCAAATTCGATGCTGCCTTGCAGGTAGCTCTGGCTCTCGGTCGTCGCCTGCATCGAGCCGGACGCGACCCGATGCGACTGCAGCTGCGCCTCAGCCTGCTTTAGGTCGTCGCGCAGCCGCGGCAGCTCGTTGTTGATGAACGCGAGCATCTTGCTCGCCTCTTCCTGTGTCTGCGTGACACGCGAGCCGATGTAGTTTTGCGTCACCGCATTGGCCACCGCCGTAGCCAGCGCCGGATCACTGTTCTCGTAGCTGATCTGCACGATGCCGGTTTCCTTGCCAACCTGCACGACCTTGAGCTGATTAATGAAGCGCCGTACCGCCGTCACCTCGTTCAGACGCTCGACGGTAAACGTCTCGCCGTCGCGCGCCGCCAGCCGTTCGACCAGCATCGATACCGGGCCGGCTTGCGCCAGTTGCCCCTCGACACCGTTCACCAGCAGATTGCCTTGTTCGTCCAGCAACTGATAACGCCGAGCGCTGGATACCTTGAGTTCAAGCTTCTTGTCCTGCAACTCGCGCGGTACGTTCAGTTGGGCGATATCCACCAGCTCGCCGCCCCATGCGTACTTAGACAGGCCAAACCACGCCCGCGATGGCTCGCCGCGCGTGGCCAGCGCCTCGGCGATCTTGCCCAGCACCGGAAACCGATGCGGCGTCACGAGCACATCCAGCCTGTACTGAGCGATCACCGGGGCGAGGACCGCGCGGCTGGTGACGATCGCCATCTCGGTCTGCGTCGGTGGTCCGTTCAGCGAACTGTTATTCTGGCTTGGCTGTTTGGTGACCAGGTCTGCCAGCTCGTTTTGCTTGGGCACTTCGACCTGCACCAGGGTGTCTGCTGAATACAGCGGCGTGGCGAAGAACGCGTACGCGCTCGCCAGCGCCGTGATCACCGCCGCGATGCCGACCACAGCCCACAGGTTGTCAGTGATCACGCGAACCAAGTCTCGCGGTACGAGCCCCTCGCTTGCGCCCGACGGCGGCAAATAGCCCATGTCGATGTGTCGCGCTTCCATGTGAAATCCTCAGTTATCGCTCGTTGCCATCAATTCGAATCATGCCCAGGGTGTCTGCGTCGATAGAGGGTTAGCGGTTGTGCGCCACCGACCAGACCAGATAGAACGATTCGGCCGAAGGCAGGATTTGCGCAAGCAGGCGATTGAAGCGGGCAGCCGGTGCGGTGCCGACGTAGACTACGTCCAGCGGCTTCATGTCGAACTCGGTGGCCAGCATCATTGCGTCGACCTGTGTCATGTCCAGTCGAAAGATCTCCGGCTTGTTATCGGCCGGCGCATAGCTGGCCTTCTTAAAGCCCTCCTCCAGGCCATCCTGCCCGTTGGAAATCTGCGTGAGCGGCGGATTGGGATGGCGGATCACGATGATCTGCCGTGGGTTCGCCCCGGCCGGATCAATACTGCCGGCTGCGGTCAGCGCGTCAGCCAACGTCAACTGGCCTTGGTTCATGAACACCGTCTGCGGCTTGGGCACCTCGCCCATCACGAACACGCGGTTCTGCGTCCGGTCCGGCACGTTCACAATGTCGCCGTTCTGCAACACGATGTTCTGCCGCATGTCGCCCCGGTTCAGGATTCGCGTCGCATCGATCGTGATCACCTTGCCGCCACGCGACACCAGCACTCGCTGCAAATCCGCGTCCGGATTACCACCGCCGGCACGGTTGATCGCATCGATCACCCGCATCGGCGAGCCGGTCAGCGACAACTGCCCGGGATTTTTCACACCGCCGGTCACCTGTACCTGTTGGCTGCGATACTGGATCACGCGCACGTCAATCTGCGGGTCCTTCAGACGGCCCTTCAAGCGGTCATACAACAGCCGCGAGATCTGCACCGTGCTCTGCCCCAGGACCCGCACGCGGCCCAGCGACGGAAAGAAGATCGTGCCATCGGCGGCGACCCGCTGGCCCTGCGCGTCAAGCTCACCCGGACCATTGGTACTGAATGCGCTTTGCGGCTGCTGCTGGCCGGCCCCCAAGCTGCCCATGCCCTGCAGCGTGCCCGTGTCCGGCAGCGGCGCCGTCGCCGCATTGCCGCCTTGCGTCAGCTCCGGATGCCCCCATACGGTAATGCCCAGCACGTCGTTCACCCCGACCCGGTAATCGCTCACCTCATCGGCCGGCATCGCGTGCAGGCTCGCCTCGCGCGCGCGTGCATCGGCCGCGTCCGACTCCTTCAGCTTGAAGACGAGTTTCGGCGTGATCAAGTTCACGTCGTAGGTCGTCGTATCAGTTGGTTTGCTTAGATCGTCGTGCATGCGGCTCGAGTCCAATGCCGGTCCCGGGGCCAACACACAGCCGGACAATGCCACCGTCATTGCGGCGGCCATCCACATAAGGCGCTTCAACATCTTCGTTTCTCCTTTTTGCGCAGCTGGCCGGAGCAAACGCGCGACACGCGCGGCGTATGGCCTTGGGCGCAGATTTTCTTTCCACTTCATCCAGCAGCAATGCGTCGGGCCACCGGACCGACGTGCGTCATATCGAACGGTACGGCTCAAAATGCGTTGCGGCCGACAAAACCCTTCACCAGCGTGATCAAGATAATCTTGATGTCGAACCAGAATGTCCAGTTTTGTATGTAGAACAAATCAAATTTGACTCTCGCTTCCATCTTTTCCACTTTGCGCGTCTCACCGCGGTAACCATTGACTTGAGCCCATCCGGTGATCCCCGGGCGGATACGGTAGCGATACATGTAGCCGTCGATCAAGTCCTTGTACAGGTCGTCGTGCTCGATTGCATGCGGCCGCGGGCCAACCACCGACATTTGGCCCAGCAGCACGTTCAGAAATTGCGGCAGCTCGTCCAGCGACGTGCGGCGCAGAAACGCGCCGACTTTGGTGATGCGTGAGTCATTACGCGAGGCCTGACGCACCACACCATGCTGCTCCTGGTGCACACGCATGGTGCGGAATTTGAAGATCTCGAATTCCTGTCCATCGATGCCCTTGCGCTTTTGCTTGAACAATACCGGGCCGGGAGACGAGAGCTTCACCGCAATGCCTAGCACAATGAACAGCGGCAGCAAAGGCACCAGCACGGCCAAGGCAAACAACCGGTCGAACACCAACTTGGGCCACAATTGCGGATCGGAGACCGGACTGGCCGCCAGGTTGATCGCCGGCATGCCCAACACCTCGGTAACCGACTGGCTGAATAGCGTCATGCTTCGCACGTCCGGCAGAAACCTCAGGTTGACGAAATCGTGGCGAAACTCACGCACGATGCGCTGGATCGCGCGCTCATGCGACAATGGCAACGCAAGCCACATTTCATCGATGCCGCCGGCACGCACGATGCTGGCGAGTTGCGCGAAGTCCGTCAGTACCGGTACGCCACCAATACACGCCGAAGGCACCGTGCCGCTATCGTCAAACACATACACCGGCCGAAAACCCGCTTCCGACGCCGCGTGCATCTGGTCGAGAACGGCCCGGCTATAGCTTTCGGTGCCAACGATGATCACCGAACGTTGGTTCTTTCCGCTTTGCCGGACCTTGCGCAATACCGCATGGATAAACAACTTGCCCGCGAGCAGCAACGCGCCGCAGGTCAACACCGCCGTGCCTAGCCACAGACGCGAGATGTCGTTACTGCGGTGCAGCGTGAAGATGAAGCACAAGCCGAGCACGACCACCGCGAACCAGGCAAGCGTGACGCGTGACAACAATCGGTACAGTGTCTGTCCCCGCCACGAGCGGTAGATACCCAGTGGCGGGAAGACAAGCAGCGTCAATGCACACGACAGCGCCACCAGCGAGCGCTCCGCGTCAGTCAGGTCGAATGAGCCGTTGTAGCGCAACGCATGCGCCAACCATGCGCCAGCCGCAACGAGCAAGACATCCGATAGCCTTGCAACGATTCTTAGCATCGTGAATTTCTCCGCGCAAGCGCTTAGGCGGTTTGCAGCACACGCACGTAGCCGACCGTGCGCAGCGCACGTGCGTCGGCCGGCGCAACCGTGCGTGAGCGCTCCAGCGCCACGACATCGTCGGCACGTGGCAACAGCCGATCAAATTCTCGGCGGATCATGCTGTAGCACTCACATGCACGCGCCTCGAGGCCATGCCGGTCAAGCACAGTGATATGCCCGCGGCGTTGTCTTATCAAACCTGCTTCCTGCAGTTTGCCGGCCGCCTCGGTCACCCCCTCGCGACGTACCCCCAGCATGTTCGCAATCATCTGCTGGGTGACCGCCAGTTCGTCCGTGGACAAGCGGTCATGCGCCAGCAGTAGCCAGCGACAGAGTTGCTCATTGACCGAATGGTGTCTGTTGCATAGCGCACTTTGAGCGATTTGCGTCATCAGCGCCTGGATGTACAACAGCATCAGCCGATGAATACCCATCGACTTTTCGAACTCCTTTCGGAACACGCTGGCGGACACGCGGTATGCAAAACCGCTGCTGCGCACTTCGACGCGGCTGGGCATCGTACCGCCGCCGGTGAGCACTGGCACCCCAACCACGCCCTCGTTACCGATCGCCGCAACCTCGACCGTCGCGCCGTCCTCCATCAGGTACAACATCGACATCACCGCAGTCGTCGGGAAATACATGTGCCGGATCGGTTCGTCGGCATCGCAAAGCAGCTGCGGGCTCTTGACGCGAACCAGCTCGAGGTGCGGCTCGAGTGATCGCCAGTCCTCCTCGGTCAAGGCGCCGAGCAAGTGGTTCGCATGCAGATCGTCTCTGGGGTAGAGCATATTCGTGTTCCGGTTTGGCTATGCTGCGCAAACGCAGCGGAGTGTGCGTCGAATTTCGCTGATCACGATCCAAGGACAATTGCAACCGCTGCAATCTTTACCTTGACCTCGGATCCGCGGCCTGTTGAACGTTTTCTGTCACGTTGCCGTGTCGCCCTCTTGAGAGGACATGGCCTTGATTCAGCGAGTTGTGTGCCACTAGGTCAGAAGTCCTTGATTGATAACGGTCTGCGCGTGACGCACGTAGCCTCGATACCGCTGCACCGCCCAAAAGCGTCGCATTTGTGAACAGACTAGGGGTCGCGGGACACACCAGATGTTGCATTGCGTCATCGGCGTGACCCGACTCGAAATGTGCGCTTTACCGCTTATCCCTTTTCTGCGCGCGGGTTAAGACTCATTTGGCATAACCAAACACCCCGTCGAGGCACCGGATCGACGCTCGGAATGCGGTGCTATAGAGCACACAAAACTGTTTCAAATCTGAATTGCCAAGCCGACGTCAGCCTATGTTTGCCACCCCACACTTCATGCACAACCATTTGATTATTAATAATTTTTATTAATTTAACCAAATACCGAAACGACAAACCTTAGATTCGTGTAATAGTTACCAGTCATGGCGCAGACGCCACCCTTTCAATCGGGATCCATGGCGTCGATGTAACACCATCGACACCGAATTTACAGTTTGAAACGCGAACCGTGAGCGCGGCGGTACGCCGCGCAATACAGCGGGGATTAATCGGGGAGGATATCGCTCGACGGCGTGACGTCGGAGGCGGAGGCAAGAGCAATTGCTGCGTTGCGGGCAGACCCCAACCCGAGCGGCGCAGCGTACAAATCGCGCAGATGCCGCGCGACACTGACATCGGTATCGTTGCGATAACCGTCCATCCCGCAGACCATCATCGCGTGGTTGACCAGCGCCAGTGCGCTTCTCGATACCCCGGTCCTCAACACCTGCATTTCGTCGACGAAGGCGGGGCCCCGCGGCGGCAAGCCGCCCGGACCGCTGCTGGCCTGCTCCAGTGCGCTGCCCAGATGCGCGCGCATCATCTGCAACAGCGCATTGGCTTCGGCAAGACGGGCGGCGCCGGGCATCAACGCGTGCGGCGCCTCGCCTTGCCCCCTCGAGTAGGCCTGTGCTCGTTCCAATGCGCTAGCAGCGATGCCGACCCAGACGGCGCTGTGCAGCAATTGAACAATCGCATGAAGGTTGCCTGCACCGTCCCGCGCTGTATGCAGGATCTGTCCCGGCTCGCCCGTGACGACCACGCGGAATTCGTCGCTGCACAATCCTCGCATGCCGAGCGCATCCCAGCTTTCGCGCCGCTCCAGCTTGTACTGCTCCTTGGGCGCGGCGACGAATCCGTCTTCGCCCGCCGGCAGCAACAGGCCGTCCGCGTAAGCACCATACGGGATCGTCGTGCCGTCGATCACCAGTGTGAATTGCTCCGCATGGTGTTGCAGCAACGCGGGCCCGGGCCCACCGGCGGCGCCCTCGACCGGGGCCAGGTCGGCCATGCCGGCAATGCCGGCAATGCCGAACAGCATTTGCTCAGCGCACAGTCGCTGCAGCAATGCGCGACTGGCATCATGCGCTTCGTGATGCAGCACAAGCCACGCGACGCTCGCCTGGTGCATCGCGAACATCATTGCGCTGGATGCACAGGCGCGCGCCAGCACCTCGCAGATACCTGCAACGGCCTTGAGCGATGCTTCGGCTCCGCCCAGCGGCGCCGGCACCAGCGATGACATTAGGCCTGCTTCGCGCAACGCGCCCAGCGCCTCGGTTGGAAAGCGCGCGTCGCGATCGACATCGGTGGCATGTTCAGACGCGATGCACAGCAACGGCTGCAGGTGGGCATATTCGGCCGAGACCGGCCCAGACCATCGCCGTGAACTCGTGCGGTCCACGCCGCCGACCCTGGCCGGCATCGCCCGCGTTGGGCCCCGCGCGATCGCTAACGCTTTCTGCCGCCCGGGCGCCACCATCATGCGGCTGCCTCGTCGGACTGGAGCTGCTTGATGGCCTGGCTCAACGAAGCAACGCTCGTAAACAACTCGCGCGTGAGCCACTCGTCCGGAATTTCGATATTAAAGGCGTTTTCGATCGCCATTAGGGTCTTGACGGTGGCCAGCGACGACATACCGGCATCGTACAGGCTGGCATCGTCGGGCAGGGACGCGATGGGCACGTCCAGGTCGGCCCATTGGGCAAGAATTTCTCGCAACTTGCTATTCATGGTGTCCCCAGGTATGGCCCGGCACCGCTACTCGGCGGCGGCAGAGCCTGCCTCTTAAAGATTCGTTAATAATCGAAACGATTTAATCCGTTGAGAGGCATTGCATTCAGTACGCTTGCGAACAAAGTCGCGGCGCCGCCGCCGGCCTGGGGACCGGGGCGCGCCCGTACGACGCGTATCAGCAGCAATAGCGCGTCAATTGCGCTGCAGGGGCCGGGCGTCCTTGGCAGTGTCGTTCAATGCCTCGTCGAACATTGTGCGACGACCGCTGCCGGCAAGGTCGAAAACGGGGTGCCAGCTACGTTCGTCGGGGCCGGGCAGCATATCGGCGCCGGCATGCGGGCCACCGGGAAGCCATGGATTGCACCGATGCGCACGCAGCGACGTGGCGTCAGCCCGGACTTTCGTCGATGAACACAACCAGTGGAGACCGAAATCGCGCACCACCGCGTCGTCCGCACAGGCAGTGTCGCCCGACGTCCGCTCCGGCCGATGCGCCGCGTGCGGCGCGGCGCGAGCCCGTCTGGCCCGGCCGTCAACGGTCGGCTCTCGGCCGGTTGCGAGCGTCAACGACACGGCGCGCGACGGCCTCGATCGGGTATCATCCTGGCCCCGGCGCGTGCGCATGCCGTGCGCGAGCATCAGACGGTACAACGTGGCACGTGACACGCCGAGTTCCTGCGCGGCGCCGGCAAGCCTGTTCCGATGTCGCGCGAGCGCCTCTTCGATCGCGCGGCGTTCGGCGTCCTCGCGAGCGACCGCCAGCGTCGGTGCCCGTTGCTCGAGGACATCCTCCAGTTCCAGGTCCACGGGAGTGATCGCCCGTCCCTCGGCCATCACGATCGCGCGGCGCACTCGGTTGATCAACTCGCGCACGTTGCCCGGCCACGAATAACGATACATCGCGTTGAGCGCCGCCGCAGAGAAGCCGCGTAGGTGCCGCGGACTGTCGCCACGATAGCGCTCGAACATGCGCCGCGCAAGCAACTCGATATCACGACCGCGGTCGCGCAGCGGCGGCTCTTCGAGCCTAAGCACGCACAATCGATGATAGAGGTCTGAACGGAAGCGCCTTGCGCTCACCGCCGCCTCCAAATCGACGTGCGTGGCAGAGATGATTCGCACATCCACCGAAATCGGATCGTGTCCGCCCAGGCGTTGTATGGTGCACTCCTGCAAAAAGCGCAGCAGGCTCGCTTGGCTCTCGAGTGGAAGATCGCCGATCTCGTCCAGAAAAAGCGTCCCGCCATTGGCCGCTTCGACGTAGCCGATCTTGCGCTGATTCGCGCCGGTAAACGCTCCCCGCTCGTAGCCGAATAGTTCGGATTGCAGCAGATGTGGCGGAATCGCACCACAGTTGATCGCAACGAACGGCCCCGTTGCGCGAATCGACTGGTCGTGGATCGACTTGGCCGTAAGCTCCTTGCCCGTGCCTGACTCGCCAAAAATCAACACTGGCGCATCAGTATTGGCGACCTTGCCAATCACGCGGAACAATTGCTGCATTGCCTCGCAGGCGCCGATCATCTCGCCTTGTACACGCGGTGCGTCGTCTCCCACATCAAGCTCGGCCATCTGGTACGCGCGTGCGACCACATCCACCACCAATTGCGCGGGGCCCGGCATCGCCACAAAATCAAAACAATGGCTGCGCACACATCGGCGCACGTGCGCCGCCGCCAATTGCGCGGCGGTGGGCGTGGCCACCCACATCATGTCCGGGTGAAGCAGCACAGGTTCAAACTGCGCGATCGCATCATCAAAGCCGCTGCTGACATCAAAGATGCCCACGCGTGCACCGGTGGTGTTCACCAAGCGCTCGGCCTGACGCGCCGTATCGCACATCGCGACGGTCCATCCATGTCGGGCCAGCAATCGTTGTAGCGCACGGTCCGCTGACCGCGTCACGTAGATGAGCTGCCGCCTGTGTCCGCTGTTCATTCACTCTGCCCTTTATCGATAGGATAACGCGTGACGCCCTGCCACGGCGAACCTGTTCATCGTTGAGCGTACCGCCGCGCCGGTCCAACCTGCACGGCCATACCCCGGATGACGGCCATGCCGTCATGGCGGATTGCGTACGAGACCGCTGATACGAAACCCGTGGTAAGCGAGCACCGGCATCATTATGGCGTCGAAGCGTTACGGGCGCCGACGCTTTGTAAATCTTTGTATCTTCCGCATGCCCACAAAAATCCGGTATCGCATTGGCGCGTTCGCGCCGCGACGGCCCCATTTCGCGACCGCTGCAATGGCCAGATTTGTTTTGGCTATGCTTGTGCATCCATCCCGGGTTACCAATCGAAACATTTCTGTCCCCAAGCGTGTCCGATAAGCCGAGCATCCGTCCGAATTAGCCAGCGGCTTACGGCAGGAAAGGGGAAAACGGTGCGAAGCGGCGGCACCTCACGTGAAACCGCCAGCCTGCCAGCGGGCGTTTGCACACAGACGTTCGTGCCCTGCATCCGTAAAACCCCCGGTACGCAACGGGCGCGGCGTGCCGACCAAGAACTCCGCGATGAGAACGTTATATGACATCCTGGGAGTCACGCCTCACGCAACGCCAGCCGAGCTTAAGGCAGCGTGGCGGCGTGCAGCAATGAAGTGGCACCCGGACCGCAACCGCGGGCGAGAACACTATGCGCAAGCGCAATTCCAGCGGATCAACGACGCGTACGTTGCGTTGACCAACCCATTGTGCCGCGCCGAATACGATCTTGCCTTGCATGCCAGCGTGCGCCGTATTGCGCCGCAGTCGCACGGCAAGCATCGACCAGCGCCGCTGTGGCGGTGGAGTAAGTGGGCGCGCCTGTTCCTGCGCAACGCGCGCATGGCGCCACGCGCGCGTCGAGCTGTGCGACGCGTGTCACGTTCGCATTGGATGGCTGGCATCGGCACTGCGATCGCCGCCGCCGTGCTGATTGCCGATCTGAGCATCGACGACGCACCGCTGCGCTCAAACTTCGTGTCTCGCCAACATGGAACATATGGCAGTGGCACGCTTGTCGCGCCGACCCACACACACGGCTCAGCAGGTGGCCGACAGGACGCGTACCGGGCGCCAGGCGCACCGGCAGACGAGAACTCGGCCCCCGCCGGGCACGGCCGGCCATCACCGAATGGCAGCAGTACGGTCGGGGCTGCGGCGGCCGCGCCCGAAGCCGATCCTGCGCTGGCCGAAATGCATGCTGCGCTCGCTCGATTGCGCGCGCTGGCGCGTACCGCGCGCGACGATACGCCCCCAACGGGAGACACACGTCATCCGCGCGACGACGCTGATACGGCGGCGCCGATCCGCTCCGTACGCGGCGGCACGGCTGCGCCGCGTACGCCGCCTGCCGGCCGTCAGCAGCAACCGACCTTCTTCGTGAACCCGCCACGTCGGTTCGCGCGCCGCGCAGGCCCGGTCCGCCGAGGCAGTCAGTGAGAACCGCTTCCCGACTATGACTGTCGAGCCGGACGCGGCCAGGCCCGCACATCGAACTGACGCTAGTATCGCTGAAACGCACGCCTCCGCACTGGTTGACCGTCATGCTGCTCGCGGCACAGTCGTCCTTGGCTGGACGATGCCGCTCAATGACATACATCTCTATATGAGGTACTCCAGGCCTTTCAAAACCGAACATTTCGCTGTCTTATAGGTGAGCTAGGCGGAGTCGGAAAATCCTGTTCTTCTTCATCGGTTTGATACAGCCAAGCTAAATTTTCCTTCAACTTTAACAGAGACGGCCCATCAAAATAGGGGGCACTAGCCTCGTCTTGCCCCGCCGCGTCTTGCTCTCTATTGGGTGAAACAATTACCATGTAGTCTTGCATGTTAAATGATGGGAAAGACGAGTAACCATCCCTCTTTATCTTATCGAGATACTGGATCATGCCTTCCTTCTGCGCATCATTGCGGCAGCCTACGAAAACGCGCAGCGTGGGCTGCTGCCAAGACATGTCGACATCACGTTCATAGCCATCCGTTGTCCCAGCATTGAAAGCCGATGCGGTGTTCCTACAAAAAGTAGGTGTGGGGCACACATTAAGTTCGTCCTCTGTGTATCTACGCCAAGCCTCTCCCCATTGGTATGACAAATCTTCAAAAGTAACTCGGTTTTTGCTTTGGTGATAACAACCTATCTCTGCGTCCGTGACTGCTGGCATCATGGCTATACCAGTAAACATACCTGGATTTTCGCTCAATATCATAGAAGTAAAACTTTCATGGCCAATGCCACGTACAAATAAAAATTTGCGAGATTGCTCACGCCCTTCTTGTATTAAGAAATTTCTAAAAAAACCCATTAATGGTTTTTTAAACCCTTCCTTCCAACCCGATATACAATCACTGCGAGCACTAAAAAAAACTAAATCGGACGAATCAAGCAACGTCGCCGGATTGTCAACGATTGCCAGGCGACCGTCCTCTCCAAGTTGTCCTATTTTAGGACCGAACGATCCGAACAAGAATTGAGCAAAAAGAACCGGGGGCAGCGCAGAGACACTGAAAAAGAAAGTGATCGGACGTGTTCTCTTACTGTCGGTTCTTGCGTAAGCTATGTATTGCATTTGGGCATCACCGACAAGCATCGTGCCGACCGTCGCCTTATAGCTGAGCGTTTTGCCGTCGAGCTGCAACTGATGATGCGATGTAACATTGTTCTCCTCGCCCCACTCCCTCAGCGTTGATTGAACCGCAAGAATGGAGGAACTGTCAGTAACCGTCTCCCCGTCATCCGTTTGTGTGCCGACGTCGCGGCCCAACATGGCGGTTTGTATCTGCGCACCAACCGCTTGCGGTGTACGCGTGACGCTTTGGAAAGTTGAGAACGACTTCGGCCCGACCTCCGCCGCACTATCGTTGGCGGCCTCGAGATTGTCGTGGCCACATGCGTTGAGAACCATTGCCGCCACAACCGTAGTTATGATGGCAGAAACCGCACCCAATTGACGTGTTTTAAGCTTACTGCTCATTTTAATTTGGTTTCCTATTTTATATTCCTAAAGGCGCCAGGATGAAACACTGATGCATTACAAAAGACAGCACCACCATTTTCGGTCGATTGCGGCTAAGGCCATTTACGGAGTTTATATAAAAATATCTAGCTTTCAAGCATGCCTCGGGATACAAACGTACGCGCAGCGAATATACCATTCCTTATGCAGCGTACATTGCTCACCACCTGACACGCGCAGCGCTAAGATCGAAACCGTCAGCCACATCGAAACCGCTTACATAGGCTTACTGTGTCACAAATTTCCGAGGCGAATGCTGCAAACGGACATCGCTGTAACTGTCTGGCGATGTGGGCAGCGATGCGCCAGCGCAGCGTGGCGATGGAATCAGGTACGTGTCGCGGCGTGTGTGCAACAAGTAACCCATAGGCGGCAATGCACAGCGATGCAGGGAATGAACCCGCGCCAGCCGCGCCCCTCGAAGTGCCCAAGGCGCGGCTGTTCTGGTTTCTCGAAGGCTATCCCCAACACGACGACTCCCAAAGTCACTTGGCAAGACCCTGCACAGTCGATTCTCAATACGCAGCCGCTCATCCTGGATGCGGCTGAGCACGCATTGATCTTGGAGGCCGGATCCTATCAACACGTCATCTACGATCAATACGGCAATCTCGTTTGGGATCCAATCACTGAGGGCACCAGTGGCGAACTGATCGGCAATATGGCTGATAACGTCTATGTCGCCGGATCCGGCTTTACGCCCGACACGACCACTCAGCTTACTTCGTCATCAATGCCGGGATCAACCGCCAATATGTGGGCGTACTTCGATACCGGACCTCGCGCGGCGGACCGTCGCCTGAGATCTTGAATCCCTCGGGGGGATTATGGTCGAGCCAATGCCACTCCCGCCGGGCATCCGTGAACACATTGCGAATCAGGTCGATGTCGCGGTTCGCCGAAGACGCCGCAACTCGCTTCAGTCTCGCATCTCGCCACTCGACAAGCTGCGATGTCCTGAAGTCGGCAAGTTTCATAGCCGCAAGCTTTTTACGTTGGTCCCGGGGACCGGACTCGAACCGGCAAGCCGTGAAGCGGCGGATTTTCTTCACACCACGCCTTTCGGCGCCGCCGGCCTCGCGATGGCCGACGTTCGTGCGCTGGACTATGCCTTCGCCATCGCGCGATGCCGCTTGTATTACCGCGGTATCGCGCATTAGGCGCCCTCCGTCTAGTCTCTACACCTTCCTGCAAGGCCCAGCGGGCCCCACGGGCTTGGCTCGGCGTTGCCTCGGCTCATATGCCAGGGGGTTCGCCGAATTTGAAGGGTTCTACATCGACCGTTTCCGGCCGTGCACTCAAATTGTCAAGTCCGCTATGTTTACCAATTTCATCACCCCGGGAAAGGGCGGAGTGCATTCTACCATCCAGGCGCGCAAGAAAGAAGCCATACCCGACGATCCGCATCGCCGATGCATAACCGCATTTTGATCTGTTGCACGGCAACGCCGTTGTTGCGACGATAAACCCGTCGAGGCCTGACAAGCGTCGTCGTTGTACGGGCGCATTGACTCAGGTTTTTTACTACCGAGCGGAGCCTGTTGCCTCATGTAATTTCTTACCCGTCAGAATGCTGGCGGTGACTTCAGTGAGCCGAGCCTCGCGCTCAATTTCTTCGCTGCGTTTGGCGAACGCCTGCTCACTGTGTTCAACGGCAAGCGCCCAGAGCAAAAGCATCGCGTCAGCGACCGGCGCGGACAGCGCCGCGGCCAGCACATCGTTGCGCGCGTGTGCGTCCTTCCAGAACTTAGTTTATTGTTGATCGTCGTGCGGCTGCCTCGGCGAATCTCGACGTAGATCAGGTCAACAGTCAGCTCGTGCAGGCGCCACCAGCCGTAGACGTCTGCCTACGTCTGCGGGTTCAAGGTCTTGCTCCAGCGATTGCTGGACGAGCCGCTCTGACCAAACAACAGCTCAAAACGCGCGCGCGGCCATGTCTTGCAGCGCGCCTTGCCGGCACTCGATTTCCCATATCCGCAACATAGACCGATTGACGATTCGTGTCGCCCCACTTCCCTGAATGCCTTGTCTGATAAGAAGTGGGGAGGATTTTCAGTTCCTGAGGTTGGGCAAAAGTAGTCCCTTTCTTCGCAACTCGTTGCATGTCACGAATAATGCGACCACTATGTTTCATGTAACGAGTAAGGAGGCATTCCGCATGGTAAGCACGCACGTCAATGCACGGGTTCAAAAGCATCGCAAGGCCCTGCGCATGGCTGGGCTTCGCCCAGTACAAATTTGGGTGCCAGACACACGCCGCTCAGATTTTGCGGAAGAATGTCGTCGCCAGTCTCGCCTAGCTGCTCAAGCGGACATGGCCGATACGAGCATGCAGCACTTTATGGATGAAACTTTAGCCGACGTGGATGGCTGGACGGAATGATGCGAGGCCACTTCGTGACCATCGCCGTGCAAGGCGACTTTGGTAAGCCAAGTCCCGCCTTAGTGATTCAGGCCGATCAATTCGAGGAGCAGGCAACTGTGACAGTACTGCCAGTGACAAGCACACTGGTTGCCGCGCCGTTGTTTCGCATTACAGTTCAGCCTAGCGCAGAAAACGGCCTACAGAAACCTTCGCAAGTAATGGTAGACAAGGCCATGACCGTGAAGCGTGACAAGATCGGGCAAGCCTTCGGACGTATTAATGCAAATGCAATGGTAGAGGTCGAGCGTTGTTTGGCCGTGTTCCTAGGAATCGCAAAGTGAAGTTGCTCAAGTGAATCGCCCCGGGAAGCCCAAAGACTGATTTGCTTGAGTCACACCGGGATGGCAGACTCAACGAGCTGATGATTCCGAGACAGGGGCACCGGGGAGCACTTCGGGTGGGCAGGCCGTTCGTCTGCGATGAGCCGCGAGCAAATGTTCGTCTCGAGCATATAGCGTTGGGTCACCGCGGCGCCTCTTGAGCGTCGTCCTCGGCATCGCCAGAGTCAAAACGAGCCTGTCAGAATTTTAGTGTGCCAAGGTCATGAGACGATAACGGAAATAAACGTGCTATGACCGAAGCAACAGTGATTAAGAAGAGCAAGAACCCGAAGGCGCCGAAGCTGTTTCCCAATGAACTGATTGATCAACTGCTGGCGCAGGTGCAAAGCAAGGATGCCGAGTCGATTCTGGGCGAATCGGGCTTAGCCGGGCAACTGAAGAAGCAACTGGCCCAGCGCATGCTCGCGGCGGAACTGACGCACCACCTGGAAAGCGAAGTCGAGCAAGGCAAGGATGGCAATTATCGCAATGGGACCCGCCCCCAGACGGTGATCACGCCCAGTGGCGTGCGGTGTACCTGGCGCTGGATCCGAGCCGACGGCCGCAAGCAAGTGCTCGGCTTGTAGATCGAGCAAACCGAAGGCGCCAAGTTCTGACTGAAGGTGTTCAACGAATTGAAGAACCGCGGCCACTTCCCGAGCGACGAAGCCGCCAGCAAACTGCTGTATCTGGCCTTGCGCAACATCGAAAAGGATTGGAAGATGCCGCCTATCACTTGGCGTCAGGCGCTCAATCAGTTCGCCATTGTGTTCGGCGACCGGTTCACGAACGCCATGAGCTGAGATCTTTTAACCAACCTCGGCACACAAGATTCCTGACACATCCCCTCTACCTGCCACCGCTAAATCCGTGAACGGTGCCCACCACGCGTGCATAGTACACCGCTCGCAAAGCCAAGTGCCGCCACGATAACCAACACCTTGATTGGCTCGTTTATGACGATGGCACGCAGACCTTTTACCATGCCTTCATAAGCCACTTGTGCAGACGTCGTGGCTTGACGAAGCTGGTCAGTCACTTGGTCGGCCTGGTTGGCTGCCTGATCCACGGTTTCGTGCGCCTTCTGCGTAACCTTTTTCAACTCGCCTTCGCCCGGCGTATCACCTACGGTTTCCTGAACCTTGTCTGCGGCTTTTTTGATACCGCCCTGCAGTAGATTGTCCGACATCCTATCTCTCCTATCAGCATTGGCTTCGTGTTACGCTGAAGCGGTTGGCTTGCTCTGGCAGTTGGCAATACGAATAACATGCTTCATTGATCGCGATGCGGCGCTGCTGCAGTTACCACCTTTGCTTTGGCAAGGAGGCGTCTAGCAAGCAACAGCCTAAAAGAACGATAGAAAAAAACACGCGCTTTTCAAGGAAAATAGGTACCGCTCAACTCACCATTACTAAATTACTAAAGTGCGCTTAGCCGCCGCAGTGAGGGACAAAAGGCTCGGTAAGCGCATATCCACCGACGCGAGCGCCTAAATTCCCCGCATTTAGCGCAATTAATATTAATATCTTCATTGCGCTTCAATAGGAGAACTGGCGGGAGTTCGCCGTGCCAAGCCAAGTCAATTAAGCGGTGTTCTGACCGCCTTCGTAGCAGCTCAGAGTAAGACGCGAATGCCGTTAGTCCGGACGGCGCATGTCCATCCTGCCAAACTCATTGACCTTCGATGCAGTGAAAGCCCTGACGAGACAGTAGATCTCTGATAATCCCACCAGTGCATAGACCGCGCGGGCCAATATCGATCTGACGCCGAAAATTACCCCTGGTCAACCCGCAACTCCTAAGCCGCTGGGTGTCGCGCAAGAACGACAGGTCCATGGGCGGCAAATATCCCCGCGGCGATGCACGCTGGCGGCCCTTTAACGGGCCGCTGTCCGCAGCCAGCTAGCGGCAAGCGCGGGCCATTCTGAACGGCATGTTCACCTGGCTGGTAGACGCCGGCTACCTGCGCGGCAACCCGATGGCGCTGCTGCGCCAGCGCGCCAAGAGCTCGGCCCCACGCGTCACGCGCTACATGTTGGTCTCGCTGTGGGACGACGTCAAACACTTTGTCGAGCAGCTGCCCCAGGAAACGGCGGCGCAGCGCGCGTACTCCGCCCGCTGCCGTTGGCTGACTACGCTCTTCTATCTACAAGGTCTGCGCATTTCCGAGGTCGCCAGCGGCACCATGGGCGACTTCTCGCGACGCCTGGGCCCGGACGGACAGGACCAGTGGTGGCTCGAGATTTTGGGTAAGAGGCAACGCGCGCGAATCGTGCCCGCGTCGCCAGAACTGATCGTCGAGTTGGCCCGCTACCGGCAGGCGTGTGGTCTGCCCCACTGTCCCGCCGGGCCGAGGACACGTCGCTGGTCGTGCCCTTTCGAGGCCCGCGCTGCGCCCTGTCGCGCTCAGCCCTGCATGACGCGATCAAGCGTATCTTCCGCGGCGCCGCGTCACGCAAAAGCGCAGGCATTCCCATCAGCCAATTTGATGCGATGATCGCGGCCATCACACGGTCACAGGAGGCGACGTTGGCAACGCACAATACAAGGGTTTTGTCGATTGTGGTATCACCGTTATTGACCCGTGGAGAGCGTGAGGGTACTGGTGATACCGCAAATTCGGGTAGCTGTTCGATGTTGGCCGGCTCTACCACCAGATTGGTGATGCTTTGCACGACCAGCCAACTGAGTTCGATAATAATTATTATCTCATCACCATGATAGAATGCCACGCCATTAGCCATTTCATGTAAATGGAGTAGGGGTTTCAGGCGTCATGTCTTGCGCCGGTAGCGATCGAATCGCCCGGCTTCCTGTCGCGCATCTCGATATTGGCATATTTTCTCAATATAGTGAATATGCTCCTGATTTCCCGCGGAAGGAAGAATAATCGCATCGCCGGGAGACAACACCCATAAATACCGTTGGCAAATATTAGCAATCAATTGCCTGTAACCTTGGCTAAGGATTTGCGGGACCATCGCTTCCGTATTGCCGTTTTCGAGAAATAAGGTTGGCATCTATAGATCTCCTGGGCATTTTCATCAAAGTGTTCGGCCGAAAGCTCTTATGGCTGGCCCAGGCCTGGTTCAGCGTACCACACCCACCGAGGGCTTTTCACGTTGTATTGTGTTGTGGAGACGGCCCGGACAATCAGTTGAAACTGGCTTTTCCACACTTTGTGTGAATCTGCGGGCGACAAGGGCGGCCACGCCGATATTGAGGGGCGGCCGGAATTCGTGATTATGCGAAGCCTCGCATATTCGCGATTATGCGCAGCGCCGAATTATGCGCAGCGGCACGAGTTCGATCCCTGTGCGGCTTCGCGGCATGCGGTTCGCCGTTAGCAGTCAGGTGGCAACGCTTCGCTTAATCTTCTGAATGCGTGCCATGCTGTGCTTCCCTGCCGTCAAAGGGTTGATCACACTCGGGCTTAAGGGCGCTGTACCGCGAATCCGGTGCTGGCGCCATGCTGCACTGCCTGCTTGCCTCTCGACCGATGGGGGCGACCGAGTGATCTCACTCGCTGCGAGCGACGGTATGCGCCAGCCACTGCGCAATACGTCGATCGTCCTCACCGCACAGAGCCATTTTCCTCGAAGCGGCTCCGCCATGGCGGCCATTCGCGGACTCGTCGTCGATCTCTAATCCAGCGCATGCACGCGCCGACTGCGCTAATTGCGTCAAACACGGCTCGCACGACACGCACGGGCACATCATGGTCTTACCGAATCCCACGCGACTGGCGCAGCCCCCACTTCCACGGTACTGTTTACACTTCGCATTGCCGGGCCCACGATTAACACGATCCGACAGCCCATGTCAAGTCGAATTTTCGGCATGGAATTGCAAAATTCCCCGGTCCGGCGTTCCGGCGATATGACCAGAATCGCACATGGAGGAGACCATGGCAGAGGATGCCCGTTATGCCGCTACCGCCTCGCAATCGAGCGAGTTCGGCTGGCTCACCCCATCGATCCAGAAGTCGCACGAGCGCTCCGAAACCTATGGATTGCGCGAACTGGCGCGCCCGGACTACGACGTGCTGAGCAGCCCCGAACTTAATTTGAAGCGCGACCAGAACCGAATGCTGTGCGCACACGCGATGCCGGTGATGGAAACGTTGCATGAACAAATCATCAACACGCAAAGCATGATTGTGCTGACGGACGCGCACGGGCTGATCCTGCACTCAATCGGCGACGACGACTTCCTGGCGCGCGCCGAAAAAGTCGCGCTGCGCCCTGGCGCAAATTGGGCCGAGAACCGACAGGGCACCAATGCGATCGGCACCGCGATCGCCGAGCGCTGTCCAATCGTCGTGCATGGCAAGCAGCACTACCTGGCAGCCAACCGGTTCCTGACCTGCTCCAGCGTGCCGATCCTCGACCCATACGGCGATCTGATCGGCGTGCTGGATGTGACCGGCGACTACCGCAGCTACCATCAGCACACGATGGCGCTAGCCAAGATGTCGGTGCAAATGATCGAAAACCAGTTGTTCACCAGCACCTTCCGCGAGACGCTGCAAGTCGCCTTCCATGCGCGCGCGGAGTTCCTCGGCACACTGATGGAAGGCATCGCCGCGTTCACCAGCGATGGCCGCTTTCTGTCCGCGAACCGCAGCGCGCAGTTTCAGCTGAACCTGCCGCTCAGTGCGCTGCGTGCACACACATTGTCATCGCTGTTCGGCGTGACCAGCGCGCAACTGCTGGACACGGTACGCCATTACCATGGACAGCCGGTGCCAATGAATCTGCACAACGGCGCGGTGGTGTGCGCGCGCGTCGAGTTCAAACACGCGCCGGTCACGCCGACCGCGTCGCCGCACGAGGCCGGCGCCCAGTTGAGCGCCACGGCGCGGAGCACGACCCGCCTGGCCCCTCCGGCGCCGGCGTTGCAATCGCGGCTGAGCCACCTCGACACCGGCGATCCGCAAGTCGCGTCGGTGATCGCCAAGGTCCGCAAGGTGCTCGGCAAGGACATCCCGGTCCTGATCAACGGCGAGACGGGGACCGGCAAGGAGTTGCTCGCGCAGGCAATCCACAACGATTCGCCGCGCCGCGATGGGCCGTTTATTGCCGTGAACTGCGCGTCGATTCCGGAGACACTGATCGAGTCGGAATTGTTCGGCTACGAGGAAGGCGCGTTCACCGGCGCCCGGCGCAAGGGCTCGGTCGGCAAGCTGCTGCAGGCCGACGGCGGCACGTTATTTCTCGACGAGATCGGCGACATGCCGCATCCATTGCAAGTCCGGTTATTGCGTGTCTTGCAAGAGCGCGTCGTCAACCCCCTCGGATCGAGCCGCTCGATCCCGGTCGATATCGCAATCGTTTGCGCCACCCATCGCGACTTGCGGAAGATGATCGCGCAAAACCGCTTCCGTGAAGACCTGTACTACCGGCTCAATGGACTGGTCGTCAAATTGCCGCCGCTGCGTGAGCGCACCGACCTCGCACCGGTCGTGCAACGCATGCTGCAACTGGAGTCGGGGCACAGCGCCGCCAGCGCACCGCCGCTGAGTGTGGACAGTGATGTGATGAAGCTGTTCGAGCAATGCACGTGGCCCGGCAATTTCCGGCAACTAGGCAATCTGCTGCGCACGGCAGCCGCGATGGTAGAAGATGACGGCGTGATCCGGCGCGAGCATCTGCCGGACGATTTCTTCGAAGACCTGCGTCCGGCACGAGGCGATGCGCGTGCCTTGGCTGTCGGCCCGGATGCCGTCGGCGGCCCCGCCCCGTTGCCGCTGCACGCGCGGCTGCAGGACGTCGAGGCCTGTGCGATCGCCGCCGCTATTGCGCGCCATGGCGGCAACGTGTCAGCCGCGGCCCGCTCGCTCGGGGTATCGCGCAATACGATCTATCGCAAGATGCCCAGCGTGGCAGGCGCGTCCAGTCCTTCGACCGATAATTGACTCCGCAGCGGAGCCGCCGCGCACCGCGCGCTGCTCCATCGACCTATCCATGTTTGCCCTCACTGCGTCCGATTCATGCGATCAGTGTAGGTGGACAGCGACAATCATCTTGGCCGGCGTGTTGCCTCATGGGATGATGTTACTGCCGTACATGAACGCCCCCGGCTTGCCAAGCTCTCAGTAGATGACGACGCGAGGTAAAGATTGCACCCGTACAATTGGAACCACTGATCACGTTCAACCGAAATGGCTGATCACGTTCACCGAAATACGCAGTATGCTATGCCAACAGCCTTAACTGTCGAGGGCGAAGTACGGTGTGCAGCTTCCGCTTTCTGCACGCTCGACCTCGAAGGCCGTAAGCAGCGCTGACCGAAGACAGCAGAGAGCAACGTCGTAAAAATCAAGGCGATCCAAGTAGCGCGTTTTGAGCGTGGGAATGTCCAGATGCTCGCATGCGATCGTCTCCAGCAACCTGTTGAGCTTAAGCACTACCATCGTCATTGCCTCACGCTGTGACTGATAACATCCAAGGTTCCCATTCCAGCTTTTTCGCTATAGCGATAGATACTATTGGTACCTATCATACGAGGCACATCATGGATACAGCTAAACAGCCCATCGGGCAAACACGCGCAGGTTTAGATGTGTTCCAATGAAATACTTGCTCGGTGCGAATGCGATCATCGCAATTCTGAAAGGGAAACCAACCCTACTGACGCGACTACAAGCGCATTCCCCCAAGGACTTTGGCTTACCATCAATCGTCGCTCGTGAACTATTCTACGGTGCTTATAAAAGCCAGCATATCGATGCCAATCTCGCACGTATTGAAGCGTTGCAGTTAGAGACGCTGGCGTTCGATCGAGAGGATGCGCAGCATGCGGCGAAATTCGCGCACAGCTTGCAGCCGCAAGCCCCCCATTGGCCCCTACGATGTGTTAATCGCCGGTCAGACCCGCGCACGAAACCTCGTATGACACGTAACATGCGAGAGTTCATGCGTATACCGAGCCTTATGATGGAAGATTGAGAGAGCTGATGCATGGTGACCTGCCTGAAGTCGCCAGTGATGTGCGCAGCGCCGACGCTAAACGGATTCTCGAAGTAGAAACTCAGCACGGCCAGACCAAGACTTGGGCAAAGCTCTTGGCTTTTTGTCCAGGAAAACTGCCCACACTGCGAGACGCCCTTGTAAAAATCGGCGCGTGGACTTTCAGCATTCAGGCGCGCGTAGCACGCATTTTCCGATCCGATTGTTTTCTTTACATCTGAAAACCGGGTGACGGCGGCTTATCGTCTGGCCGGTGATTCTCACGCAGACCGAGCACATCAAGGTATGCGTCGAGAGCACGCTGAACCGACGCAGCGACCAACCGCGTAATGCCACTGTAATCGCCTGTCATGCACGCCTCATCCAATGAGTCGTAGTAAGCAAGGCGATCCTCTTTACGGATAACGGCAGGTGGATAGCCAAACTTCATCAACTCGAAGTTTAGCAACAGTCGCCCCGTTCTGCCGTTACCGTCCACAAACGGGTAGATCTTTACAAACCGTGTATGCAGCTCGGCCGCACGCGTGACAGGATGCACCGTCTGCGCTTGCGCGTGCCAGTCAATGAGCGCGGCCATTTCGGCCGACAGATGCAGGAAGTCCGGCGGCGTCGTGCTAGCGCCTGCGATTACCACGTTCTCATGGCGATATTGGCCAGCCTCTTTGTCATCGATCCCTTTCAGCACGAGGCTGTGAATGTTACGGATCTGCCATTCGGACAACGCCTCGTTCTTCGCGACGATCTCCTCAACGTAGAGAATAGCGTCGCGATGGTTCGTGGCCTCGAAGTGCTCGCGCAGCGACTTGCCCCCTACCGTAATGCCTTCCAACACCACCTTCGTCTCGCGCAACGTCAGCGTGTTGCCTTCGATTGCGTTCGAGTGGTACGTCCATTCCAGCATCAGCTTTTCGCGCAGCGATGCGACCGTATGCAGCGGCAGTGGACGCGCCGCATCAAGCTTCGCCTTGGCGACGTTAACAGCTTCCAGCATCGGCTGTAGAGACGAATCCATCACTTTCTCTCATCACAATTTTGACCTGCCACGTCTGCACGCGAAATCTTGCGGTTTGTAGCGCCGACGGGCTCCATACCCATGACATGAATGCCGCAGGCCTCGCCCCTTCTGACGTCAAGGCTTGAGCGCGAGTCTAGCGTTCGAGTCGCGAAGCGACACCTCGGCCTGCTCGGCGCTGACATTGCGTAACGGGCTGCTGTTTTCCATTACCACTGAGCCGCCTGGCAATGCACCTTTTCGCGCCCGCTCTCGTACAGCCGCTCGCCTATCTTATGATGCTCGGTCCAGACACGCCAGCCGTTCTTGTCAATAGGGAAGCGCCTTACATCGCGGATTAGCGCGCTTGAGGATTGTTCGCGTCGCCGACCTATCGCTGCGTGTTGCCCAGCGCGTACGTCAGGTTCCAGAACTCGTTGCTCATCGCGTTTTCCTCACTCGATAATCGCCTGAAGCCGAGCCAGCGCGTCCTCAACCACTTCGACCGATGCGCGTTCGACCTTACGTGCGCCGCGCGCCTCCAAGTCGAGCATACGCGCCATGTTGACGAGCGCAACACCTTGCGCCTCGGTTCCAGAACCGCAAAGCGGTACGGCGAAGCCAGCAAAGCGAGCCAATTCGCCGCCTTGGGTGATCGGGGCAACGAGCGCCACGCCTAAGGCGTTGAACGCCGCCGGAGATAGAACGAGCGCCGGGCGAAAATCGCCTTGCTGCTCTCGCCCCACAGTCGGATTCAGGCTCACGCGCACGATATCGCCCCGCTCGAACTTGACCCGCCTCACCATGCTTCACGTCCCACCGGTTTGACCTCGCCCCATGCCGCCATGTCGCCCGCAAAAACCGCCTTCGTGTCGCACTGGGCAACAAGATCGTCCAGCGAATACTTGCGGCGGGCCGGGGTCAGCATCACGCCATCCGGGCGCACGTCGGCATTGAGCGAACTGCCGACCGACGCGTTGATCTGCTCAAGCAGCACACTCGGCAAACGAACTGCAGCGCTATTGCCCCATTTTTGAATCTTGAGTTCCATCACGACCTCCTGAATGTTTATCCATTGTAGAAACACACAACAAGATTGGCAAGCACTTTGCATCTTCAATGAAGATACCGGAAGCGCTGCGTCAAGACAGGGCCAGGCTAGTAGTATTTCTCGGCTTTAGCCTCATTGGCAAACGAAGTCCAATTTGCCCGCACCGGACGCAGCAAGATCGTGCTTCCTTCCCGCCGGATTTCCAGTTCCGTGACGTCCTCAAATTGCATATCCTTGGGAATGCGGATCGTCTGATTCGCATTGTTTTTGAAATAGACACAGTACGCACGGTTTGCACAGCGACCTGATACAGCACGCTGTGATAGCATCGTGTTGTTTTCTTCATTCTCCGTTCTCCGGTCGAGCCCCGCCATGCGCGTGTTCCTGTTCCCGATGCGTTTGCGACGTCGCCACGCCACGTGCGTGGCGGCAGACGCGCGCGCGATCCGGACGGACCGACCCGGTACCGACCTGCTCCGATACATCGCCGCGGCACCGCTTTCATTGGCCCGGCACTCGCACTGAGCGGCCCCTGTTTCAGCCGCTGCCTGGGCGGGTACCGGGCGCACCCAACTCTTTGACTTTTCGTTGCGTTGGAGAAACGAGATGAAGACCTGCTATTTGACAGAAACCGACGTCGGCCGACTCGAGCGCCATGCGGCGCAAGCGAGCCCACAATCCGGCTACCAGGCGATGCTCGACGCCCTGCTCGAGCGCGCGGCCGTGGTCGAGGCCACCAACATCGACCCGAGCGTCGTCACGATGAATTCGACTGTGACGCTGTCGAATCCGTCGTCCGGCGAACACATGACGTGGACCGTCGTCTACCCACCGGACGCCGACTTCTCGCAAGGACGGTTGAACGTGTTCTCGCCGGTCGGCCTCGCGCTGCTCGGCGCGACACCGGGCGACGAATTGCGTGTGACGCCCCCTAGCGGGGCACCGCAAACGCTAAAGGTCGAGCAGATCGTGTTCCAGCCCGAGGCGGCTGGCGACTATCGGCTTTGACCACGTGGCCGCACCGGTCCGGCGGCGTGGCCGTGCCACCGGGTGTGACCGTGCCGCCGGATGTGGCCGTGCCGTCAGGTGTGATCGTGCCGTCAGGCGCGCCGCGCGATCAGCCGCCGAGGTACGCGTTTTTGACGCGTTCGTTGGCCAGCAGATTCGCGCCGGTATCGGCCAGCATCACGCGGCCGGTTTCCAATACGTAGCCGCGATCGGCCACCTGCAGTGCCTTGTTCGCGTTCTGCTCGACCAGAAACACCGTCACGCCCTCGTCGCGAATCGCGCGAATGATATCGAAGATCTGCGCGATCACCAGTGGCGCAAGCCCAAGCGTGGGCTCATCCAGTAACAGCAATCGGGGCCGGCTCATTAGCGCGCGCCCGATAGCCAGCATTTGCTGCTCGCCACCCGACATTGTGCCCGCGCGCTGGTGCATGCGGCGCTCCAGTTGTGGAAAGAGCTTGTACACGTGCGCAAGCCCTGCGTCGATCTCATGCCGGCTCGCGAAGAAGCCCCCCATCTTCAGATTTTCGAGGACGGTCAGGCCTAAAAACACGCGCCTTCCTTCCGGCGAAATCGCCAGTCCCATACGCATAATCTCGTGCGTGGGCAGTGCCGTGATGTCCTGCCCATCGAACAGCACCCGCCCACTCGATGCCCGTGGCGTGCCGCATACGGTCATCATCAGCGTTGTCTTACCCGCCCCGTTGCTACCGATCAGCGTGACGATCCCGCCGCGCCGGACCTCCAGCGACACCCCCGAGAGCGCCTCGATTGCGCCGTAGTGCGTGTGCACCTGCTCCAGCCTGAGCATCACTCCTCCCCCAAAATAACTTGCGCAATCGAACAATGCCCGCAGCGGGACGCGATCGGCGTCCGTCGATGGGACTCGGGCCTGCGATGAAGACAGCTTGCGCGGGACCCGACGTGCGACCGCGCCGGCCGAAATGGCCGCCAGGCTATCGATGAGCGTGCGATAATCCGGCCGCGTTTGCCTGCTCGCATCCTCGCCCGTATGCCCAAGCCCGTCAAAAGACGAAAGAACATCGAATGTCCGCCTATCGGCGCGCTGATGCGCTATCGACAGCGGATCGTGCGCGTCGTCGCCGAAGCCCGCGGACAGCGCGCGATGATCGAATCGATCGATGAAACAGGGCGGACGTTGAGAAGCACGGTCAAATGGATCAGCCTGTCCGGCCTGGGTAAGCAGCTGTTTTGACATCGAGCGCAGGTAGACATGCCTGCGAGCAGCGCGGCGTCACGCGGCGTTCACCGCGTCCTTGAACGCCTTGCCGGGGGTGAACTTGACGGTCTTGGCTGCATCGATCTGCATTTGCGCCCCCGTTGCCGGATTGCGGCCGATACGCGCTGCCCGGGCGCCCGTGCCGAACGTGCCGAATCCGATCAATTGCACGGCTTCGCCGTTGGCAACCGTCGTGGTCACGGTACCAATGATCGCATCGATCGTGTCAGCAATCGCCGTCTTGCTGGTGCCGGTCGCCACTGCGACCGCATCGATGAGTTCCTGTTTGTTCATGATTCTCCGTCAAATGATGCCGCAGGCTCACCGCCCCGGCGATGAACAGACAAGCGGTAAAAGCCATACGTTCCTTTGTCGACGCACAACGGTAAATTTTCCCCGGTCGCTACACATGGATAGATTGAGCGCGCCGGTCAACAGTCGAATTTACCGTCTCATCGCGACATGGGGCGCGCTAACGTAGCGCGGTCGCCGCCGATTAATAGGTTTCCAAATGCAGGCGTCCTTCACGTCTGAGGTCGGCCCATACCCGCTGCCAATCCAATCCATGGCGCTGTGCAATGTCCCTAAGCGCGAGCAACACCCCTTCTTCCATTCCCTTCAGGCCGCACACATAGACATGGGTATTGCGGTCCGCCAGCCATGGTCCCACGTCAGCCGCTCTTTCGCGCAGGGCATCCTGCACGTACCGCTTCGGCCGTCCCGGCACGCGCGAGAACGCAAGGTCGGCATCGATGAAACCCTTGGGCAAATTCGTCAGCGGCCCGAAATACGGCAACTCCTGCGGCGTGCGTGCGCCAAAGAACAGCATCAGCCGGCCGGCCGCGCCGTCGCATTGATGTCGGCGGCGATATTCGGTCATCGCACGCATCGGCGCGGCGCCCGTGCCGGTGCAGATCATCAATAGGTGTGAACCGGGATGGTTCGGCATCAGGAACGTACTGCCGAATGGACCGATCACCGCCAACCGGTCACCTTTGCGCAGATCGCACAAGTAATTCGAACACACGCCGCGGGCAGGGTTGCCATCGTGATCGCGGATCACGCGCTTGACCGTGAGCGATACGTTATTGCAGCCGCGCCGTTCTCCGTCGCGCGGGTTGGCCAGCGAATATTGGCGAGCGTGGTACGGCCTGCCGTTGGGCGCAGCGCCCGGCGGCACGACACCGATCGATTGGCCTTCGAGTACGGGGAAGAACGTCGTGCCAAAGTCCAGCACGATGTGATGGATGTCGCTGTCGGCAGTCTCGTTCGTCAAGCGATAGTTGCCCGCCACGACTGCCGTAGCAGGCGCATTCTGTGTATATAAGTTCACATGTGGTCTGGCCGCCGACCACGGCGGCGCACTGGCGCCCCGCAGCACGTCGCTGCCGCTATCCAACAAATGTTCCAACCGGTGCGGGACGCTCACGCCGGCGCCCTGCTGGGCGGTCGACTGTTGAGACGGGAGTTCGTCCCAGGCAAACTGGGCGTCGATACTGTACGCATCGGCCTCGGACACTTGGCGCCAATTGTCGATCGCGCCGGTCGGACACGGCGGCACACACGCCATGCAGCCATTGCAGACCTGCGCCTTCACGACATAGTTGTTCGCATCGTGCGTGATCGCATCATTCGGGCACGTCTCCTCGCACGTGTTGCAACGGATGCAAATCTGCGGATCGATCAAGTGTTGATTCAGCATAGCCATTGGCGCCGGCGCATTCCAGCGGTCAATTGAACCTGACATATTCGAAGTCGATGGGCTGCCGGTTGATGCCCATCGCCGGCGGCGCGATCCAGTTTGCGAACCGGCCCGGCTCGACCACGCGGCCCATCAGCGAGGCCACGAACGCGCGATCCTCCGGCGTCGGCAGCCAACTCGCCTCGTTGGCCGCCCATTCGGCTTCGTCGATCACCCGACCGTCCGACGACACGCGCACGCCGGCAAACGAGCCGATCTTGCGGTTGAATGCCTTGTGCGGCACACTCAGTCTCGACTCGATGCCCGCCTTCTCCAACACCTTGTTCCAACGGTTAACGCCGGCCATCGAGTCCTTGATATAGTCGTCACGCAGCACTTCATTCATCGCGTTGAGCATCGGCACCTCGCGCTCGACCAGTTGAGCGTCGCGCACGTCGAGCAGCCGGTAGTGCTGTGTATCGAGCCGATGATCGTCATCCCGCTTGCTTTCCTCAAAACGCCCCTTCAGGCCTAGTGAGTAGAACGCCGCGGCATTGGATGATTGGTCTGCGCCGAACAGGTCGATGGTCACCGAGTAATGGAAGTTCAGATAGCGCTGGATTGTCGGCAAGTCGATCACGCCCGCCGCCCGCAGTGCACTCACATCGTCTGTACGCAGCGCGTTCATGACCTGGGCGGTACGCTGAATCACCCGCGACACGCCAGACTCGCCGACAAACATATGGTGCGCCTCCTCCGCCAGCATGAAGCGGGTCGTGCGGGCCAGCGGATCGAAGCCCGATTCGGCCAGCGCCGACAGTTGGAACTTGCCATCGCGATCGGTGAAGTACGTGAACATGAAAAACGCCAGCCAGTCCGGCGTGCGTTCGTTGAACGCGCCAAGGATGCGAGGATTATTTTCGTCGCCGGAGCGGCGCTCCAGCAGCGCCTCCGCTTCCTCGCGGCCGTCGCGACCGAAATAGCGGTGTAGCAGGTACACCATCGCCCACAGGTGCCGGCCTTCCTCGACGTTGACCTGAAACAGGTTACGCAAATCGTACAGCGACGGCGCGGTTAGCCCGAGGTGCCGCTGCTGCTCGACTGACGCGGGCTCAGTATCGCCCTGCGTGACGATGATGCGCCGCAGGTGCGCGCGATGCTCGCCGGGCACGTCCTGCCACGCCGCCTCGCCGCGGTGCTCGCCGAAGTGGATCTTACGATCGGGCTCGCCAGGCGCCAAAAAAATACCCCACCGGTAATCTGGCATTCTGACATAGTCGAAATGGGCCCAGCCGCCGGGCTCGACGCTCACCGCGGTGCGTAGGTAGACGTCGTCGAGTTGACTGCCGTATGGCCCCATGTCATTCCACCACGACAAAAAATTCGGTTGCCACTGCTCGAGCGCGCGCTGCAACACGCGGTCATCGGCCAGGTTGACGTTGTTGGGGATCTTGTCGCTGTAGTTGATCGAAGACATGATCGATTCCTTGATCAAAAAACGTTGCATGCGTGCGCCAGCAACTCGCCTCAAACGCGGCCGACGTCGAACTGAGGCTTAGCGCCCTTACCATAGGCCTTCAACGCACCTTTGTCGCCGGCCGCGTTCGGGCGATTGAAAATCCAGTTCTGCCATGCACTGAGACGTCCGAAGATCCGCGACTCCATCGTTTCGGGCCCGTTAAAGCGCAGGTTGGCCTCCAGGCCGGTCAACGCATCCGGCGACATCGCGGCGCGTTCCTCGAGCGCGATGCGGATCTCATCGGGCCAGTCCAGGTCGTCGGGCGCAGCGGTGACTAGACCCAGTCGTTCTGCCTCCAGCGGATCGACCGGCATACCGATCTTGTCGCGCAGCGCCTCGAACAACGCGTCGTCGCCGTAGAAGCGCCGCGCCAGCCGCGACTGCCGCGTGACCATGGGGTACAGGCCGAAATTGGCCTCAGACAGCATGATCGCCGGCTGCTGCGACGGGTTGTCCGGCAGCGCCTGCATGTATGAGCGGTCCGCCGCGAACGCGAGTTCGGCGAGTATGCCGACAAAGCATGACCCGGATTCAATCAGCGCGAACAACGATCGCGATGACACGTCGATGCGCGCCAGCGTGCGACGCAGCAAGCCCATCGTCTCGCGCACGAACCAATGATCGCGATGGCTCACGAGCGCGGCATCGACGTCGAGCACAGCCCGCGCATCGCCCGATGTCCTTAGGATCCACGTGCCAATCTCGCCTTCGTTCGTGCGCAGCGACAGGATCGCATCATCCAATTCGCGGCCGAACCGCAGCGGCCACCAGTTGGCCCCGGCCGCAACGATCGCATCAATGTCCGCGGGCTGCGGCCCACACGGCGCCTTCGCGGTCAACGTCGCGATGCGCGCGGCCCGGTCCAGCGTGACCTCGAGCGTCTGGTACGCGATGCCGTCGTCGCGGGTGCTGCGCTCGATCGGGGTCAATGCGACGCCCCGCGCGTCGCAGGGACGATCGCTTTGTGCCGCCAGTTCAAGCGCGCGCGCCTTGACTGCCTGCTCAAACTGGCTAGGCTTGACCACCTCGTCGACCAACCGCCATTGTTTCGCGCGCTCGCCTCGAATGCCCTCCACCACAGTGCAGAACAAATCGGCCCGGTCGTGTCTGACCTTGCGCTTGTCGGTCAGCCGCGTGAGGCCACCGGTGCCAGGCAGCACGCCAAGCAGCGGCACCTCCGGCAACGCGACAGACGATGCCCGGTCATCAACGAGCCAGATCTCGTCGCAAGCCATCGCTAGCTCGTAGCCACCACCGGCGCACGCACCATTCACGGCGGCCAAAAACTTCAGCCCCGAATGGCGCGATGCATCCTCGATGCCGTTGCGGGTTTCATTGGTGAACTTGCAGAAGTTGACCTTCCACGCATGCGATGACATGCCGAGCATGAAAATGTTCGCGCCGGAGCTAAACACCCGCTCTTTGCTGCTCGTGAGCACGACGGCGCGTATCTCGGGGTGCTCGAAGCGGATACGCTGCAATGCATCGTGCAGCTCGATGTCCACGCCCAGATCGTAGGAATTGAGTTTGAGCTTATAGCCGCTGCAAATGCCACCCTCCTCGTCCACATCGAGCGCCAGCGTCGCCACTGGACCGTCGAAGCACAGCTTCCAGTGCTTGTAGCGCGACGGATCGGTACGAAAGTCGACGGGAGCAGCAACGGGTTCCAGCGTGGCCATAGGCGTCTCCGAACAAGGCAGTACACGATTGTTTTTTTGAACTATAGTGCACATTAACACCAATTCAAAGACGGAAAACGAATTTTACTTCATAGACCAATTTTATTATTCAGATGCTCACGATTCATGATCCTCCGACAGCCGTACGGCCAGCCGATCGCGCAACTGCAAATAAGCATCGGCCAACGTCTTGTTGCTGGTATCGAAGTTCAGGTCGGCCCGGCCATACAGCTCACCGCGCCCCGCCAAAATCCGCTTTAAATCTTCCATGGCCTCGCTGCTGCCGGACATTGGGCGCAGATCACCTTGGGCGATGACGCGACGCATATGCTCGTCCGGACTAGCCTGCAGCCATATCGTGAAGCAATGCGCGAGCAGCACGTTGAACGTGGCCGGCTCTGACACAAGGCCGCCCGTTGTCGCGATCACCGCGCGCGGATGTTCGGCGATCACCGCCTCCAGTGCGCGATGCTCATAGCGCCGGTACGCGTTAGCGCCATATAGCGAGTGAATTTCGGACGGGGAGCCCCCGGCTAACTGCCCGATCACCCGGCTTAGCTCGATAAACGGCACCTTGCGCTCTTGCGCCAACATCCGGCCAAGCGTGGACTTGCCGGCGCCTCGCAAGCCGATCAGCGCGAGCCTATGGTTCCGGTCAGGGTCGCGCCGCACCTGCTCGAACAAGTCAGCGAGCGCCACGCGTGCGCGCTGCAGTGACGCCGGATCACGCCCGTGCAGCAACTGGCGAATCAATAGCCATTCGGCCGACGACGTGGTCTCGTCGCCGATCACTTCCGCGAGCGGGCAGTTCAAAGCCAGCGCGATCTGGCGCAACACCAGCACCGAAGCGTTACCGACGCCGGACTCTAAATTCGCTAGATGCCGCTCCGACAGGCCGGTTTCAGCCGCCAGACTCTTGCGCGTCATCCCGCGTCGCGCCCGCAGCAACCGCACGCGCTCGCCCATGGCAGTTAGGAACGGATCGCGCGAGTCACGTCCGGCACCCGAACCGTCGTTGGCCGGCAACTCGGGAGCGTGCTCCACGGACGCATCGGCAAGCCGCGATGTATCACTGCGTTTCATCTTCAGCCACGCTTGTCACTCTGTCACGATATATGCACTATATTGCTTGACAACAGCATGCTCAACGACTAATTTCATCCCCATCGTACTGAATGATAACCGTGGCCAGCCACCGGCATCGCATCACGGCAGCATACTGGCGCCGCTGACCGACGCCCGCAACGCTAACCCGGAGACTCGCATGTCGCCACAAGACTTTCACCGCATGATCGCGCGTGTAACGGAACCGTTGGCCGGACGTGAACTTGACGGCGCGCTGGCCAGCTGGCTCAATGCCCGCTGGTCGCCAGAAAGCACCGAATACCGCGAGTTGGCGCAAGCCTGTCGGGCCGGCGTTGCACAGGGTTGGATGTGCAACCGCGAACACGCAGGCATCCGTTATGGCCGGATTTTCAAACCCGACGCCAGCATTGGCGACTTCTCCGTCGATGTCGTCGATATGGCCGATGTGGCCGGCCCACATCACGTCCATCCGCACGGCGAGATCGACTTGATCATGCCGCTCACGCCGAACGCAACGTTTGACGGCCACGCTGCCGGCTGGTGCGTCTACGATCCCGGCAGCGGGCATCGACCAACGGTCTCGAATGGCCGCGCGCTGGTGATGTATCTGCTGCCCCACGGCGCAATCGAATTCTCCCCCGCCTGATTGGCACACCAGGCTGCACGGCATGCGCGGCGGTCCGCCGCTCGTGCGCCTGCCGTGCGCGCGCTTGCGCGTTGGCGTGTCATGGTCCCCTTTCGCGTCATTGTCGGAGGAAAAATGCAAGCCTTAAGAGAGTCCCACGCTGGCGCGACGATCTCGGCCAGCTCGCCGCCGGCCCAGTTCAACTTCGCCACGCATCTGTTCGAACTGAATCGCCAACGCGCGCAGCGACTGGCCTACATCGACGACGCCGGTACACTGACTTATGGGGCGCTGCAGGAGCATGCACGCCGCTTCGCAAGCGTCATGCGCGCGCGGGGAGTGCGGCCGGAAGAGCGGATTTTGCTGGTGATGCTGGACACCGTCGAGTTGCCGATCGCGCTCCTCGGCGCGCTTTATGCCGGTGTGGTACCGGTCATTGCCAACACGCTGCTCGGCCCAAGCGAATACGCGTACATGATCGCGCACAGCCGCGCGCGCATCGTGATTACTTCCGCGTCACTGCTGCCCGCCGTCCTGCCAGCACTGGACCAAGCACAGGCCGATTCATGCGAGCTAATTGTCAGCGGCGTCAACCACGGTGCGATGCCAGCGTCCCACCATGATGCTGCGCCCACGTTGCAACACTTGCTGGACACCGCGATGCCCATGGCCGAGCCGATCCGCAGTAGCCGCGACGACATCGCGTTCTGGCTCTATTCGTCTGGTTCGACCGGCAAGCCGAAGGGTACCGTGCATACCCACGCCAACCTGTACTGGACCGCGGAACTGTATGGCAAGTCAGTGCTAGCCATCAGCGAGCATGACATCGTATTCTCGGCGGCCAAGCTGTTCTTCGCCTACGGATTGGGCAACGCGCTGACATTTCCACTCTCGGTCGGCGCGACCACCGTGCTGATGGCCGAACGCCCCAATGCAAACGCGGTGTTCGCACGACTCGTGCGGCATCGCGCCACGATCTTCTATGGCGTGCCCACGCTGTACGCGAACATGCTTGCCTGCCCGCGCCCGCCCGCACGCGAGCAGGTTGCGCTGCGCATTTGCACGTCCGCCGGCGAAGCGCTGCCCAAGGCGGTTGGCGAGCGATTCAGCGCGCACTTCGGTTGCGAGATCCTCGATGGCATCGGCTCGACGGAAATGCTGCATATTTTCCTGTCGAATCGGCCGGGCGACGTCGAGTATGGCACCACCGGCACGCCGGTGCCCGGCTACGAGGTCGAACTACGCGACGAGACCGGCGCGCCCGTCGCGGACGGCGAGGTCGGCGACCTGTTTGTCAAGGGCCCCAGCGCGGCGCTGATGTACTGGTGCAACCGCGAGCAGTCCCGTACGACGTTCCTCGGCGATTGGTTGCGTAGCGGCGACAAATTCCGCCGCCAGTCCAATGGCCGCTATGTGTACGCGGGCCGCAGCGACGACATGCTCAAGGTCAGCGGCCAATACGTCTCGCCAGTCGAGGTCGAGATGTCACTGATGCATCATGACGCGGTGCTGGAGGCTGCCGTCGTCGGCGCCGAGTGCGACGGTTTGCTGAAGATGCGCGCGTTCATCGTGCTCAAGGCTCATGTGAGTGCCTCGAATGCGTTGGCCGACGAGATCCGGGCATTCGTCAAGCAACGGCTCGCGCCGCACAAGTCTCCGCGCGAAATCGTGTTCGTCGACGAGTTGCCGAAGACCGCAACAGGTAAAATCCAACGCTTCAAGTTGCGAGCACAAACCTAAGGTCTCCATGCATCATTGCGCAAGTTCCGCGAAGGCGCACACCGCCGAAGCCGGCACACCAGGCCAAGTCACCGCCGATGGCGGGCTAACGAAGCTGCCCGCCGGCGCGACGCACGGCGCGCTGCAGATCGAGTATCGTTGGCTGAACCGCACGCGCTACGACGCGCCGATCGCGGTATTCTTGCATGAGGGACTGGGCAGCGTGGCGATGTGGAGGGACTGGCCACAAACGCTGTGCGACGCGCTCGGCTGGCGCGCACTGGTCTATTCGCGGCCCGGCTACGGACGCTCCACGCCGCGCGAGCCGGGCGTTAAGTGGCCCGTGCAGTTCATGCACGAGCAAGCTTACGACGTGCTGCCGTCACTGCTCGATGCGCTAGGCATCGACGCGAGCGAGCAAGCGCGGATGTGGCTCATTGGGCACAGCGACGGCGGCTCAATCGCGTTGCTGTACGCCAGCGCGTTTCCTAACGCACTGGCCGGTGCGGTCGTCATCGCGCCGCACGTGATGGTCGAGCAGGTATCGGTGGACAGCATCGCGCAAATGAAGATTGACTACGAGCGCAAGAGACTGCGCGGCAAGCTTGCGCGCTACCACGACGATGTCGATTCCGCATTCTACGGCTGGAACGACATCTGGCTGGATCCGGCGTTCCGTGACTGGAACATCACCGGCGTACTACCGCGCATCCAATGCCACCTGCTGGCGATCCACGGCTACGACGACAAGTACGGCACGATGGCGCAGATCGATATGATCCAGCACAACGTCCGCCACGCGCAGCTGGCCAAGCTGCCCTCCTGCGGCCATTCGCCGCATCGAGACGCGCCGGCCGAACTCAATCGGGTGATCGCGGATTTTGTTTGCGCCGTCACAAGCTTGAGCGGACCACCACGGTCGCCTTGCTGCGCCACGCTCACAGCTCGAGCGGCAACGCACTCGTGCACTTGATCTCGTCCAAGCATACACTTGAGCGCACTTTGCTCACGCCCGGGATCTGCAGCGTATCGAGTAGAAACGCCGACAACGCTTTTAAGTCCCGCGCCACGACCTTCAACACGTAGTCGATGTCCCCTGTTACTGAAAAGCACTCTTGTATCTGCGCGAGTTCGGCAATCAGTTCGCGAAACCGCGCCATGTTGTGGATATGTCCGCGCTCCATCGTCACATGGATAAACGCGACGACGCCAATGCCCAGTTGCGGTGCATTGAGGCGGGCCTCATACCGTTTGATCAAACCGAGTTCCTCCAGGCGCCGATGGCGGCGCAGCGTCTGCGCCGGCGACAGCCGTATCGTCTCAGCCAGCTCCAAGTTTGAAGCGCGCGCCTGTTCCTGTAGTATGCCCAATAACCGGCGGTCTGTACGATCGAGCTTGAGTATCTGCACTTGGATTTCCCGTTCTTTGCAAAACACGAAACTTTATAGCATAAGCGAGGGTTTGCCCCGGCGGACTGCACAATACTATTTCCCGGCACACTCGATAAACTCAGCCTGTACTCAAGGGCCGCGCGGCCGGCCGACAACCCCCACCGACGCGGCACCGCGTCTCATTCCACAAAAATAGAGGGACACATGGCAGTAGCAGACAATACAGATACCGCGCTCAAGCGTGGATTGAAAAACAGGCATATCCAGTTAATCGCGCTAGGCGGCGCCATCGGCACCGGTTTGTTCCTGGGCATCGCGCAGACGATCCAAATGGCGGGACCGTCAGTATTGCTAGGCTACACATTGGCCGGCGGCATCGCTTTTTTGATCATGCGGCAGCTTGGCGAGATGGTGGTCGACGAGCCGGTCGCCGGCTCGTTCAGTTACTTCGCAGACAAGTACTGTGGCCGCTTCGCCGGCTTCCTGTCCGGTTGGAACTACTGGGTACTGTACATCCTCGTGGGCATGGCCGAGTTGTCGGCGGTCGGCATCTATATCCAATATTGGTGGCCCGGCGTGCCGACGTGGGCCTCGGCGCTGGCGTTCTTCGTGCTAATCAACGCGATCAACCTGGGCAGCGTGAAATCATACGGCGAGGTGGAATTCTGGTTCTCGATCGTCAAGGTGGCCGCGATCGCCGGCATGATCATATTCGGCGCCTACTTGCTGTTGTCCGGCTCGGCGGGCCCGCAAGCGAGCATTGCCAACCTGTGGCAGCACGGTGGTTTTTTCCCGAACGGCGCCAATGGTCTGGCGATGTCGATGGCAGTGATCATGTTCTCGTTTGGCGGCCTGGAGTTGGTCGGCATCACGGCTGCCGAGGCTGACGATCCACACAACAGTATCCCACGCGCCACCAACCAGGTCGTCTACCGGATCCTGATTTTCTATGTCGGCGCGCTCGCCGTGCTGCTGTCGCTCTATCCATGGCAGAATGTCGCCAGCGGCGGCAGCCCGTTCGTGATGATCTTCCACGCGATGAACAGCAACCTGGTGGCCACCGTGCTCAACGTCGTGGTACTGACCGCCGCGCTGTCGGTTTATAACAGCGGGGTCTACAGCAACAGTCGGATGCTGTACTCGCTCGCTCGGCAACACAACGCGCCGCGCGCGCTCGGCACGGTGAACCGGCGCGGCGTGCCGGTCGCCGCCCTCGCGGTATCGGCGGCGATCACCGGCGTGTGCGTGGTAATCAATTATGTGATGCCGGCCCGGGCGTTTGAACTGTTGATGGGACTCGTGGTATCGGCGCTGCTGATCAACTGGGCCATGATCAGCATCATCCACCTGCGTTTTCGGCAGCACAAGCGCAGGACTGGCCAGACGAGCCACTTCGCCAGCGTCGGCCATCCGTTCACGAACTATCTGTGCCTGACGTTCCTTGCCGCGATCCTAGTCGTGATGTACCGCACGCCACCGTTGCGCCTGTCAGTCTACCTGATTCCTGTCTGGCTGGCGGTGTTAGCGATAAGCTATCGCTTTCGCCGGCCCGGTGCGCCGTTGGCGATATCCGGGGACCTCTAAGCGATAACGTCTTACCTTTTCAGGATATTCCATGTTCGAGCACGTCGAAGCGTTTCCCGGTGATCCGATCCTGTCGCTCAACGAAGATTTCCAGGCCGACCCCCGGGCCGACAAGGTGAATCTGAGCATCGGCATCTATTTCGACGCGCACGGCAAGCTGCCAGTGATGGCTGCTGTGCGCGATGCGGAGCATGCGCTGGCCGGCGAGATCGGACCACGTCCCTACCTGCCAATGTCGGGACTACCTGCCTATCGCGACGCAGTACAGCAGCTGGTGTTCGGCAACGCATGCGGCGCGCGCGCCGGTCGGCGCATCGCGACGCTGCAGACGCTGGGCGGCTCGGGTGCGTTGAAAGTCGGTGCAGACTTCCTGCGACGCACCTTCCCCAACGCGCAGGTGTGGATCAGCGACCCCAGTTGGGAAAACCACCGTGTGGTGTTCGAACGCGCCGGCTTCACGGTGAACACCTACCCGTACTACGATGGCGCCACCGGCGGCTTGCGCTTTGACGCGATGCTCGATGCGTTGCGCGCGATTCCGAAGCGCCACATCGTGCTACTGCACGCGTGCTGCCATAACCCGACCGGCGTCGACCTGGACCGCGACCAATGGCGCGAGGTCATCTCGCTAATTGAGCAAAACGAGCTGTTGCCGTTCGTCGACATGGCGTACCAGGGTTTCGGCACAGATCTGGACGATGACGCCTTCGCGGTGCGAGAGCTAGCCGCGCGCGGCCTATCGTGCCTGGTCGCGAACTCGTTTTCGAAGAACTTCTCGCTGTATGGCGAACGCTGCGGCGGCCTGAGCGTCGTATGCCAATCCGCTGACGAGGCAACGCGCGTACTCGGGCAGCTAACCGGCGCGGTACGGGCTAACTACAGCAACCCACCGACCTACGGCGCTAAGGTGGTCCACAGGGTGCTCTGCACGCCGGCGTTACGCGCGTCGTGGCAGTCCGAGCTCGCGTCGATGTGCAAGCGCATTGCCGCGATGCGTCGTGCAATCCACCAGCGGTTGCAGGGCCGTGTCGCCGACGATACATTGTCGCGCTATATCCAACAGCGCGGCATGTTCACCTATACCGGGTTGAGCGCCGCGCAGGTAGACCGACTACGCACCGAGCACGGCGTATATCTGGTTCGCTCCGGGCGGATGTGCGTTGCGGGCCTGAACGAGCAGAACGTCGGCGCGGTCGCCGACGCCATCGCGAGCGTGCTGCGCGCGTGACGGCTGTTTTTTCCTGTCACCACAATTGACGTGCTTTAGCGCGCACCATCCCGACATCTCGATCGACTTGCTGCCGGTGCCGCATTTCGTGATCCTGTCCACGCGCAAGGCCGATCTGGCGATCATGCCCGTGCTAGCAGATGAAGTATTCGTCACGCGTCGCTTCTGGCTATGCTGCCGCGAGGATTTGCGCAAGCTGCGCCGCGTCACGTCTCTGTGGAACTACCTGCGCGCGGTCGGCCGACGCCAACCACGCGTTTCTGCTGGGCGACAACGCCCAGATGGTGTACGTGTCGGCGCAAAACGGCGAATAGTCTACACCGCCACCGGCCATGATCGTATAGGTGTTCTCGGCATGAGTCGGTGGCGCGACAGGCAACGTGGCCAGCGGTAACGCCAGGGAGAGCAGACGTTTAACTGGTTGTCCTGGGCTGTCTGCGCACTATCCATGGCACCGCTAGGCCGGATAGAATCGGCCGGTGCGACACAAAAAAGACCATGGAAGACATACCGCTTAAACATAAGGTCCTGCTAATTGAGGATGACGACCAGCTCGCGCAGTTGGTGCGCGAGATCCTCGACAGCGACAAATTCTTGGTCCATGGGGTCCGGCGCGGGAACGTCGCGCTGGATGCACTGCGCGGTATCGAATTCGGCACACTGGACCGTTCCGTCAATTCCAACATCTCACCACTCAGGCGACGCTTCGCAGACGCTACGTCAGCGCCGCGCAAGATCAAGACCATCTGGGACGCGGCTACCTATTCAGCCCGTTCGCGTGGGAGGAGTCAATGCTTCGTTCGCTGATCCATCTGTACTTGGCCGTCATCGTCGTCGCGGGCGCCGCCATCGCATTGGTCAACGTGTCGTTTGTTCGCATTTTTCATGAGCGCGCCAGCGAGCAGGCGCGCAATTCGCTGACCACCTACGCGTTCCTGCTGACCGACTATCTCGAGCGGCACGCCGGCGATCAGCGCACCGTGGCGCTACGCGAACTGAGCGAGCATGGCACCGAGGGCTTCAGCTTCATGACATGGCAGGACGTCGAGCGGTTGCTCGACGCGCGGCAGTTGAGCGGACTGCGTGCCGGCAAAATCGTGCTGAGCATGGATAACAAGCATTACTACATGCCATTGTCGGACGGCATGATCGTGCACGCCAATCCGGAGGAGCTGACCAATTTGGACATCCAGATCTACGCATACGGATTTATCGCGCTCGCCATGCTGCTGGCCGTTGGGGCATGGATTCGTTACCACTGGCGCGATCTGCGCAAACTCGAGGCCGCTGCCCGTGCATTCGGCGCAGGCAAGCTATCCACGCGGGCCCAGGTATCCAGCAAATCCAATATCTATGCGCTGTCACGGCAATTCAACGAGATGGCTGAGCAGATCGAGGCCTCGATCCTGCAGCAACGTGACATGATGTACGGTATTTCGCACGAGCTGAAGACGCCGCTGGCCAGGCTCGAGTTTGGGCTGGCACTACTTGCATCGCCGGACTCACCTGAGCGCCAGCGCGAGCGCCACGACGCACTGCACGCCGACGTGCGGGAACTCAATGATTTGGTTACCGAATTGCTAACGCTATGCCGTCTTGAGCAGCTGGCACCGCACAAGACGCCGATGTGCGTGGCGGTTGACGAGCTGCTCTACAGCGTCGCCGGCAGCGTCGCGCATGACGTCGGCGACCGAGGGCTGACGCTGTCGGTATCGACGCAGGGTGCGCCACAGCGACACGTATGCGATCCAAAGCTGGTTGCCCGCGCGTTATTGAACCTGGTCCGCAACGGCCTGCGCTATGCAAGCACCAACATCACGCTGAGCGCGACGACTGACGCGCATGGCGCGCTGCAGCTTGCTGTCGAGGACGACGGCCCGGGCATCCCCATTGAAGATCGGCAACGGGTATTCGAGCCGTTCTACCGGCCGCATTCCAGCCGCGACCGACAAACCGGCGGCTTCGGCTTGGGACTGGCGATCGTGCGACGCATCGCGCTGCTGCACGGCGGCCGCGTATGGCTCGAACAGGGTGCGCTCGGCGGCGCGCGCTTTGTCATGACGTTGCCTGCGCTACCGGGCGAGGAGCCCCAACAATCGCTGACGGAGCGAGCACCCGCCGCGGCGTGAAGCGGTCTTCGGGCCGCTTCGGCGAAAGCACCGCGAATGTGTCAAACTGTCAGCGGCATGGCGTTCACCAATGCATCCAGCAGTTTCCCGTCAAGTTTACTTGACGTGAACCTTGATCGTCTGGCTCATTTCGGGCCCATACGAGCGATGCGCGCCGTCGGCAAACTGCATCGTCAGCGTATGATTGCCGGGCGGCAGCATGACGTCCGTTTCCGTCTGGCCCTTGCCGTAGTGAATCGAATGATTATTGGCCGGCACTACTTCACCGTTGGGCAGCGCTTGAGCGTCGATCAGCAGGTGATGGTAGCCGGTTCCCGGGGTCATGTTGCCGGCCGGCGCGACCTTCATCCCTTCCACCGCGAACTTCAGATGGACGGGATTGCTAACCCGCGCGCCATCCTTCGGCTCGACAAAGCTCACGCCGTCGGCATGCGCGGCGACCAGCCCGCGGACAGCGCTGACGATAGCGTAGTACGGCACAGCAACTTCACCAAGACACGGATCATGACGGATTGCTCCTCATGACAAGAAAACAACGCGGAATGCGACCGCACCGATCGGCCACGGCCGGCTTCAGCCGCGCTGTGCAAAATATGCCATGCAAGCCTGCCGGGCCTCCCCGACGCATGCCGGTGAATCGTGACACCGATTGATATCGGTCAGAATTCGACCATCGCGAAGTCCGCCTTGCCAACGTCGCAAAGCGGGCACCGCCAATCGGCCGGCACGTCGTCCCAGCGGGTCCCTGGCGGGATTCCGTCGTCCGGCGCGCCGTACGCCTCGTCATAGACCCAGCCGCAGATCACGCAGACCCATTGCCGGAACGCGACCACGTCGGGCTCCGCCGAAGCCGGCTGGACCGCTGCGGCGGTATCGAGCCGTGCAGCGGGGCCCGCCTGACGTGGTGCGTCACGCGCCGGGTCGTGTCCGGCCGCCGGTGCATCCAGCGATACGATAAGCGGTTGAGCCTGCGGCGTTGCATTAGCAAACCTGGCGTGCAATTGCCGATACAGAGCCGCCGCCTCGTCCGGGTCCAGGTCGATCCAGTAAGGCTCCCCTGCATGGTCGTTGAGCCGGTTGGCGGTGAATTGAATCTCGACAACAGCGCCTTTCTTATACATATGGAAAATCGTGACAAGGAGGGAAACGCGACACCTTGGCCGCCAGCGCGAAGCCGATATTCTATCGGCAACGTCCAGTTAGATTGTGTCATTGGCGTTGTCAATCGGTTTCGTTATCCGCAACACCGCGCCGCTCAATAGAACGGCGGGGGACTTTTCCGCCATTGGCGGCTAGCGCATGCATCAGCTTGCCGTGCAGCCGCTCGATCGTCGCCGGGTCGTCAATCGGGCCGTTGCAGCCCAACTCGCCGGCAAGCCGGCTGCGCTGCTCAAGGCTGTCGTCGATATCCAGCGCGGCCAACAGATCGGTCAACGATCGCCGCCAATCCAGCACCCGCCCGCTCTCGCGCACCCGGGCGTCCAGCACGGCGCTGACATCGACGCCATAGTGGCTGCCGGGTCCGGCGCGGGTTCCGGCGAAACGATGCACGTATCTGGCCTCGCGCTACGCAGCAACTTGCTCACGATATCATCAAAGATCGTCATCGCCTCCGCAGACTTAAAACACGCGCCACATCGGCGAGCGCATCGAGCGGATCGATAGCGCCCATCTCGGTAGTTCCCGCCATGCCCACGATCGTCATCGGACCAATATTGCGGCGCTGCAGGTCGCGCACGGCCGCGCGCAATGCGTCAATGCGGATTCGGTCCGCTGCATCCACAGAAATCCGGAGCAGGTGATCACAACCGATCCCAAGCACATCCGCGACTTTGCGCAGCGAATAGTGCCCGCGCTCCGATACGAGGAATTCTCGCTTAAGGATATTGAGCATTTCTGCACTGTAAAGTTTATCGTACCGCATTCACCTGTCCTTGAGCTTGTTGATTCTCCAATTCATTTAGCTTGCGGGCTAGGATGGGACCAATGAAGGCAGTCGATTCCGGCTTGAGCATTGCTCCATGACTGCAGTGGACATTGCAAACTTCGATATTCCCGCGCACATAAGGGTTCCACGCATCAGGCGTGACTAGTGTTTCACATCCCGCCTCCGCTACCGTGGCTCGAAACAATAGCGCATTACCGCCGTACTGTGATGGAGAATAATCTCTTACGATACGCCCATTATTCTTTGCAATTTTCTCAGTGTTTTCCAATAAATGCTCGTCCATCGCCGAGACTAACTCATTGCCATAGTGGTGAGCGAACACATTTCTAATCATCACCTGGTCAATTTGATTTCCTTGCTCTTCAAAAGCTTTGCCCGCAAAAGGGGTACTATCTAGTAACGCCAGCAACGCCACTTTTTCGCCCTGGTGTTCGAGTCGGACAGCCATGCTATGCGCCACATTGCCGCCGAGGCTCCATCCTAAAAGGCAGTAAGGCCCTTTGGGCTGAACGCGGCGCATTTGCTCAAGATAGTCTGACACCATCTCGTCAAGGGTAGACGCAAGCGGGCTTGTTCCATCGAACCCGCGAGCCTGCAAGCCATAAAGGGGCTGATCCGGGGAAAGGTAATTGGACAGCCCCATATAGCTCCAGCTCAAACCTAATCCGGGGTGAATGCAGAAAAGAGCAGTACGGCTGCCTGTGGGTTTAAGCGGAAGCAGAACGGAAAACGAGTTTTCCTGAATCCCGTCACGCTTAGCTAAATGGCGTGCTAAGCTTGCGAGGGTGGGCGTCTCAAACAGCGTACGAATAGCAAGGTCAACCCCTAACGCTGTACGTACACAACTGATCAGGCGCATGGCCAGCAGCGAGTGGCCGCCGAGCGCAAAAAAGCTGTCGTGCCGCCCCACACGTTCGACACCCAATAGCTCCGCCCAAATCGTCGCCAGCGTCGTCTCGAGCTCGCCTTGCGGCGCTTCATACGCTTGATGCGCGAACGCGTCGTCATCCGGTGCGGGCAGCGCACGCCGATCCAGCTTGCCGTTCGGTGTCAAGGGCCACGCGTCCAGCCGCACAAACGCGCTAGGCACCATATACTCAGGCAGGCTCGCCGCCACCTGTGCACGCAGCGTGCTCGCCAGGTGCTCGTCCGCTTCGGCCTGCACATACGCGACCAGCCGTTTATCTTGGCCTTCACCCAGCGCCAGCACCACCGCGTCGCGCACTTGCGGGTGCGCCGTTAAGCACGCTTTGATCTCGCCCGGTTCAATGCGAAAGCCGCGAATCTTCACTTGGTCATCGTTGCGCCCCACAAACTCCAGATTGCCGTCCGGTAAATACCGCGCCACATCCCCGGTCTTATACAGCCGCTCATTAGCGTCATCGGAGAACGGATCCGGCACAAAACGCTCGTCGGTCAGCGCCGGGCGGTTCAGATAGCCGCGCGCCACCCCCACGCCACCAATATACAGTTCACCGACCGCACCCAGTGGTACCGGCTGGCCGTGCGCATCGAGCAAATAAACGCGCGTGTTCGCAATCGGCCGGCCA
>NZ_PRDW01000011.1 GCF_002927045.1 Mycetohabitans endofungorum | reverse complement strand
ACCCGGGCTGTTACCCCCGGGCGCAGCTCGCCCGCACCATCAAGTACCCACACTTATCGGCTGTTACTTGTTAAAGAGCATCGCGCCGACTTCGCTTCAACCTGTCCGGCCTCAGCACCTGCGTCGCGTCGCTGCATCAGCAGCAGAGAAACGAGATTATGAACACAATCTTGCGAAGCGTCAACAACTTTTTTACCACCCCGGTGCGATGCTGATCGCCTCACACCCCGTTGCCCACCCCGCCCGCTGCGTTTGCTCCTTCAGCGGCCCCACTGCCTGCAGCGAGGCAGCGAATCATAGGCGAATGTCGCGCTCACCACAAGGGCTAGCAGATATTTTTTCAGCGCACCCTCTTTGTCACCTTGCTCGCCCCTCCCTAGTACGCCCCATACCCCCACCCCGGCACGCCGCTTGCCACCCCATTTAACGCGGCGGCGCAAACCACGCCAGCGGTACCGCGCCGGCCATCGCGCGATAGCCGGCATCGCTTGGATGTACGCGGTCGCCGCTATCGTAGCGGACCGCCATCCGCGTCGGGTGGGCGGAATTACGCAGCGCCGCGTCGAAATCGATGACGCCGTCGAATTGGTGCTGCTTTCTGATCCAGTCGTTCACCGCGCTGCGCACGGCTTCGCGCGACGCAGGAAGATCCGTCGGCGTAAGTGTCCCGATATAGATTCGGACGTTGCGCCGGCGCGCATCTACAGCCACTCGCTGATAGCCGTCAATCAGTTGCGGCGCACCGACGACCGTATGCGGGAAATCGCAGTCGAGGCCAGCCCGCGGCGACATGGCGCCGAAATTGATATCGTTGATCCCGACCAGCACGATGACTGCGCGCACGCCCGGTTGTTGCAGTGCGTCGCGCTCGAATCGCGAGACGAGCCGTTCACCGTAGCAAGCCGAGTCGCTCAACAAACGATTGCCGCTGATCCCCAGATTGACCACCGATACGCCGCCCAAGCCCTGGCGCGCGAGCCTTGCCGCCAACTCGTCCAGCCACCGCCGGTTCAAGTTCAGCGTCGAGCGCATGCCGTCGGTGATCGAATCGCCGATGGCCACCACGGTATAGGCGGCGGCACGCCCGCGTCTACATAGACGCTGATCGCCACCGGCTCGCCCGGCCGCATCGCAATGTGCACCGGATCGCTGATCAACGTGCCACCCGGCGCGATCGTGGCCGCGACATGCCTGCCAAATGTCACCTCCCGTAGCGTCCCCGCCCTCACCGCGCCGCCGCCCGCAGCAAGCGCAATGGCCGTACGGCCGATGCGCATCGGTCGCGTGCCATAGACGTTCGACAAGCGCACGCGTACCGCCCCGGACGCCATGCGCGAATAGACGATCTGCCGGACCGTGCGACCCGCGACATCCGGCGCACGGTTGAATGAAGGTGTCTGCGGATGCTGCACCACCGCCTGTGGGGCCACCGCCCATACGGTAATCCAGCGAGCCGGCTGAGACGCGCCTAGCGCGTCGGGTTGGCGTTGCGCCATCGCAGGCACGCCCATCAGCGCCGCGGCCATCAGCAAGACGATCGCCACCCGGCGCGTCAGGCGCCCGGGCAGCAGGCAACGATGCAGGACGCTCGCCTGGCTCGACATAGCTTGCAAGGGCATGGAAGGCCGCGCGATCGACAAGGCGCGGCCATCGGCATGACGCGCCGCCCGGGCCGGCAGCGGATTCACAGGATAAAAAACTATTAACCGACCGGTCGGTAGGTTTATACTGCTCGAAGAATCCTGATGGAGACTCCCCATGTATACGCAGTCGCTCGACCTACCGAGCAACGCCGCGCTGGCCGACAGCCCCGTTGCCAGCATAGATCAGCAGCGCTTTGACGCGCGCATCGCCGCGGACGACAAGATCGAGCCGCAGGACTGGATGCCTGATGCCTATCGCAAGACGTTAGTGCGGCAAATCTCGCAGCACGCGCACTCCGAAATCGTCGGCATGTTGCCCGAAGGCAACTGGATCAGTCGCGCGCCGAGCTTGAAACGCAAGGTGATCCTGTTAGCCAAGGTGCAGGACGAGGGTGGTCATGGGCTGTACCTGTACAGCGCCGCGGAAACGCTGGGCGTGTCGCGCGATCAGATGCTCGATGCGCTGCACAGCGGCCGTGCGAAATATTCGAGCATTTTTAACTATCCTACGCCGAGTTGGGCCGACGTCGGCGTGATCGGGTGGCTAGTCGATGGCGCTGCGATCATGAACCAGATCCCGCTGTGCCGCTGCACGTATGGCCCTTATGCGCGCGCGATGATCCGCATCTGCAAGGAAGAGTCGTTCCACCAACGCCAAGGTTTCGATGCGTTGCTGGTCATGATGCAGGGTACCGCAGCACAGCGCGAGATGGTGCAACAGGCCGTGGACCGCTGGTGGTGGCCAGTGCTCATGATGTTCGGTCCGAGCGACAAGGACTCGGTGCACAGCAACCAGTCCGCCAAATGGGGTATCAAGCGCATATCGAACGATGACCTTCGGCAAAAATTTGTCGACGCGACCGTCGAGCAGGCCAAGGTCCTCGGCGTCACGCTACCCGATCCGGACTTGAAGTGGAATGAGGCGCGCGGCCACTACGACTACGGCACGGTGGACTGGGAAGAATTCTGGCGCGTGGTCAACGGCGACGGCCCCTGCAACCGCGAGCGGCTGGCCACGCGCGTGAAGGCGCATGAGGACGGCGCTTGGGTACGCGAGGCGGCGCTAGCGTACGAGGCCAAGCAGGCTCGGCGCAACAAACAGAAAGCGGCGTAGTGGTGCGCCAGCAAGGATCGAGGAGGAACCCATGAGCAAAGAATGGCCGATTTGGGAAGTATTTGTACGCAGCAAACAGGGGCTGGACCACAAACATTGTGGCAGCCTGCATGCGGCGGACGCACAAATGGCGCTGCGCATGGCGCGTGACGTCTACACGCGCCGGCAGGAAGGCGTGAGCATCTGGGTCGTACCAGCCGCGGCGATTACCGCGTCGGCGCCCGACGAAAAGTCCGAACTGTTCGATCCGGCCGGCGACAAGATCTATCGCCATCCGACCTTCTATCAGTTACCGGACAAAGTCAACCATATGTAAAGTCAGGACGGACCACGCCCATGCCAACGCAACACCATCTGGCGTATGTGCTGCGCCTCGCGGACAACGCCTTGATTCTCGGCCAGCGCAATGCCGAATGGACCGGGCATGGCCCGGTCCTCGAAGAGGATATCGCGCTGGCCAATATCAGCCTGGACCTGATCGGCCAGGCCCGGCTGCTCTATACGCACGCCGGCTCACTGGAGGCCGCGCTCACTGGCCAAGCACGCGATGAAGACGACTACGCGTTCTTCCGTGAGGAGCGCGAGTTCTGCAATTACACGATGCTCGAGCTGCCGCACGCCGGCCCGTATGGCAGTACTGTACGCCCCGACCGAGACTATGCGGTAACGATCGTGCGTAATTTCCTGTATTCGACGCTGATGCTGCACGTCTGGAATGCGCTGCTGCACTCAAGCGATGCCGAGTTGGCCGCGATCGCCGCCAAGTCGCTCAAGGAAACGCGATACCACGTGCACCACGCGCGCGACTGGCTGGTACGGCTCGGCGACGGCACAGACGAATCGCATCGCCGCACACAGGCCGCAGTCGACTTCCTGATGCCGTACACGAGCGAGTTCTTCTCCAGCGACGAACTCGAGCAGTCCATCGCGGCACAGGGCATCGGCCCGCGGAACGCGACGCTGCAGCCGGATTGGTCGGCGCATGTCCGGGCGGCGCTCAACGAAGCCACGCTTGCGTGGCCGACCACGGGTCAATATGTGACGACCGGCAAGCTGGGCGAGCACTCCGAGCACATGGGCTATCTGCTGGCGGAAATGCAGAGCCTGGCCCGCCAGCATCCCGGCGCCCGCTGGTAGGACGGTGCGGGCCACTCCCGGTCCCATTCCGACATTCGCGCCAGCTTCCGGATTCGACAGAGAAACGCATGCCAGACAGTTCGACCGACACTTCACCCGTTGCCCGCGCGTGGGCGGCGCTGGACGCGGTACCCGACCCGGAAATCCCGGTCGTGTCGATCCGCGAACTCGGCATTCTTCGCGACGTGCGACAAGCACCGGACGGCGTCATTGAAGCGGTGATCACGCCAACCTACTCGGGTTGTCCGGCAATGGAGCAGATCGCCAAGGACATCGGCGCGGCGCTGGATGGCGTGGGGCTCGCGCCGCACCGTGTCATCAGTGTACTCGCGCCTGCGTGGACCACCGACTGGATCACCGAGGGCGCGCGCGAGAAGCTGCGCCGCTACGGGATCGCACCGCCGTCACGGGCTTGCGCGACGCAGGGAACGCAAGCGCAGCAGCCGGTCAGGATCGTGTCGCGCGACGAACGCGAGCAAACGCAGCAGCCCGCCTGCCCGCACTGCGGCTCGCCGAACACCGAGCGGCTGTCGCAGTTTGGGTCGACCGCGTGCAAGGCGCTATACCGCTGTATTACCTGCCGTGAACCTTTCGATTACTTCAAACCGTATTAATATGGCCACTGTGCAATTTCATCCGCTGCGCATCCGCGAAGTGCGCGCCGAAACGCCGGACGCAGTCTCGGTCGCTTTCGAGGTCCCTGTCGAACTGCGCGATGCGTACCGGTTCACGCAGGGGCAGTTCGTCACGCTCAAGGCCCATATCAACGGTGAGGAAACGCGCCGCTCGTACTCGATCTGCGTCGGCGTCACCGACTACGAGCGGGATGGCGAATTGCGCATCGGCATCAAACGGGTGCGCGGCGGCCGCTTCTCAAACTTTGCATTCGACACACTGCAACCGGGGCACACGATCGATGTGATGACGCCCGATGGTCGCTTTTTTACACACTTAAATGCCGATCACGACAAACAGTATCTCGCGTTCGCGGGAGGCTCGGGCATCACACCGGTGCTGGCCATTATCAAAACGACCTTGGATGTCGAGCCGCGCAGCACTTTTACGCTGATCTACGGCAATCGCAGCGTCGACGCAATCATGTTCGCCGAGGAATTGGAAGACCTGAAGAACCGGTACATGAACCGGCTGATCCTGTATCACGTGCTGTCGGACGATGTGCAGGATGTCGAGCTGTTCAATGGCGTGCTGGACCGGGACAAGTGCGACGCCTTCCTGCAGTCGCTGGTGCCGGCCGAATCAATCGACGAAGCCTTCATCTGCGGCCCAGCGCCGATGATGGATGCCGCCGAGGACGCCTTGAAAGCCGCCGGGGTGCCGCAACAGCGCATCCATGTGGAGCGCTTCGGCACGCCGCTGCCGCAAGCCGGCGTACCACCGGTCGAAATAACCGAACACACTCCTGCGGCGGACCTGGAAATCGTGCTCGACGGCAAGCGCCGCAAGCTGCGCCTGCCCTATGAGGGCGTGAGCTTACTCGATGTTGGACTGCGCGCGGGGCTCGCGCTGCCGTACGCGTGCAAGGGCGGCGTGTGCTGCACGTGCCGCGCCAAGGTGATCGAGGGAGAAGTCCGGATGGAGAAGAACTACACGCTCGAGCCCCAAGAAGTGGATGCCGGCTTTGTCCTCACTTGTCAATGCCACCCGGTCAGCGAACGCGTGGTAGTCAGCTACGACGAACGCTGAGCCGTGCCCTGCGCTGTCGGCCGTTCTCATTTGCTGCGTCGCCGGCCACGATCCGGAACGATCGCTTACACTAGCGCCTGTTCACATATAGCCTGGCTCGCGCAGCGCACTGGCGGCATGCCGGGAACCACGCAGCGCGGGCCCGCTTGCCGCGTAAGCGGGCGACTTCCATGACAACAATCCATATTACCAACGGGGATGTGGCGGCCGCCTCGCTTCGTGCAGCGCTGGCCAGTACGCAACGCAACGAGGAAGTCCTCGCGTTGCGTGACGATCTCGCGTTTGGCCCGATCCGCGCGCTCGACAGCGACGTGCATGGACGCGCGGCGTTCTGGCAGCAGGTCCTCGACGAACGGGACCGGGATGTCGTGTCCGAACTGAACGAGCAGAACGCCACGTTGGAACGTCTCGTCGGATCAGCGATGAATATCGTCGTCTGGCACGCGCAAAGCGCGTCGGACCAACTGATGCTGCGTCGGGTTGCATGGTATCTGCGCACCCAACCGCAACGGCTCAATGAAGTGGCCCTTGGCGCACGCGAGTTGCCACGCGAGACCGCGCCGCGTGCCGACGGCGCGAGCGCAATCGGCATGTTCGGAGCCGACGCGCTGGCCACGCGCATCCGGAAGGCCGCGCCGATTTCGGTGTTGCGCATCGGGCGGCTTGCGCTGGAGTGGCAGGACGTGCGGCGGCTCAATGGCGACGTGCGATGCTGGCGCGAGAACCGCTTCGTGACCGGCACCTATGCGCCGATCGACGACGCATGGTTGCAGCATACCGATGATCGATGGCAAATGGCGACCAACGTTGCCGCCCAGGTCATGAAGATCGACTGCGGCGTCTGCGTGACCGATGCGATCGCGTTGTGGCGCTGCAGGGAACTGGCCACGGCTGGCCGCCTCGCGCTCAGCGGCGAGGCGCGTCAACAGTGGCGTGATGTGCAAGTGCGACGGCCGTAGGCTAGCGACGTGTATGTCACGCTAACCGGACAGATCCTCAACCGAATTGCCCCCATGGCACGCACCCGAGCCCCTGATCACGAAAGCCAGCGCGAGCAGATCTTGAATCTGGCCGCCGAGAAATTCGCGCAGACCAGCTACCCGAGCACGTCGATGGCGGAGCTGGCCGCGGCCAGCGGCACGTCGAAGGCGCGCCTGTACCATTATTACGAGAGCAAGGAGGCCATTCTGTTCGATTTGCTGGACCGGTACACGAAGCGACTGATGCTGATCATCGCCGAGGTCGAGGGCGCCAGTCAGCGACGGGAACTGAACGAGCAACAAACCTTCGCGGAGTTAATCCGCGCTTTCCTCGCTGAGTATGAGACGTCGCACATGCGACACGTCGCGCTGCTCAACGACGTCAAGTATCTGGTGCAAACGCAGCGCGAAATCATCCTGGACCGGCAACGCGACATCGTTGCCGCGTTTGCACGCCAGCTGGCTCGCGCCTATCCGCGGCGCGTGACCAAGTCCAACCAAATGGCGCTCACCATGATGGTGTTCGGCATGATCAACTGGACCTTCACGTGGCTCAAGCCGAGCGGCACGATGACCTACGCGAACTTCGCGAACGAGGTCGTCGCCGTGCTCGAGCGCGGGCTGGTCGCGCCGCCGGACGTTGCATAGCAGCATCGTGCCCCGAGTGTGACAATTCGCCCGGCGTTGGGGGGTGCAACAACACCCGCAACGCCTGTCATAAGGCGTTTTTACGCTACTTGATGGCGATTTTAGAACATCAACTCCAATCCAACTCAGGGTTTTCCCGGGGAAATCTAGGGTTTTCCTGTAAAATGCATATTGCAGCGCATCAGAAGCTGATGCGAAACGGGCAGGCGGTAAGCCCGCCGCCCGCAGGAGAACCCGATGAAAGCGTTGAACCCGGCCCCTGGTCCGATAACGGTGCATGATCTGCGCCGCGCCTCGCCAAAAGCGGCGCTCGTGCGTGAATTGTCGTCACGCGATCGCGCACGGCTGCACGCACACTTCCTGTCGCTGAGCGATGACGACCGGCTGCTGCGGTTTGGGCAAAGGGTTCCCGACCATTTGATCGAACACTACGTCGAGGGCATCGACTTTTCCCGCGATACGGTGTTCGGCGTCTTCGACGACAACCTCGAGTTGGTCGGTGTCGGTCATCTTGCCTATCTGCCTGGCAACGGCGACAAGCGTACCGCGGAGTTCGGCGTGTCGGTGCTTGAGCGCGCCCGCGGCCGCGGCATCGGCACGCAACTGTTTGAGCGCGCCGCGATGCGTAGCCGGAATACCCGCGTGACAACGCTGTATATGCATTGCCTGTCGCGCAATTTGACGATGATGCACATCGCGAAGAAGGCCGGCATGAAAATCGAATACGCGCACGGGGAAGCCGACGCATACCTGACGCTGCCGCCAGCGGACCCATCCAGCATCATGGCCGAGCTGCTGCAAGAACAGGCTGCGATGTTCGACTACGCGATGAAGCGCCAGGCGCGGCGCGCGGCGCAGCTATTCGATGTTTTCCGCATGGTACCTGCCGGGCTGGCCGCTTGATACCCTTCGCGCCGCACCGATGGTGTGAGGCTGGACGCGTCAACCCATCGCTGCAGATAGTCCATGTCGCCGGTCATCGCATAGCACGCTACGACCTCTAGCCACGACCCGACCGCGGCACAAAAGTCTGCCGTCGGCGTCGCAGTGCTTAGCCAGCGCGGCGCACACCACCAGTGGGTGCGTCCGCACGCGGATCATCGTCCGCCCCGCCTCCCAATCCGCCCCACTTTTCCAGCCGCACATTCACTTACGCCAGCAAGCCCAGTCCCACTGCACCGGGATCGAACAATGCGGCGTATCCGCGTATTCCCCCCACGCCTCCAGCCGACACTGTCGCTGGCCTGTTGCCGGGCAGGAGCGCATCCTACCGCTGCGCATGTGGGGGGTTGACCCAAGTGCGAATATTTTTGGCAACGACAAAAATAACGCACTGAGTCCATGTGTCCACAAGACGCCACGACTCTTTTGAAGTTTTGGTGATCCCAAGCTCCATCGGAGGAAGACAAACATGAACGCCCCGCTCGACTCGAAGGCGGCATCGGAAACGGCATTGCTGGAAGCGTCGCGATCGAATGTCTCGCTCGACGACAAATACACCCTCCAACATGGCCGGGTTTACATGAGCGGCATCCAGGCACTGGTACGGCTGCCGATGTTGCAACGCGAACGCGACTTGGCCGCCGGCCTGAATACCGCCGGCTTCATCTCTGGGTATCGTGGCTCACCGCTCGGCGGGCTCGACCTCGCGTTATGGAACGCCAGGCAGCATCTGAGCCAACACGAAGTCGTATTCCAACCCGGGCTGAACGAGGACCTGGCGGTCACCGCCGTCTGGGGCACGCAGCAGGTCAACTTGTATCCCGGCGCAAAATACGACGGCGTGTTCGGCATGTGGTACGGCAAAGGTCCCGGCGTAGACCGCTCCGGCGATGTGCTCAAGCACGGCAACTCCGCTGGGTCGTCCCGCCACGGCGGAGTGCTAATGCTGGCCGGCGACGACCACGCCGCCAAGTCGTCGTCGCTGGCTCACCAATCTGAGCATATCTTCAAGGCGTGCGGCCTGCCGGTGCTGTTTCCCGCCAATGTCCAGGAATACCTCGACTTCGGGCTGCATGGCTGGTCCATGAGCCGCTATTCGGGGCTGTGGACCGCCATGAAATGCGTGACCGATGTCGTCGAGTCCTCCGCCTCCGTCGATGTGGATTCCGAACGCGTGCGCATCGTCCTGCCCGAGGATTTCACGATGCCGGACGGCGGACTCAATATCCGCTGGCCTGATCCGCCGCTGATTCAAGAGGCGCGCCTTTTGGACTACAAGTGGTATGCCGCGCTGGCGTATGTGCGCGCGAACAAGCTCGATCGCATCGAGATCGATTCGCCGAATGCGCGCTTCGGGATTGTAACCAGCGGCAAGGCCTACTTAGACGTGCGCCAGGCACTGGTCGACCTGGGCCTGGACGACGAAACATGCAAGCGGATCGGCATCCGCCTATACAAGGTGGGCTGCGTCTGGCCGCTCGAGGCGCAGGGCGCACAGGCATTCGCCAAAGGCCTGCGGGAGATCCTGGTGGTCGAGGAAAAGCGCCAGATTCTCGAGTACGCCATCAAGGAAGAGCTGTATAACTGGCCGGATGGGCAACGGCCGCGCGTATTCGGCAAATTCGACGAAAAAGACGATGGCGGCGGCGAATGGTCGGTGCCGATGGGCAACTGGCTGCTGCCGGCCCACTATGAGTTATCTCCCGCTGTCATCGCCAAGGCACTCGCCACGCGACTGGATAAATTTGAGTTGCCCTCCGACGTGCGCGCGCGCATCGCCGCGCGCATGGCGGTGATCGGAGCCAAGGAAAAGGCGCAAGCGGTGCCGCGCGTGGAAGTCGAGCGCAAGCCGTGGTTTTGCTCAGGATGTCCGCACAATACATCGACCAACGTGCCTGAAGGCTCGCGCGCGATGGCGGGCATCGGATGCCATTACATGACCGTGTGGATGGATCGCAGCACGAGCACCTTCAGCCAGATGGGCGGCGAAGGCGTCGCCTGGATCGGCCAAGCCCCCTTCACCACGGACAAACATGTGTTCGCCAATTTGGGCGACGGCACGTACTTCCATTCCGGGTTGCTTGCGATCCGTGCCGCGATCGCATCGAAGGCGAACATCACCTACAAGATCCTGTACAACGATGCCGTGGCCATGACCGGGGGACAGCCGGTGGACGGCGTGCTGACCGTGCCGCAAATCACCTTCCAGCTTACCGCGGAAGGCGCCAGGAAGATCGTGGTGGTCACCGATGAGCCGCAAAAGTACCAGGGCGTGCGGCTAGCCGAGGATGTCGCCGTGCGCCATCGCGATACGCTCGACGCGGTCCAGTGCGAGCTGCGCGACATTCCGGGCACCACGATCCTGATCTATGATCAAACGTGTGCGACCGAGAAGCGGCGCCGGCGCAAGCGCGGCACGTATCCGGATCCCGCGCGCCGCGTGGTCATCAACGAGGCTGTGTGCGAGGGTTGCGGAGACTGTTCGGCGCAGTCCAATTGCCTGTCGGTCGAACCGCTGGAGACGGAATACGGCACGAAGCGGCGAATCAACCAATCGACGTGTAACAAGGACTTCTCGTGCCTGAAGGGCTTCTGCCCGAGCTTCGTGACAGTCGAAGGCGGCCAATTACGCCAACCGCAGGCTGCCGAAATTGACCTGAGCGCGCTCCCCGCTGTGCCGCCGCCGCCGTTGCCAGCCATCGCACGCCCGTACGGGATTCTGGTGACGGGCGTCGGCGGCACGGGGGTGGTCACGATCGGTGCGTTGCTGGGCATGGCCGCCCATCTGGAGCGCAAGGGCGTCACCGTCTTGGACGTGACAGGACTCGCGCAGAAGGGCGGTGCGGTCATGAGCCACGTGCAGATCGCGAACCAGCCGCAGGACATCCACGCAACCCGGATTGCGATGGGCGAGGCCGAATTAGTGATTGGCTGCGACGAGATCGTGACAGCCAGCGGCGAATGCACGTCAAAGATGTGTGTCGGCGTGACGCGCGTCGTCGTGAACAGCGCAAAGACGCCGACGGCCGAATTCATCAAGAACCCGAATTGGACCTTCCCCGGAGCCAGCACCGAGCGAAATATCCGCGCTGCTGCCGGCGACAATGTTGAGCTTGTCGACGCCAATCGCTACGCGGTCGCACTGCTCGGCGATGCGATCTACACCAACCCGTTCGTGCTCGGCTATGCATGGCAGCGTGGCTGGATACCGCTGTCGCATGCATCGCTGACTCACGCCATCGAACTCAACGGCGTCCAGATCGACAAGAATCTTGCCGCGTTCGAATGGGGGCGCCGTGCGGCGCACGACCCCGAGCGGGTCAAGCAAGCCGCAGTGCCGACCATGCCCCGCAAGGGCGCGGCTGCGCCGCCGGGCAGTAACGCGACGGTAATCTCGCTGCATACGAAGCACGCTCTGGACGCGTCGATCAAACATCGCATCGACTACCTGCGTGCCTACCAGAATGACGCTTACGCGACGCGCTACAGCACGCTGGTCGAGCGCGTGCGCAACGCCGAATCGGCCCTCGGCGCAAACGGCGGGACGTCACCGCAGGAGCCGTTGACCAAGGCGGTGGCGCACAACCTGCACAAGCTGATGGCGTACAAGGACGAGTACGAGGTAGCGCGTCTGCATGCGGATCCGGCGTTCGTCGGCAAACTGCGCGCGCAGTTTGCCGGTGATTGGAAGCCCAAGTTCTACCTTGCACCGCCGTGGCTGGCCAAGAAAAATGCGCATGGCCACTTGATCAAGCGGTCCTACGGGCCGTGGATGCTCACCGCCTTCAAGCTGCTCGCCAAGCTGAAGTTCCTGCGAGGCGGACCACTGGACCTGTTCGGGCGTACCGCAGAGCGGCGTAGCGAGCGGGCACTGATCGGCGAATACGAGATGCTGGTGAACGAGTTGATCAGCGGCTTGACGCGGAAAAACCTGCCCCTGGCCGTCGAGCTCGCGAGCCTGCCCGACGGGATCCGCGGCTACGGTCACGTGAAGGAAAACAACCTGCGGACCGTGCGGGCAAAGTGGGATGTGCTGCTTGCACGCTGGCGCGCGTCACCGGCTGGGGGTCCCGAGTGGGCAGTGGCCTGACGGCAAACGGCTCAGACGAGGTTGGCCCACCGGAGCACGGGGCCGCCGCATAGGCGCCGGGCTCACCGGCCGACGACCGAAAAGAGGTGCAAAACCGGCCCGGCTCGGGACACGCGCCGGACGCGGCCGCGGCCGCATCGCGCTCGCCGGCGCGAGCGGTCCGAACCCGCAACTGCGCAACCGGCTACGGCAGCCGACAGGGGCAACCGACTGCAACCATGAGGCGCCGCTCAGCCAACGCGTGCGTTGGCCGATGCCACCGCAGTCATGTTGATGATGCGGCGCACGGTGGACGCCGGCGTCAGAATGTGCACAGCCTTTGCTGCGCCGAGCAGGAATGGCCCGACCGTCACGCCCTCCCCGCCAATCATCTTCAGCAGGTTGTACGTAATGTTGGCCGCCTCGACGTTCGGCATAATCAGTAGATTCGCCTCGCCGCTGAGCGTGGTGCCGGGCATCGCCTGCTTGCGGATCACCTCGGACAGCGCCGCATCGCCGTGCATTTCGCCATCGACCTCCAGATGCGCGGCACGCTCGGCAATCAGCGCACGAGCCTGAGCCATGCGCTGCGAGGAAGCCGTCGGCACGCTGCCGAAATTTGAGTTCGACAACAATGCGATCTTCGGCACGATGCCGAATTTCTCGACCTCGCGCGCCGCCAGGATCGCCATGTCGGCAAGCTGCTCCGCGCTCGGCACTTCGTTCACGTAGGTATCGCAAATGAACAAGTTACGGCCGGGCAACATCAGCAGGTTCATCGCCGCATAGTGCTGCGCGTCGCTGGCGCGGCCCAGCACCTGATCAATGTACTTTAGATGGCTATGGAACGATTCGATCAAGCCGCACACCATGCCGTCGGCGTCGCCGAGCCGCACCAGCATGGCGCCAATCAATGTGTTCGACTTGCGCATCGCGGCCTTGGCCACTTCAGGCGTCACGCCCGCGCGCGCACCAAGCTCGTGGTAGGCCTGCCAGCACCGGTGGTAACGTGGATCGTCTTCCGGATCGACGACCTCGAAGTCATGGCCGGCGCGCAGCTTCGAGCCCATCTTCTTCAAACGCATCTCGACCACGGCCGGACGTCCGACGATGATCGGCTTGGCGATGCGCTCGGTCAGCACGAATTGTGCGGCGCGCAGCACACGCTCGTCCTCGCCCTCGGCGAACACGATCCGTGCGTTGGACGCCTTGGCTGCGGCGAATACGGGTCGCATTACCATGCCGGTGCGATACACCGTCGTGGCAAGCTGCTCCCGATAGGCTTCCATGTCGGCGATCGGACGCGTCGCGACGCGTGAATCCATCGCCGCCTGCGCGACAGCCGGCGCAATCTTGATGATCAGTCGCGGATCGAACGGCTTCGGGATCAGATACTCAGGACCGAATTCGAGCGTGTGGCCCTCGTACGCCTTGGCCACCTCGTCGCCCTGGTCACTCTCCTCGGCCAGCTCCGCGATCGCGCGCACGCAGGCGAGCTTCATCTCTTCGGTGATCGTGGTCGCCCCCACGTCGAGCGCGCCGCGGAAGATAAACGGGAAACACAAGACGTTATTAACCTGATTCGGATAGTCGGAGCGGCCCGTGGCGATAATGCAATCGGGCCTGGCCTTCTTGGCCTCCTCCGGCCGGATCTCCGGCTCCGGATTGGCCAGCGCCAGAATCAACGGCTTGCCGGCCATCTCCCTGACCATGTCCGGCTTCAGCACGCCAGCGCTCGAGCAACCGAGGAACACATCGGCACCTTTGATCGCGTCAGCTAGGGTGCGCGCCTCGGTGTGCGCGGCATAGCGTTGTTTGGACGGATCGAGATGGCCGCGTCCCTCATAGATCACGCCCTTGGAGTCGGCCACGAGAATATTGGCCTTGCTCAGACCGAGCTTGACCAGCAGGTCCAGGCACGCAATTGCCGCCGCGCCCGCGCCCGAGGCGACCAACTTCACCTCGGCGATGTTCTTGCCGACGACCTTCAGGCCGTTCAGGATCGCCGCCGACGCAATGATCGCCGTGCCATGCTGATCGTCGTGGAACACCGGAATCTTCATCCGCTCGCGCAGCTTCTGCTCGATGTAGAAACACTCCGGCGCCTTGATATCCTCTAGATTGATGCCGCCCAGGGTCGGCTCGAGCATCGCGATCGCCTCGACGAGCTTGTCCGGATCAGATTCCGCAAGCTCGATGTCGAACACGTCGATACCGGCGAATTTCTTAAACAAGCAACCCTTGCCCTCCATCACCGGCTTGGCGGCCAACGGCCCGATGTTGCCAAGCCCCAATACCGCCGTGCCGTTCGTGACGACGCCGACCAAATTGCCGCGCGACGTGTACTTCTGCGCGTCGAGCGGCTCGGCATGGATCGCCTCGCACGCGGCCGCAACGCCTGGAGAGTAGGCGAGCGACAGGTCGAACTGGTTAGAGAGCGGCTTGGTCGGAGTGACCGAGATCTTGCCGGGCTTTGGATTCTGGTGATAGGCCAGAGCGCTTTGCTTCAGTTGTTCGTCCATGGTGCGACGTGTAGGTAGATGGAAATTGGATATGGCGGGGGCGATAAGTGTACACCCCATGAACTGCTGTCCGATAACACAGGTACGGAGGATCAATCCGTGGCGCGTACCGTGACCCCAGGCGCGGTCAGCCAGCATGGTGTCCGACTGAGCTATAATAACGGGCTACGCGCGTCGCGCAGTCCCGCCCGACCCACCCCCGATTCCAAGGATTTTCCCGATGATAGGCATCGATCGTCAAACGATCTCCGACACCACCGCCAGGATTCTGCTAGAGGTCCAGGCCGTCCACTTCAACGCCGAAAAGCCGTATATCTTCACGTCCGGATGGGCGAGCCCGGTCTATATTGATTGCCGGAAGCTGATTTCTTATCCCCGCGTACGCAGCGCGCTGATGGACATGGCCGAATCGACGATTTATGCTGGTGTCGGTTTCGAGCAGATCGACTCGGTGGCGGGCGGCGAAACTGCCGGCATCCCGTTCGCCGCGTGGATTGCCGACCGCATGGGCCTGCCGATGCAATATGTTCGCAAAAAGCCAAAGGGTTTTGGCCGTAATGCGCAGATCGAGGGGTTTCTGCAAGAAGGTTCGCGGGTGCTGCTGGTCGAGGACCTGACGACCGACAGCCGCAGCAAGATCAACTTCATCAATGCGTTGCGCACCGCCGGCGCGAGCGTCGAACACTGCTTCGTGCTGTTCCACTACCACATCTTCAAGGAAAGCGTGTCGGTGCTCAAGGATGTTGGCGTCAATCTGCACGCGCTGGCGACCTGGTGGGACGTGCTGCGCGTGGCCAAGGATAAGGGATATTTCGACGCGAAAACGCTGGACGAAGTCGAGAAGTTCCTACACGCCCCCGCTCAATGGTCGGCCGCGCATGGCGGCGCGACATCCGCGCCGCAATAGCGAAACCCATCGGGGCCGATGCCAGATGCGACAAAGCCGCCCTCACGGGCGGCTTTGTCGCATCTGGAAGGCCTTCAGCCGTGCTCGCCCGCGCCGCAGCTACCTTGCAAGCGGATCCGGATGATAGACTGCCTGTGTGTTTACCGGCGCTGCCCGGTCCCGCTCCGGCCGACCGGCACCGAACGCGCTGTGCCTGACTGTTCGTTATAACAACGTTGCGTCAAGGACAGGAGGTTTCCGGCCCATGCGCCCGCGTCGCCAGCAGTCTCGAGCATCTCGCCGTTTGCATGTTCGCGTGTGGCAGACCTTGCCCATGGCCGGGTGGCTGCTGATCGCACAACCTCTCGCCCAGGCGGATAATGCACCCGCCAACACCATGCCGACGTCGGCGGGCGGCGTGAACCGCCCATTCGAGTTGTACAGCGCAGCGTTGCACCCCAACCAGGACGTGCCGCACGCGCATGTCTACAACAAGGGCGGCTGCAGCGGATCCAACCATTCCCCAGATCTGTCGTGGCGTAACGCGCCGCCCGGCACCCGGGGCTTTGCGGTGACGGTCTTCGATCCCGATGCACCGGGTCGCGGCTGGTGGCACTGGGCCGTCGCTGGCATTCCAGCTAACGTCCATCGATTGCCGGCCAATGCCAGCGGATCGGGCTTCCTGAAGTCGATCGGCGCCATCGAGGCCCGCAACGACTTTGGCGATGACGGCTATGGCGGCCCATGTCCGCCGGCCGGCAGAGCGCATCGCTATATCATCACTGTCTGGGCGCTGCGCACCCAGGACCTGCGGCTGGCCAACGGTCGTCCTGCCGCGGTGTTCGAGCACGAAATCTCGGTGGCCGCCCTCGCCGCCGCGCGGATCATCGTGACCTATACCCGATAACGACATTTTTTTCGCAACCGCCACGAATCTGTCCCGCCCGGGCCTTAGAATACCTGTTTAACGGTATCGGAGCACAAGGCGGGCGCGCAATGACAACCAAGGTTTTTGTCGATGGGCAGGACGGCACAACGGGGCTGAAGATCAATGAATACCTCGCGCAGCGGCGCGACATTGAGGTATTGCGTATCGACGAGGCGAAGCGAAAAGATCCTAACGAGCGGCGCCGGCTGATCAACACCTCCGACGTCACGTTCCTGTGCCTACCGGATACCGCGTCGCGCGAGTCCGTGTCGCTAGTTGACAGTGACCGCGTGGTCATCATCGACGCCAGCACCGCGTTCCGCACGCAACCGGACTGGGCGTATGGGTTGCCCGAGCTAAACCGCGCGCAGCGGGAAAAAATCCGCGTGAGCAAGCGCATTGCGGTGCCCGGATGCCATGCGTCAGCGTTCGTGCTGGCCATGCATCCGCTGGTCGCTGCCGGTATCGTGCCGGCCGGCTTCATCGCAACAGCCTATTCGATCACCGGATACAGTGGTGGCGGCAAGAAATTGATCGCGGCCTACGAGGATAACCCGGTTCCCGCGTTGTCGAGTCCGCGCCCCTACGCGCTCGGGCTCACGCACAAACACCTGCCAGAAATGACGGTCCATTCCGGGCTGACGGTGATGCCAGCGTTCACGCCGATCGTCGGCGCGTTCTACAAGGGGCTCGCGGTTACGACCTATCTTCCCCAGATGCAATTAGCACGGCAGGTGACACCGGCCGACGTTCATGCCGTGCTGGCCGACCACTATGCCGGCGAAGCGTTTATTCGGGTCATGCCGCTGGGTGCGCCGGAGAACCTGGACGATGGCTTTTTCGATGTGCAAGCCAATAACGGCACCAATCGCGTCGACCTGTTCGTCTTCGGCAATGAAGAGCGCATCATGACGATCGCGCGGCTCGACAACCTCGGCAAGGGCGCCTCCGGTGCAGCCGTGCAGTGCATGAACCTCGCCATCGGCGCAGATGAACGGATCGGTTTGACGGTTTGACGTTGCGGGTAGCATGGGGCATGCATGCCCCACTAGCACCATCACGCCGATACGGTCAGCCGTATCGGCTTTTTTATTTCAGCACGCGGATTTTGCAATCGGCCGCCGTGATGCATGATGAAAAAAAAGCCCGCCATTCGGCGGGCTGAATCCATATCAGAGGAGACATGGAGGAGACGGCTCCACTATAGCAAGTTGTTTGGTGCATTGCAACATACTGCTGCCCGTAACCGGGTTATCCTGCTCAGTGTTGCAATGATACAACACACCTACGCCGCGCCGATCCATTCCTTTCTAAGCCCCGACGCGTTCACGACGTCTCGCGCATTGCCGATTCCCGGCATCCAGGACGCACGTCTGCGACCGCAAGGAAAAGCACGCGAAATTCATCAACTCATTGCGCGTTGCGCGCCCCCATTGCGGCCGTGATGCTGTCGGCCGATCTCGCGGCGCCAGCCTACGCATCGCTGGGAGCAGCGGCCCGTACTTCGCGTACTGAATCGGCGCTTAGTGCCGCACCAGCGCCATCAGCGCGCCAAAGCCGACGAATGCGCCGCCGGTGAGCCGATTGAACGCCTTCGCCATGCTACGACTGCGAAGGCGTTCTCCGATCCGCGAGCCGCATCCGGCATAGACCACGTACCAACCGACCTCGATGATCGCGAAAGTTGGCACCAGCACGCTGAACTGCGGCCACGTCGGTGCAGCGGCGTTAATGAACTGCGGCAGCAGTGCGGCAGCGAAAAGTATGGCCTTCGGATTGCTTGCGCCCACCAGGAAGCCCGTGCGAAACATCGCAAAGCGCGTGACACGATGCACCACATCGCGCTCGACCGGTCGCGTATCGGCTGCACCGTGCGGCGCCGATTCCACCGGCGCGCGCCACGCTTTGATGCCCAGGTACACCAAGTAAGCAGCGCCTGCCACGCGCAATGCGTTAAACATCGCCGGCCAAGCTTGCAGGAATACCCCCAGCCCGGCGGCCGAGACGGACAACATCAGCACCAGCGCCGACAGGCAGCCGGCCATCGCCCAACTGCTTCGGCGCAAGCCGTGCCGCGCGCCGCTGGACATCATCAACAGCATGTTCGGGCCCGGAATGGCCGATACAGCGAACACGGTTGCAACGAAAAGCCACCACGTATGGAGCGTCACAGCGTTCTCTTATCAGGGTCGTCAAGTAATAATACGAGGAATCGGCATCCACAGGAGTGCGCCCATGCTGGGCGCACAAAAAAAAGCCCGCCAATGCGGCGGGCTGAATCCATATCGGAGGAGACATGGAGGAGACGGATCTAAGTATAAACCCTGATCCTCCAAAAACGCAAACCCCCTGTGCGAATCCACAACGGTCCGGATGAAAGGCCGCCCGCCCGGGTTACTTCGGCTGCGCGACAGTGCGCAGGTACGGCTTGAGCGTCTTGAAGCCTTCCGGATACTTTTTCTTCGCTTCTTCGTCGGATACCGACGTCGGGATGATCACGTCGTCGCACGGCTTCCAGTTCACCGGCGTCGCCACGGAATGCTTCGCGTTCAGTTGCAACGCATCGAGCAAGCGCAGTATTTCGTCAAAGTTGCGCCCCGCGCTCATCGGATAGGTGAACGTGGCCTTGATTTTCTTGTCCGGACCAACGATGAACACCGCGCGCACGGTCGCATTGTCATTCGCATTGCGCGGTCCAGCACTCGCATTGGGGTGAATCATGTCGTACAACTTCGCGACGCTCAAATTTTCATCACCGATCAACGGATAGTTGATCGGATAGCCTTGTGTCTCGGCGATGTCCCCCACCCAACGCTTGTGGTCGCTGACCGGATCGATCGACAGGCCGATCACCTTCGTGTTGCGCTTGTCAAATTCGGGTTTCAGCCGCGCGACGTAGCCCAACTCGGTCGTGCACACCGGTGTGAAGTCCTTCGGGTGCGAAAACAGAATCGCCCAATGGTCGCCGATCCATTCGTGGAAACGAATCTGACCTTCCGTGGTGTCGGCGGTGAAATCGGGTGCTTCGTCGCCTATGCGAATCGACATATCGGACCTCCATTAACGTGGTGATGGCGCACGACCGCACGGCCAAACCGCGCGGCCGCGGCACGGATCTGCGTCAACCAGTGCGTACGAACCGGCAATAAATGAAAGAGTAGCGTGCCTGCCTGGCACCGTCCATCGGCGCGCGCCGCTGGGCTGACCGGCTTGGTCAGCCCGGCTGCTTCGCCGTCACCGCGCAAGGCAGCCGATGTGCGCCCGTCTTTAGCCGTTATCCACGCATTGCTTTGGACAACCTCTGGATAGGCGGGCGCACAGCCGTTGCGCAGAATCTGGATAACTCATTGACAATACAAGGGAGGAGCCGGGTTGTCCCACTTTTGCTTTTGCTATCCAGTGATGCTCTGTATAGTTATCGGATCGGTATCGTATTGATCCATAACAGCGTTTTTGCAGTTGTCCACAACGCGCTGCGGTCATTGTTAACTACCATTACAAATATATCTATATAAATAAAAAAACTGAAAGCAGGCCACTATTAGTCCACAGATATCGTGTAACAGCGCGCCGGTGCGCGCTCGAACGTGCGACTCGGGTCCAGTGTGTCGGATAATGTGTACACGAGCTGGCAACGTCGGCCGTTGGCAAGCTTGACGATCAAGGCCGCATCGGATGTCGCCCGAGACATGAATATCCGCTGTTCGTCGAGTACGGTCGCGACCACATGGCCAGCGCTATCAAGAATCAGTGAACCGCGCTGCAACGCAATCCCGTCGTCCGTTGTTATATCCAACAGCATCCGATGCACAGTGGTCACGTTGAATCGCACCTTTTGCACCGAGCCGCGCGCCGGCTGCAAGGTCCGATAGCCGTTGTCCACATCGGCGCTTCGAGGCAAGGTCCGCGTCGCGATCTGGACAGGCGAGGTGGCATACGCAGGCAACGACGGCAAGATGGCTTGCCCACGACTGTCTGTCTGAACGATGCCCGCCCGCGTGGAGATTTTTACGTCAGGCACGCCGTTGGTCGATGCAATGCCAAACGTATCCGCGATCCGGTACGGCGAAAACGTCAACCCGCCATCATGGACTGCCAGTGCGCCGCTGAGCACCGCCGAATAGGACGATGCCCCCATCGAATGCCAGACGCCGCCCGATAAATTGGCAAATCGATTGCGATGGTTGAAATCCAGACCCGCCGACACATCACGAGCCGCGTGGTTGCGTTGAATTGACGCGTTATAGTCCGTGTGATCACGAATTCTGCCGTGCATGCGTGTGCCAGTGAGCAGGCCGGCATCGGACAACGACGCGTGTCCGCGCGTACCGCTGCGCCCGAATGGCATGCTTACGCTCATGTATGTCGACATACCGGAACGGCGCGAGTGGTACGAATAGCACTGCGCGGCCAACGTCACCGACAGGTCGGCGAGCCGCATTGAAACGGAGCCCGTCATGTAGCGCCCCACCATCGTGCCGGCTTGAAAGGATTGGCCATAGCCCAGGCTGATCGAGCCATAGGAAGGCATTGCAAAGCTCAGTCGAGCGGTCAAGTCCATCGCGTTGCAGCGACCAAGGCGTGTGCGGGCCTCTGAATGGTGTCGAAAACCAGCTGTCCTGTAGTTTCCCGAGAGGCTGGCCGATACCGTATGGCCCACGCGGGCGCCGATGCGGACATGGGCGCCCGCGCCCGAAACGCCGCTTGCGCGATGGCGGGATAGATGCAGTCGCGCAGCGACGTCGGAGCCGGTGCGCGGCGCGATGAACAACGATGCCGCGGCGCCCTGGTAGCCGGACGAGAGCAGCGCCGTGGCTGATGCACTGATGGACGGATTCAGGTTGCGCCCCGCGCTTACGGCCACCGCGGGATAGAACCCGCCGAGCGTGCTGAACCGGCCGACTGCCACTGACAGCCCCGCAGCGCCGACCGGGGAGCCGGCCGCGAAAGACGTTGCAGGCACCACGAATTCGCGCTGTGAACCGTCGCTTTCCGTCACCGTCACGATCAAATCCGAGACTTCGTTCTGGACTTCCAATTCGTCGATACTAAACGGCCCGGGCGGCACCACAGTTGTATAGAGCTGCTGCCCCGCCTGAGACACCTCCACACGGGCTTGCGACGATGCAATCGCATCAATACGGGCAGCACGGGGCCGGGATCGGCTCAGCGCATCGTCCGGCAGAATCTGTATGCCATGCAATGCGGCTGCGCCCGTCACCGCATTGGCCAGCGTGAGCTGTCCGACTTGCAGGAGCGTGCCGCTACCGTGAAAGGTGCGTTGCGCGTACGCCGCGTCGTGCGACACGGCGGCGCCCCACGGTGTGTGGCTCAATGACTGTCGCGAACGTACGATCCAATCTTGTGCATTGAACCCCGCCTCGATACGTGCGCGGACACGGGAGCGCGAACCCCGCCCGTATCGCCATTGCGCCATGCGTATGTCGTAGTTCAGCATGCCGGCGCTGCCGCCGCGGGCAAATTGCCGCACCGGCTGACGCTGCGGCCGCACCGCCCGCAAGGGCACGATCAGTTCGACCCGTGCCTGCGCAGGGAACAATGCGATTTGTGTGCCAGGGAATATCGCCCGGTAGTCGTAGCAGGCCGGCGGGGATGGTGGGGGGAGCGCTGGGCCGGATACTGGCAAAGCGTGGGGATGGATCCTAGCCGCCTTTGCATCGGGTAACACCAATCCACCTTGCTCGAGCAGCTCGGCGCTCATGCAAATATCGCCATCGGGATCGAAGTATGCATCGATATGTCCGCGCGGCATCCCATTCACTTTCAACGCGATGCGGTGATATCCCGGGCTGAAGCGAGGGCCGTTTGCATAGTAATCGGCCAGCGCGACCGGCAGTCCCCGCGCCCGCAGCCGGCTCAAATCGAATTGAACGGGCGCGGCCATCGATTGCGTCGCCGTGATGGCAATGCAAAGCGTGGCCGACCAGCTCACGGCCTGCCTCAGCGCGGCCTGCCGGCATCGCATTTGCCCAACGTGCATCATCGCAGGATCGCATTGCCCCGATCGTCGGACGATCAATGCGAAGCCGCGTCCTGCGGCGGCTTGAGTTGTCCCGCGGGCAAGTCATACGTGCCCGTCGCATACCCATAACGCGACAGCGTGGACAATCGCAGTGCATGGATACGTTGTGGCGCGATGTGATCGCCGAGCGGCAGTTCAACATGCGCTTTGGGCAGGATATAGCGCTGTGGCAGCGTCAGAACAGCCCCTTGAGGCAGGATCGTCACACGCTGCTCGAGCCTGACGACATACGGGGACGGGTTGGTGAGCGTCAGCACGCGGCCGCGCAGATGCCACGACAGGTGTTTCCACGGCTGCTCATCGACCTGGAGTCCGCGTGGCGTGACAATAACCGGCAAATCCTGCCGCACGGTGAACGCGACGCCTTCTTTGCCAGCTGCGGCGGGTGGTATTCCTTCGAAGACCACGCGTTTCAGGCGTTCCGTGCGCAATGGTTCGTCGTTGACTAACATGAATCGCACTAGTTGCTCGTCGCCGGGTTCCAATCGGGTTGCCAACGGCGTGGCGACCACCAGCGGCTCGCGATCCTCAGCGGTATCGCTCACTGAGGTGTAGAGGATGACCGGAAACGAATCCGTGTTGCGCACCTTGATCGCTGCTTCGCCTTTTCCTTCAGCCAACAGGACGACCGAGGTTTCTGGCATGACGCCCGTAGCGCATGCGATGCTGGGGAACAGACACACCAATAGCATGCGTGCGGCGTGCCGCCGAAGCGCCATACAAGCAAAATTCCACATATTAAATTGCTAAGTCAAAAAGGCATTGAACCGAAAACGTCATCGATATCAATACGTCAGTGTGATCGTCGTTTGACCTCGGTAGATGATCTCACGGCTCAGATCCATCTCCTTTGCCGGTCGAAAAAAGGGCATGATGACAATGTTGGCCGAAAATTCTGAGCCCACGGCGGGAGTATTTCCTTCGCTACTCTTCCAACTAATTTCCCGATAATGCTCACCGTTCAACAGGTTGGTTACTACCGGGCTCCAATTTCCTTCGCCTTTGTTTAACCGACCGATGGGTACGGACATGTGGTGGTGCCCATTGTGCGAATAGCTCATGTTATCCAGCATGAGAGCATACACGCCCACGACCGTCTCGCCGGTGCTCAATATTCCCTTCAGTTCCTGGAGCGGCGTATTGTTGTCGTCACTGCCCAGATCCATGAAAGGGTTGTAGCCCTCTACCTCATTCTGCGACACAATTCCAACCGACGTGTTCGTCGGGCAGTTGATAGACAGTTCGACTTCTTTGCTACCCAGCTGAATATATTTTCTATCCGTTTCCAACTCTTCTGAGCGAAGTGGCTCCATCTCGACATGAGAAGGCGATAAGCGCAGCTCGCAAGGACCTGGCGAAATTCGACCTTGGATAGTGAGTGTGGCAGATTCAGCAGAGTTGCGCGAATCCGACCCCGCTAATACATTGGAAGAAGTACTAATGATAAAGAAAAATAAAAACGCGTATTGATTTAATCTGTTCATGACACGGGTGTATGGATTGATACGTCGCCCCGCATTTGCGGACCAACATTATAGTGAAGCCTAACAGGGGGCGACTCAGCAATACGATACGCTCATCGACAATCCGAATTTCGGCGACACAGAAATTGCCAACAGTGGAGAATCCGTATTACCGCAATGAAGGCTCGCTTTTTCCCGATTGGGCGCCGCAACCCAGCCTGTTCAACGTAATCAGGCGCTCGCGTCATCATCGCATACTGGACAACATTGCAGCACTAGGCCGCATGGCGTTTGCGCGGTACCGACTTCTTCGCTGGTTTGGGGGCCGATCGGGTCGTGCGCTTCCTGGCAGGGCTGACCGTCGCCTTGCGCAATGGCGGCTTTTTCGGCGTATCGCTGCTATCCGGGCCTGCGCTCTCGTCGGTGCTTGTTCCGTCCTTGCGCCGCCCCAGACTGCGCCGCAGCAGTTCGGACAAGTCGACGACGTCTGCACTGCGCCGCCTTGCCGGAGCCTCAATATCTGAAATCTCTTGTGTTTTGTCCGCGCGGATCTTCTTCTCGACCAACGTCAGGATGTCGTCCCGGAACGTATCGTGGTAGTCCTCAGGTTTCCATGCCCCACTCATGTCATTAATCAGCTTCTTGGCCATGTCCAACTCGCGGGCCGTGACGCCGGCCTTTTTCGCATCGGCCTCCGGCAACGGGAGTTTGGCCAGCGCCCGCAATTCATCCTTCCAGCGCAACGTGTCCAACGCGAGCAACGGACCCACCGGAATCAGCGCACCAAGGTGTTGGCGGCCATGCATGACGACCAACGCGATACCGATTTTGCCGGTCGCCTTCAACGCTTCGCGCAGCAACGCGTAAACCTTCTCACCCTTGCGCTCCGGCATGAGATAGTACGGTGTGTCGAGGTATAGAAACGACACGGCGTCTGAATCAACAAAGGTCAAGATATCGACCGTCTGCGTCGAATCCGGATTGGCCGCGCGGATCTCCTCGTCGGTTAATACCACATAGCGCTCTTTATCGTACTCGTAACCGCGCACGATATCCTCGCGCGGCACTTCCTTTCCTGTGCGCTTGTTGACCTGCCGATAGCCGATCGGATCCATCGAATGCTTGTCCAGCATCCGGAACGATGGCTTCACCGTCCGGGTGGCCGGATACAGCTGCACCGGTACGTGCACGAGGCCAAAACTGATTGCGCCTTTCCAGATCATTCGTGACGCCATGGAGCCTCCTTCGTGTGATCCTGCGGCGCACGCGCGCCGTATTGTCGGCTTCATCGCCGCTTGCCGTAGCGTTCCGATTGTGCAAGTTCCGTACCAACCGGGCTGCCCGCACGCCCCTACTCCGTTCGGGAACAGTGCTTGCTGCTTTGGAACGCCCTCGTTATGTCCGTTGGGCATACGATGAGGTCATTGTTGAAATACCAGAACAGAGCCATGCACGGGTGCGACGTTAAACAAAACGCTGTTGCAACAGCGCAATCCAGCATTCGTTCGCTTTGTGCTGCTTATCACTGAGAGGACGTAATGAAATCGATCCGTACCGTTGCCATGTTGACCCTCGCCACGCTGGCGTTGGGCGCTTGTGGAAGAGGAGGTAAAGACCTAGGCACTGAGCTGGGCCTGACCTCTGCGCAGGCAAGGTTCATCAATGCCATTCCGACCGCCCCGAATCTGGATTACTACCTAAACGGGCAAGCGAACGCGACCAACGTACAGTACAAGGGCGTCACGCGTTACCGCGATGTCGGCGCAGGCACCCAGACCGCCACTTACAATGCAACTGGCACGTCTGTGACGCTGGCCTCGCAGGCGTTCAATGCAGCCAAGGGACACCAATACACGACGATTGCGATCCTGGGTTCGTCGTCCGCGATCTCCGTAATCGACGATCCGTATGACAAAGGCTTGCTGTCGGACAAGGCGCGCGTACGGGGATTCAATGCGTCGTTTAACGCGCCGAACGTGGACATCTACGTCGTAGCGCCCGGTACCGACATCTCCGGCGTGGCGCCCACGGTGTCCTCCATCGCCTATCAGCACGCGGTACCCGCATCCGGTCAAGATTCAGTATATCTGTCCGGCGGCACGTATCAGGTCATCGTCACCAATGCCGGTACGAAGACGCCGATTCTGACGAGCGCGCCGGTCAGTTTGGCCAAAAACGCCGACTGGCTCATCTTGACGATCCCGTCGGGCGGCATCGGCAACATCGTGCCGGGCAACATCCATGTTCTGGTCGCCCAGGGCAACGATGCCGATACGTCCGCCCAGGAACTGACGCCCCAATAAGGGCACCGCGCGTTGCGACAGGCTTACCCGGCATCGATACCATAATCGCGCCGGATTCCACATGTTGTGGGCAACGGTCTTCACGCTGTTGCTGACGGCGGCCGTGTAGCACTGTTCCACGCATATCAGGCGGGGCGACGGCACCGGGTTGATCGAGAACAGCCGTCGCTGCTATTGCGCTGCGATCGCCAAGGCGCTGCCGTCATGTGACGACGGTTAAACTCGTCAACCTCAGCGCCAGCGGTCATGCTCGCGCGGCGCACCCGAATCACATCAGTTTTCCGACTTCCTTGGAGACTGAAGCCGGCGTGCCGTACTCCCGCTCCGGAATACGCTTGAGTATTTTCAGCACGCTGCCGTCGGCATGCGAGCGCTGCGCGCATTGAATGACGTCTTCCTTGCTGGCCGGATAGGCCATGCCCTTGAGTGCCTTCTGAATATCGACCGGACTCGGCGCTTTGCCATGCCCGCTCTGGTGGCCGCCCTTGTCATGGTCTTGCTGGACGCGGTCCCCTTCATGCGCCCGCGCGTGGCTCAATTCGTGACCGGTGTGAGGATGACGGGAAGTCATAGCAATCTCCTTTGAAAGCCGATGACACAGTGGAATGGGCGCGGCAGGCATGCACGCGCCGGTCCACCGTTGTCGCGCAAACCGCGTTCCCTGTTGCCGATCCTGCACCGCTGCGCCGGGTAACGCGCTGCGGCGACACCTCCAATTGCGTCGTGCGGTTGTAACTTTTTCGGGTTACCCCGAAGCCAGCTTCGATAGTTCGCACCGCAATGCAGATGCCGCGGTGCTATCGGACGGGCGGGTACATCGCTTGCGTACTGCAGCGGAGATAGGCACCCGTTGCCTTCATCAATCGGGAGCAGCTACATGCAAAAAATCGCTCTGATCAGCGAGCATGCCTCGCCGCTGGGCGTAATCGGCGGCGTCGACTCAGGCGGCCAGAACATTTACGTGGCCAACGTGGCCAAGCAATTGGCGTTGCGGGGCTGGCACGTTGATGTCTTTACCCGCCGTGACAACCCCCACTTACCGGAGGTGATGCGCATAGGTCCCAGGATGCAGGTCATCCACGTGCCCGCGGGGCCGCCCAACGATATGCCGAAAGAGGCGCTGCTGCCGCACATGGCGTGTTTTGCCGACTTCCTCGTCGACTATTTCAGGCGGCAACCCGAGCCTTACGACGTGATGCACGCGAACTTCTTCATGTCGGGCAAAGCAGCGCTGCGCGTGAAGCAGCGGCTCGGTATCCCGCTGGTTACCACTTTTCATGCACTGGGCCGAGTGCGCCGGCAGCACCAAGGCACAGCCGATGGGTTTCCGGACGAACGTTTTGCGATAGAAGATAGGCTGGTGCGGCGCTCGGATCGGCTGATCGCCGAATGTCCGCAAGACCAAATTGACCTGACGACGTTGTATCCAGGCGACCCGCGACGCATCCGAGTCATTCCGTGCGGCTTTGATAGCGACGAGTTTCAACCGGTACCGAAGCTCGAGGCTCGTGCGCGACTCGGATGGCGGTCGGACGAGTTCGCCATATTGCAGTTGGGACGGCTGGTGCCGCGCAAAGGCGTTGACAACGTGATCGAAGCGCTCGCCCATTTGCCGGCGCATTCTGGACAGTCAACGCGGCTGTATGTGGTCGGAGGCGACGACTATACGCCCGACCCCGAACGCTGCCCCGAATTGGCGCGGCTGATGCGCGTCGCCCAGCAGGCGGGCGTTGCCGAACACGTGACGTTCGTCGGCCGTCGCGACCGGGATGTGCTACGACTGTTCTACAGTGCGGCCGATGTATTCGTAACCACGCCATGGTACGAGCCTTTCGGCATTACTCCAGTGGAGGCGATGGCCTGTGCCACGCCGGTGATCGGCAGCAATGTCGGCGGCATCCGCAGCACCATCGTGGATGGCGTAACGGGCTACCTGGTGCCGCCGCGCGAGCCCGCGGCGCTGGCCCGCAGGCTGGCGGCGCTGCGCAGCGATCCGCAACAGGCGGTGGCGATGGGCCTAGCGGGCCGCCAGCGCGCGCGGCGCGACTATACGTGGGAGAGCGTTGCCGCGCAATTGGTCCACGTCTATGACGAGCTGCGCAACACAGCACGGCGGACCGCGCGCGCGGCTACCTCGCTTGGGAGCGGCCGGCGCTCGCCCATCATGCCGGCGACCGCCATCCCGAACCAGAAGGAGAATGGATGATGAAAGAATATGGCCGCAAGCGGATTCTGGTCACCGGTGGCGCCGGCTTTCTTGGCTCACATTTGTGCGAGCGCTTGGTGACAGCCGGCCACGATGTGCTATGCGTGGACAACTTTTATACCGGCACCAAGGACAACATTGCCCATCTGCTCGATGCGCCAAATTTTGAGATGATGCGTCACGATGTGACATTCCCGTTGTACGTTGAGGTCGACGAAATCTATAACCTCGCGTGTCCCGCCTCTCCGGTCCACTATCAGCAGGACCCGGTCCAAACCACTAAGACCAGCGTGCACGGCGCGATCAACCTGCTCGGGCTGGCCAAGCGCGTGAAGGCGCGTATCCTGCAAGCGTCGACCAGCGAGGTCTATGGAGACCCGTCGGTGCATCCGCAGCGTGAGCAGTATTGGGGCAATGTCAATCCGATCGGGGTGCGTTCGTGCTATGACGAAGGTAAGCGGTGCGCCGAGACCCTGTTCGCTGATTACTATCGGCAGCATCGCGTCGATATCCGCATCGCGCGGATCTTCAACACGTACGGTCCCCGCATGCATCCGGCCGACGGACGCGTGGTGTCGAATTTCATCACCCAGGCGCTGGCCGGCGAAGCGCTGACTGTCTACGGCGATGGGACCCAGACGCGCTCGTTCTGCTACGTGGACGATCTGGTCGACGGCTTGATCCGCTTGATGGAGGCACCAAGCCCGTTTGCGGAGCCGGTCAATCTAGGCAACGCCACCGAAGTGACGATCGGCGAGATCGCCCGCGAGGTTATCCGCTTGACCGGGGCCCGCGTGCCAATCCGATACGCACCGCTACCAGCGGACGACCCGCGGCAACGTTGTCCGGACCTGACGCTCGCCGCCCGGCGCCTCGGCTGGTCGCCGACCACGACGCTGGCGGATGGGCTCACGCGCACCGTCCGCTATTTCGTCCAACGTGCCGCGCCGCGCGTTCACCGGCTGCACGACGGCACGCCTGCGCAGGCAGGTCGCACGATATCCGCCGCGCATGCACATTCCGCGCAGGCCGGCGAACCGGCGCAGCAGGTACGGGCATGAGTGAGCGTTGGCTAGTCATTTCGCCGCATCTAGACGATGCGGTATTCGGATGCGGTCGGCTGCTTGCACAGACACCCGGCTCGATTGTCGCGACCGTCTTCGCCGGCATACCGCCCCGCGCCATGCCGACGCCGCCGTGGGATCGCGACGCAGGTTTCGATTCTGCGTACGAAGCCGTACAGGCCCGTCGCGCGGAGGACCGGCACGCACTGTCGATTCTTCGCGCCGAACCTCATTGGCTAGATTTTCTGGATGACCAGTACGAGTGCGCCTTACCCGACGATGCGTTGCTCGACGCGCTTCGCTCGCTGCTGGATGCGCATGCGCAGATGGGGGTGCTGGCGCCAGCCGGCTTGTTGCACCGTGACCACCTCCGGGTGCAGCACGCGATGCTGGCGCTGCTCGGCGAGCAACCCACCACCCGACGTTGGTTCTTTTACGAGGATGCATTGTATCGGCGCAAGGAGGGCCTGATGGAACAACGGCTGGCTCACTGGAAGGCACAAGGTTGGACAGCGCAGCCGGCGGCGCTGGTGGACGAGGACGCAACCGACGGCAGCGTGCTCGCGAAAGCCGAGGCCGTGCGGGCGTACCGGAGCCAGGTCGCGCTGTTCAGGCCCGATACGCTGCTCGACCTTGAGCGCGCGGAGTGCTACTGGCGATTGCAGCGTGTTCCTGCAGCATCGTGAGCGCGTCGATGAACAGCCTGCACCACGAGGATCGCATCACGGTCATCGTGCTCACGCACCGGCGCCGCGACGAGTTGGCTCGGACGTTGACCCACCTGACTGCGCTGCCCGAGCGCGTGCCAATCATTGTAGTCGATAACGATTCGGGTGACGGCACCGCGCAAGAGGTCACGCGGCGCTTCGCGCATGTCACGCTGATCCAGGCGCCGAGCAATCTTGGCGCCGCTGGCCGTAATCTCGGCGCGACCGCCGCGCGTACCCACTACATTGCCTTTTGTGACGATGACACGTGGTGGGAGCCCGGCTCGCTATCACTGGCCGCCGATCTGCTGGACGCCTATCCACAAGTCGGTTCCCTGACCGCTCGCGTGCTGGTCGGCCCGCAGCGTCGCGAGGATCCAGTCTGCGAGCTGATGCGCACCAGTCCGATTGCGCCCCCTTGCGCCCTTCCCGGCCCACCGATCCTAGGTCTGCTTGCGGGGGCTACCGCTTTTCGCACCGACGCGTTCTTGGCGGCCGGCGGATACCATCCACGCTTATTCATTGGCGGTGAAGAAGCGGTGTTGGCGCTCGATTTGGCCAGTGCCGGATGGTCGCTCGTGTACGCCCCGCAATTAACCGTGTGCCACTATCCGTCGCCGGTCCGCGACGCGGGCCGGCGACGCAGTCTGCTGGCGCGTAACGCCGTATGGGCCGCGTGGCTGCGTCTTCCGGCCGGCGCCGCATTACAGCGCACACTGCAATTGGCGCCGCGCGTATGGCAGGAGGGGGGCGGTGTAACGGGCTGGTGGCAGGCGCTGCGCGGGCTCGGATGGGTGCTCAGCGAGCGCCGTGTGATCCCGCCGCACGTCGATCAGATGCGTCGCTGCGTCGAGGTGGCCGAAGCCGGCGGATAGCGACTGGTCATCCGCCTCACGCGGCGACGTCGCGCAACGCGCGATCCCAGTCGGCGGCAAAGCGTGCGATGTTGAACCGTTCCTGCGCATCGTGCCGTGCGGCGTCACCCCACTGGCGGGCCAGCGCCGAGTCTTTGAGCAAGCGGTGCATCGTGTCGACCAGTACGGCGGGCCGCGTATCGGCCATGCCGTTGTGGCCACTGCGCACAACCTGCGCCATCTCGGTCGTTGCCAGCGCAACGATTGGCGAGCCGAGCATCATCGCTTCGACCACTGCCAGGCCCAGGCTCGTATAGCGGATCGGGTTGAAGAAGAAACGATAATCCGCAACGAAGCCAGGCAATGCTAAGTTCGGGATTTCGCCGATGCCCCCTAGTTCGGTGGACCCCATCCCGACCAGATCCAATGGCACTGCGTCGCGTACCGCTTCGAATATATCTGCGCCCAGGCGTCGGCCGCGCTTGCGCAGATGATTGACGACCGTCACGCCCTTGGCCAGCGTGCCGCGATACGCGATACCGTCCGGCAGCAGCACACCGTGCTCGATCACGCGCGTGGGTGTTACGCCGTTGTCCCACATCAGCGCATTGAACGGCGTGACGTGCACCAACAGAACATTGGAATCCTGAACCGGATGCAATGTATCGGTCGGATGCTCCCGCGGTGGGTCGTGTTCGACAAAAAGTGCTGGCAATTGCCGCTGTGCTTCGCTGAGTGCGTGTTGCCGGTCTTCGGCATAGTGCTTGTGGTGCTGGTACAGCACGCAGTCGAACGAAGCCGCGCGCACCTGATCGTACGGCACCTCGTGCATATTGGAGCCCCACGGCAGGTTTCCTGCGCAGCCGCCATAGCCGGGCGGCGAGCCAGGTTTAGTCACGACATAGAAATCGTGCGGCGTCTGCGACAAATAATAGAGGTAGTTTCCGTGAACGTGCCAGGTGAGCACTCGCAAACGTTTATGCGGCATCGTAAGCCTCCGATTCGAGCATCTGCTCGAGTTGATGCGTGACATCCCGTACGTCGATCGCTGTCGCGCATGCGTGCTGGTACGGACAGACGTCGAACATGCACGGCCTGCATGTCGGATAGTTAGCCAATACACGATGGCGTTCCCGATCCAGCGGCGCCCATCGGGCGACATCGCTGCCGCAGGCGACCACCACACTGGGCGTGCGCAACGCCGCCGCAATATGGGACACCCCGGTGTCATTGCATACGAGCATCTTGCTTCGTCCGATCAAGGCGGCCATTACGCCGAGTGACGTACGCCCACACAAATTGACACACGGCACATCGAGCCGGCGGGTCAATTCGTCGGCAAGCGTTGCCTCGGATGCCGTACCGGTCACGACGATGCGTATGCCGCGTCGCGACAGCCAGTTGGCCACCGACGCAAACCGCTGTGCCGGCCATCGCCGCGATGGCATGCGTGCTCCGGGATGAAAGACCGCGAACTGTTGTGGCGGCAATTCGTGCTGCTCGCAAAGCGCACGGCATGCCGCATGGTCGAGCCGAGTAAGCGGAAACTCCAGGTGCTCGCCCCAATCACCATAGTCCAGTGCCTGCATGAACCGCGTATAGCGGGTGATCTCAGGGACCGACTCGGGCCATGGGATCGTCTTGTCGAGCGGGTGCGCCGTGCCACCCGCTGCCCCGCCGCCGGGCACCGGCATGAATCCGGCCGTCTGGGCCGCGCCGAGCTGTGCGACGATACGGTTGGTATGCGTGCCGCTACCATGCAACTGAATCGCCAGGTCGAAACGCCGGGCACGGCATTGCTCGAAGAACGCCGCAAGGCGCGCCGCATCGGCCGGCTGTTCAGCCAATCCGGGTGCGCCCGGAAACGGCAGAAAGTCATCGATGTACCCGGCAAAGCGCTGCGCGAATTGCTCTGCCCACGGCAAGCCGATTAGCGTGATCCTGGCATGGGGCTCGCCGTGCCGCAGCGCACGCAGCGCGGGCACGGCACACAGCATGTCACCCAGCTGCAACGCGCGAAATACCGCTATGTTCGCGTGTCCGGCAGGCTCGCGCGTTGCCTTGCCGGTCTGTTTCACTGTATCGGGTGTCATAGGAAAAGCACCTTAAAGTGAAGCGCGCCACGCAGCCGCCAATACAGCGATACAGGCGGAATCGCAATCGACGTGACGATCATTTCGGCAATATGGGAGGCAGCGCGTGAGGTGCCACGCAACCGCCGCCAGCAAAACCAGGTGGTCACCGCTGCCCAGACGACCAGCGCTACGCTGCCCGCAACGCGTTGACCGGCGCCAAGCAATACCGCGGCCGAGAACAACGCCGCCACGGCGATGTAGTAATGCCAGGGTGGCACCCGACGGATGTGCTGGCGATACACGCGTCGATGCTTCTTGTAGAGCAACGCATCGAAGAACACTTTGGACTGCTGGCCGATGCTCACGCCCCAATGGGCCGCGCGCACCGGATGTAGGACCCGGGCCTGCGGTGCGTCGATGATGGGCCCGACTTGCTCGCGCAACACGAACATGAGGTCAGCGTCCTCGCGCCAAGCGCGAGTGAAGCGCTCGTCGAAGCCGCCGACCCGCACGAGCGCGTCGCGGCGCACGAAGCAGTTCGCCGTCGCGAATTCGGCATGCGCCAAGCCGCTGGCGTCGCGCTCGTAATCGGTTGGCGCATCGCCAAGCGGCACTTCGATGCGTCCCGCAACCGCGCAAGCCATCGGATTGCGCGCCAGCGCATCACACCCTTCTCGCAGCCACATCGGATCGGCAATCGTATCGTCGTCGGTAAACGCAATGATCGCTCCTTGCGCGCTGCACCAGCCCGCGTTACGCGCGCCCGCCGGGCCGCGGGTGCGCCAGGCCGGAATGTAGCGCACGCGTGGCTTCCCGCTGCTGCGTTGCGCGAACGCGTGGACCACGTCTTTCGCGCTGTGACGCGCGCGGTCATCATCGACCACGAGTATCTCGAAGGTGCTCGGATCGAACACCTGTGCGCACAGCGCGTCCAAGCACCGTGCCAGCAGATCGGGACGTCGATAGGTTGGCACGACCACTGACGCAATGATCGGCGATGCTGTGTCCGGGGCAGGGGTCATCGGCGTTTCTCCAACAGAAACGGGCCGATCACTAGCGCGTCGAGCGGCGAGGTCCAGAAGCACTCTAGCGCATCGCGTGGCGAGCACACGATCGGCTTGCCGCGCGTATTGAACGACGTGTTCACCAGCACCGGCACACCAGTCAACCGGTCAAACGCCGTCAGCAGCCTGTGATAGAGCGGGTGCTGGTCTGTGTTCACTGTTTGTACCCGCGCCGTGCCATCGACGTGGCGTACCGCCGCAATGGCCTCTTCCCGGCCGGGCGCCACGTCGCACACGAACAGCATGAATGGGGCGCGCAGCCGACCTGGCTTACGTGCGGTAAACCATTCATGCGCTTTTTCCTCCAGTACGGCGGGCGCCACCGGACGGAAGTCCTCTCGATCCTTGATGCGGTTCAGGCGCTGCTGCATGCCGGGGTCGATCGGCGAAGCCAGGATTGAGCGAGCGCCCAGCGCACGCGGACCAAATTCCATGCGTCCCTGGAACCATCCGATGATCCGGTTGTCGGCCAGCAACGCGGCGGTCTCGGCCGCCACATCGTCCAGCCGTCGGTAGGGCAGTTGCGCCTCATCCAGCAAGGCCTGGATGGTCGCCTCGTCGTACGCCGGACCGAGGTACGCGTGGTCCATCGCTTTGCCGCCGCGCACGCCGCGCTGCTGGAAATCCGTCCACAGCGCCGCGCCCAATGCCGTGCCGGCATCGCCCGCGGCGGGCTGGACCCATACGTCGTCGAAGTACCCGCTGTCGCGGACCTTGGCGTTCATGACGCAATTGAGCGCCACACCGCCTGCCATCACAAGCTGCTTTTCGCCCGTAGTGTGCGCGAGCCACTGCACCATGTGCAGCACGACTTCTTCTAGCATTGCCTGCAGCGAATGAGCGATGTCATAATGCCGCTGCTCGAGCGGGCCGCCGCGCTCGCGAGCTGGCCCAAACAGCGAGATGAGGTCAATACTCTCGACTTCGTAGTCGCCATTGTCGACATAGCGCACGAGGCGGCGCATCGCGTCCATGTAGGCCGGTTTGCCGAACGACGCGAGCGCCATCACCTTATACTCGTCCGACGAGTGCAGGAAGCCGAGATAGCGCGTCACTCGTTCGTAAAGCAATCCCAACGAATTGGGCAGATTGACCTGTTTGATGCGTCGATACTGGTGTCCATCGAACACGCCGTAGCTGGTGGTGGCTTTTTCGCCCCGGCCATCCATTGTCAGCACTGCGCAGCGCTGGAACGGTGCAGCCAGGAACGCACTCGCCTCGTGCGACAAATGGTGTTCGACAAAATGCCATTCGAAGGGTCCATTCGGCATCACGCCGCGCCAGCGCTTCTGCAAATGGTGCGGCACCCCGTCGGCTAGTTGCCGCGGCGCGTTGACAACGTAGGATAGGAACAGCGGATCCCACGGCGATACGTGTCCACTTGCCTTGCGATGGGCGGACGGGGACAAAGGCAACGTGAACATCGGCTCTTGTTGCCCGTGATCGATTTGCAGCCAAGGGTCATAGGAATACGCGACGTGGTGCACGTCGCGCAATACGATGCCCGCTTCCGACAGACAATAGTCGATCGCGTGATACGGCAATTCCCACGTCGAGAACGGCACCGGCCGCTTGCCATGCTTAATGTGCGTGAAGCGCTCCTCCTCGGCGGCGGCGACTACCACGCCGTCGCGCACCAGGCACGCGGCGCTGTCGTGGAATGCGGCATTGATCCCCAGGGTATAAAGTGGAGTACGGGTGTCTGGCATGGTCAGGCCCTCGCTATCGCGGTTGCGATTGGAATTACGTTGGCAGGGGACGGGCTGCCCAGCTGCCAACGACGTGTGGCCCAGCGCTCAGCGTGGGCAGCATCGTGTCCGTCCAGCAAGCTGCGCGCAGCCGCGACGACCTCGTCGACCCCCACGCCGGTCAGGCACGGGTGTCCCGGTTCGCTGCACTCGCTGCGGTAGCAGTATTTGCACGGAACGTCGGCAGACAATACGCGGTGCGGCACGCGCCATGGCGTATGTTGCGGGTTGGTTAACGCATAGAGATCGACGACTGGCGTGCCGACGGCGGCAGCAAGATGCGCCGGTCCACTGTTGTTGGTGATCAACACATCCGCTGCACCGACCAACGCGCCCATCTCGCCCAGCGACAACCGGCCGGCCAGCGGCACCGCGCGCTTGCCGGCACGTGCGCATACCGCGTCGACTAACTCGGATTCTGCCGCGCTGCCGGTCACTGCAACCGCGTCGAACTGCGGTGCGAGTTGCGCAGCCACTTCGCCGAAGCGCTCCGCAGGCCACCGTCGCGACGGCGCGCTGGCCCCGGGGTGAACCACCAGCCAACGTCCGAGGCCGGGCTGCACGAACGGCGCGCCTTGCCGGCGCAGGGTGGCCTGCAGCCGACGCTGCAATGACCGTTGATCTTGTTCGCTGCAGGCAAATTCCATTTGCCAATTGGTTGTCGTCGCACCGATCGAGTGGACCAGTTCGAGTTGCCGGACCACTTCGTGGCGAACGCGCTGGTGCGGCTCGGTTTCCACGACGCGGTCGGTTAACAAGCGGTAAGGATTCTCGCGGCAGTGCGCCAGGCGCAGCGGGATACCCGCCAGCCAGCACATCATCGCAGCCGGCAACGGGCTCTGGCTGTAGACCGTGAAGATGACCGCGGCATCGAACCGGCCGGCCGCCAGCCGCTCAATCATCGCGAAGTCCGGCGCTGCGTTCGACGACGCGTTCGGGTGCTTGACCCACGGCGCATCGTATCCCCACACCTGATCGACCATGGGCAGGTGCCTATCCAGCGCGGTGCCAACGCTGGAGGTGAGCAGCGTCAGATGGCGATGGCTGTCATCGCCCTTCAGCGCGCGCAGTGCAGGCGTGGTCATCAGCACGTCGCCCATGTTGTCGAGCCGGACACACAGGATGCGCCGCGCGTTGTTCCAGCCTGTGCTCATGTTGCCGCCTCCTGTCCGATTCTCTCGGCGGGCGTGCCGTTGCACTGTGCGGCGATGATGCGGGCCGCGGCGTCGAGCTGCTCGACCACGAAGTCCGGCTCACGCTGTGGGTCGTACCGCCATTCGGTTTCGTTGCCGCAATCGACCAGGATCGTGCGACAACCTGCGCCACGACCTGCTTCGATATCGTCGAGGATGTCCCCGACCATCCAGCTGTACTGCGGCGTGACGCCCAGAAACGCGAGGGCCTGCGTCAGCAACGCCGATCGCGGCTTACGGCAATCGCATTCGATTGCATAGTGCGCTACCGCCCCCTTCGGATGGTGCGGGCAATAGAAGAACCCCGCGAGTACTGCACCGTGCTCGCGAAACAGCGCGCAAAGCCGCTCACGCACGGTGCACAGCGCTACCTCGGGAAAACAGCCAAGCGCTACACCGGGCTGGTTCGACACCACCGCGAGTGGCATGCCCAGTGCGCCAAGCCGGCGCAGTGCTTGTGCGGCGCCCGGCGCCAGCACCATGCGCGCCGGGTCAACGTTGTAGGGCACATTCTTCAGCAGTGTGCCGTCCTTGTCCAACAGCACCGCGCCGCGGCCGGCTCCGCGCGTCACGGCCATGACGTCTCCTTCGTCGGCAGCACCATGACTTCAGGAATCACCGTGCCGGGCGGCTGCGTCAACACGAACCGTACGGCCGCGGCCACGTTTTGGGGTGGCTGCAGTGTATCGACGTCGATATCGGGGAATCGGTCCAGCAAGAACGGCGTACGCATGCCGCCGGCCACAATGGCCGACACGCGGACCCCGGCTGAGCGCAACTCCGCATGCATCGCATGCGAGAAGCCCAGCAGCCCCCACTTGGTCGCGTGGTACGCGGAGGCGTTCGGCCATGCGCGCTTTGAAGCGGTCGATGCGATGTTGACGATATGGCCGTCGCCGCGTGACTTCATCATCGGCACGACCGCCCGGCATATCAGATAGGGGCCGAACAGGTTCGTCATCAGCACGCGCTGCCACGCGGCGACGTCAACGTCCTCGATCGCGGCCGTCACATCAATCGCTGCGTTGTTCACGACCACATCGAGCTCGCCCACCGACTCGCGTATCGCGTGCATCGCCTGTTGCACCGACGCCTCGTCGCTGACGTCGATCCGCTGCCACACGACCTTGACGCCGTGCTGGCCCAACTCGGCCGCCGTGGCACGCGCCTGGTCCTCGTGAAGGTCGGCCACGACGATGTTCATGCCCGCGCGTGCCAGCTCCTCGCATATCGCTGCGCCGAGGCCACGGGCGCCTCCGGTAATCAACGCTGTCTTGCCGGCAAGGACCGGGTTGGATAGGTCTGCAGTGTGTGCCACTTTCGCTCCTTCAGTGAGTCAGACGGTTGTCGAGACAAACGTTCTGGCTCCTGTTGAGCGAACGGCGTGCCCGCCCCGCCCCGATGCGCCCGCAGACGATCAAGCTCATGCAGCCGCCATTCTGGCCAGGCCACTGCCCCGATCCGCTACCCATTTTTATAACGGCACTGGCAAAAAACGCTCAGGTGTGGTGTGACGGGGTGCGTGGCGCGGGCCCGCAGTGGTGATCACAGCGCCAGCGTGCCCGCCGCCGCTTCAGCGCGATGCCGCGCGATAGCGCGCATGCAATGCGCGACACATCCGGCCAGCGCCTCGTCAAACCACGGTTGGGCCCCCGAGACGCCCACCACGATGCCGTGTTGAGCCACGCTGCCCCACAGGTTTGTATCACCGCGGCGCAAGCGGTGCGGTTGACTGGACTGAACAAGCTGGCTATCCATGCCGTGCTCCCACGACAGCCGCGCTTTGGCCCGCGCATACGCGCGGTAGTCGGCGTCCCACTGCGCCGGATCCGGCATCGAATGCTCATACAGGATCGCATCCTCGAAGCACGCGTCGCCAGGATCGAGTGCCGGATCCATCACGACGATATGCAGGCACCCGCTTTGGCCGACGACTGTGTTGTGCAGCGCCGCCGACAGCGTCGGCAGCAACATCTCAATCGCGGCGCTGGCCGCGCTGCGGTCGGCATACAGGCTACCGGTGCGGCGCGGGGCGGATAGGTTCCCTGACGTGCTGGGGGGCGTCAAGCTCATAAGTCTCTCCTAAGTAAGTGGCTAATGCCCTGAGTACGGCAATTAAATCGACCGCCTTGACCGGCTTGGTCAGATAGCCGCGACAACCGACTTCGACGGCACGCGCCCGTTCATACTCGCTTGAGTAGCCGGACAGCGCGTCGCGCGCCTCCTGGTGATCATCATGCGGCGCTGCATTCGCATGCGGCGCCGCGTGAACATCACCGTATAACTCGCGTAGACGGCAAATGACGTGCGCGCGGTATAGTCGGCCACGGTCTGCGTGACTTGCATAAACGTCATGTCGTGCACCTCGCCCAACGCAGTAACGATACGGCGGCCAGCACTCGCATCCTGTGGCGCCAGATGGCATGCCATAGGTCGGCGGTGATCCGGGTGCGCAACCCGCCAACGCGGGCCGTACCTGCAAAAGCGGACGAAGTCATGGAAGCCGGTTCGGTTTGGCGCGTGACGGCGCCATCGCAAGTTCCGTACCGCTGACGGCCGTGACTGCCAGTGGGTTGAGAATTCAGGCCGTGGCGCAACGGCGGCGCCGGTGTCTGGTAATTACGGCAGACTGTTGCAATTTGTGCGATATGCCTCGATCGACGTACCGAGCCAATACGACGACGTGCGCAAACGCTATCGGCAGGTTTGGCGGTAGACTATTCGCATGGACGAATGCCGTTACTGCGGAAAAATCCGCGACGAATGGAATTGCTACGGCCAACAATGCCGACGAGCCATTGTTAAGGCGCTGCGCCGGCAGCGCGCCGGCCTGCCGATGCGACTTGATACGATCCGCAACGAAATCCCGGCCGGTGCGACGACGCAACAAGTCATCACGGTGTTGTCCCGGCAGCGACTGCGGGCGCGGCGCGGCAACGAAGCGCGGCGCGAGCGCAAGGAGATTGACGAGCCATCACAGGGGTGACGCGCCGCGGGCGCCGCGACGCCGGCTTAGGCCGCCAATACTAACGGAATGTCTTTTAAGGATCGGCGGCGTGCACGGCATGCTAGTCACCGCCGTATCGCGCAGTGCGTTCGCCAAGGCGCTCGGCATGGTGCAACGCGGTGGCACCGTATCGCTCAATGGTCTGCCGCCGGCCGACTTCTTCGCGGCGCAGGGGTGGGTGCGCGCGCACATTCACCATGACCGGTTGAAAAATATTAATTCGGTGTTTGGGAAGCTGCGCGAAGGCCAGGTTGACAGGCGTATTGTGCTGACACTCGACTGACGGCGCTCAATTGAGCGAACGGCTTTGACGGCTGCCGCGTTGCCGCGTTGACCATGGTTCGCTTTGACCGTGCGTTTGCCGCCTCGACCACAGCCCGCTTTGACCGTGCGACTGCTGCGTCGATCACAGCCCACATCGAGCTGGGCGTCAACGCGGCAGCGCGCCGCCGGATGCGGGCTGGATGGCAGAGATCGCCGGGGCGGCGTCGCATGGCGCACGCCGGAAGTGCTGGTAATACTGATCCTCGGCGACGATCCTGAACCCTTGGCGCAGATAGAACCGCGCGGCGCGCTCGTTGAGTTTAAAAGTCTGCAGCTTGACCGCGCGGCCCTCACGATGGGCTGCGTCACATATGCGGTGCAGTAGGGCCGCGCCAATCCCCCGGCTCTGGAATGCCGGATCCACCAGCAGCAGGGCGACCTCCACCCCGCCGTCTTCGCACACCTGCGTGGACAACACCCCCGCCGCTCGCGACACACCGTCGACCACGATGGCCTGGCACCGCACAACCGGGTAGCTCACTCGGAAAGCCGCCCGGCGGAAATCGTCCTCCCAACCCAGCGTTTGCCTGAAGTAGCCGCTCAGAGAATCCCGGTACAGGTGAAAGAAGTATCTGTAGTCCTCACGAGTCGCTGCACGCAGCGCGACCGGCGGTATTGTCGGACCCTGGCCCGGGTCTTCGATTAGCGCATTCATCGTCTTGCCTATTTGGTTTTCTTTGGTCTCCTGCCCGACCCAAATGGCGCACGATGTGGCCCGCGTCGGAATATGGATCCGGTGAGCGCCCGCAGGATGCCGCACGAGTCACTCCACCGTCACCGACTTGGCCAGATTTCGCGGCTTGTCCACGTCGGTGCCGCGCGCGCAGGCCGTGTGATACGCGAGCAATTGCAACGGCACCACATGCAGGATCGGCGACAGCAGCCCATAATGCTCGGGCATCCGGATCACATGCAGGCCTTCGTCGTTGACGATTCGCGTATCCGCGTCAGCAAACACATACAGCTGGCCACCCCGTGCGCGGACTTCCTGGATATTGGACTTCAGTTTTTCCAGCAGGATATCGTTCGGTGCGACGGTGACCACCGGCATCGCTTCGGTCACCAGCGCGAGCGGCCCATGCTTGAGTTCGCCGGCCGGATACGCCTCAGCGTGGATATACGAGATTTCCTTCAGCTTCAACGCGCCTTCAAGTGCAATCGGATAATGCATGCCCCTGCCAAGGAACAGCGCGTTTTCCTTGCGCGAAAATTCCTCTGCCCACGCGATGATCTGCGGCTCGAGCGCGAGCACGCTGTTGAGCGCCGCCGGCAGGTGCCGCAACTGCTTCAGGTACTGCGCCTGAAGACTCGCGTCGACATGACCGCGCAGCCGTCCCAGCGTCACCGCGAGCACGAACAGGGCAACGAGCTGCGTTGTAAATGCCTTGGTCGACGCCACGCCGATTTCGGTGCCCGCGTGCGTCAGCAAGCGCAGCGCGGTGAGTCGCACCATCGCGCTGCTCGCCACGTTGCAAATCGCCAGCGTATGCGAGTGTCCGAGCGCCTGCGCATGCTTGAGCGCGGCGAGCGTGTCCGCCGTCTCGCCGGACTGGGAGATCACCACGACGAGTGACCGGGAGTTCGGCACGGAGTCACGATAGCGATACTCGCTTGCGATCTCGACTTGCGTGGGGATTTTCGCGATCGATTCGAGCCAGTACTTCGCTGTCAAGCCGGAGTAGTAGCTGGTGCCGCACGCAAGGATCAGCAGGCTGTCGATCCCGTTGAACACGTCGCCGGCGCCAGCACCGAACAGCTCGGGATCGAATGCGTCGGTCTGCGCAATCGTGTCGGAGATCGCCCGCGGCTGCTCAAAGATCTCTTTTTGCATGAAGTGCCGGTACGGCCCAAGCTCCACCGCGCCACCATACGCGTTGACGGTGCGCACCTCCCGCTGCACGAGGCCGCCGTCGCGGTCCGCGATCCGCACGCCGTCCAGCGCCAATTCAACCACGTCGCCTTCCTCGAGGAAAATGAAGCGGTCGGTGCTGCCCGCCAGCGCGAGCGCATCCGAGGCCAGGAAATTCTCCTGTTGGCCCAGCCCGACCACCAGCGGCGAGCCGGCGCGCGCGCCGCATACCCGATGCGGCTGATCTTTCGAGAACACTGCGATCGCGTAGGCGCCATGTAGCTGCTTCACCGCCTCGCGCACGGCGGCAAACAAGTCACCGCGATAAAGGCTGTAGATTAGGTGGGCGATGACCTCAGTGTCGGTCTGCGTCACGAACTCGTAACCGTTCGCGCGCAGGCCTTCACGCAGGGTTTCATAGTTTTCGATGATGCCGTTGTGAACCAGTGCAATCGTGTCGTGCGAGAAGATCGGATGCGCATTGTGCGTGACTGGCGCCCCGTGCGTCGCCCAGCGCGTATGCGCGATGCCAGTTTCCCCCGCCAGTTGCGTGTCGCGGATCTGCTGGTCGAGGTCCGCCACGCGCGATACGCTGCGGGCGCGCCGGGCGGCGCCCTCGACGATAGCAGCTACACCACATGAGTCGTAGCCGCGGTATTCGAGACGTCGCAACCCTTCGACGAGGACCGGGACGATGTTACGTTGCGCTACCGCGCCGACAATGCCGCACATGATGTTTATCCGTGGAAAATGGAGGGTGACCGTTGAGCCGCCTCATCGGCGCCGTGCATTCAGGCCTTTTTCTTGGCCGGTCGCGCGTACCCTGGCTTTGCGACCTGCGTTTTCTCGTTCAACACCAGCGCCCCGGCGGGCACGTCGCGCCAGACGGTGGTGCCGGCTGCGAGCGTCGCCCCTGAACCCACGACGACCGGCGCGACAAGCTGCGTATCGGAGCCAACGAATACGTCATCGCCGATCACGGTGCGATGCTTGTTCGCGCCGTCATAGTTGCAGGTGATCGTCCCGGCGCCGATGTTCACGCGTGCCCCGACGTCGGCGTCGCCGATATAGCTCAAATGGTTAGCCTTCGCGCCATGCCCGAGCACCGCGTTCTTGACCTCGACGAAGTTGCCCACATGCGCGTTGCTGGACAGCACGGCCCCGGGACGCAGCCGCGCATATGGGCCGAGCACGACGTTCTCGCCCACGCGTGCGCCGTCGATATGCGTGAACGCGTCCACGCGCGTGCCCGCGGCGATCGTCGCCTCGCGGATCACGCAGTTTGGCCCGATGCTGACGTGGTCACCCAGCACGACGTGTCCTTCGAACACGCAGTTGACATCGATTGACACGTCGGCGCCGCACTCCAGCGTGCCGCGCACGTCGATGCGCGACGCATCAGTCAACGTGACGCCAGCGTCCAGCAGTCGCAGCGCCTCATTACGCTGGTAGACGCGCTCTAGGTCAGCCAATTGTCGCTTGCTGTTCACGCCGAGCGTCTCCCATACGTCGTCCGGCTGTACACCGACGACCTCGACACCGTCTTCGATCGCGCGCTCGACGACGTCGGTCAGGTAGAACTCGCGCTGCGCGTTGTCGTTTGTCAACGAGCTCAGCCACGCGTCAAGCCGCCCGCTCGGCGAGATGACGATGCCAGTGTTGATCTCGCGGATTTCCCGTTGCCCCGGGTCGGCATCCTTTTGCTCGATGATCCGTGTGATGCGTCCGGCGCAATCGCGCACGATGCGACCATAACCGTGCGGATCGTCCAGCGTGACAGTAAGCACCCCATAGTGGCCGTTGGCCGCCGCGTCGACCAGCCGCCGCAGTGTCGAGGCGCGCGTGAGCGGCACGTCGCCGTACAGCACCAGCGTGGGTAGTGCCGGGTCGATGAACGGCAGCGCCTGTTGAACCGCGTGACCGGTACCCCGTTGCTCGGCCTGCAGCGCAAACTGGATATCGGGCGCGGCGACGGCCTCGCGCACGGCCTGGGCGCCATGCCCGACCACCACGACGAGCCGGCTCGGCGTCAGCGCGCGCGCCGTGTCGATGACATGGGACAGCAATGGCCGGCCAGCCAGTGAATGCAGCACCTTTGGCCGCGCGGAATGCATGCGCTTGCCCATGCCGGCTGCAAGAATGACGATATTCACGGCGTCAACGTCCAACGAGTCTCGAAGGGCCGATTTTAGCATCGGGCTTGCTGCATTCCGTCGTGCAACCCACATACGGCGCGCCGGCGTCGCGGCTTCACAGCGCGTCGAATGGCACGATCGGCACGGTGCCGCTGTCGGGTGTTGCACAAGGTTCATCGTCGAACGCGATGTCGCCGTGCGGATCGGCTACGCCCGTGGCGCGCAGCCCGGCGAACGGAAACAGCCGATGATCCATCAGGTGCGACGGCACGACGTCGGCTAATGCACTGAACATATTGTCCACCCGTCCGGGGAAGCGCTTGTCCCATTCCTGCAGCAACGTCTTCATCTCGGCGCGCTTCAGGTTCGGCTGGCTGCCGCACAAATTGCATGGGATGATCGGAAATTCACGCAATTGCGCATATTTCTCCAGATCATTCTCCTTCACATAGGCGAGCGGCCGGATCACAATGTGCTTGCCGTCGTCGGACTGCAGTTTTGGCGGCATGCCCTTGAGCTTGCCACCGTAGAACATATTCAGCAGCACGGTCTGCAGGATGTCGTCGCGGTGGTGGCCAAGCGCAATCTTGGTCGCGCCCAACTCACCCGCGACACGGTATAGGATGCCGCGCCGCAGCCGCGAGCACAGCGAGCACGTCGTCTTACCCTCGGGCACGAGGCGCTTGACGATGCTGTACGTGTCCTGATTCTCGACATGGAACGGCACGCCGCGTGCCGTGAGATACTCGGGCAGCACATGGGCGGGAAACCCGGGTTGCTTCTGGTCCAGATTGACCGCGATAATGTCGAAATCAATCGGCGCGCGCTCGCGCAGCCGCAGCAGGATGTCCAGCAACGCATAGCTGTCCTTGCCGCCGGACACGCAAACCATCACCTTGTCGCCGGCCTCGATCATGTTGTAGTCGGCAATGGCCTGGCCGACCTGCCGGGCTAGCCGCTTAAACAGCTTGTTGTTTTCGTAGGCCTGTTTCTGCTCGCCACGGGTCAAGGTCCGCACGGCGGTCTCGGGTGCATTCATGTCAGGCTTCCTTGATACGGATGACTTCGACGCCCACCGACTCGCAGTCGGGGTAGACGTCCGGCTTCTCGGTCGACACGCGCACCGCCCTCACGTTCGGGTGCGCCAGCATCGCGGCGGCAACGTCATCGCATAACGTTTCTTGCAGATGGACGTGTCCGCGCGAGACCCGTTGGGCAATCGTCGAGCGCATGAAATCGTAGTCCACGACTTCGGGCAGCTTGTCGGCGCGCGGTGTCGACTCGGCCAGCGGCACGAACAGGTCGATGTTGACGATGACGCGCTGCTCGGCGCGTTTCTCGAAATCATGCACGCCAATGTTGATGTAAATCTCGTAGTTGCGCAGGAACAGGCGTCGACAGTCTGCGAGGCTCGGGTGCGAAAGGGCGGAGAGCATGGGCGATCCAGTCAAAAGTGGGGGCGGTGGCCGTGCGGTACGGCCCGGCCTGGCAGTAGGCACGCATGCATCGCGCTCACGCACCGGTCATAAACATCACGTCGCGCGGCGACGGCACGAGGTGCTGCCCGCCATCGACCAGCAGCGTCGCACCCGTCACACCGCGCGCGTCGGCCAGGTAGCACACCGCATCGACCACGTCGGCCGGCGTCGATGCGCGTCCAAGCGGCGTGCGCCGGTGCGCGTCGGCAAAGTTTTCTTCGGTCTGGCTACCGGAGCGCAGCGTGAGCCCGGGCGCGACGGCCACGACCCGCAGCTTTGGCGCGAGCGCCTGGGCCAGCGTCACGGTGGCCGCCTGCAGCGCGGCTTTCGTCAACGTATACGATAGATAGTCCGGATTCATGTTGTACAGCTTCTGGTCGAGCACGTTGATGACCGAGCCGCGCAACGTTTCGTCTTCGCGCGCCGCCTCCGGAATCGATTCGTGCAGCGCCCGCGCTAGCGTCAGCGGCGCGCCGACATTGATCGCCGTCATGTTCAGCAACGTGCCGTATCCGAACGTGGCTGCCGTATCCTCATCAAACAGCGACGCGTTGTTCACCACGCATTCGATACGCCCGAGCGCGGCGATGCTATCCGGCACCAGGCGCTGCACCTGTGCCTCGTCGGCCAGATCGGCGCGCAACGCGACAGCACGCCGGCCCAGCGCCTGGATGTCGGCGGCCAGCGACTGCGCGTCGGCCTCGGACGTATGGTAGTGGAGCGCAATGTCCCAGCCCCGCGAGGCCATGCCGAGCGCCAGCGCACGGCCGATGCGCCGTGCCGCGCCGGTTACCAGTGCGGCACGACGCGCGGGCGGCGCGCAAGAGGAGAAAGCCGGATGCTGACCGGCGCACGACGGGTCGCTCATTTACAATGCCGGAATGAAGCCGAATACGACGCAGCCCGATAGTTTACCTGTTCCTGGCGATACTGCGCTCGCGCACTTGCGCGCGTTAGTGCAGCACATCGCTAGGCAAATCGCCGCGGCCGGAGGCTGGCTGCCATTCGACCGGTACATGGAACTTGCGCTCTATACGCCGGGCCTAGGCTACTACAGCGGTGGTTCAGTCAAGTTCGGCCGCGGCCCCGACGACGGTAGTGACTTCATCACCGCGCCGGAACTCTCGCCGCTGTTTGCGCAGACGTTCGCCAAGCCAGTGGCCGAGATACTCGGCGCCACCGGCACGCGCCACGTAGTCGAATTCGGGGCGGGAACAGGTAAGTTCGCCGCTGGCCTGCTGCGCACGTTGGATGCGCTCGGTGTCGGGTGCGCGCGCTACACGATCGTGGAATTGTCCGGCGAGTTGCGCGCGCGCCAGCGCGAGTGCATTGCGGAAACCGCACCACAGTTCGCCCCTTGCGTCCAATGGGTTGATGCGCTGCCCGAGCGCGTGGATGGCGTGATCGTCGGCAACGAAGTGCTGGACGCCATGCCCGTGCGTCTGTTTGCGCGGCAGGACGGCCTCTGGCATGAACGCGGCGTCGCCGTGGCGGATGCGAGCCGCTTCGTGTTCGCCGACCGGCCTCTGGCCACCGCCGCCGTGCCGGCCGCGCTCGCGTATGTCCCTGGCCGGCACGACTACGTGACCGAGACACACGAGGCGGCAGCCGCGTTCGTGCGCACCGTGTGCTCGACGCTCGGCCGCGGCGCCGCGTTGTTCGTCGATTATGGTTTCCCGGCCGCTGAGTATTACCATTCGCAGCGCACGCAGGGCACGCTGATGTGCCACTACCGGCATCGCGCGCACGGCGACCCGTTCCTCTACCCCGGTTTGCAGGACATCACCGCGCATGTGCAGTTCAGCGCCATCGAGCAGGCAGCCCACGACGCGGGCGCGCATTTGCTCGGATACACGTCGCAAGCGCGCTTTCTGATGAACGCGGGCATTACGGACTCGCTGGCGCAACTGGACCCGGCCGACCCGGCCCGCTTCCTGCCCGCGGCCAATGCAGTACAGAAGCTGCTGTCCGAGGCGGAGATGGGCGAGCTGTTCAAAGTGATCGCGTTTTGCCGCGGCATGGATGTCGCACTGGGCGCGTTCGAGCGCGGCGACCGTTCGCACATGCTGTGACTCATGAGGCTAGCCTGCCCATGTTCCGTTGGCTGCTGACCACCTTCATGGCAACCGCGATCCTCAGCGCAACCTGGCCTTGGCTCGCCCGGCTGGGCATCGGTCGCTTACCCGGTGACCTCGCGCTCAGCTGGCGCGGCCGCCGCCTGCCGTTGCCGTTCATGTCGACGCTGCTGTTGACGCTGCTGGGCTCGCTGATCGTGCGGCTGCTATAGCCGCGCACGGCGCGCGCGGCCCGGGCGGCGTCAGAAACCGATTGAGCGTCTGCGCGCGTGGCGATCGAGTACCACGTCGTGCGCGCTCACCGCATCGCGTCCCGCCAGCCGCGCATTGCCGAAGCCGTGGAGGATGGCACGCCGCATCACGCGCGGCGACAAGCTCGACAGCACGTCCAGCGGCGCTTCTTCGAGCGCTTGCGGAAAACGCGCGCCCCATGCGTGCGATTCGCGGATCTCTGAGTAGATCGACTGGGCAATACGGCGCGCACCATCGCGATCCGGCGTCGGGATCTCATAGACGCTCATCCGGTTCAGGATCGGCTCCGGGATGCGGTGCACGTCGTTGGCCGTCGCGACCCAAAGAACACTGGATGCATCGATGGGCACTTCGGCGAACTCGTCGATGAACGACTGCGCGGTGTCGTGCTCGAGCAGCGCATACAGCGCGCCGAGCGGATCGTACTGCGCATCGCCGCCGGCCTTGTCGATTTCGTCGACCAGCACCAGCGGATTCGCATAAGCGCCGTTGACCAGCGCGTCGAAGATCTTGCCTGGCTTGGCGTTCTTCCACTGCGACGACGCCCCGGACAGGATCCAGCCCGCAGTGAGCGAGCTCATCGCGACATAGTGATAGCCGGTGCCGACCAGACGCGCGAGTTGCCGGGCAAAGTGCGTCTTGCCGATGCCGGGTTCGCCCAGCAGCAGCATGGGCATCAATTCGAGCCTGTCGTCAGTCTCGGCCACCAGCGCGATCTGTTTGCGCACGTCCTCCAGCGGCTCGCTAAAGTTCGGCGACTCGTCGACGAGCGCGTCGATCGACGGCAACCGGTTGGGCTTGACGCAAAAGCGCAACGCGCCGATCTTCAGCATTTTCTCGTAGGTGCTTCGCAACGCCTCGCTGGCGCCATCGGACAAGTCATGCAAGGCCGTCTCGATCTGACTTAAGTCATAGATCGGCTTGAAAGCCGCCACCGCGATTTCCTGCCTGACCATTGCGTTAGTCATATTCACCTCCTCTGCTGCCACGCCGCCCCGCGCGGCGCCAATTCAGTGTATCGGCGTCAATAAGTTGTGCAAGCTAGCAGTCGCGCGACGTTGCTGCCAACGCCGCGTCGCGCACGCACACGCGACCAAACCCCGCTATCATGACTGTTTCGCGCACGCAGACCCCGGGCGCCGCGCGGGGCGTGAACCCATCGCGGCGACCTAGGTCAGAACCCCTTATGACAAGTCTGTTGAATGCCCTTCGTACACTCGCCACAGGCGTGCTGCTGGCCTTGGCCGCCGCCATGGCATGCGCACAAGATGGCCCGCCAAAGGTACGCTGGGATGTCGAAGTTGTGCAGGATGGACGCAGCGTCGACCATTTTGGCGCAACGACCACGGTCGGCCAAGCGAAGTCGGAGACACACAAGCGTAGCGTCGTGCATGAGGTCGGTTGCCAGAACCAACCGGTGGCCAGCGTCGAGTTGTCGCGCACGCTGACCGTGTCGCCGACCCACGTTGACGACGGCAAGGCGGTTCTGTCGCTGGACGTACAGGAGATCTTCGAGGATACGCGTGCCGCACAGACCGCTGAGGGTTGTGCGCTGCCCCCGCAGCCGCGTCGAGTCACCGCTGTCCATCCCGGCCTGCTCGTGCCGCCCGGGCGAACGGTATCGTGGAAGCTGGTGGACCACGACCCGCAACTCATCTATCGCGTACAGGCGAGCATTGTGGAACAGTGAGCGGGTGATGAACTCGCGTAAGGATAGTCGACCGATGCGACACGGCGATACCTTGCCCAACGTGCCGTGCACCGGCGACAAGGAATTCGTCGCCGTCAGTTGGAATTTGCACAAGGGCCGCTCGCCGCTCGGCTTGCAGGCATGGCAGTCGATGCAACGCTGGATGCAGGCAACGCCGGCCGACCTGTATTTCCTGCAGGAGGCCATGGCGCGCCGGATGCCCGCGCCCGTGCTGGCCAGCAATGGCTTCGGCGAGCCGCTGCAAGGCGCGCTTACCGACGTGTGGCAGTGCCAGGCTACCGAAATAGCGCAAGCATTGCGCTTGCAGCTGGCGCTCGGGCCAAATGTCTTCAAGCCATCGTGGCGACACGGCAATGCGATCCTGTCGCCGCATCCGCTCGACCTAGGAGGGCGCTGGGACATTTCCGCGCACCGCTTCGAGAAGCGGGGCTTGCTGGTGGCGCGTGCGACGCTTTACAACACGCCGATCACATTGCTGTGCGTCCATCTGGCGCTCACCCGCCAGTCGCGATTGCGCCAGATGAACTGGATCGCCCATTGGATCGCCCGCGAGGCGGCAACCGGCCCGTTGGTGCTCGCCGGCGATTTTAACGACTGGAAGAACGACTCGGAGCCGTTATTCGCCGAGATCGGTTTGCGCGAGGTAGCCTCAACGCTGGGCGAGGCTGGCAAGACGTTTCCCGCCTTCTCGCCCGCGCTGGCGCTGGATAAGATGTTCGTACGGGGCGTCACGCCAATGCAATGGCTCGAGCCCGCACCCCGCACCGCGTGGTTATCGGACCACTTGCCGTACATAGCGCGGTTGCGGCTGGACTAGGACGGGTCCACGGCGTTGCAATGCGCCTACTACCCGTTGCCCCGCGTGCCGCTCGTCACGTCTGGCGACGCGCCATTGCCCAAGCATCGGTTAACTTTGCCGCGACGCGTTAAAATGGTAACTTGCCTGATACTTTTTAGCCAGACCGTCGCGCGTGCCGGGCCCGACGGCCACCGATCCGACTGAAACACCATGAGCAACCTGACCCAACAAACCGTTCTCAGCGTGCATCACTGGACTGACACGCTGTTCAGCTTCACTTGCACTCGCGATCCGGGCTTTCGTTTTGATAACGGTCAGTTTACGATGGTCGGCCTGGAAGTGGATGGCAAACCGCTGCTGCGCGCGTATAGCCTGGCGAGCGCGAACTACGAGGAAAACCTCGAATTCCTGAGCATCAAGGTGCAGGACGGCCCGCTAACGTCGCGGCTGCAGCACCTGAAAGTGGGCGATCAGATCTACATTGGCAAGAAACCGACTGGCACGCTGGTAGTCGACAACCTGTTGCCCGGCAAGACGCTGTGGCTGCTATCCACCGGCACCGGCCTGGCTCCGTTCATGTCGGTCATCAAGGACCCGGACGTCTACGATCGCTACGAGAAGATCGTGCTCACGCATACCTGCCGTTTCGTCGACGAGCTTGCGTACAAGGAGTACATCACCGAGCATTTGCCACAGCACGAGCATATCGGCGAGCTGATCCGCGATAAACTGGTGTATTTCCCGACCGTGACGCGTGAGCCGTTCCAGAATCGCGGGCGCATCACGGAGCTGATCGAAACGGGCGGATTGTTCGAGCGGCTCGGCGTGCCGCCGTTCTCGATCGACAACGACCGCATCATGTTGTGTGGGAGTCCGCATATGCTGCGTGACACACGGCAACTGCTCGATGGCATGGGCTTCACCGAAGGCAGCAATTCGGCTCCGGGCCACTATGTGGTCGAGAAGGCCTTTGTCGGTTGACACGCCGGACCACGGGCGAAATCATCGCCAGGTCGCTGTCCGCCGTGACTGTGACTCGACGATGATGCGCATGTCGCGACTCGGCACGGCTTCGCCGAGCAGGCTTTGCAGCACCCTATGCAACGTCGCGGAGCGACAGCGTCTTGGGCGCTCGGTACTCGGTGAGCTTGGACGCGCGCAAGACAAGCAGTTCGGCAAATGGTCCGCGGTGTGGGGGTTGACGCGCTTCCTTTGGCTCTCGCCCGGGTTATTTCGCAAGTCAACGCCGTCTTTCCTGCGATACTTCGTGCCGGGATTCCGTCCCGCGGCCACCGGTTACCGGTTACCGGTTACCGGTCACTCAGTGCATCACGTCAAAATGCCACATAGGGACCATTGCCTGATGGCGTGGACTTGCCGCTGATCGCCACCGCCACGCGCCGCCCATAGAAAAACGGCATGCCTAAGTCGAAGTAGCGGGGCATCGGTCCGGCCAAATCGTTGAGCGCAAACGTATTAGGCGTGCTGAGCAGCATCGACGCATTGCCCACGTTGAGATTGACGGCCTGGGTGGCGCCATTCGCGCCCGTCACGGTGAGGAGCTTGGCCTGTTGGCCGGGCGGGCAATAGAACGGGCTGCCGGAGCCGCATACGGGCAACGACGCGTCGGTGAAGAACAGGCCGTTGGAGCCGGTATCGGTGAACCCGGTGATCCTCGAGCCGTTGTACGTCGCGCTGAAGCTACCGGAATCATCGGTGGTCAATACCATCGCACCGCTGCCCAGCCGGTTGTTGGATGCGGTGCCGATACCCAGCAACAAGGTGCCGCTGACTGAAGACTGTCCCGAGGGGCCGATTGCGGGCATATCGACGATTACGCCATTGTTGTCGACCGGCACGTTCGCCACCGGTTTCGCGATCTGTTGGGCAAGCGGCACGACGGTTTGCACGCAGTTGGACGCACTCGCGCAGTTGAAGTAGGAACTGGCGGCCGCATTGGTCGCGCATCGGTTGCCGCAATCCACGGCCGCCGCCCCGACACCGAGGATGCCGCGAGAATGCAACTCCGACGCGGCGTTCTCCGATCGACCCACGACGCAGTCGGACGGCACCGTCGGAAATTTAGAATCGCCGATTAAATGGATTGGGATCGCACTGGCGGTCCGCCCGCCTAGCGTCACGTCAGCAATGCGCACCGAACCGAACGAATACCCGTCCGCGAACAACGCGCACGAAGCAAGCGGCGCATTCGAATTGGGCACGGTGGCCTGCTGCAGCGCGCCGCGCAATGTGGGTGACAATTCCGCGGCGACCACCCGTAAGCCATACGAACCCGTGTCGAGTTGGATGTTGTCAAGCGTCTGGCACTGCGCGGCGTTGCCAGCCGCGCAGATGGTGACGGACACGGTGCCGATGTTGGCCACCCGGTCGAGCCCCTGCGCCACCGTGATCGGCACAACGTTGGCTGCCAGGGGGGCAGAACTGGCCGCCGAATTGGCATTGCCGCCGCTTCCGCACGCGGCCAGCGTTATGGCGCCCATGAGCGCCGCGGCGCGCCATGCGAGCCCGCGGCGTGTATTGACTAGGGTCACGATAGCACTCCTGTGTTCAGCGGATATCCGCTTCGGTCATGCCGGCCGGCAAGGCCCGCGGTAGGAAGGCTTGCCCGCTGAAGTCGCCCATGTGCCTGCCCGAATGTACGACTAGCTCGCCGCTGCGCATCCACACCGGCCCGTGGCCGCCCTGTTCACGGCGTTGCGCCTGGATGTCGCTAACGTACTGTGGGAAGTAGGTACCCAGCAACGTGCGCATCTCGGGCATTTGAGGGCCGGGCCAGGCGATGCCGAATACGGTGCCATCGGCAATGTACTCGCGCACCACGGTGCCCCGTTCCTGTTCCAATGGGTTGCAATCGTACGCGGCGACGCATTTGCGCGCCCATCTTTTACTCAATCTCAGAGCCCAAGACTGGTCAATAGATCATCGACCTGGGACTGGTTGGTGACGCTGTCGGTACGCCCTTCGTAATTGATCTGCGGATCATAGGGCAGGCTCGACGGACTCCCCGTCGAATATGGGGCATGCGCGGCGGTGAGCTGCTCATGCCGGTTGGCCGACATGTACTCGAGCAACTGCACGTTGTTGGCCTGTGTCGACACGGGCAATTCCTGCAGGAACGAACGCGTCTCGGCCATCAGTGTACGCACTTGCTCGCCGTCGATCGGTGCGCCATACCACGCTGCCCAACGTGAATCGAGTTCTGTAGCACACTCGGCGTTCGTCGCGCCTCACGATGTGCTAATGCGGCGCAATGGATCGGAATGCGATGTTGCGCCGATGTTTCGTGCTGTAACAATATTAAAAGTTTGAAAAATTGCTCGAATTCCTCGCTCTCGCCTCGATAATAAAACTTTCGATCGCGATATCGCGATCCGTCGGGCTGACCGCGACTGCGGCATACCGGTGGCCCGATTCGCCGATTTTTTCCGCGTTGCCCACACGCAGCGCCTCCAGCAACGAGGCGCAGGGCGATTTTTCGTAAGGAGAGCACGCAATGCGTATCGCACAAATCGCACCGCTGCACGAAGCTGTGCCGCCCAAACTCTACGGAGGCACCGAGCGCGTGGTGTCATACCTGACGGAAGGGCTGGTGGAGCTGGGTCAAGATGTGACACTGTTCGCGAGCGGCGACTCGCATACTTCGGCACGCCTTGAAGCGGCGTGGCCCCAAGCATTGCGCCTGGACCCGTCCATCCGCGACTGGATGGCGCCGCATATGTTGATGCTCGAACAGGTGCGCCGCGTGGCCCACGAGTTCGACATCCTGCATTTTCACCTTGATTATTTGCCGTTGCCCCTGTTCTCGCAGATCGACACGCCGTTCGTCACCACACTTCATGGGCGCCTAGACCTGCCGGAGCTGCAACCGATCTTTGACAGCTTCCCGCAGGCACACGTCATTTCGATCTCGGATTCACAGCGCGTGCCGCTGCCGCGTGCCGGGTGGGTCGATACCATCTATCATGGACTGCCGGAAAACCTACTCGTGCCGCAAACGGACATCAAGCCGACGTACTTGGCGTTCCTAGGCCGCATCTGCCCGGAAAAGCGCGTCGATCACGCGATCCGCATCGCCGCGCAGGCCGGCCTGCCGCTGAAAATCGCCGCCAAGGTCGACAAGGTCGATCGCGAGTACTTCAAGAACGAGATCGAGCCTCTACTCTCACTCGGCGATGTCGAATTCATTGGCGAAATCAACGAAGCACAGAAGCCTGCTTTCTTGTCCGGCGCGAAAGCGTTGTTGTTCCCGATCGATTGGTGTGAGCCGTTTGGACTGGTCATGATCGAATCGATGGCATGTGGCACGCCGGTGATCGCTTTCAACCGCGGCTCAGTGCCCGAGGTGGTCGAGCACGGCGTAACCGGCTTCATTTGCGAGGATGTCAACGGCGCAGTGGCTGCTTTGTTGCAGGTAGAGGCGCTGTCCCGCGAACAAATCCGCGCGCGCTTCGAACAGCGCTTTACGGCGCGGATCATGGCACAGCATTACGTCGACGCGTATGCGTCATTGGCGCGCGGCGCGCGCCAGCCGATGCTTCGCAAGGTTGCGGCAGGCTGACAAAGCCGCCCGCGTGGCGGCGTCACCCGCACCGGTCTATGCGCCGCCACCCGCAGTGTATGTCGCTCCTCGCCCCGTCTATTATGGCTATGACGACGACTGTCTCCGCTTTAAGCGGGCTCGCGCTGCGGTGCGAACAATGCGCGCAAATGATGGGCGACACCGGCCTCGAAATTGTTGCCGATGCGTGGGACATGGGGTAGCCGCGCGATCAATCCGGGGTTGGCGTTGCCCATCATGAACGGGTGTCCGACTGACTCCAGCATGTCGATGTCGTTCATGTTGTCGCCGAACGCGATGCACCGTTCGGCGGACAGGCCAAGTTGCTCGAGCACGAGTGCCAGCGCACGTCCCTTCGACACGCTAGCGGCCATCACCTCGAGGCAATCGGGCAGCGAATACGTCACGTACAACGCATCCCCGAAATGCCGAGCCAGGTTACGCTCGACAACGCGCAGGTCAGCGGCGTCTCCGATGTACAGTACCTTCGCCACCCCTTGGCCATCATGTGCCGCGAGGTTGGCAACCTCGTAGCGAAATCCGGAATCCTGATGGAACGTCAACAGCTGAGGCGCTTCGCGATCGATCAGCCATGCATCGTCGACAAACAAGTTGACGATGACACGGCCGTGCGTGCCGGCGATATCGGGCGCCACTAGCCGTTTGACGATATCCTCGGGCAGGTCGTGCGCATGGATACGGTTGTCTCGCACGTCGTGCACGCGCGCGCCGTTGGAAGTGACCAGATACGGCCGGATGCCGAGCCGGTCACGGATTCCCGCAACGTCGCGGAAATGCCGCCCGGTCGCGATCACGAAATGCAGGCCGCGCGCTTGCAACTCCTGCAGTGTGGCGACAGTGAACGGATCGACCTGGTGATCGCTATTGAGCAGCGTGCCGTCCAGATCAGTGGCGATGACTTGGTACATAGATAGGTCACTGAGAACGAAGTACGCTGGCGAGATACGGTTTGCACGCACGGCCGCGTGCTATCCACGCATCCACGCGCGTGAAACGCGCTAAAGCATACCACTTTAACGCCACTTCAGCGCAGCACGCTCGGCGATTGTGTGGCGGCCATCGCGTCGATATCGCGGCCGGCCTCGGCAAGCAAGCGCGCGGCAAACGGGTGGTCGGCATGCGCCAGCACAGTCGGCGCGAGCGCAGCATAGCGCGACTGGGTAGCACGGGTGCACCAGCTCACCAATTCATCGCGACTGGCAAAACCGCCTTGCCTCGATTGCGCAGCAGTTCGATTTGAGATGCGACTTGCTGTGCCGGGTCACCTGAACCGCATTTCACTGCGGCAGCATGGAAGGCATGCGCCAACACTTCCCCGACATGGGCGAATAACGTATTGTCGGCAGGTATCTCGCGCAACTACGATTGTGCTTACGGTACCTTCGAGCGCCAGCTTGGGCCGCCATCATCGACGCAAAGGCGACAAACGGCCCATGTCCGGTGGACATGGGCCGTTTGAATCGATGCGTATCCGCCTGCGGGCGGACCGGCAAGCCGTTTAGTGGAGCTTCTTCGGAAGTTGCTGGCTACGCAGACGACGCTGCAGGCGCTTGACTGCGGCGGCCTTCTTACGCTTGCGCACAGCCGTCGGCTTCTCGTACGACTGGCGCTCGCGCAACTCGGCGATCAGGCCATTGCGCTCGATGGTTCGGCGAAAGCGGCGGATTGCCACTTCGAACGGCTCGTTTTCCTTGATAACAATCGTGGTCATGTTGTCCCTGGCTGGTTCAATACGTTCATCGCCCTGTCGCCTTGCATTGCCGCTTTCCCCCCCGCTCACGCAAGACGCGTCGACACGCGGAAGCCCGATGGGCGCCGCAGCAGTACTGACGTGCCCGGAAAATCGGACCACAACTGCGCCGGCCGCACGATGGCGGGCAGGCCCTCAGGGAATATGGGGGGAAGCAAACGCGTAGGCGGGCGCGATGAGAAGCGGTGGAACACCGGAACAGGTCAACCGGGACACCCTTCTCGCTCCAAAGCGTAGCAGGATAGCATAACCCCCAGCGTTTTTCCAGCGTCTCGGATCATTGAGGTGTGAATCATCGTCGCAACAATCGCCGCCGTTGGTGCACGTCGGGGCCGCAACGCCCGGATTGGGCACGTAGCCCGCTACTGCTTTTCCATGACGAGCAGAATGCTGGATTTGTCGGGCGTTTGGACAAACATTTCCAGTTGCGTATCGTGCATCACGGCGATCCCGCTCTCCGGGGTAGCCGGGTAGGCGCAGCAACCGACGCCGCCATCGAAATTCAGTGTCGCGTCATAGACGTTGCTGCCTACGCGCGGCGCGAGCGTACCGGAAAACCGACAATGCTGTGACAGGCCGACGATGCCCTCTTGGCGTCTACGGTGAGCCGCAGGGCATCGAAATCGACTTGTGTCTCCCGGTGAGTCATCCCCACGCCGCAAAAGCTGCCGGTCGCGGCCACCAACGTCGCTCGGGCCCAGCGCGGATCATAGCGCGCATTCAGTTGTGCCGTTCTGCCGTCCGCCTAGGTCGCCTTGGCCGCGATTGCTTGGCGGGCCGCATACATGCCGCTCCAGGTCAGCGTCGTTACGCCTGGGTCGCCGTAGTTGTAGTCGATGCCGCTGCCATGGGCGACGCTCCCGTCGCCCGATGCGTTCGTACCTGCGACCACGCCGGCCAGCGCACTCGGTATGTCGGCCTTCATGTATCGCACATAGAAACGGCCATCGTCCAGCACCAGGATCCGGGCGGATTGTCCGTTTCTTATTTTTCCTCGCTTCTCGATTATCAGGCTGTTTGCGACCGATAATTTTAAGAATTGAAATTAAGGCAGCGCTAGGAAATTGCCAAATCAGTATCGTTGGCAGTTGCCCGGCGTAGTCACGTTCGCGCCACGGCCGTCAATCTCGTGCGCGTGCGTGTGCACGCCGTACTCGGTCGCAGTCTGAGCAATCAACCGTCCCAACGCGGGGTTGCCCGGGTACACATACGTCATGTCCTGGATGAAGTGCGGCAACTCGTTGCTCGTGTACGTTCCTCGAAAACGAGCGTTGCAGTTTACGTGGTAGTCGGCATTGACCAGCCAGCGCACATCGGAAACGATAATGGTATCGACGTTCAGCGCACGGCAGCGCTCGCCGATGAGGCGATGGCCGTCGATGGCTGCTTGTCAATCGACGCGCCATGACGTCCGACCTGCCGGTCGCCCGGCCCACCATCACAACAACAGAGGATATCAAGATGCCCGCCACCCCCGCGACGGATCGTTATTCCAAACCCGCCATTTTCTTGCACTGGGCGATTTTCCTGCTCGTTGCACTCGCCTATGTCGCGATCGAGGTACGCGGCCCGAAAGGCAGCGACAGCCGCGCGTTCTGGAACACGATTCATTTCTGTTCCGGCTCGCTGGTGCTGGCCCTCGCGTCGCTGCGGTTACTCTGGCGCCTGTGGCACGGGGTGCCCGCAGAGGTCGAGTCGACGCGCATACTGGTGTTCCTCGCGCGCGTCGTGCACTTGGCGCTGTATCTGTTCATCTTCACGCAGCCGCTGCTCGGCATCCTGATGGTCAACGCCGGTGGCAACCCGGTCTCGCTGCCGATCGTCGGGCTGGACATCCGGCTAATTGGCGCAGATCCCGTCGCGCGACCACTGCTCAAGGCAATGCACAAATTCACCGGCAACCTGTTCTACTGGGTGATCGGATTGCATGCATTGGCCGCGATCGGCCGTCACGTGCTGCTGCGGGACCGGACGCTGCGCCGGATGCTGTAGCCCATGTGCCGCGCGCGGCCGGCGCGGTGCCGGCCGTCAGCTCAGAGGTCGACGACCCAATGTGCATCGAACGCCGGATTTTCTCATTGCAGTTCGGCCGACACACCTGAGAACCCGTACTACACCAACTCTTCGCAACTGCCGGTCGGCTTACCGACGATCCGTTTGAGGCATTGGAGCACCAGGACGAGTTGCAGCGGAAATACACCGGCGGAACGGCCCTGCATCTGTATATGGCCGAGCCGCTGTCGTCGGCGCACGCGTCTGTGTCACGCCACCCAGCAGATAGTCGAGTAACTCGCGCACCGGACGGATTGCGTGGCCGAACGGCAATGTTTCCGAGCCGCGAAAGAACAATCCGCGCTCGACGTCACCCGAGAGCGCATGGGCCAGCCTCATATCAATGCAGAACTGCCCATGCTTGCCAATGCCATCGCGCAGCCCGCACTGCTGCAGGCAGTCGAATCCGACCGTGCATCGCCGCGGCTTGGCGGCCCGCTGCAGCTTCTGTTCCTTCTCGAGGTAGCTGGCCAGCCACGGCGTGCGCACGGCGCGCGCAGGCAAGCCGGCCACGCTCATGAACGTCACGATGTCTTCTGGCTTCGCCTCGACCAGCACCTTTTTGAAATTCGGATGCGCGTCACCTTCTTCCGTCACCGCGAACGCGGTTCCCAGTTGCACGGCGCTGGCGTCGAGGTCGAGCAGATGCCGAACCTGCTCGTGGCTGTGGATTCCCCCCGCGACAATCAACGGGATATTCTCCACCTCCAGCCCAAGCGTCTTGAACAATTCGCGCGCGCCTTCCAGCACATGCTGGAACGCATAGTTCGGATGGTCGAACCCATCGAGCGTCGGCGCGCCGAGATGCCCAGCCGCATAACGGGGGTTCTCGATGATAATGGCGTCCGGCAGGCGGTTTCTGCGCATCCACTTTTTCAGCACCAGGCCGATACCGCGCGCATCCGACAAGATCGGGATCAACGCCACGTTCGGAAAGTCGGCGGTCAGCTCCGGCAGGTCCAACGGCAGCCCCGCGCCGACCACGACTGCACCTGCGCCACTTTCGCATGCCTGGGTGACGTATGATGCATATGAGGACACCGCGCGCATCACGTTGACCGCGACCAGGCCATTGCCCGAAGCCAGCTGCAATGCGGCGACCACTTCCCGGCGCAGCGCCTCCAGATTCAGCGAATCGATCAATTGCCGGTCGCGCGAACGCCGGCTTTGTTCCATTAAATCCGGATGGTGACGGCGCAAGTCCACACTCGAAATCGTGCCCACCGCACCGAGCGATGCGACAGTTCCCGCTAGACGATGTGCAGACACGCCCACGCCCATGCCTCCCTGTACAATCGGCAGCAGTGTCCTGCCCTTGATCTTAAGGCGTTCGCATACGACATTTTGCACAAGCACGGTTAAACCTCTCGACGATGGCGGCAGCGCGCCCAAAATGGCAGTGTGCGGCAAACGCGGGCGGCCCACTTTAATCTTCGTCAACAAAATGCGCTGCCGGCTCGCGCGTTTATCGCGAAGCGGGGCTGGCCGTGCGGCGCCGTCGGCGGCGCCACAGCGTCATGATTGAAAGCGAGTAGCTGACGTTGTCCAGTGGACCCGACGAGATTGGGTCGATCGATTGCGTGATAGACGCGCTGCCGAACGGGCGGTGTCTGAAGTGCCTGATCATCGTCAACGATTTCACAAAAGAGGCTGTCGATATCGTCGTGGACCACGGCATCTCGAGCTTGTACGTCGCCCAAGCGTTGGACCGAGCAGCGCGTTTGCGCGGCTATCCGAAAGTGTGCCGAACCGACCAGGGGTGGAATTTTCACTCGTTGATGGAAGTTCGACACGCGCTTCGGTTACGGCGTCGTAGCGACATTACGCCGATCCCGCTATGACGCCAACACGTCGATCCGGTTTGGCTGCCATAGCAGCGATCATTGACAGATAGTATAGGCGCGGTCCGACAACGCATTCATAACCAGAAATTTACACGTTGTATCTCCCAATATTTATATATTCACCTTCTTTCAACCCCCTTTTTACAGGTTTCGTCGAGTGCGTGCGCCCATTTCCAGTGTATCCAACATCGACAGTTCGGTGAAATGGAGTATGCGGGAGCGAGCGGCGCAGATAACGACGCGCTATTTCCGGATAATTTAAGCTCAACCTTCTTTAAATCAATGTAAATATTTTCGTGTTCACTAACGTACGACTCGAATTTTTCGCGAATCTCGCTGAAATCGACCAAATTTTGGGCACCCCGACCCTGTTCCACAGACTTTTGCAATAACATTGCCTGACCTAACACGCCAAGCGCATCACTAAGAAGAAATTGATTAATTTGATAAATAAATGGATCAGGTGGATAACGCCATGACTCGGTTGCCATTGCGCTGTGCGCAATGATGTCGAACAATGACGATACATGATCGTAACGCCTATGGCGCTCTTCATCAGGATCACCATAGACGTCCAACAAAACGACATAGCGTTCGAAATTATGGTGATGCAGTAGATTCAGTGCTCTGATCACAGCAAGCATGCTATCGTCATTGAGCCGAAACCTATTCATCAGCCTAAATACGAGCAAGGCAAAATTTTTATCTTCGATGCTATCGAAGCACTTGACCTGTCGATAGTGCAACATACTCTTTATCTTTTGTAGGCGTGACGGTATCGGCTCGAAGCTGACGCTCCCCGCGTTGGGTGAACGGGGTGTGAATGGAGTTGGGATTGGAGACGCTCCTTCCGATACGAAAGGTAACCGGACATTCTCATCATTTGAGGTGATGTGCTGCTCTGTCCGTGAAGTCGTCAATGCAGCACTAGCCGCTTGCATATCTGAAAAATTGGTGGCGGTTCTCTTCACTGTCTCCGCTGCTAAGAAATCTGGTGTCCGGCTTTCCTTCAATGAGTCGGACAATCCAGATCCCGAAGTAGGTGAGATAAAGTCTTTATCATTTTGACTCGAGGTGCTTGGTGTATTCCCTCCGCAGCCCACGAGCATCATGATTACGCCGAGCATAATCGACAAAATTTTAAATTGTGGACAATGCTGTTTTTTCATCCAAGCACCTTATTGATTATATGGAGAAAATCTAAACCAAAACTCTGGCAATCTAGAGCGCGTTAGGCATTTTTGGGCAGAGTTGTTATCCTGTGGGGATGACAGAACGCAAGCCTTATCCAACGGATGTATCGGATGAGGAATGGAGCTTCGCCGCTCCCTACCTGACTTTAATGAACGAAAACGCACCGCAGACGTCGATACGAACTGCGTGAAATGTTCAACGCGCTGCGCTGGGTGGCACGAGCGGGTGCATCCTGGTGTATGCTGCCGACCAACTTTCCGCCATGGGAACGGGTCTACCAGCAAACGCAGCGTTGGCTGAACGCGGGTTGCTTCGAAGCGATGGCCAACGATTTGCGTTCGGTGCTGCGCGTGGTGGCGCAACAGCGCCAGGGTCAGCCCAGTGCAGTTATCCTGGATGGACGCACGTTGCAGTCCACGTGCGAAAGCGCTCCGTGTGCGGGTTACGACGGTCATAAGCGCAAGCGAGGCAGCAAGGTTCATATGGCTGTGGACACGCTGGGCCTGCTGCTGGCGGTGCACATTACGCCGGCCAACGCGCAGGAGCGCGCACAGGTGGCCGAGCTTGCGCGTCAAGTTCAGCATGTCACCGCTTAGACGGTGAAACTTGCATTGGCTGACCAGGGCTATACGGGCGGCACGCCTGCGCAGGCCGCTCGCGATGAAGGCATGGAGCTGCAGGTCATCAAACTGCCTGAGGCAAAGAAGGGCTTCGTGCTGCTGCCCCGCCGCTGGGTGGCCGAGCGCAGTTTTGCCTGGCTTAACCGGTTCAGGCAACTGGCACGTGACGGCGAGCGCCTGCCCGAAACCTTGGCCGGCCTGCATTTCGTCGTCTTCGCTATGCTCATGCTGTACCCGTTATGAAAATGCATGACACGCTCTAATAAACTAATGAATTTCAGTGCCACCTCCGCAGCTTTTAGAAGGTATGGCAGAAGCCGTTTGAGCAGGTGGTGTCAGGGCAAACTGTGCTACGCATCGGTGCAAAAAGGGAAAACACAAAGGCATTCATGCACGGATCAGCCCAAAACTGCCGCCTGACATCTATCCGCGACCCATACTGAATGTCCGTGCTCCTTTAGCGAGTTTGGATGCGCGTAGTACCGTCGATTTGCTCAAGTTACTGAGCCTAACGACGCAGATGTTGTCGACAATTTTGATCATCACCCACTCATTGATTGCCCAAAGCACCCCCACGTTGCTGGCCGTCGTTCAGAGCCGCGGCTATAAGCTCGCGGAGCACAAAATGTCATTGACCACTTTATACCCTACACGGATTCGGCAGGTACTTATGGTGTGTGAAAATCAGAACGGACCTGTCCGAATTTTTGTGGACGACGCATATCTTGAGAAGTGAAGTTATGAATATGCCAATGAATAGGCGCACATTAGCTTCTTAGACTGTGGCCCTCGGGCCACTGTCTGAACTGCCTAAGGCACGGCTGGACGAGCCGGCGATGAGAGTGATGACGCCACCCAGGGGCAGGACGTGATGCCGGCGTTCAACGAACTCAAGACCTCGCGTCAATTGAACGCGGGTTGCGCCAAGCGCCAGGCGGTCGATTTCGCATGCGGCCAACGCGCTGAAAAGCGGCATATTCGGCAGGAAGTTCTGGATGCGGATCTTGCTCTTTGTCATCGGCACCGTTTGGCCGAACCCGCCTTGAGCCGGACGCCGTCCCGCCTTGGCTCTGCCGACTGGCGCACTGGCCAGCATGCGACATACTACCCGAGCGAGACAATCCACAGGGCCGTATGCAAGGCGGCCGCCCTTGCAGCATCATGCTACCGATGCAGCAATATTGTCCCGATTACCGTGTCGACGAACTTGATTTGGGTCAGCCAATGCGGGCGGTGACACGTTTCGCGTGATCAGTCTGCGCAAAGCCAATAACCGGGAGATTAGCCGCTATGAACAAGCAACTGAAATTGATTCGTAACACTGCGCAGGAAGAAGCCGCAATCGAGCGCGGCATTGCCGCTGATGCGGATACGTTCGTGCCCACTGACGAACAGTTTGCACAGATGAAGCGACGGGTGGACGGCCGAAGGATGACCCAGGTGGAAGCCGAACGATTGTTAGCCGAATTGCCCGAAGCCACTGCCGCTCAGCGAGCCCTAGTGGATCCTTCTCGAGCGCTCTTTGTTGACAATGTCCCCTCACTCCCAAAGTCACTTGACCCATAAAATTTCATAAACACGTTGATACCGTGATCGACCTTCTTCTTTAGCTGTGCAGCAGTGAACGGAGCGCGTGCCCCAAGCTTGACCTCAAGGTTAGAGAAGCCAATCCAGAGGCCGGCGAGGTCATCCGCCGCCTGTACGGCATTACATTCTCTCAATCTGCCCTTTTTGATCCCATCTTGGATGAGGGAGGTTAGAATGGTTTGTCCGCGCCCTGGACCGCTGGCAAAGAAGCGTTTTGGTAGCTCAGGGTTCCTTTTTGCGGCTGCTGCGATTAGCCGGTCCCATCCGGCTATCTCGCGCTCATTGATAAACCGCACGAAGCGGATCCCGAATTCATGAAGCGCAGGCACAATATCCATTGCCAAGCTTTTCTCATATTCTGTATCAGTCACCGTGCGGTCGGACTCGCGCCGTATCACCGCATCTATTAAATCATCCTTATCTGGAAAGTGCGCAAAAAGGGTGGCCTTTGCTACTCCTGCTTGAGAGGCAATAGCGCTTGTTGTAACGTCTGCGCCGTGCTCTAAAAGCAGCGCGCGCGCCGCATCAAGAATTGCCTCGCGCTTGACAAGGTCTTTAGGTCGTCCACGTGATGATGTCATTTGAAATGCAATCATTTTAGAGTGGCAATTGCTGCCATCAGCATACCGCCTGCAACCGAAATATGTTCGAGCGCGATATGCAATTCTTCGGTTCGACGCGGCTCCGGGAAAGTCCAAAATGCGTGACCGTAAGGGATGGTTAAAAGCGTGAACACTCCGAGTGCGCCCGCACCGATCCACCCCCAGCCATTGAAGTTTCCAATCAGAAGAAACGATCCAAGGAGCTGCACCGATATCGTCGCAACCGCAAAAGCGGCTGGCGCGGGAAGGACAACAGCTTCCATTTCCGAAACGATGGATGAAAAGTTAAATAGTCCAAAGATACCGGCGCTCCAGAAAAGCGTCGTGAGAATTATCCGACCGACTACCAAAATGATCGGACTTCCCAGAACAACGGCGAGAAAAGTTGGCATTCACGGTCCCGAAGATTGATGTCGGGGAAGTATATACTGTACCAGACGGTCTAGTATATGCATGTGCGAGTTATAGTCGCTAATTTGCCACGGCGAGCAGTACCGTATGCGTTGCGGGCTTCCGCTCGTCGCCGTCACAAGAAAAAATGCAAAGGCCATGGCAGGCAACCCGCGTTCGCGACGACTCAGGCTGCCGCCTGAACGTCGTTCGCGTACGGCTCGAACCGTACGACTTCATCGCCCACCCATTCGTTGAACGCCAGAAACTGCGCCTGCAGCGGCAGGATCTTATTGCGCCCGAACACTTTGGCCGCCTCAAAGCCGCCGGTGTTGCCCGACACGATCCCCAGCCATTGCGGCGGCACGCGGTGTGCGGCCAGCAAATTATCACGTGTGGCATTCCTGATATTGAAGCACTCGTCTTTGGCGGCCGCTTCCGATACCGGAATCAGCTGGATCCCGTCTTTCTTGCCATGGGGCGTGTAGTAAAAGAGGTTACGGAAATTGCCCGGCCCCTTCGCGCTTTTGAGCGCGGCGCGCATGTTGTCCTGATTCTGTGCCGGATCCGTCACGTACAGGATAAAGCCGGCGTGACTGCCATTCTCGTAGTAGCGACACCGAAACAGCGTCGATGACTCGTTGAGCCACGCCGCGTGCAATGCGCCAAGGTACCCTGTGCTGCACGACGGTGACAATATTCTTATCAATTATGCATTCACGTCGTCGCAGAACGGCATCTACGTTATTCGAGTGGACGGTCAGCTACTTGTGAAGCGACTGCAACGCTTGCACGGCCCCTTTCTTCGGGTAATCTCCGCGAACCCAAATTACCCGCCGTCGTATGAGGCGCCAATAGAAGACGTGAATGATCAGCGGGGGGCGCTGTCATTGGGCGCGTGGTGTGGTTCGGGCGGTATGTGTGAAGTGAGGCCGCCTTCGATCATTGCATGCTATTTGACGCCGTCGCACTGCTTGCAGGCGCAGGTGCTATTGCACTATCCGTAGTTGGACCTACGCATTTTTTGTCCTCATACAACGCTGTAAGCCGCTTAATTCGCGCTTGCGCAGCTTTCTGCTCGACCGTAGGAGCGTTCCCTAGATCCATAAAGAACCATGGCACAAGCAGGAACGCACCTGCCACCCCCAAGCCAACGTTTTTGGCCGTCTTAACATTTCCCTCACTTTGAGTAGAAAGTACTAGCGCCTTCATGTCTTCTATTTCGTTGACGATTGTTCGGCAACTCATGCTCTCGTCGCCGACCTGTGCCACTTGTACAGGATTCGCTGTGGTATGAGCGCATCCACTTATGATAGATGCAACGGCTATAAAAATTAATCCCTGACGCATGTAATTAATCTTATTATCGATTCGATACTATATTACGAATAAATATGGCTTGAATGGTGAGCGACAGTTATGTATTAACGATTCCGAGACATCCTCCACAGAAGTAGTGTTAATCCAAAGTGTCCAAAATGATCCAGGCGGAACAGGAATAGTTACATTGCGACCTTGATCTCCATTCCTTAGCAACCATAGTAACCTGTTTTGTTAGCTGATCCTAAATTAATACCTCGTCAGCCCACCTCGGCTTTTCCTTAGTCACAATACCTCCTAGTATATTTCCCCGTCAGGCGCGTAACAAGGAGTGTTGGCAAATGCACCATGATAATTGGCGGCTTAGTATCCCTTGTGTTTCATAGCGGCTTCATACCGAATATAATCCGACAAGCAATCACATGAGTACAAGGCTTACAAACTGCCGCACGGTTATTGTGGAAACTCCACTATCACCCTAGGAGTACTCCGCTTCATCGGCCCCTGACGGGCGCCGTTGTCACTGGCACTCGTCGCGTTGTTTCGCTCGCTCCAGGAGTGCGGCACATATACGCGACTTGCGATGATGTCGGCAAGCCTCTCGGCAGCAAGCAAAGAATGATGTGTTGTGTCGGTAAATATTGAATGAGGAGACCGCACAGCGCAAAACGGAAAATAGATACCGCACTCACGCACGCGCATTCATGCCAATAACAACAATAAATGGGAAAAGGACAACGCGGGAAACTTTCGATTGAAGAGCCGGCTTGACCCTGAATTTAGATAAAGCAAACAAAACGCTCCATATTTTTAACGTAACTGCACAGAGGCAGTAGATCATGGCGCTTCACCGCAAAGCGCGAAGGCAAATCGCGTCACTTTCCGCCTAAAAAACCGCGTTGAGAACTTCGGGCTCACATTGCCACGCCAGCGTAGCAGGCAATACTCGATCTGCTTGAATTGGGGCTTTGGAGATTTCTCGCTCCAAAGCCAACTTCAAACCGACATAGTGTGAACCCCTAGGCTGATGCCACGTCGATAGGTGGCACGGCACCGGTCGCGTACAGAATAAAGCCGGCGATAATAGTGACCGCACGGCGACAATCAAGTTGGCCGGTATTCGCGACTTTTGGTGACACAGTCTGCGGCGCACATGGTGGATGGGGAACGCTCGAAATGATGCAGCGCTACGCGCACCTGTCGGCGGTTCACCTGGCGCAGTAGATACGGCCGTACCTGCCGGCGGCTCCAATCATCAGGTTACCGCAGGAAACCTCGTCAGCGACAATCGAAACGCCGCTGGCCGTCACCAGCTAACTGTAATTTCACTGTAGTGGGAGAAATCGATGAAGTAGCGAAAGCGCCGAAAACCGTTGTCCAGTTTGGCGCGCCCGGCTGGAATCGAACCAGCAACCCCTGCCATTGGAAGCGATTGACCATGCCAACGTGGTGATGTATGCCGGAACCGCTGACAATTCCGCCGCCAGGATTTGTGCGGAACAAGCAGTCGTCGTCTAATTCACCGTAGCACAAGCTGTCTGGATACAGCGCCGTCAACTCTGACAGCGTGTTCTGAATCTCTTCCAGCTTGGTCATCATGTAGGAAACCTGTTTGCCCAGATCGCCGGCTAATTTAAACAGAGGTCAGCGACCTAGCTGCGCAATCCCTCGTTGATGACCGCCATCGGCAGTTGATGCAGCGTCAACAGGTCAGTGCGAAGCTGCGTCGGCGTGGCGTATTCGTCATCGTTAAGATCGCTGTGCAATCGTCCACGACAATCGACAGTACGCAGGCACCATCGACAGTACGCAGTAGCGAAGCCGTCTCGATATTCTCGTGAGGCAGTTGCCCCACGCTTCATCGGTAATGCAGGCACCCATTGGGTAGCACTGGGTCAAGCGAGCGCGAGCGTCAGATGTCCGACCGGCTCGGCTGCCGGCCGCACCTTTATTTCGATGTCATAGCCGAGGCGGTTCAAACAGTCCATTAGCTTGCGCTCAGACAGGTTGGTAAAGTCACCACGCATCATTCCTGACACCTTCGGTTGCGGCACGCCCATGCGTTTGGCCGCTTCTTGTTGTGTCAGCCCGAGGGCGCGCATTGCCTTCCTGATCTCGACCACCAGGCCGGTCTTGATCTTAAGCTTTTCGGCATCGGGCAGTCCAAGGTCGGCAAAGACGTTGCCTGAGCTGCGCTGAACCTCGACGCCTTTAATGATTCGTTTTTGCATTTCGTAGCTCCTGTGCCCATGCTTCGGCCACTTTCAGCCGAGCGCGAATGATGTCTATGTCTGCCTTCGGCGTGGCGATCCCGCTCTTGCTCTTCTTCTGAAAGCAGTGTAGGACGAACACCGCTTCCGCAAACTTCACCGTGTAGACGGCCCGGTACGTGCCGCCAGCATCATCCTCGACTACCTCTAGCACGCCGGCACCGCCGAAACCTTTGAGCACTTTTACAGCGTCATCTTGATCGCCCCTCTGCGCCAACGACAGCGCATAACCGAAACGCCTGCGCACCTCAGGTGGCAACGCCATCAGATCCTTGTAGCTGCTCGCGATCCATTCAAGCGGTTTTTCTTTGCCAGACATGGAAACAATTTATACCTGTTCAGGTAAAATGGCAAGCACTGCGCCCTACAAAACAGAAGTCGCCAAACAATTATTTGGCGATGTCACCGCGCTGGAGTCGGGATTGCCGCCTTGAGAAAGGCAAAACGTGTGTGACAAACCATTCACGAACACGGTTCGCTGGAACATCGCCGTGTCGCCGGACACGGATTAGTCCGCGCGCATGTTCCTTGCATTGCAAGGCGGCGGCTGCAAGGGCAAGTTTTCCCGTTTCATCGAAGAGGCTGTGCGTACCTATATTTTCGAAAAACGACTTGCGGCACACCTGGGCGAGTTGGCACGTGCAGCGCGGCACGCCGTTGCAGGTGCTGAAGGAATTGGGCGGCTGGCAAACGCTAGAGATGGTGCAGCGGTACGTGCACCTGTCATGCCGACCAACTGATGCAATGGGTGACGCCGCTCACGAAGCTACACGACGAACGGAAGTTAGCTGTATTTTAGCTATACCGGGGGTAACCCAGAAAGAGGGAATCGCAGAAAACCGTTGTCCAGCTTGGCGCGCCCGGCTGGGATCGAACCAGCAACCCCTGCCTTCGGAGGGCAGTACTCTATCCATTGAGCTACGGGCGCATCGCATTGAAGGGTATCCGAGGGAAACGGACGCCAAAGCAGTCTAAAAGTATAACGCAACTCGACTGTGTCGTCCATCCGATGTGGGGGAAATACCAGCCCCCAGCCATCGCGGTCCCGCACCGATTCCCGTACATGGACGCCCCCCAGCCTACCAAGCTCTCAGTAGGTGACGACGCGAGGTAAAGATTTGCACCGGTACATTCGGGCTCTGATTGGGCAAACGCACGCTTAATAGCACGGGAAGCTCCGTCACGTCCCGTTTCTTTGCGTCTATAATCGATCGACGGTTGTTATCGGCAGTCGTTCTGGCAGGTCCTGTCGTTCGCTACCACGCTTTACCGAATCCATTATTAGAGAGACGAGACAGCATGAGCGAAGCACACGAAGCCCCAATCAAAAATCCGAAGCAACTCATTGCGCTGGTCATTGCCAGCTTTGCGCTCCCGGTCATCATCATTGCGTTGCTCGTCAATTATGTGGACAACGCCACCCGCACCGGTGCCGGCACCGACGGTTTGTCGGACGAGCAGGTTTACCGCCGTATCGCACCCGTAGCCCACGTGGAGATCCGCGACGCGAGCACCCTAGGCCAAGGCCAACGCGCGTCCGACACATCGGCCGCCGCAACGCAATCCGCCGCGTCGGCAAGTAGCAGCAACGCGCAAGCCGCCGCAGCCGCAATCGCCGCGATTCCTTCGGCGCCGCCGTCCGGCAGCGCCGCCACGTCCGCAAGCGCGGACGCCGCGCAGACCGGCAAGGCGCTGTACCAGCAGGTCTGCCAAGCGTGTCATGGCGCCGGCGTAGCCGGCGCACCCAAGCTCGGTGACAAGGCCGCCTGGGCGCCACGGCTAAAGGAGTCGATGGACACTGTCTACCATTACGCGCTGCACGGCAAGGGCGCGATGCCGCCCAAAGGCGGCTCGAATGCGTCCGATGCCGACGTTAAGGCGGCCGTTGACTATATGGTAGGCGCAGCCAAATAGCCGGATCGGCACGGAGCGGCGCAGTCAACCCGTCTCCGAACTTTAGGCCCACGCGGCGCGTCGGCTGTCCACGACGCGCCGCTGTGTTAGCGCCGCTGTGTTAACATCCCCGGTCCCAGCGAACCACATCGTTCGACGCGATGCATCCGTGCAGCGCGCGTCGTCGCCCTCCGCTACGCTCCATGTATGGCCTAAACCCCGCGCAAAGTGCCGCCGTCACCTATCTCGACGGCCCCTGCCTCGTGCTTGCCGGCGCCGGCAGTGGTAAGACGCGTGTCATCACGCAGAAGATCGCCCATTTGATCGAGGCAAAAGGTTTCGAGCCACGTCACATTGCAGCGGTCACCTTCACGAACAAGGCGGCAGCCGAAATGCGCGAACGGGTTGGCAAGCTGCTCGAGGGCAAAACGCTGACGGCGCCTGGCAAGGAAGGCCGCAAATTGCCCGTCAATCAGCTGACGGTATGCACGTTCCATTCGCTGGGCGTACAAATCCTGCGTCAGGAAGCGGCACATGTCGGCTTGAAGCCGCAATTCTCGATCATGGACGCGGACGATTGCTTCGCCATGATTCAGGAGCAGGTCGGCACGACGGATAAAGGACTGATTCGCAGGATCCAGTCGATCATCTCGCTATGGAAAAACGGCATGGTCACGCCGGAACAGGCCAGTGTGCTCGCGCAGAACGAGGACGAGATGCAGGCGGCGATCGTGTTCCGCAATTACGCGGCGACGCTGCACGCGTATCAGGCGGTGGACTTCGACGACTTGATCCGGCTGCCCACGGAATTGTTCCGCGGCAATGAGCCGGTGCGCGACAAATGGCAGAACCGGCTGCGCTACCTGCTGGTGGACGAGTACCAGGACACCAACGCGTGCCAGTACGAGCTGCTGAAGCTGCTCGCCGGTCCGCGCGCGGCGTTCACGGCAGTCGGCGACGATGACCAGGCGATCTACGGCTGGCGCGGCGCGACATTGGAGAACCTCGCGCAATTGCAGGTGGACTTCCCTCGTCTGAAGGTCATCAAACTCGAGCAAAACTACCGCTCGACGGTGCGCATCCTGAACGCCGCGAACAGCGTGATCGCGCAAAACCCGAAACTGTTCGAGAAGAAGCTGTGGTCCGAGCATGGCATGGGTGACACGATTACCGTGACGCCATGCAATGACGAAGAGCACGAAGCGGAATCGGTGGTGTTCCGCCTATCGGCGCACAAGTTCGAACGCCGCGCGCAGTTCCGCAACTATGCGATCCTGTATCGGGGCAACTTCCAGGCCCGGATCTTCGAGCAGGTGCTGCGCCGCGAGCGTATCCCGTACGTGTTGTCCGGCGGACAGTCATTCTTCGATCGCGCCGAAATCAAGGACATCTGCGCCTATCTCCGGCTGATCGCTAATCACGACGACGATCCGGCGTTCATCCGCGCGATCACCACGCCGCGCCGCGGTGTGGGCAACACGACGCTAGAGGCGCTCGGTTCGTTTGCCGGCCAGGCGAAGGTGTCGCTGTTCGAGGCAGTCTATATGGGCGGCATTGAGGCGCGGCTGTCGCCACGTCAGGTCGAGCCGCTGCGGGTGTTCTGCGATTTCATTCAGCGCATCGCGGCGCGGGCCAGCACCGACCCGGCAACGACGCTGCTGGATGATCTAATGGAAGCCATTCATTATGAAGCGTACCTGTATGACGCATTCGACGAGCGCCAGGCGCAGACCAAGTGGACGAACGTGCTCGAGTTCCTCGAATGGCTCAAGAAGAAGGGCACGAAACCGGAGCGCGATGCCACGCTCGGCGGAACCGACAAGCCAGGCGGCGAGGATGCCGATGACGATGACGAACAACACGCATACGGCTACGATAATGCGGACGGACTGGCCGATACCGGCAAGAACCTGCTGGGTTTGATTCAGACCGTCGCGCTGATGTCGATGCTCGATGGCAAGGACGAAGATCCGGACGCGGTACGCCTGTCCACCATCCATGCGTCGAAGGGCCTCGAGTATCCACACGTGTTTTTGGTGGGCGTTGAGGAAGGCATTCTTCCGCACCGCGGTGGCGCCGATGATGAGCTGATCGACGACGCGCGGATCGAGGAGGAGCGCCGCCTGATGTATGTCGCGATCACGCGCGCGCAGCGCAGCCTGCATCTGAATTATTGCAAGAAGCGAAAGCGCGCGAGGGAGACGCTCGTGTGCGAGCCGTCCCGCTTTATTGCGGAAATGCGTCTGGACGATGCGCCGCCGCCCACGCAGGACGAAGCGCCGATGACGCCCAAGGACCGGCTGGCGAGCCTGAAGGCCCTGCTGCAGAAACAGCCAGGCTGAATACCGTCACGTCGCGCAGCACGGCCACGCCCAACGACACCCATGTGCCGCTGGTCCGCGCCTGCCAGTCAGTGCCCGTGATGCGGCCGACGGCCTGGCGATCATCGAAAAGGCGCGTGAAAGCGCGGCAACCGGACGGCTCCTGGACTTCGCACAATGAAAACCCGTGCGGGTTCTCCGCCGTCGGCCACCATGACTGGCGCGTCCCGATCCGGACCGGCGCGGACCCGCATGCCGCACGCGCGAGCCGATGTCGCTCGCGCGAGCCGATTGACACAGCGGCGCGCGGCGCGCACAATCGCCACGCGCGCCGGGAGAGCGCGCCGGTTTCATGCGACGAATCGCAAGCCGGTGCCGCCGAAGGGGCAACCCACAAACTCTCAGGCAAAAGGACCGTGCGCGCCGGACTGCCGACTCGTTGTCGCGCGCCACGCCGCCCGTTGGCACGTGTGCGCCAACCGGTCGGCGCCGCACTCTGGAGAGCGGTAGTAGCAGCCGTGCGCGTGTAAACGCAGCGGCGCAGGCTACCCACCGAAGGGGCGCGCGCCGATGCGTGGCAGGCAAGCCGCGCGGCGCAATCTCTCAGGTACCGAGGACAGAGGGGGCACGCATGCATCCACCGCCGCCCGGATGCTCGTGCGCCTTTTTGTGTTCGCGCTACTGAGAGCTTTCATGACACAATTCAAGATCACCCCGCTCAACGCGGTCCATCGTGCGCTTCATGCACGCATGGTCGACTTCGGCGGCTGGGATATGCCGGTGAACTATGGCTCGCAGATTGACGAGCACCGCGCGGTGCGTAGTGACGCCGGTATGTTCGACGTGTCGCACATGTGCGTCGTGGATATCGCCGGCGCTGGCGCACGGGCGTTCCTGCGCATGACATTGGCCAACAATGTTGACAAGCTGCAAACACCGGGCCGGGCACTGTACTCGTGCATGCTAAACGCGAGCGGCGGGGTAGTCGACGATCTAATCGTGTACTACTTCGCCGACGATACATTCCGCGCTGTGGTCAACGCCGGTACCGCGGACAAGGACATCGGCTGGCTTGGCCAACTCAATGCGGAAGGCAGCTTCGGCGTCACGCTGACGCCGCGCCGGGACCTGGCGATCCTCGCCGTGCAAGGCCCGCATGCGCGGTTGAAGGTCGGGCAGGCCGTGCCGACGGTGCAACAGCCGGGTGAAGCGCTCAAGCCCTTTAACGCCACGCGCGTGGACGGCACACCGTTCGGTGCACTGATGGTCGCCCGCACCGGCTATACCGGCGAGGATGGTTTCGAGCTTATTGTCGAAGCTGCACACGTGCAAGCGTTATGGCAGGCGCTGGCCGCGCAGGGCGTCAAGCCATGCGGCCTGGGCGCGCGCGATACGCTGCGGCTGGAGGCCGGCATGAATCTGTACGGGCAGGACATGGACGAAAACGTGTCGCCGCTTGACGCCGGCCTCGCGTGGACCGTCGATTTGTCAGGCGAGCGGGATTTCGTCGGCAGCGCGGCGTTGCGCGCGCAAGGTCAGCGCGCGGCGTTCGTGGGCTTGGTGCTGGACAAGGATCCGCAGGGCAAGCCGGCTGGCATTCTGCGTGCGCACCAGAAGGTGCTCACTGCGCACGGCGACGGCGAGGTCACCAGTGGCACGTTCTCGCCATCGTTGCAGCAATCCATCGCATTGGCGCGCGTGCCGACGGCTGTGTCGGCCGGCGATACAGTACAGGTTGTGATCCGCGATAAGGCGTTGCCCGCGCGGGTGGTTAAACTGCCGTTCGTGCGCCACGGTAAGCCGCTCGTCTGACGGCGGCGCGCCGCCACCGCCGCGCGCCGAGCACGGTCCGCCCGCGCCGAGCACACCGATTCACGACCTCAACGATATCAGGAGTCATCCATGACCATCCCGGCCGAACTCAAATACACCGAATCCCATGAGTGGATTCGCAAGGAAGACGACGGCACGCTGACCATCGGCATCACCGACCACGCACAAGAAGCGCTGGGCGACGTCGTGTTCCTTGAACTTCCGGAAGCCGGCAAGCAGGTCGAGGCCGGCGACGTGATTGCAGTAATCGAGTCAGTCAAAGCGGCCTCCGACATCTATGCGCCGGTTGCTGGCGAGATCGTCGAGTCCAATGACGCGCTGACCAGCGCGCCGGACCAGGTCAACGGCGCGCCGTACGAGTCCTGGTTGTTCCGTATCAAGCCCGCGGATACCGCTGCGATGGACCAACTGCTCGACGCGGCCGCGTACGGCCAGGCGATCGGCGCCTGATTGACCCCAACGGGTCCACGCCGGCCCCGCGCGTCGCGGCGGTGTGGGCCGACAGGATTTCGATATGAAGCCAGAACACCCGGATCACCTGATGAATCGCGCCAACCGCCCCACGTTCGCCGAGCTTGAACGACACGACGCTTTCGTCGAACGTCACATCGGGCCTAGCGCCGACGATCAGCGGCAGATGCTGGCGGTGCTCGGCTTCGATAACCGCGACGCGCTGATCGACGCGGTGATTCCGCCGAGCATCCGGCGTCGCGACAGCCTGCCGCTTGGCGAATTCACCGCGCCGCGCAGCGAGGCCGAAGCGCTCGCGCGGCTGCGCGAACTGGCGTGCCAAAACGAAGTGTTCCGCAGCTACATCGGCCAGGGCTACTATGGCACACACACGCCCGCGGTGATTCTGCGCAACGTGCTCGAGAACCCAGCGTGGTACACCGCCTATACGCCGTACCAGCCCGAAATCTCGCAAGGCCGGCTCGAGGCGCTGCTCAATTTCCAGCAGATGGTGATTGACCTGACCGGGCTGGACACCGCCAATGCGTCGCTGCTCGACGAAGGCACGGCGGCAGCCGAGGCCATGACGCTGCTGCAGCGCGTGGGCAAGCCGCGCTCGAACGTGTTCTACGTGGCCGACGACGTGCTACCGCAGACGATCGAGGTGGTCCGCACGCGTGCACAACCGGTGGACATCGACGTGCGGGTTGGCCCTGCCGCAGCGGCGGCGCAAGCCGGCGCGTTCGGCGTGCTGCTGCAGTATCCGGGCGTCAACGGCGACGTGCGTGACTATCGCGACCTGGCTGCCGCGATCCATGAAGCCGGCGCGCACGTGGTGGCTGCTGCCGATCTGTTGGCGCTGACGCTGTTGACGCCGCCTGGCGAATGGGGCGCGGATGTCGCGGTGGGCACCTCGCAGCGCTTTGGCGTGCCGCTCGCGTTCGGCGGCCCGCACGCCGCGTATCTTGCCGTGCGCGACGCGTTCAAGCGGCAGATGCCGGGGCGGCTCGTCGGCGTGACCATCGATGCACAAGGCAAGCCCGCGTTGCGGCTGGCATTGCAAACCCGTGAACAGCATATCCGTCGCGAGAAGGCGACCTCGAACGTGTGCACCGCGCAGGCATTGCTGGCCATCATGGCCAGCATGTACGCGGTCTACCACGGTCCGCGAGGCCTGCGGCAGATCGCCGAGCGCGTGCACCGCACCGCGGCGATTCTGGCGGCCGGCGTGCGGCAGCTCGGCTACGCGCTCGCCAATGACACGTTCTTCGACACGCTGACGATCGAGTCGGGCACGCGCACCGAAGCGCTGCACGAGGCTGCGCGCGCGCGGCGGATCAACCTGCGCCGGATCGACAACGCGCGCGTGGGCGTGTCGGTCGATGAGACAACGACGCGTTCGGATCTGGCCGATTTGCTCGCGCTGTTCGCCGAAACGGCCAGCGAGGCGCCCGCGCTCGCCGGCGTGCAGCCGGGCACCGTGCACACGCAAAGCGGCGCGCCGACGTTGGACATCGACGCGCTGGACGCTAGCGTCGAAGACACGCTGCCTGGCGCGTTGTTGCGCCGCAGTGCGTACCTGACGCATCCGGTGTTCAACCGCCACCACTCCGAGACGGAAATGCTGCGCTACCTGCGCCGGCTCGCCGACAAGGACCTTGCACTGGATCGCGCGATGATCCCGCTCGGTTCGTGCACGATGAAACTGAACGCCACGTCGGAGATGCTGCCCGTCACGTGGCCCGAGTTCGCGCAAATCCATCCGTTCGCGCCCGCGTCGCAAACCGTCGGCTATCGCAAGATGATCGAGCAGCTCGAGCAGATGCTGGTGGCGTGCACGGGCTATGCCGCGGTATCGCTGCAACCGAATGCCGGCTCGCAGGGCGAGTACGCCGGGTTGCTGATCATCCACGCATACCACGCGTCGCGCGGCGAAGGACATCGCAACGTCTGCTTGATCCCGGCTTCCGCGCACGGCACCAATCCGGCATCCGCCCAGATGGCCGGCATGCAAGTCGTGGTCGTCGCGTGCGATGCGCAGGGCAATGTCGACGTCGAGGACCTGAAGACCAAGGCCGCGCGCCATGCAGACAAGCTGGCGGCGATCATGATCACGTACCCGTCCACGCATGGCGTGTTCGAGCAAAACGTGCGGGAGATCTGCGAGATCGTCCACGCGCACGGGGGTCAGGTGTACGTCGACGGCGCGAACATGAACGCCATGGTGGGCCTGACCGCGCCCGGCCAGTTCGGCGGCGACGTGTCGCATCTGAATCTGCATAAAACTTTTTGCATCCCGCATGGCGGCGGCGGCCCCGGCGTCGGGCCGGTCGCGGTGGCCGCCCACCTGGCGCGCTTCCTGCCAAACCAGCGTTCGGTCGGCTATGTGCGCGAAGACGCGGCGACGCCGGCCGGTAATCCGGACGGGATCGGCGCGGTCTCGTCGGCGCCGTACGGTTCAGCCGCCATCCTGCCGATCTCGTGGATGTACATTGCGATGATGGGTGCATGCGGCCTCAAGTCGGCGACCGAGACGGCGATCCTAAACGCGAACTACATCGCCAAGCGCCTCGCCCCGCACTACCCGGTGCTGTATTCGGGGGCCGGCGGCCTGGTCGCGCATGAGTGCATCCTGGACTTGCGGCCGATCAAGGACGCAAGCGGCGTGACCGTCGAAGACATCGCAAAGCGGCTGATCGACTACGGTTTCCACGCCCCGACGATGAGCTTCCCGGTGCCCGGCACGTTGATGATCGAGCCGACCGAGTCGGAATCGAAGGCAGAGCTGGACCGCTTCATCGACGCGATGATCACGATCCGCGATGAAATCCGCGCGGTCGAGCAAGGCCGCGCGGACCGGGACGACAACCCGCTCAAGCATGCTCCGCACACGGCCGCGGTCATTGGCGCCGACACGTGGCCTCATGCCTACGGGCGCGAACAAGCTGCGTATCCGATCCCGTCGCTGGCGGCCAGCAAGTACTGGCCGCCTGTGGGCCGCGCCGACAACGCGTACGGCGATCGCAATCTATTTTGCTCGTGCGTGCCAGTCTCCGACTATGCGTAACGCGACACTGTCACGTTAGCGCCGAACGAACCCCACGTTTTCGGCCCAACGCGACAGAGAGGCTTGCGTGCGTTGCAGATCAACCCACGCATGCGTCGCTCATGTTCCCGCACGGGCTGTTCACTCGTCCAGTTGCTTCACGAACACATGGGCCTTGCACGCGGCGCCGTCGCGACCGAGAATCGGCACGGTTCAGCGCACGGAACCGCATCGTTTGCGTGAGCCATCCGCGAAGAAAGGCTAACATCTCGATCCGACCACAGCCCAGAGAGCGGAGCCCTGAATAGTGGACGCGTTCCGATCCGATCCAACACGCCGCCGTGCCGCCGCACGCGCCACGATCGCGCTCGTCGCGATGGCGGGCCTGCTGGGCCTACTCTGCGCGGTGTCGGTGCGCGCAGCGATAAACTTTTGCGCGGCGCCAGCGCTGCAGAGCAGCGAGCGCACTCATGCCGACCCCGGGGTGCGTGCGCTAGTGCAACAGACCTGCGTGGGGCTCAACAACGCGCCGCGAGCGGTGGATCGATTGCATACCGAAGGCACGCTGCCCCACCAGGGCATTTACGATCAAAGTGTCGACGCGCAAAAGGATTTCAAGCTGATGCGCAACGCCGCGCTCGCGTGGCGCGCAACCGGCGACGAGCGCTTCCTGCGTTATGTCGCACGCTTGCTCGACGCGTGGGTCACGACTTACCAGCCAAGTTTCAATCCGATCGACGAGACGAAGCTCGATGGCTTGATTCTCGCGTACGACCTGACCGCCAGCGCACTGCCGGCCAAAACGCGCAACGCGACGATCGCGTTCCTGCGCAAACTGGCGCGCGGCTATGTCGAGCGCATCGACAGCCAGCCTCGGCCACTCCGGCATACGTTCGCGAACAACTGGCAGAGCCATCGCGTCAAGCTGATCGCGATGGCCGCGTTCACGCTGGATGATCGCAAGTTAATCGATGCCGCGCAGCGGTTGTTCGTCGAACAGATCGGCACAAACATTGCCCCGGATGGCACAACACGGGATTTTGGCGAGCGCGACGCGCTGCACTACGCGACCTATGATTTGCAGCCGTTGGTGATGGCCGCGCTGGCCGCGCGCCGGCACAACCGCAACTGGCTGCGCGAGCGCAACATCGACATTGCAACCGCCTGCCCCGCTGGTCCGGCCACGGGTGTGGCGTGACACTTCTGGAGTCGCCATGGCCGTCAGCGTATTCGATTTGTTCAAGATTGGCATTGGCCCGTCGAGCTCGCACACGGTCGGCCCGATGCGCGCCGCACTACTGTTCGCACAAGGCCTGCAGCGCGACCAATTGCTGCCGGCCACCGCATCGGTCAAGGTCGAGTTGTATGGCTCGCTCGGTGCGACCGGCAAGGGCCATGGCACCGACCGTGGCGTCATGCTCGGCCTGCTTGGCGAGGCGCCGGACACCGTGCAGGCCGAGACGATCGCGGACAAGCTCGAGCACGTCACCTCGTCGCGCACTCTGGCACTGCTTGGCACGCACCCAATCCCGTTCCTGCCGAAGGAGCACATCGTGTTCTATCGACAGGCGTTACCCGAGCATCCGAACGGCTTGAAGCTACGGGCGCTCGATGCCGACGGCAGCGTGCTGCGCGAGTCGACCTATCTGTCCGTGGGAGGCGGCTTCGTGGTCACGGCCGGTGCGTCCAACACACGCGTGCTCAATGCGCACGAGCAGCTGCCGCACCCGTTCTCGACCGGCAGCGAGCTGTTGCAGCGATGTACGCAGACCGGGCGCACCATCGCGCAACTGATGTTCGAGAACGAGCGGGTATGGCGCAGCGACGACGCGATCCGTGCTGATCTGCTGCAGATTTGGGACGCGATGCAATCATGCGTCGCGCGCGGTTGCGGCATCGGCAACCCTGCGGCAGACGGCAACCTGCCGGGCCCGTTCCAGGTGCGCCGGCGGGCGCCGCAGTTGTATCGCGACCTGTCGGGCAAGCCCGAGATGGTATTGCGCGATCCGCTGTCGATGGTGGATTGGATCAATTTGTACGCGATCGCGGTCAACGAGGAAAACGCAGCCGGGGCCCGCGTGGTGACAGCGCCAACGAACGGCGCAGCCGGGATCATCCCAGCCGTGCTGCATTACTACACGCGCTTTGTGCCTGGCGCAAACGACGCGGGCGTCATCGATTTCCTGTTGACCGCCGGTGCGATCGGCATCCTGTACAAGCTCAATGCATCAATCTCCGGCGCCGAGGTCGGTTGCCAGGGCGAGGTCGGGGTCGCCTGCTCGATGGCGGCCGGCGCGCTGACCGCGGTCATGGGGGCCACGCCCGCGCAAGTGGAGAATGCAGCAGAGATCGGCATGGAGCACAACCTGGGGTTGACCTGCGATCCGGTGGGCGGCATGGTGCAAATCCCCTGTATCGAGCGCAACGCGATGGCTTCGGTCAAGGCCGTCAATGCCGCGCGGATGGCGCTGCGCGGCGACGGCTCGCATTACGTGTCGCTCGATTCAGTGATCAAGACGATGCGCGAGACCGGCGCCGACATGAAAACGAAATACAAGGAGACGTCCCGCGGCGGTCTCGCCGTGAACATCGTCGAGTGCTGACAGGGTACGCGGATAAGCGAGTAAGCTTGCGTTGCGTGGCCGGCGGCGTGGAAGCGGCAAGCCGCCCCGTGCATGCCCACCAACGCGTGGCGGTATCAGCCCGTGCGCCATCCGGCTGCACCAAAGCGACGAGCCCCACTCGGGGGCTCGTCCATTCACGCTGCCGTTCGACCCGCCCGCCCGTGTCGTCCACGCACGGACGCTCAGCTGCGACTTACTTACCGCCTACGCTTTGCAGCGTGGTCCATTGACCGTTGACGACCTTGTACAGCGTGATGCCCCCGTTCTTCAGGTCGCCCTTCGCGTCATACGCGACGTGCTTGGCTGTGACGCCTGACATATCGGTCCTCGCCAGCGCCGGCAGGTACTTCGCCGGATCGGTCGAGTTGGCCTTCCTCATCGCGTCGAACATGGCCATCGCGCCATCGTACGCATACGGCGAGTAGGTCTGCACCTCTTCGCCGAAACGCTTCTTGTACTTCGCGACGTAGTCCTTGCCACCCGGCATTTCTCCCAGCGGCAGCCCCGCCAGCGACGCGATCGTGCCGTTGGCCGCGTCGCCCGCAATCTTCAGAAATGTGTCGGTCTTGACCATTTCGCCGGCCATCAGCGGCGCCTTGATGCCCAACGCCTTCATTTGCTTGACCATCGGGCCGGCCTGCGCGTCTGCGCCGCCGTAGTAGACCAGATCCGGTGTCATCGATTTCACCTTGGTCAGGATCGCCTTGAAGTCGACCGCTTTATCGTTCGTGTACTCGCGGTCAAGAATCTTCGCGCCCGAGGCTTTCGCGGCCTTCTCAAACTGATCGGCTAGGCCCTGGCCGTACGCGGTCCGGTCGTCGATGATCACAACCTTCTTCAGTTTCAGCGCCTTCACCGCGAACGTGCCGGCCACCGAGCCTTGCTGCGTGTCGGAGGTCATCATCCGGAACGTCGTTTTGTAGCCCTGCTGCGTGTATTCCGGCGCGGTTGCCATCGCAATCTGCGCAATCCCGGCGTTCGCATAGATGCGCGATGCCGGAATCGTTGTCCCCGAGTTGAAATGGCCGAGCATGCCCTTGATACCGTCGTCGACGAGCTTTTGCGCAACGGTCGTGCCGGTACGCGGGTCAGCCTGGTCATCGCCGGTGTCCAGCACGATTTGCACCGGCTTGCCGCCGATCACCGGCTTGGTCGCGTTGAAGTCCTCGATCGCAAGCACAATGCCGTTCTGCATGTCCTTACCATAGTGCGCCTGGGCGCCGGTCATCGGTGCGGCAAAGCCCACCTTCACCTGCTCTGCCTGCTGCGCGTGCGCTACGCTCCCCGTGACCGACAAGGCGGCGAACAACGTCGCGCCTGTCAGCTTTTTCATCGTGTGTTCCATCGAGACATCTCCTTTTGGCTTTAAGGGTGAGGCGTCGCCCGGGGGGCCGCCGTGCCCCGCCTCGCTTCGTGCCAAGCGACCAAGTGGTGTTCAGCCGATTGTCATCAAACTTGTATTACCGCCCGCGGCGGCCGTGTTGACGCTCACCGAACGCTCGGTCAACAGCCGCTCAAGCGCATAGCCGTCGCTGAAGGTGCCATCGTCGAACGCGCCGGCCGCAACGCCCTGCACGCTGACGATCGGGCCACCGCGCTCGGCGATCCGCCGTACCAGCGATTGCAACACATCGCTGTCGCCCTCGAACAGCACGGCATCATACTCGAGGCCGAGGTCGCCGTCGCGGCTCACCGCCGCGTGGCTGCGCAACGCGGCAGGCAGCGCACCGACCAGTTGCTCGCCGCTCGCGCCGATGAACAGCGCGCGGTTGCCGGTGGCCAGCACCGCCGCCAACTGTGCGCGTGCGCCGCTGGCCGTCGACGCGATGCACAGTACTGTGCCACGTGCGCTGAGCGCATAGGTGTTGCGCTCCCCGGTCGGGCCCGGCAGCACGACCGTGGCGCCGGCGAGCACCTGGCTCAGGTAGCCGTCGCAACAGGCGGCAAGCTGGGCATCGCGCTCGCCGATCAACCAGTCGCGAAACGCCGTGAGCGCCGCCGGTCCGCCGCCGGCCGGCGACTGCTCCGTCAGCGACCTGGCCAGCGACGCGGGTAAGCCGTTCGGACGCTTGGCCAGCAGCCGCTGCAAGGTCAGCGGTCCGCCCGCCTTTGGCCCCGTGCCCGAGAGCCCTTCTCCGCCGAACGGCTGCACACCAACCACCGCGCCGATCACGTTTCGGTTCACATAGATATTGCCCACATGCGCGCGTTCGATGACGTGACCGATCGTCTCATCAATCCGCGTGTGGATCCCCAGTGTCAGCCCGTAGCCGGTCGCACGGATGGCCTCCAGCAGCGATTCCAGCGCATTGCGTCGGTAGCGCACCACATGCAGCACCGGCCCGAACACCTCGCGCTCCAGCTCGTCGATGCTGTCAAGCTCAATCAGTGTCGGCGGCACGAACGTGCCATGCTGACAGCCGTCCGGCAGCGGCAACTGGAACACCTTGCGGCCCTTGTCGCGCATCACCGCAATATGCGCTTCGATGCCGCGCTTAGCTTCAGCATCGATGACCGGGCCGACGTCGGTGGACAGACGATCTGGACTGCCAATCGACAATTCACGCATTGCGCCGGTCAGCATCTGCAACGTACGCTGCGCCACGTCCTCCTGCAGGCACAGCACGCGGAGCGCCGAGCAACGCTGGCCGGCCGAGTCGAACGCCGACTGCAGCACGTCCGCGACGACCTGCTCGGCCAGCGCCGACGAATCGACGATCATTGCATTCTGGCCGCCGGTCTCGGCGATCAGCGCAATCGGCTTACCGTCCGGGTCAAGCCGTTCGGATAGCGTACGGTTGAGCAAGCGTGCGACCTCAGTGGAGCCAGTAAACATCACGCCACGGGTACGCGGATCGGCGACCAGCGCAGCACCCACCGTCTCCCCGTCACCGGGCAGCAATTGCACGGCGCCAGCTGGAACGCCGGCCTCGTGCAGGATGCGTACCGCCTGCGCGGCGATCAACGGCGTCTGCTCGGCGGGTTTTGCCAGCACCGTATTGCCGGCGGCCAGCGCCGCCGCGACCTGGCCCATGAAGATCGCCAGCGGGAAGTTCCATGGACTGATACAGACGATCGGCCCGAGCGGACGGTGCGTGTCGTTTGAAAGCTCGCCGCGGATCTGAGACGAGTAGTAGCGCAGGAAATCGATCGCCTCACGGATCTCAGAAATCGCATTCGGCAACGACTTGCCCGCCTCGCGCACGATCAGCCCTATCAGCGTATGGGTCTGCGCTTCGAGCAGGTCGGCGGCGCGGGCCAGACAGTCGGCGCGTGCCTCCACGGGCGTGGCCTGCCAGATCGGCGCGGTGGCAAGCGCATTGGCGAGCGCGGCTTGCACGTGCTCGGCCGTTGCGTTCACCACCGTGCCGACCACGTCGCGATGATCGGCGGGGTTGCGCACCTCACGCGGCGTGCCACTCATCACCGCGCCGGGCTGCAGCGTCGGCGCGGCATGCCACATCACGTTGGTGCTCGCGAGTAATGCCGAGGACAGCGACGCGAGGCGATGCTCATTGGACAGGTCCAGCCCCATTGAGTTGACCCGTTCGCTGCCATACAGCGCGCGCGGCAACGGGATCTTGGGGTGCGGCGCCCCGAGCGGCACGATCCGCGATGCCTCGTCGACAGGATCCGCCACCAGCTCGGCCAGCGGCACCGACTCATCGGCAATCCGGTTCACGAACGACGTGTTCGCACCGTTCTCCAGCAGCCGACGCACCAGATACGCAAGCAGCGTCTCATGGGTACCGACCGGCGCGTACACGCGGCACGGGCGATTGAGCTTGTCGCGGCCGGTCACTTCCTCATACAGCGGCTCGCCCATCCCGTGCAGGCACTGGAACTCGTACTGGCCCGGATAATAGTTCTGGCCCGCAACATGGTAGATCGCCGACAACGTGTGGGCGTTATGCGTGGCAAACTGAGGGTACACTGCATCGGGCGCGCCCAGCAGTTTCTTTGCACACGCGAGATAAGACACGTCGGTGTAGATCTTGCGGGTGTACACGGGGTAGTCTTCGAGTCCGTCCACCTGCGCCCGTTTGATCTCGCTGTCCCAGTACGCGCCCTTGACCAGCCGCACCATCAGGCGATGGCGACTGCGGCGAGCCAGATCGATCAAGTAGTCAATTACGAACGGACAGCGCTTCTGGTACGCTTGCACGACAAAGCCGATGCCGTTCCAGCCGGCTAGCTCCGGATCGAAGCACAATGCCTCGAGCAGATCCAGCGAGATCTCCAGCCGGTCCGCTTCCTCCGCGTCGATGTTCAGGCCGATGTCGTAGCGGCGCGCCAAGCGCGCCAGCGCTCGCACCCGCGGCCGCAACTCGCTCATCACGCGGTCGTACTGCGCGCGCGAGTATCGCGCATGCAGCGCCGACAGCTTGATCGAGATCCCCGGTCCCTCGTAGATGCCGCACCCGCCGGCGGCCTTGCCGATCGCGTGGATCGCCTGCTCGTACAATGCGTAGTAATGCTGAGCATCCTCCTCGGTCGTTGCCGCCTCGCCGAGCATGTCATACGAATAGCGGAAGCCGCGCGCCTCGTATTTCCGGCTGTTCGCCAACGCCTCGGAAATCGTCTCGCCGGTGACGAATTGCTCGCCCATCAACCGCATTGCCATGTCCACGCCCTTGCGGATCAACGGCTCGCCACCCTTGCCGATTATCCGCGTGAGTGCCGATGACAGGCCCGCCTCGCTGTTGGTCGCGACCAGCTTGCCAGTGATCATCAGGCCCCACGTCGCGGCGTTGACGAATAGCGACGGGGCATGGCCGATGTGCGACTTCCAGTCGCCCTGACTGATCTTGTCACGGATCAGCGCATCGCGCGTGGCCCGGTCCGGAATCCGCAGCAGCGCCTCGGCCAGGCACATCAGCGCAACGCCTTCCTGGCTCGACAGCGAGAACTCATGGATCAACCCTTCGACGCCACCGCCGGTACGCTTGGCGCGCAACGTCTCGACCAAGCGCGTAGCGAGCGCCTGCACGCCGCTGACCAGCGGCACCGCCAGCTGCGCCTGCCCAATTAGGAACGGCACGCACTCCGACTCCGGACGCCGATAGGCCGCGGTGATCGCCGCACGCAGCACCGACTGCGGCTGCACGTTCTGCGCAAATTCCAGGAACGGGTGCGGCGCGCCGTCGTCCGGTTCGATGCCCGACTCGCCGGCGTCAGCCACCCCATTGGACAGCGACAACTCGGGGGGCAGCGTACCGTGCTCGATTTTCTCCAGGTACGCGAAAATTGCCTGCTTGACCAGCCAGTGCGGCGTGCGCTCCAGGCGCAGGGCCGCTTCTTTGAGTCGGGTCCGCAGCAGATCGTCGACCTTAACGCCAAGGGTGGTGCTAGCCATGATTCCTTTCCATCGGCGTCGCCGCCGGACCACTCGAAAAATCTGGCTGATCCTACTTCGTACATTAAAAAGGTGCAACCTTTCCGGCCGATGGTTGCGCCTGCATAAAATGGTTTATTTACAACGACTTACTAAGTTGCTCCCGCAACGAATCGAGCGGCTGAGCGTCGGTGTTTTCCCTAGTCATCGGGATAGGGCAGCCCGCCGTTAACAAGACGAAGGGCGCAGCAAGACGGAGCAAGCGCATCGCACCCGTCGCGCGGCGATACCAGTTAATCGTCAAACCGGCGTCGGCAACTATCGGCCACGCCGGGACCGAAGCAGAAACTGAATACGGAGAGACCTGCCATGGTGTGCTCGAGACTTTTTGCGTCGGCGTCGCGGTGCCGGCAATCGGCACAACTGCCGTACACCCGCATCGGCTCGCCGACGGACACGCCGCTGCGGCGCTCGCCCGTCACCGGGGAACTCATTAGCCGGAATCAGCCCAGTAGCTACCGAACACGTGCACTGACAGCACGCAGCCGGCTACTCCGTTGACGGTGCTGCTCGTCTCCGTCTTTCGGTTCTGTCTCTCCGCTCCGCGGTTCCGTCTTTCCGTTCCGAGCGACCAGTGCAGGCGCCGTCGCGACGCTGCCGCGCGATTTGACCCAGTCAGACGCGGCGCGCAAAGCGACGGCTTCGCCGAAGGATCGGGCGTCATGCCATGCGCGCTTAGATATCTAGCGGATCGACTTCCACATTCCAGCGCAGCGCTCCCTTGAGTTCGCGCAGCCGCGGCATCCAGGCGCGCAGCGTACGCTGCAGCGCGGCACGCGAAGCGCTTTCGAGCAGTAGCTGTGCGCGGTGCACGTGCATCACCTTGACGATGTTCAGCGGCACCGGATCATAGCGCGTCACGCACTCGGCGCCGGGTACCGCGTCGAGTATCGCAGCGGCCTCATTGAGAAACCGCAGCGCATCGTCCAAGCCGCGTGCTTCGGCGCGCAGCAAAGCCTGGAAAACGAAGGGCGGCAGATGCGCGTCGCGTCGCTCGGCCAGTGTCGTCTCGGCAAAGCCCACGTAATCGTGGCGCGCCAGCGCCGCATATAACGCGTGCCGCGCATGCCCGGTCTGGATCAGCACCTCGCCGCAGGCGCCGCTCCGCCCGGCCCGGCCCGAGACTTGCATCAATTGCGCAAACAGCCGTTCCCCCGCGCGAAAATCATGCGAGAACAACGCGGCGTCCGCATTCAGCACGCCGACTAGCGTAACCCGTTGGAAGTCATGTCCCTTTGCGATCATCTGCGTGCCAACCAGGATATCGACATCGCCGGCGTGCACCCCTGACAACAAGGCCTGTGCACTGCCCTTGCGCCGCGTGCTATCCGCATCGATGCGCAGCACCCGCGCACCAGGTACCGCCGCACCGAGCGCCTCCTCGATACGCTGCGTACCGCGGCCGAACGGCGCCAAGTCAACGTTGCCACACGCCGGGCATGCCCGCGGGATGCGGCTTTCCCCACCGCAGTGATGACATCGCATGCGCTGCTCCGGCTTGTGCAGCACCACATACGCGCTGCAGCGCGGGCAGCCTGCGACCCAGCCGCACGCATCGCAGGCCAGCACCGGCGCGTAGCCCCGGCGGTTCAGGAACACCAGGCTTTGTTCACCGCGCGCCAAGCGCTCCTGCAACGCTTTCACGAGCGGCATCGACAACCCGTCCGCGCGATGGCGCCCCGCCTGTTTCTCCGCCTCCATATCGATTAGCCGGACTCTGGGCAACGCCGCGTCCGCTACCGCGCGCCGCGACAACGCCAACGTCGTGTAGCGGCGCTGGCACGCGTGCCACCATGTTTCGAGCGACGGCGTGGCCGAGCCGAGCACGACGGGGAGGCTCAACTGTTTGGCCCGCCACACCGCCAGGTCCCGTGCAGAGTAGCGCAGCCCTTCTTGTTGCTTATAGGCAGGCTCGTGTTCTTCATCGACGATAATCAGCGCCAGCCGCGGCAACGAAGCGAGCACCGCCATGCGCGTGCCCAGTACGATCCGCGCACCGGCGGCGTGCGCCGCCAGCCAATTGCGCGCTCGCTCGCCGTCCGCCAGACCACTGTGCAAGGTCACCAAGGCGGTGGCCGGCCAGTGCGAAAAACGCGCCCGGAACACCGCTTCGAATTGCGGCGTCAGGTTGATCTCCGGCACCATCACCAGCGCCTGCGCATCGGGCCGGCGGGCGAACAAGGCAGCTAAGCCGTGCAGGTACACCTCGGTTTTGCCACTGCCGGTCACGCCATGCAAGACGAACGGTGCGAAGCCGCGGGCGGCGTCGATCGCCGCGACCGCCGCACGCTGTTCAGCATTGAGATCGGGCACCGTGCACCGGTCCAGCTGTGACGATACATCGTGCCCGGCCCGCCCCGGTGGCTGCGTCGCGCCGCTCATTTCCAGTGCCTCGACGGCGCTGTGCCATTGCACGTGGACCCATCCGCGCTCCTGCCACTGCTCGAGCGTCGCAACGGCCTTCGGGTGTATCGCGCGGGCCTCATCAGCGCCCAGCGTGTCCGCCTGCAATAATGCCTGGGCAAGCCGTCGCAACGCCGCCGCACGGGCCGGCAATGCGTCAGGCAACTTGTTGCGTCCGGCCGCCGTCAGCCGATAAGCCGGCTCGCGGGCAAACAACCGTGGCCAACGGGCAGCATCGCGCAACGCCTGCGGCAACGCTGGCAACGCTACCTCGCCGCGGCCGCGCTGATAGTAATCTGCGGCAAACGCGATCAATTGAAGCCAGTCCGCGCTCAGCGGCGGACAATCGATGCACGCGCTTTGGACGTCTCGCAATCGATCCTGTGGCACGTCAGTCTCATCCGCGACCTCGATAACCAGTCCCACTGTCTGCCGGCGACCAAATGGCACTTGCACAAGCATGCCGGGCAGCGGCTGCAACGGCAAGGTCCAGCGGTAGTCGTACAGCGCCGAAAGCGGATGGTCCAGCGCGACTCGGACGTAACGAAAAAGCGTCGGTTGCATGGGTCGTGTGTCAGCGCAGCCACAGCGGTCCGAGCCGGCGCGGCGAAGCGTCACCAAAATAAGGGACAGTTCAGCGTGAAGTTAAAGTAAAACATCGCAACCACCGCTAAGCCATGGATTCATCGTAACAATTTATGGTCGCTCGGCACCCTGTGGATAACTTTGTGTAAAAACCCGCGGCCACCCCCGTGGAACGACCAAGTGGCGCGCCTTTCGCCGAAATCGGGCATTGCGTCGGCTCGATTTGAGTTCCTTACAAATCAATGACTTATTCAAATAGGCTGCACGTGATGCTACCGTGCTACACCAAAATCCGCAGCGCAGCAAAGGTGGCGAAAAAATGTGTATAAGTGGCCGTCGGCAGGTCTTGACAAGTCGCGGTTACCGCAGTTTGCGCGAGTCTGGGCCCCAGACGACCAGAGCCCACGCTATGGCATTGCCGCAACGACCGGCGGTCATTCGCCGGCGCGCATCGCGCGGCTGTACTGGTGTACTTCGTCGACCAGTTCGGTGACCGCCTGCGCTGGCGTGAATTGCGAGATGCCATGCCCGAGGTTGAATACGTGCCCTGGGTGATTGCCGTAAGCGTCCAGCACTTGCCGGGCCTGCGCGCGAATCACTTCGGGCGGGGCAAACAACACGTTCGGGTCAAGATTGCCTTGCAAGGCAACCTGGCCGCCCACTCGCGTCCGCGCCCGCGCCAGATCAACGGTCCAGTCCAAGCCCACCGCATCGACGCCGCTCGCGGCAATGGCTTCAAGCCACTGCCCGCCGCCCTTGGTAAAGGCAATCACGGGGACGTGCTCGCCGTCATGTTCGCGCTTGAGCGCCGCGACGACCCGGGACATGTACTGCAGTGAAAACGACTGGTAAATGCGGTCGGCCAGCACGCCGCCCCAGGTATCGAAGATCATCACCGCTTGCGCGCCGGCATCGATCTGTGCGTTCAGATAATCGGCGACCGCGCGCGCATTGACCTCCAGGATCCGGTGCATCAGATCGGGCCTGGCATACAGCATCGACTTCACGGTACGGAAGTCGTCACTGCCACCGCCCTCGACCATGTAGCACGCCAGCGTCCACGGCGAGCCAGAAAAGCCGATCAGCGGCACGCGCTGGCGGCCGTCGACACCGGTCAACGCGCGACGGATCTGCGCAAGCGCATCGGTCACGTAGCGTAACGTCGCATCGATGTCAGGCACTGCAAGCCGGGCGACGTCGGCCTCGGTGCGCACCGGGCGCGCGAAGCGCGGCCCCTCGCCGGGCGTGAATTCGAGCCCCAGCCCCATCGCATCGGGGATCGTCAGAATGTCCGAGAATAGGATGGCCGCATCGAGCGCGTAGCGATCGAGTGGCTGTAGCGTCACCTCGGTCGCGTAGTCAGGCTGCTTGGCCAAACCGAGGAAACTGCCCGCACGGGCGCGTGTGGCGTTGTACTCGGGCAAATAGCGGCCCGCCTGGCGCATCAACCAGATCGGCGTGTACTCAGTCGGTTCGCGCCGCAGTGCGCGCAGGAAAGTATCGTTGGCGAGATTGTGAGGCACGGTGCGCTCTGCCCGGGAAAAGCACCATTTTAACGGACGCGCGCAGCGACAGTCGGATTACGGAAACAATCCACTTGCAAATAACAATCGGAAGGACGTTACAACCTGAAACACTTTGTTACCCCACGCGTGGCGGGTTTCGCTCAGAATGCTTCCGATGGGCTCCAACACGGATGTGGTCTGATGTGTCGTATGAGCGGATACGACGCGTGAAGACCGGTCGGCACTGCCGAAGCCCTCTTGCGCAGGGGCATCCTTGTTGGAGCCGCGTCAGACGCGGTAACGCAACGCCACCCATGGTCTCCTCGCGCTAACCCCGTAGCGTGTGGTTTTTAGCGGGCTTTGAGCCCGCTTTTTTTTGCCCGCGCTGGCTGCCTACGCGGTCTTCTCCGACGATAGCTTCAACTCGTCGATCATCTTGGCGCGCATCACGAATTTCTGCACCTTGCCCGTTACCGTCATCGGCAAGTCCGACACGAATCGGACGTATTTCGGAATTTTATAGTGAGCGATCTGGCCATGGCAAAAGTCCCGGATGTCCTGCTCGGTCGCCGTCTCGCCGGGCCGCAACACGATCCAGGCGCACAACTCCTCGCCATATTGCGCGTCCGGCACCCCGAAGACCTGCACCGACTGTATCTTCGGATATCGAAACAAGAATTCCTCGATCTCCCGCGGATAGATGTTCTCGCCGCCACGAATCACCATGTCCTTGAGCCGTCCTACGATATTACAGTACCCCTGAGCGTCCAGGGTCGCCAGGTCGCCCGTATGCATCCAGCCGTCGATGATCGACTCGCGCGTCTTTTTGTCGTCGTCCCAATAGCCCTGCATCACCGAATAGCCTTTGGTGCAAAGCTCACCGGTCTGCCCGACCAGCACGATATTGCCCAGCGCATCAATGATCTTCGCCTCCAGGTGCGGCTGGATCCGGCCCACTGTCGTGGTGCGCTTTTCGAGCGGGTCTGACGTCGAACTCTGGAATGACACAGGGCTCGTCTCTGTCATCCCATACGCAATCGTGATTTCGCCCAGGTGCATGCGTGCGACAACCCGCTTCATCGTTTCGATCGGACACGGTGAGCCAGCCATGATGCCAGTGCGCAGCTGGCTCAAGTCATATTGCTCGAAATCGGGGTGGTCAAGCTCGGCAATAAACATCGTCGGCACGCCGTGCAGCGCCGTGCATCGCTCGAGCGCCACTGCGGCAAGCGTGGCCGCCGGATCGAACCCTTCCGCTGGGAATACCATCGCGGCACCGGTGGACACACAGGCGAGCACCGCGAGCACCATGCCGAAACAGTGATACAGCGGCACCGGGATACACAACCGGTCCTGCTCGCTCAGACGCATCGACATCGCAATGAAGCGCGCGTTATTAACGATATTGCGATGGGTCAACGTAGCGCCCTTCGGGTTGCCGGTGGTGCCGCTGGTGAACTGAATGTTGATCGGGTCATGCGCATCGAGCGTGCCGCTTATCGCGGCGAGCTGCGCCATGTCCAGGCGGCTGCGTCCTTGCTGCACCAGATCGTCGTAGCGCAGCATGCCCGGCGTCTGGCCAGTGCCCATCCTGATCACGTGGCGCAGCTCGGGCAGGCGCGCTGCCCGCAGTTCCCCCGGCGCATGCTGCGCAAGTTCCGGTGCGAGCGTCTGCAACATTTCGAGATACCGCGACGTCTTGAATTGCTCCGCGGCCACAATCGCGCGGCAGCCAACCTTGTTCAATGCATAGTCGAGTTCGGCCAGCCGATAGGCGGGGTTAATGTTGACGAGGATCGCGCCGATGCGCGCGGTCGCAAACTGCGTAACCAGCCATTCGACGCGGTTCGGCGACCAAATGCCGACTCGGTCCCCCTTGCCAATGCCCAGCGACGCCAACCCGGCAGCCAACACGTCGACCTCCTGGGAGAATTCGCGCCATGTCCAGCGCACGCCCTGCTCCCGGAACACGACGGCCAGACGGTCAGCGAAGCGTTGCGCGGTCTGCCCAAGGAACTCGCCCACCGTCGCCCCGGACAGTGGGACATCGGTACGGCCACGAACATAGGACCAACCGTCCTTAGGCTCGATTTGCGCCGGCGGCAAGACGAGTGCAGTGGCCATGATCGTCTCCGGTTTTATCCTCTGATTCGTTCAGGGGAACGTTGACGTATTGGGAAACTTTCAATCGGGTTGTGACCGTGCAATATCCCATTGGACATCGATTGAAACCCGGGTGCAACTGCAACGCTCGAAAAGGCGAAAAAAAACCCACATCGTTCGATGTGGGTCCGTTCAGACTGGCGCGGCCGCGCGCTTGCCGCAGCTACGTCCGGGTCAATGCTGTCCGCGACGACGACGCAGTTGCGCGATGGCCGCAAGTTGAGCAGTGGCATAGGCCAGCTCGGCTTGTGCCGTAGCGTACTCGAGGTTCGAGTCGGTGTTTTGCAAGGCCTCTTCGGCACGCTTGCGCGCCTGCTCGGCCTTCGCCTCGTCCAGTTCCGCGCCACGGATCGCGGTGTCCGCGAGCACCGTCACCGCGCCGGGCTGCACTTCGAGGATGCCGCCGGCAACGAACACGAACTGCTCGTCGCCATTTTCGTCCTCGATACGCACGGAGCCCGGGCGGATACGCGTGATGAGTGGCGTGTGGCCGGGCAGGATGCCCAGCTCACCCGCTTCGCCCGGCAGCGCGACGAATCTCGCGTGTCCCGAGAAAATACTTTCCTCGGCGCTGACGACATCTACTTTGATGGTTGCCATATCGACTCCTGGTTGAGCGTGAATCGCTGGGGTGAGAACGGTCAGTTTTGACTATCCCGGCGCCCTCAACAAGAGGACGCCTCCCCGATACGAACACCCGACCGATTAGATCTTCTTTGCCTTCTCGAAAGCTTCGTCGATCGTACCCACCATGTAGAACGCCTGCTCCGGCAGATGATCGCACTCGCCATCGACGATCATCTTGAAGCCGCGGATCGTTTCCTTCAGCGGCACGTATTTGCCAGGCGAGCCCGTGAACACTTCTGCCACGTGGAACGGCTGTGACAGGAAGCGCTGGATCTTACGCGCACGAGCCACCGTAAGCTTGTCTTCCGGCGACAGTTCGTCCATCCCGAGAATCGCGATGATGTCACGCAGTTCCTTGAAGCGTTGCAGCGTCTGCTGCACGTTGCGCGTGATCTTGTAGTGCTCCTCGCCAATTACGTTCGGGTCGATCTGGCGCGACGTCGAATCGAGCGGATCGACCGCCGGGTAGATACCGAGCGACGCGATGTCACGCGACAACACGACGGTGGCATCCAAGTGGCCGAACGTGGTCGCCGGCGACGGATCAGTCAAGTCATCCGCCGGAACGTACACGGCCTGCACCGATGTGATCGAGCCGGTCTTCGTCGACGTAATGCGCTCCTGCAGCTTGCCCATTTCCTCGGCGAGCGTCGGCTGGTAACCCACTGCGGACGGCATCCGGCCCAACAGCGCCGACACTTCTGTACCTGCCAGCGTGAACCGGTAGATGTTGTCGACGAAGAACAGCACGTCGCGGCCTTCGTCACGGAAGTGCTCGGCCATCGTCAGGCCCGTCAACGCCACGCGCAGGCGGTTACCCGGCGGCTCGTTCATCTGGCCGTACACCAGCGCGACCTTATCCAGGACGTTCGAGTCCTTCATTTCATGATAGAAGTCGTTCCCTTCGCGGGTACGCTCACCGACACCGGCGAACACGGAGTAACCGCCGTGCTCCTTCGCGATGTTGTTGATCAACTCCATCATGTTCACGGTCTTGCCCACGCCGGCACCGCCGAACAACCCCACTTTCCCGCCCTTTGCAAACGGGCAGATCAAGTCGATCACCTTGATGCCCGTTTCAAGCAGCTCCGTCGATGGCGACAGTTCGTCAAACGCCGGTGCCTTCTGATGGATCGAACGCGTGTTCTCGTGCGAGATCGGGCCCGCTTCATCGATCGGCCGGCCGAGCACGTCCATGATCCGACCGAGCGTCGGCGTGCCGACCGGCACGGTGATCGGGTTGCCCGTGTTCTTCACCGTCAGCCCACGGCGCAAGCCTTCGGACGATCCCAAGCAGATCGTGCGCACAACGCCGTCGCCGAGTTGCTGCTGGACTTCGAGCGTCAAATCGCTGCCTTCCAGAATCAGTGCGTCGTAGATCTTCGGCATCTGCTCGCGCGGGAACTCCACGTCGATAACGGCGCCGATGCACTGTACGATCTTGCCTTCTACCAAAGCAGTAGTACTCATCGCATTTCCTTTAGATACTTGATTCTTTCCCCGCGCGCGGCGCGTGGTTCCGGGCTTCGTCCGCGCGGGGCTCAAACCGCCGCCGCACCGCCGACGATCTCCGACAGTTCCTTCGTGATCGCTGCCTGACGGCTCTTGTTGTAGACGAGCTGCAGGTCGTTGATCACCGTCTTCGCATTGTCGGATGCCGCCTTCATCGCCACCATCCGCGCCGATTGCTCGGACGCCATGTTCTCGGCCACGGCTTGGTACACCAGCGCTTCCACATAGCGCACCAGCAGGTCATCAACCACCGCCTGCGCATCGGGCTCGTAGATGTAGTCCCACGACGACTTCGGCGTCGGGTCTTCATCCGCGCGCTTCTCGAAGCGTTCGTCGGTCAACGGCAACAGTTGCTCGATCACCGGCTCCTGCTTCATCGTATTGACGAAACGTGTGTAAGCCAGGTACACCGCCGACAACTCGCCTTGCGAATACCGGTCGAGCTGGACCTTGATCGCACCGATCAACTTCTCCAAGTGCGGGGTATCGCCCAGATGCGTGACCTGCGACACGACCTTGCCGCCAAAACGGTTTAAAAAGGCGAGGCCCTTGCCGCCGATTGCGCTCGACTCAGTCTTGATGCCCTGTGCGTCGAGGTCCTTAAACTTCTGCACCAGCGCACGCAGCACGTTCGTGTTCATGCCGCCGCACAAGCCCTTGTCGGTGGTCACCACGATGACGCCCGCCGTCTTCGCGCCGGCGTTCTTCACCATGAACGGGTGACGATACTCCGGATTCGCCTCGCTCATATGCGCGGCAATATCGCGAACCTTGTCGGCGTACGGACGGGCCGCCCGCATGCGTTCCTGCGCGCGTCGCATCTTCGACGCGGCCACCATTTCCATCGCCTTGGTGATCTTGCGCGTGTTCTGCACGCTCTTGATCTTGCCGCGGATTTCCTTCATGCCAGCCATTGCTTACTCCTTGTCCGAAGCGGCGCGGCCCGTCGTGACAGCGCACGATGCAGGCCGCATTCTGTCCGCGTTCCCGAGATCAGTAAGCGCCGGACTTCTTGAAGTCCTTGATCGCCGCATGCAGCGCAGCCTCATCGTCCTTCGCCAAGTCCTTGTTGTCTTCGATACGCTTGATCAGCGCGGCATGGCTAGTCTTCAGGAACTCGCCCAGGCCCTTTTCGAACGGCAGCACGTGCTTCACTTCCAGGTCGTCCAGGTAGCCGTTGTTCGCGGCGAACAGCGCGACCGCCAGTTCCCAAACCTGCAGCGGCTGATACTGCGGCTGCTTGAGCAGTTCCGTGACGCGACGGCCACGCTCGAGCTGCTTGCGGGTCGCTTCGTCCAGGTCCGACGCAAATTGCGCAAACGCCGCAAGTTCGCGATACTGCGCCAAGTCGGTACGGATGCCGCCGGACAGCTTCTTGATCACCTTCGTCTGCGCCGCGCCACCGACCCGCGACACCGAGATACCGGCGTTGATCGCGGGACGGATACCGGCGTTGAACAAATCGGTTTCCAGGAAGATCTGACCATCGGTAATCGAGATGACGTTGGTCGGCACGAACGCAGTCACGTCACCGGCCTGCGTCTCAATCACCGGCAGCGCAGTCAGTGAGCCGCTCTTGCCCTTCACTTCGCCGTTCGTCAACTTCTCGACATATTCTTCGGACACACGGGCTGCCCGCTCGAGCAGACGCGAGTGCAGATAGAACACGTCGCCAGGATACGCCTCGCGGCCTGGCGGACGACGCAGCAGCAGCGAGATCTGGCGGTACGCCCACGCTTGCTTGGTCAAGTCGTCATAGATGATCAGCGCGTCCTGGCCGCGATCGCGGAAGTATTCGCCCATCGTGCAGCCGGCGTACGGCGCGATAAATTGCATCGCGGCAGAATCAGATGCCGAGGCGGCCACGACGATTGTGTAGTCCATTGCGCCATGCTCTTCGAGCTTGCGCACGACGTTCATGATCGACGACGCCTTCTGGCCGATCGCGACGTAGATACACGTCAGGTTCTTGCCCTTCTGGTTGATGATCGCGTCAACGGCCACGGCAGTCTTGCCGGTCTGGCGGTCGCCGATGATCAGCTCGCGCTGGCCACGGCCGATCGGCACCATCGAATCGATCGACTTCAGACCGGTCTGCACCGGCTCGGACACCGATTTACGCCAGATCACACCCGGCGCAATCTTTTCGATCGCATCGGTGGTCTTCGCGTTGATCGGACCCTTGCCATCGATTGGGTTGCCCAGCGCGTCGACGACGCGGCCAATCAGTTCCGGACCGACCGGCACCTCAAGGATGCGGCCCGTCGTCTTGACCGTGTCGCCTTCGGAGATGTGTTCGAATTCACCGAGAATCACCGCGCCGACCGAGTCGCGCTCCAGATTCAGCGCCAAGCCGAACGTGTTGCCCGGAAACTCCAGCATTTCGCCTTGCATCACGTCCGACAGACCGTGGATGCGGACGATACCGTCGGTCACGGAGACCACAGTTCCCTGATTGCGGACGTCAGCGTCGGCCTCCAGTCCCTGGATCCGGCTCTTGATCAGCTCGCTGATTTCAGAGGGGTTGAGTTGCATAATCGCTCCTGATGTTCAATTCTGTTGCGCGTCGCGTTGGCTTGACGCTGGCGGATCGCAATTCGGTTATGCGGTCAACGCCGTTTGCATCGCCGCGAGCCGCGCGCGGACCGAGGTATCGAGCACTTCGTCACCGACCGTCACCCGCACGCCGCCAATTAGTGCAGGCTCGAGCTTTACCGCCGGCTTCAGCTTGCGCTGGAACTTGCGCTCAAGCGCCGCGACCAGATCGGCAAGCGACTGCCCGTCCAGCGCAAACGCACTCTCGATGGTCACGTCGGCCGCACCTTCGTGTGCATTCTTCAATGCATCGAACTGGGCAGCGATTTCGGGCAGCAACTGAACCCGGTGGTTTTCCACCAGCATCTGCACAAAGTTCTTCGCGGCAGACGAGTCCTTTGCCGGCGACTTCAGCGCGGCAAGTAGCACGTCGACGACTTGCTGGCGGCCCACCTTCGGGCTCGACACAATCGAAAGCACCTCGGGAAGACGCGCAACCTGCGCCAACTCCTGCACCAGTGCAGACCAGGCGGCCAGATCGGCGGCTCGATCGGTCGACGCTACGCCAAACAGCGCCTCGGCGTACGGACGGGCGATGGTTGCTAGTTCGGCCATGATCAGAGCTCGGCTTTCAGTTGGTTCAGCAGTTCGGCGTGCGCGTTCTGGTCGATTTCGCGCTTCAAGATCTGCTCAGCACCCTTGACCGCCAATGCGGCAACATCGCCGCGCAACGCGTCGCGGACCTTGACCACTTGTTGCTCGGCTTCGGCCTTCGCTTGCGCGATGATCCGCGCCGCTTCAGCCTGTGCGTTGCGCTTGATCTCGTCGGCCACGAGCTGCGCGCGCTTTTCCGCCTCCGCGATGCGCTGCTGCCCTTCATTGCGCGCGTTCACCAATTCCTGGTCGATCCGCTTGTGTGCTGCCTCAAGTTCCGTCTTGCCCTTGTCGGCGGCGGCCAGCCCATCGGCGATCTTCTTCGCACGTTCGTCGAGCGCGCTGATCAGCGGTGGCCACACGAACTTCATCGTGAACCACGCGAGGACCAGGAACACGACCATTTGCGCAATCAAAGTTGCGTTCAGATTCACGGTGTTTCCTTAACGATAGCTTTGCCGGAATTGAAAGCGGGCGCGTTCGCAGGATCTAGCGAAGCTCGCGCCCGTTTCTTCAATACGCCGCGCATCATGCGGCGCGTGGTAACCGAAAACCTTAGCCAGCGAGCTTGGACAGCAGTGGGTTCGCAAACGCAAACAGCATGGCCACACCGACACCGATCAGGAACGCCGCGTCGATCAGACCTGCAAGCAGGAACATTTTGGTCTGCAGCGGGTTCATCAATTCCGGCTGGCGCGCGCACGCTTCGATGTACTTGCCACCCATCAACGCGATACCGAGGCAGGCACCGATCGCACCCAGGCCGATGATGATGCCGATACCGATAGCGGTCAGACCTTGGATGTTGGCGATGAAAGCTTGCATGATCACTCCTTTTTTAAAAGACTTGAGAACTGAAAATCTGAACTTGTTAGGCCGGGGGCGCTTTAGTGAGCGTCATGTGCCTGGCCGAGGTAAACCAGCGTCAGCATCATGAAAATGAAGGCTTGTAACAGCACGATCAGGATGTGGAAGATCGCCCAGATGCTGCCAGCGAGCACGTGACCGACAAAGCCGAACACCGTGGTGTCCGCACCAAAGCTCCAGATACTGCCTAGCAGCGCGATCAGCAGGAACAGCAGTTCGCCTGCGTACATGTTGCCGAACAACCGCATGCCGAGCGAAACGGTCTTCGCGAGAAACTCGATGAGGTTAAGCAACAGGTTCGGCAACCAAAGCAACGGGTTCGAGCCGAATGGCGCCGACACTAGCTCACGTACAAAGCCGCCAGGCCCCTTGATCTTCACGTTGTAATACAACATCAGCACGAGCACGCCGAGCGCGATACCCAGCGTGCCGTTCAAGTCGGCGGTCGGCACGAGCCGATGATGTGAAACCGTGTTCGACAGGCCGATCCATTCGATGATGCGGCCCGGCAGGTCGACTGGAACAAAGTCCAGCGAATTCATCAACGCAACCCAGACGAACACGGTCAGCGCCAGCGGGGCGATAAAGCGGCGATTGCCATGGACGATTGCCTTGGACTGGTCCTCGACCATTTCGACCAGCATTTCGATTGCGCATTGGAAACGGCCCGGAACACCTGGTGTCGCGGCGCGCGCAGCAATCGCCAGTATCACGATCGTGACAAGCCCCATCGCAATCGACCAGAACAACGTGTCGAGGTTGATGATCGAAAAGTCAACAATCGAAGTCTGGTGCTTCGTCGCGAAATTCTGTAAGTGGTGCTGGATATACTCGGACGGATCCAGATGCGTTCCTGCGCTAGCGGCCATGACGTGTCAATCCAATAAATCGAAAACCTGCTTCGTCGGGTACCGCACCGCTCAGCGCCATGCCAGCGCGAGCCAGTACGTTTTCAGCGCAATGAGGTAGGTGACAAGCAGCGCCAGCCAGTGGACGTTCCGATACAGCATTGCGGTCGCAACAAACATCGCGACTGTCGATGCGATCTTGACCGCCTCGCCCAGCACCCAGGCAAGAATGCTCTCGGTGCTGCCCTTCCTCCTCAGGCGTGCCGCGAACAACGCACTCGGCACCCAGCATATCGCCCCGCCCAACACCGCGGACAGCGCAGCATGACCCGGCGACTTTGAAAACAGCCACCACGCGAGCGCCGCTGCCAGGGATACAACCATTTGCGCTGCCACGACCTTCGTCGGCGTGACACGCGATGGACGGCTCACCTGCGGCCCGAACATACGTTCGGCTTCGCCCCGGGTGAGCGGAACGATGTCGTTATCTTCCAGCTCGTCGTCCCAATCGTTGCGCGCAGTGGCGGGCCGGTTTGATGGCTTGCAAGGCGATGGCGCCGAACCCGACGCAACGGCCGGATCACGCTCGTTTTCCGGTACGCCGGTCGTCATCACAAATCCTTTGCAGCCCCACCACGCTTACGCGCGCCTTTCGGGGTAGGCAAGCTGATAAATCCGGGCGATTGTAAGCGATTGTTGCAGCCTATTCAAGGCTTTATTGCCGCCGGCACGCGCGCATCCGGCCCGGCGTGCAGCGATGCGCAGCATCGTTTGCCGCAGGTTTTTCCTTACTGCACGCTAACGCGGACATGCGTCATGGGGCACGCCTGCGCTATAACAATACCCCGCCCAGCAGCAACGCAAGCACGTAAAATGGCAGCGAAATCGCGTGAAAGCGCCACCAGCAGCCATGCGCGCCGACCAGACGCATCGCAATGAGGTTCGCCAGCGAACCGATCGCGATGCCAAAGCCGCCAACGCTGACGCCGAATGCGAGCGCGCGCCAATCCTGCGAGAACTCGGCGAGCATGATCGCAGCCGGCACATTGCTAACGAGCTGCGACACCAGTGCGCCGGCAAGGTAGGCTGGCCCCGGCCGCGTGAGATCGGCGCCCGCCAGCAGCCGGTGCACGATCGGCAGCGACGCAGCACTGCGCAGCACGACGAACATCAGCACGAAGATCAGCAGTAACAGCCAGTCGATGCGCATCACAATATCGCGCCGCCACGCCCCCAAGCCCAGTGCCACCAACGCAAGGCCGATTCCGGCGTGATGTGCGTCGGCCAGCGCCACGAAGCCGGCAAACGAGGCCACGGCGGCGCAAAACAACGGCCAATCAAGCGTGCCCGGCAATGGATCACGCGACAGGTCCAATGGCCGCGAGCGGCAGATCACCAGCGTCAACGCCACCAGCACGGCCATCAGCGCGGCGCACAGCGGCGCAAGCGCGACGATAAACGCGAGAAACGACTCGCCGCTGCGCTGCCACAGGAACAGGTTCTGCGGGTTGCCGAACGGCGTCAGGATGGAGCCGGCATTGACCGCCAAAGCCACGAGGACCACCAGGCGGCCGACGGGCAGCGGCACGAGCGCATGCAGCGACAGCATCAAGGGAACGACCACAAATAACGCAACGTCATTGGTGAGCAGCGTTGACAAGCCGGCGGCGAGCAGCCACAACGCGAGGCCCCGTTCACTATGGATACGACGCACCAGGCGATGCGACGCCCATGTCAGAAATCCTGAATATTCGACCGCTTTGGTCAGCATCAGCAGACCAGCCAGCGTCATCACGGTTTGCCAGTCGACTTGGGCCGGCATGGTGCGCCAGGGCTGCGGGTAAACGCACTGCAATAGTACGAACGCAGCGACCAGCGTCGCCAGTATGGGCTCCTTAGCAAACCCGCGACGCACTGCCACGATAACGCGACGGATCCGGCGATAGGCGGCGCCCGTGCCGCGTGGCACAGCGTCGGGCTGCGCGCGTTGCACGAGGCGCGACGACTCCTGGTGAGGCAGCTTCACGCAGTTGCGTCGCGACGCAGGCGTAACAGGATGCCATCCAATGCATCGAGGCTGCCAAAGTCGATTGTCAGCTGCCCACGGCCACGTCGGCCCATCTTAATCCTGACCGTGGCCGCGACCAGGTCAGACACCTCCTCTTCGAGCCGCATGATGTCACGGCTGCGCTCCTGGCTCGCCCGCTTGGCCGATGGCGGTGCCTCCTTGGCAGTGGCCGCAACTAGCTTCTCCGTTTCACGGACCGACAATCGGCGGTTGACCACCTGGTTCGCCAACGTGATCTGGGTCGCACCATCCACTGCCAACAGTGCCCGGGCATGTCCCATGTCGAGATCGCCCGCCAGCAGCATGGTCTGAACCGGCTGTGCCAGATTGAGCAATCGCAGCAGGTTCGACACCGCGCTACGCGAGCGTCCGAGCGACTCGGCTGCTTGCTCGTGCGTGAACTTGAATTCGTCGAGCAGTCGCTGGATGCCCTGCGCCTCCTCGAGCGGATTGAGATCCTCGCGCTGAATATTCTCGATCAGCGCCATCGCGGCCGCCGCTTCGTCCGCGACCTGCTTGACCAGCACCGGCACCTCGTCGAGGCCGGCGAGCCGTGCCGCGCGAAAGCGCCGCTCCCCGGCAATGATCTCATAGCGCTGCGCCGCCACCGGTCGCACCAGAATTGGCTGCATCAACCCCTGCGCGCGGATGCTCGCAGCAAGCTCCTGTAATGCACCTTCGTCCATCCGCGTGCGCGGCTGGTATTTGCCGGGTTGCAGCCGGTCCAGCGGCAGCACGCTCGGCAAGCCCTGCTGCTTGACGGCCTCGGTAATGTCGGCACTGCCCCCGAGCAGTGCATCGAGGCCCCGACCCAATCCCTTCTTCTTGACTGCTGCTGCGTTCATCATCGTCCCTCACGACGCGGCTCCGCCGCGACGCCTGTTTCACCCGACCTGTCCATGCGCAAACAAGCCCTATAGCGCACGCACGCGCTCAATCATTTCTGCACCGAATTGCAGGTATGCCTGGGCGCCCCGTGACGCACCATCGAATACGATGCCCGGCATCCCATAGCTAGGCGCTTCGGCCAACCGGACATTGCGGGGAATCACCGCATTGAATACCTTGTCGCCAAAATGCTGCTTCAATTGATCTGATACCTGCTGTTGCAGCGTGATTCGTGGATCGAACATGACCCGCAACAGGCCGATCACGGTCAACTCGCGATTCAGGTTCGCGTGAATCTGCTTGATGGTATTGACCAGGTCGGACAATCCCTCGAGCGCGAAGTACTCGCACTGCATCGGGATGATCACACCATGTGCCGCGCATAAACCATTCAGGGTCAGCAACGATAATGCCGGCGGGCAGTCGATCAGCACGAAGTCGTAAGCATCGGCAACCTTAGCTAGCGCGTCCTTGAGCCGTCGCTCGCGTTGCGGCGCGCTCACGAGTTCGACTTCGGCGCCCGCAAGCTCACGATTCGCCGGTAACACGTCGTATCCCGACGTCGGCGCGCGGGTGCAGGCATCGGCGATCGCCACGCCGTCGACCAATACCTCATAGACAGTGTTATCGCAATTGGCCTTGTCCACGCCACTGCCCATCGTCGCGTTGCCTTGTGGATCGAGATCGATCAGCAACACGCGCTGTCCCTGCATCACCAGGCTCGCGGCAAGGTTAACCGACGTCGTGGTCTTGCCAACGCCGCCCTTCTGGTTCGCGATACAAAAGATTTTGGCCACGGCTTGCTGGCCTGCGGGACTGGTCGCGTTCACCACGCGCGACTCGGCCAGGGTGTTGTCAGCATCGCTCATTCAGGCTCCACGGCTATTTCAACAAGATGACGCTCGGCATCGAGCGACGGAACAGTCAGATGAATGACCTGGCGCACTGTCGCGCCAGCCGGCAACCGGGCGATCTCCTCATCCGGACGAACGCCCTTCATGGCCCACAACGCGCCGCCTGGCGTGACCAAATGCCGAGCGAGCGTAACAAAATCGGCCAGCTCCGCAAACGCGCGCGATACGATCGCATTGAATCGACCCGGTACGTCAGTCTCGGCACGCAACGTCTGCACGTGGCCGGTCACGATAGACAGGTTCGGCAAGCGCAAGCATCCCTTGGCTTGCTGCTGAAATGCGGTTTTCTTGTGCACGATATCGTTGGTCACTACGTCGCAGAACGGCATAGCGAGCGCGATCACGATCCCTGGCAGACCACCGCCCGAACCGACATCGAGCAATGACGCTGGCGAACGGGACGCGATATGCGGCACGATCGCCAGCGAATCGAGCAGGTGCTGGATCACCATTTGGCGCGGTTCGCGAATCGCCGTCAGGTTGTAGACCGCATTCCATTTCGCCAGCAAGCCGACATAGTCCAACAATCCGCCGATCTGCCCTTCCGACAGCGGAACGCCCAGCTCAGTGGCACCGCCACGCAACAATCGCTCAAGCTCGGGCCGTTGCGCCGCGAAGTCTTCGGGCGTGTTTCGAACTGCTCCATTCCCGGTACGTATCATTGCGCAGTAGACCGAGTGGAGGAAGCGCCCGTTGTGGCATCGACGGCTTCCGATTCAGTGAGAGTGGTATTCGCCGCCACCGCGCTTTTTTTCGGTGTCGAGCGACCCAGGCCTTTCTTCAGATGAACCATCAACAGCGAAATGGCCGCGGGTGTCACGCCGGAAATCCGTGAGGCTTGGCCAATGGTTTCAGGACGATGATGATTCAGCTTTTGGCGGACCTCGAACGACAACCCGCGGACCTGCGCGTAATCCAAGTCCGCCGGCAGCCGGGTGTTCTCATGCGCTTCGTTTCGCTCGATTTCGCCTGCTTGTCGCTCGATATAGCCTTGATACTTGATCCCGATCTCGATCTGGTACTTGACCTGCTCGAGTAGCCCCGGATCATCGACCAATACGTCGGGTGGCGCATAGCGGCTGGCCTGCAGTGCCATCAAGCCGTCATAGCCCACTCCAGGACGACGCAACAAATCCGCCAGGCTGTATTCATGGTCGATCGGCTTGCCCAGCAACGCAATCGCATCCTCCTGTGGCAACGTCTTAGGATTGACCCATATCGACTTCAAACGGGCTGTTTCACGTGAAACAGCATCGCGTTTACGCGAGAATGCCTCCCACCGCGCATCGTCGACGACACCCAATTCCCGGCCGACCTCCGTCAGCCGCATATCGGCGTTGTCTTCGCGCAGGCTCAACCGGTATTCAGCCCGGCTGGTGAACATGCGGTAAGGCTCAGAGACGCCCCGCGTCACAAGATCGTCGACGAGCACACCCAAGTACGCCTGGTCGCGACGGGGCACCCATGCATCGCGCTGTTGCACAAAGCGCCCCGCATTGATGCCCGCCAGTAGCCCCTGAGCAGCGGCTTCTTCATACCCGGTCGTTCCGTTGATTTGTCCGGCAAAGAACAATCCTGTGATCGCCTTCGTCTCCAGCGATGCCTTCAGTGCCCGTGGATCGAAATAATCATATTCGATTGCATAGCCCGGTCGCAGGATATGAGCGTGCTCGAGACCTTTCATCGAACGAATCAGGTTCAGTTGCACGTCGAACGGCAAGCTGGTCGAGACACCATTCGGATAGAACTCGTTCGTCGTCAACCCTTCCGGCTCCAAAAAGATCTGATGGGAGTCCTTGGTGGTGAATCGATGAATCTTGTCCTCGATCGAGGGGCAATAGCGGGGGCCTACGCCTTCGATCACGCCGGTGTACATCGGTGAGCGATCCAGACCACTACGGATGATCTCGTGCGTCCGCGCGTTCGTATGCGTCACCCAGCACGGCACTTGCCGCGGGTGCTGATCGACGCGACCCAGAAACGAGAATACCGGGATTGGATCCAAATCACCCGGCTGCTCTTCCAGCTTCGAGAAATCGATGGATCGGCCATCGATCCGGGGCGGTGTGCCGGTCTTCAATCGTCCCTGTGGTAGCTTCAGTTCCTTCAGGCGCGCTGACAGCGACACCGCGGCCGGATCGCCGGCGCGACCGCCCGTATAGTTGTTCAGGCCGACATGGATTTTGCCGTCCAGGAACGTGCCTGTGGTCAAGACAACCGCACGAGAACGGAAGCGAATGCCGACCTGCGTGACAGCGCCTGCTACACAGTCGCCTTCGATGATCAAGTCGTCAACGGATTGCTGGAACAACCACAGGTTCGGTTGGTTTTCCAAACGGCGTCGAATCGCCGCCTTGTACAAGATACGGTCGGCTTGTGCGCGAGTCGCTCGAACGGCGGGGCCTTTGGACGAATTGAGAATACGAAATTGGATTCCGGCTTCATCGGTGGCAGCCGCCATTGCCCCACCCAAAGCATCGACCTCCTTGACCAGGTGTCCTTTACCAATGCCCCCAATCGAGGGATTGCAACTCATCTGGCCAAGCGTCTCGATGTTATGGGTCAGCAGCAACGTCTTCGCGCCCATCCGGGCGGAAGCAAGCGCGGCTTCGGTGCCGGCATGTCCGCCGCCAACCACGATGACATCAAATTCGGTGGGGTAAAGCATGATGATGACGCGCCGAGCAACCGTGCGCGCCCCTGCAAAAGAGATAAGGGAACCAGCGAATTATAGCGGCTCAGCCACGCTGGTGAATTAACCCGCACGACCTATGCGTGAAAAAAGCGTCGTGTTTCACGTGAAACAACTGCGGAATCATCGCCTCATACTGGACGAAGCGGCGCTGACTTGATGCCCACGGCATTGCGCCCCGAGGATTTGCGCCGAAAACGACAAAGCCACCGGATGACCCCAGCGGCCTTGTTAGCCCGGCCCCCCTTCTCGGCGTCCTCGCCTCGCCGGCCCTAGCCGCAAGGCCGGTCGCGAAGAAACGCTACGCTGCGGTCTTCTTGGCAAGGTCCAAGTAGGTCGCAATCACGCGAGGATTCAACATAAGCGATGCCGCCGGGCCATCCCGCACCAAGTCGCCAGTCTCTATCACATAGCCGAATCGGACGTTTGCAACGCGGCGCGCGCGTTCTGCTCAATCAACAACGTCGCTACGCCGGTCCTGCGCAGGTTCGCGATGATATGCAAGACTCCTTCGTGATCAGCGGCGCCAATCCCAGGGCCCGTCGAGCATCAACAGATCGGGCTTGCCCATCAACGCGCGGCTCACTGCCAACATTTATCGCTCCCAGCCGGACAGCGTGCCCGCGGCTTGCTTGCGCCGCTCCTTGAGCCGGAAGAACAAGCTGAAAACCGGCTCGGTCTGATTCAGGTAGTGGCGTTCTCCGGCACGCTTGCGTCGATAGGCACAAGCACTAAACACATGCTACGCGCGACGCGGCGCTCCACCTCGATGCCGTTGACGTCTTCGCCCAGATAGCGGATCGAGCCCTGAGCGTGGCCCGTGCTTGGCAACGATCCCATAAGAGCGTTGAGCAAAGTGAACTTGCCCGCGCCGTCCGCCCGATGACCGTCACGTTCTGCCCCGCGCCCACCTTGATGTGCGCATCGCGCAGCGCGTCGATCTTGCCATAGCGCACGCCCAAGTGCGACACGTCGAGGATGGTTTTATCCAGATTGTTACCGGTGGCCTTCAGACTCTATCCCCCAAATACACGTCGAGCACTACGGGGTCTGCTTGCACTTCGTTGGGCAATCCCACCGCGATCTTCGCCCCGAATTCCATGCTGACCAAATGGTCGATCAAATTCATCACGAAATCCATGCCGCGCTCGACCAGTAACACGCTCACGCCTTCAGTATTGAGGCGACGCAACAACTCGGCAAACTGCTGTTTTTTCTAATATCGCAGCCCGGCTGCCGGCTCGTCCAGCAGCAGCGTTGGGTCATAGCACAACGCGCGGGCAATTTTCAGAATCCGTCGTTGGCCAGGGCGAGGCTGCCAGCTTCGTCATACATCTGCTTCTTCAGCCCCACGCGCTTGATCTGCATTGCCGCCTCACCCAGCAGGCACGTCTCCTCCGCGCCGTTCAGCTCCCGTGATACTGCGCCATACGCCAGTCGTTCCATGTAGATGGTCGCCAATCGTGACAATTTCGAGCCACTGTCATGGTTGACGGCAATTTCACGTGGAACGTACGACCGATGCCCCGCTTGACGATATCGTGCGAACGGAGTCGATCGATGCATTGCCCGCGGAACGCGATCTCGCCGCGCGTAGGCCGCAGTTCGCCGGCCGTTGGCTTTGCACGTTGCGGCAGCGGCGGCTGGACTGACTGCGGCGCTTGCGCCCGGCGACTTCGCGGTAAAAAGCGCACGATGATAGGCCAGACGCCGTTGCGCGCATATTGCAGCAGCAACACCATCAGCACGCCGAACACGATGACCTTGAAGAAGTTACCATTCTCGCCGAGCAGCTTGGGCAGCAGCGACTGCAGCCAATCCTGCAGCACCATCAGGATCACCGCGCCAAGCACAGCACCCCATACATGCTTAATGCCGCCGACGACAGCCACGAACAGAAACTCGATTCCATGGTTCAGGCCGAAGGGCGTCGGATTGACGGTACGCTGCAAATGCCGTGTACAGGAAGCCCGAAATCGAGGCCAGCACCGCTGCATACACGAAATCACGATCTTCATCTATGTCGTGTTTACGCCCATCGCTTCAGCCAGCGCCCCCCCGCCGCGCAACGCACGGATTGCACGTCCGGGCCGGCTGTTCAGCAGGTTTTGCACCGACACGACCGTGGCCAGCACCACCATCCAAATCAAGTAGTAGATGCTGCGGTCACTATCCAATATCCAGCCGAACAACTCGAGCGCCGGGATGCCGTTGATCCCGTCGTACTTGACCAGCAATTCCATATTGCCGAGCAGGAAGAACAGAGAAAGGCTCCAAACAATCGTACCCAGCGGCAGGAAGTGCCCGGACAGCCACATCATGATGGCGCCGATCGTCAGCGCGGCCAGCGCCGTGATAACGACGCTGGCCACCAGGCCGATCCATGGCGAGATCCCTAGCGGGTGCCCAGAAACGCAGTCGCATAGGCCTGCAGCGGCGAAGTCACGGTTCCGTATGTATGCGTGTATGCCGTTGATTGGCCACTTATTTAAATTATTAATATTGTTTCGGAAAAGCCACGGGTAGTTTCCCCGACACTCAGCAGGCGAATGGGCATGTTGAGCATGCATTGCACCGTCCGGCGATGACGCAGAAAAGACGGCGAATCGGTGCACGCTTTTAAGTCGACCAGATCTCACGCTCTCCTCCATTTCGTGATTCTCCATACGCCCGTTGCGCTAATACCGCATCGTGCATAATGATCGGACGTACACCGGTCTCGCCCGCACAGCTGCCGCGCATCATACAATCGGGTTGGTCCACGTCAGGCTCGCTATACCCAATCGACCGGTTATGTAATTTTGCATAGCGAGTGCGGCGGTGCAGCGTGCCTGCGGCAAGCGCGATCGTGACGACAGGTGCGGCCGCCGGCGCAGGGTAAGCGCAGTCCGGGCACGATCGTAACAGTCATCATGATGGTGACCGTGCCCGGCACACGCAACAGTCACACCGGGTGACACGGCCTCTTGAATCGTGGCTGACATACAATCGGCGATCACGCAATTGTCTAATAAACATTAATCGACGGTGCAAATAAAAAGCGCTGTTGGACATTTATCCAACAGCGCTTTCGTTTTCGGGCGCTTTACGCCACTTGTCTCCTCGTTCTCCACTGCAATGCGGTGCGTCGAACGGTTTGAAGATTAAACAATCACCTCCCCAGTAACAACTAGCATTTACCCTAGTGGTACATGAAGCTCGAAATGGGTGCCTCCCCATTGCATCGCCGCGATGTGCCACACCGCTGTTGCAGCAGCAACGCACGATACAGCCACGCAGGCGCGGCGTCGCTGCCGCCTACCGTGTTGCACGGCAAGCGGTTTTCCCCCGGCACTGTTTGCAGCGCAGCGACTCGTTTGTTATGGATGGTCCCCACTCATGCTGGATCAACGTCGTGGCACGCTCGGCGATCATCACGTCGGCGAATTGGTATGGCAGGGCGTCATCTATCTGCATCACACCCCGCGGCCTTAGCCAGATGCCCCCCCGCCTTGAGCCGGCGCGCCAGTTCCACAGCCACCCAGTTCAGTCGCGCCGGCTTTTCAAAGGGTTTCACGTCGTATTGCTGGATCACCCGCGCCACCTCATCCTCGTTCGCCTCGCCTGTCACCAGCTTACCCGTGAGCAACAAAATGGGCGCGTCGCCGTGGCGCGACTGCCGGATCGACTGGATAATCGCTTCGGCCGTGCCCGTCTCCAGTAGCCAGTCAACTATAAACCCGTCAAACACATTCTCCCCAAGCGC
>NZ_PRDW01000010.1 GCF_002927045.1 Mycetohabitans endofungorum | reverse complement strand
ACGATCATTGCCGGTGAGCGTGCCACGCACAACGCTACGCGCGTGTCCGGCTGAACGCCCAATTCAATCAGCTGATGCGCCAAGCGATTCGCCTGTGCATTGAGCTGCGCGTAGCTCAGCGTCCGCTCTTCAACCACCAACGCCGGCGCCTGGGGCGTGCGCTCGACCTGCGCTTCGAACAATTGGTGAATACACCGATGCGATGGATAATCCTGTTGTGTCGCGTTCCACTCCACCAGCAGCCGATGCCGCTCTTCAGCATCAAGCAGATCGATCCGGCCAATCGGTTGCGTTGCATTCGCAGCCAGCGCGTGTACGAACCGAACGAACCGACGCTGATGCGCGTCGAGCTCTTTCACCGTATAGCATGCGGGATTCGCGTTAAAGTCGATCCGTAATTGACTACTGCCCGGGGCCCAATAGACGTCGAGCACCAGGTCGTCAACCGGACCATTGAGCAGATTATGGTTCGTCGACGGATAACCATCGAACGACATATCGTAGTCGAACGGCATCACATTAACCGTGGCACCGAATAGCGCTTGTCCTGGAGGCAGCCCCAATCGGCACCGTAGCGCCTCGCTCGGGTAGCGTTGACCTCGGAAGCCGCGCTGGATCTGCTGCGCAGCTTGCTGCAGCAATGACGACAAGTTCATTCCCGACTGCATTGTGAACTGCAGCGGGATATCATGCGCCAGCGTGCCGGGGATGTACCGATCCGCGCCCAAGCGAGCCGTCACTGGCAAGCCCAGCACCACGTCCTGCACGCCGGTCATCCGATACAAATACACGGCCAGCGCAACTGTGAGAATCTGGGCTAAACGACCTGTATCCGACATAAAGTCGCCCAGCGCCTGAGTCGGCAGGTAAGCTGTCTGACGCAGCCGGTGCTGCAAGAGTGGTGCGGCACGACTCACCAGCGTCGTGGGCTCGGTCCAATCGGCGCATTGCTTGAGCCAATACGCTTCGTCTCGTTCTCGCTGAGCGGACGCCTGCTGCGCATCGCTGCCCAACAGCTGCAGAACCGAGCCAAACGCACACGGCTCAGGCTTCTTGCCTGCGCGCATTGCGCTGTACATCCGCGCGACGCGTTGCGCGATGAGCATAGCGCCATAGCCATCTATGATGATATGGCAGTAACGCTGATACCAAATCCATTGTTCAGAAGCGACTTTCAGTAACGCATAGCAAAAGAGCGGGCCTTGCACGAGGTCCACCGGCTGCTCATAATCGGCGCGCATCCAGGCTTGCGCGCTTGTGTGAGGATTAGCCTCTGTACTAAGATCCAACACCGACATCGACCATGCGGGTGAGCCAATTGTCTGCCGCAGCCCCTCGCTACTATCGACAAATTGCAAGCGCAGGCTGTCCACCTCACCGATGACTTGGCACAATGCGGCTTCAAACACAGCCGGATCAATCGCGCCTTCGATCACTGTGTATTGGGCAATGTTGTAGGCTGGAATGTCTGGATGAAGCTGCTGCGCGAGCCAGATTTCCTTTTGCTCAGAAGAAAGCGAATACGTCGCAAGGGGTGTCGCGCTAACAGCCATCAATTTATCTCCAATTCAGATCAACGATTTATTCGATTTGAGATACGTGGTTCGCCCCTCCGCCACGTATTGAGGTACCGCCAAGGTTCGGGACATATTGTACGCCAGCGGCCTATAACCTTTACCCGGCTTAAACCTGAACCGGCCCCGCAAAGTTGGACAGTTTCGGAAAGCTAGGGCTGTCTGGGCTGGGTCCTGTATTGCACAGGACTCAGCCCTTTTAGTTTGAGTTTGATGCGATCGTGGTTGTAATAGTGGATGTAGCGTGCCAGACTGGTCTGCAGTTCGTCCAGGTTGCGCAAACGCTCAAGATGGAAGAGCTCGGACTTGAGCGTGCCGCGTCAATCGCGCCAGCGCCTTTTTGAGCATCGTGCTCACCATCTCGAACGCCGCACGGCGGCTGATCTCGTCAGCAACGATCTCGCCGTTGCACAAATCCAGCACCGGCGAAAGGTAAAGCTTGTGCCCACCCATATTGAATTCGGTGACGTCGGTCGCCCACTTTCCGTTTGGACGCTGAGCGTGGAACTGACGCTGCAAGACATGAGGCGCAACGCGGCCAACGCTGCCCTGGTAGGAACGGTATTTCTTGACGCGCACTAGAGATTTTAGCCGCAGTTCATGCATCAGACGCTGAACGCTCTTGTCGTCTAATTCCTGTCAATAAGATCCCTCTCTGTTGCAATTCTTCATAGAGGCCGTCTCGTTGTCGTCTACGTGGTCGCAGTGCGCCACAACGTGCCGTTTGAAAGTCGCTACAGCGTTCCGATGTGATTGCCGCGGTGGGAGCGCAAAGAGGGTGAAGGAATCGCTGCGGCGACGTAATCAGCCTGAATGAAGCGTTCGGCTCTGGCAGTGCAAATAGTCAAATCGAATCCACTATCTGATCGCCTTGAAGTCTGTTTGTCCCTTCCACATAGAGAGCAGTACGGTCGCTAATTTGCGCGCGGTGGCGACTATCGCCTTGCGAGCGCCAATGCGAGCAATAAGCGTCAGTGCCCATCGTCTCAGATCGCAGTCCTGCCGGTATCGGCAGATCAGAGAGGACGCCGCTTCGAACAGTAGATGGCGCGTAAGCCGGCATCCTGCCTTCGAAATACCTGCGTTGCGATCGACATTGCCGGATTGATATTTCGTCGGCGTCAGCCCAAGGTAGGATCCAATGTCCCGCACGCTGCGGAAGCGCTCAGCATTGTCAACAGCCGATGCAAACGCCACTGCAGTCAGTGAGCCCACGCCGGGAACGGTCATCAAGCGCCGGCAGACCGAACTTGCTTGGGCAACGCGACGGATGGCCTGATCGAGTGCATTAATTTGAGTTCCAATATGGCGCAAGCTGTCTATTAGGATATCAAGTACGCCTTGTACAAGAGATGAGGGCGGCATGTTTTGCTCGACAAGCCGTTCGAATGGCACACCTTTACCTGCCGGCAGGATGACACCAAACGTCTTAAGTACGCCCCGAATCTGGTTATATAGACCGGTTCGCATGCTCACAAGTTTTCCGCGCGCGGCCAGTAGAAGTCGCACTTCGTGGCTAGCCATGCTCTTGACCTCGACACCCCGGTACCAGCCGCTTCGCGTGAGCTGAGCGATGCCGCGTGCGTCGTTAGTATCCGTCTTGTTCAGTTGGCTCGCCAGAGCCGCGTGGACATGGCGGGCATGAATGCAATCGAGCGGGATACCCTCGGCTCGCAAGCGATGATATAGCCATACGGCGAGTGGACCCGTCTCCATTCCAACCCGCACTGCCTCCGGTGCATGCAGGCGAATAGCTCGGGCGATCTCTTCAGGATTCGAGGTTACATTTCCGTGCCATACGCTCTTCCCATCGCGATCAACAACGCAGATCGCCGTAACCTTTTGAGACACATCGAGACCCACATACGTTTCCATGTTCGCCTCCAAAGTAAGCCGCAGAAGCAATTACAGCATGTGGTTGATGACTTGCCCAAGGTTGCGCAGCGCGAGCGTGATACGCCGATAGCCATAGCGGCCTTTGTGCTGCTCGAACAGCGTAAGGATCTTGGTCTTCAACTCAGCGTACTTGTCGGCGGTGCTCAGCGCCTTTTGCTGGTAATAAAACATGCTGCGCGCCAAGCCGGCGACCTTCAGCAAGCCTTCCAGAGGGTACTGCTGCCTTAGCTCGAGCACGATTTGCGCTTTTTGCGTTGCGCTGCTTGTTGCTGTGCTTGAGCCAAGGCTTCGAGCTTTTTTAGATACGCGTTCTCCATGCGCAAGTAATTCAACTCCTCGAGTAACTCCTAACGAGTGCGTGTGTCGCCATCGGGCGAAGGGGGCGCTGTGGTCGGCTGTTCGAGCATCTTCTTGGAGCGTGCTGGCGGGCGTTGCGACAATGCATCTACGCCCCCTCATCATACTGACATTTCCACAGGTCGATGACGGCACGGTTGCGAATATCGAACCACGCAGCCGCTTCGCGATCTGGTAGGCCTTCGCTACGGATTTGCTGCAGAACAAGCAGCTTGAGCTCTCGGCTATAGCGCTCGTACTTGCGCTTGACGCTGACGGCGCCATGCATCCGCTACCCCGTGTACCCACTTGCGTATCGTCGCTTCATCTACGCCATGCCGACGAGACATGTCGCGCAGTCCTGCGTGGCCAGATTCATACTCCTCGATGATCGATAACTTGAACTGCTCCGTGTACTTCGCCATGGAAAACACCCCAAAGGTTGGATCGGCGTCCAACTTTTGGGGTGCAGTTCACGGCGTGACGTTGTGCAACGTCGGGCCGTCGGTATTCGGGTGCGCGGCCTAGCGAAGATCGAGCGCGACGTCGACGATCATGTCTTCCTGGCCGCCCACCATCTTGCGACGGCCAAGTTCAACCAGGATGTCAACGGTCTTCAGGCCGTACTTCTGCGCGGCCACTTCAGCATGACGCAGAAAACTCGAATACACGCCAGCATAACCAAGCGCAAGCGTCTCGCGATCGACGCGCACCGGGCGGTCTTGCAACGGCCTCACCAGGTCATCGGCTGCGTCCATCAGCTGGTACAGGTCGCACCCGTGATTCCAGCCCTGCTTGTCAGCAGCCGCGATGAATACCTCGAGCGGCGCATTGCCCGCCCCGGCACCCATTCCGGCTAGGCTCGCATCGATGCGGTCACATCCTTCTTCGACCGCAACCAGCGAATTGGCCACGCCAAGGCTTAGGTTATGGTGCGCGTGGATGCCGGTCTGCGTATCGGCGCGCAGCACCTCCTTCAGGGCGCGGAACCGATCACGCACGTCGTTCATGCCGAGCGCGCCACCGGAGTCGACCACATAGATACAGCGCGCGCCATAGCTTTCCATCAGCCGCGCTTGCTCGGCCAGCTTCTGCGGCGTGGTCATGTGGCTCATCATCAGGAAACCGACCGGATCCATGCCCAGTTCCCGGGCGTACTCCAGGTGCTGCCGCGAGACGTCAGCCTCGGTACAGTGCGTCGCCACGCGCACGACACGGGCGCCGGCATCGTACGCATTGCGCAGGTCGTGGATCGTGCCGATGCCGGGCAACAGCAGCGTGGCGATTTTGGCTCTCGTCACGCTTTGCGCGGCGGCCTCGATCCATTCAACGTCGCTGTGCGCACCGAATCCATAGTTGAAGCTAGAGCCCTGCAGCCCGTCGCCATGCGCGACCTCAATGCTGTCCACGCCGGCGCGGTCCAACGCGGCCGAGATCGCGCGCACGTTCTCCACGCTGTACTGGTGTCGTATGGCGTGACTGCCGTCGCGCAACGTCACGTCGGAGATATACAGTTTCTTGCCGGTGTGGCTCATTGTGCGGTCTCCCGATGGCCGCGCGCCATACCCGCGTCGAGGCGGCGGCGCGCGATCAAGTCGCCGCATGCAAGTGCGGCCGATGTCATGATGTCTAGATTGCCAGCATACGACGGCAGATAGTGCGCCGCGCCTTCGACCTCCAGGAACACGGACGTCTTCAGGCCGTGCGCGGGCCCGATGCCTGGCACGTTCAGTGGATGCTGCGGCACGATCTCGTCGAATTGGACCTTCTGTTTGAGCCGGTATCCCGGCACGTAGGCCTGTACGCTTTGCACCATTTGCTCGATGCTTTGCTCGACCAGCCGTGTATCGACGTGCTCGGACAGCACAAACACCGTATCCCGCATGATCAGCGGCGGCTCCGCCGGATTGAGGACAATGATTGCCTTGCCGCGCGTGGCACCGCCCAACGACTCAATTGCGCGGCGCGTGGTCTCGGTGAATTCGTCAATGTTCGCGCGCGTGCCGGGTCCCGCGGACTTACTGGCGATCGACGCGACGATTTCCGCGTAGTGAACCTTGGCCACGCGCGATACCGCCGCCACAATCGGTATCGTCGCCTGGCCGCCGCACGTGACCATATTGATGTTCGACGCGGTCTCGGCATGCAGGTTAATCGCTGGAATCACGAACGGTCCAATCGCGGCTGGCGTCAGGTCGATCACTTGCACGCCATGGGCCTGCAGGATCTCATTGTGCCGCGCATGTGCGCCGGCAGATGTCGCGTCGAACACGATGTCGACGTCGTCAAACACGTCCAGCTCGAGCAATCCATCGATGCCCCGCGCAGTCGTCGCCACGCCGAGTCGGGCAGCCCGCGCCAATCCGTCGGACTGAGGATCGACGCCCACCATCGCACCCATCTGCAGGTGCTTGCCGTTGCGCATCACCTTGATCATCAGGTCGGTGCCGATATTGCCCGAGCCGATAATGGCGACCTTCACCTTTTGCGTCATGCTTGTACTCCAATCGTACGGTTTCTTGCTAAGTGGCGCGCGCTGCGAAGCATGCGCCGCTTAGCCGGCCACGTGGAATCCGGCGCTGCCCAGCCGCTCGATGTCGATCGATACATACTGACCCGGCGCGATGTACTCGGCCGAAGTCGCGCCACCCGCCATCACGATCCAGCCTGCCTGCAGCGGCTCGCCGGCCTGCGCGGACAAGCGCGCGGCCGCCACCAGCGAACGCAGCGGGTGGCCGAGCAATGCCGCGCTCGAGCCGACTTGCTTGACCCGTCCGTCGATGTTCAGTGTCAAGCCCAGGTTCGAGAAGTCGATGTGCGGATCACACCACGCGCCGATCACAAAGCCACTGGACGAGGCGTTGTCAGCGATCACCTCGGGCAACGTGAACTTGAAGTTCTTGTAGCGCGAATCGATAACCTCGATCGCCGGCGCGATCGCCTCCACGGCGGCCAACGCCGCAGGGGCCGTCACATCTGCGGCCAGCGGCCGCTTGAGCAGAAATGCGATCTCCGGCTCTACACGCGGGTGCACGAAGCGCCTGAACGACACTGATGCGCCTTCCTCGAGCTGCATGGCGCAGGTCAGCCTGCCCCAGATCACATCGGACAATCCCATCTGAAGCATCTTCGCGCGACTCGTGAAACCCATCTTCACGCCCACCCTGCGCTCGCCGCGCTCGAGCCGCCGCGCAATTGACGCGGCCTGAATCGCGTAGGCGTCCTCCAACGACAGACGAGCGTCGAGATCGAACTGCTCGACCTCGTGCACGTCGCGCGCCGCCGTATCGAGCAGTGTGGCGTATTCAGTAATGAAGCTCATCCATGGGCCTCGTTCGGATCGCGTTCAAAAACTGCCCGCACAGAACCAACACCATTGATGCGAGCTTGGACAACGTCGCCGAGCACGATCGGGACCATCGGCCCGAGCGCACCAGACAACACTAGGTCGCCAGCCTTGAGCGGCGTGCCCAAAGCCGCCATCGTGCGGGCGAGCCACACGAGTGCGTTGACGGGGCTTCCCAAGCATGCGGCGCCCGCGCCGACCGACACCGGCTCGCCGCGGCGCTCCATCACCATGCCGCACAACCGCATATCGAACGCAGCAACGCTTACCGGCGTATTGCCTAGCACGAAAGCCCCCGACGACGCGTTGTCGGCGATCGTATCGGTGATCCGGATATTCCAATTCGCGATGCGGCTGCCGACGATCTCGATCGCCGGCAACGCATAGTCGATGGCGCGCAGCACATCCACATGACTGGGACGGTCCGCTTCGATATCCTTACCAATGATGAACGCGATTTCGGCCTCGGCCTTCGGTTGCGCGAGCACCGACGTGGGAATCGGCTCGCCATCGCCAAAGCCCATGTCATCGAACAGCATGCCGAAGTCGGGCTGGTCCACGCCTAGTTGCTGCTGCACCGCGACCGACGTAAGGCCGATCTTGCAGCCGATCACGCGCTGCCCGCGCGCGATACGCCACTCGGTGTTCTCACGTTGGATTGCATAGGCCGAATCGATCGACAACGACGGCCAGGTGTCGCGAAGTGGTGCGATGTACTCGCCGCTGCTGGCCGCCGTGCGCAGCGCCGCGGCCGCCTGCTGGATCTGTTGTGGCGTCATGTCAAGCCCTCCACTCCGGCTGCGCGGCCGCTTCATCCTTCGTGTGCGCACCGATCGCCCAGTGCACGGCCGGCACTTGGGTTGCATACACACGGATGCTCTGCAGCGGTACGCCAAGCGTCTCGTGCACCGTGACGGCGACCGCCTTGACGCAAGCCTTGACCGCTGCTTCACTGCGGCCTTCGACCAGCGAGATATGTACGATTGGCATCGAACTTCCCTTGAAGTACTGAGTCCGCGCAGGCGCGAACGCGCCAGCACGGTAACCATCTTGCCAACCGCCGGACATACCGTCCAATACTATTTTTTTACGTTACGATACTGAAACGGTATGGCATAACGGGATGCGAACGATGGATCTGAAGCAAATGCGGTACTTCCTCGCAGTCGCCCAGGAACGCAATTTCGGACGCGCCGCCCAACGTCTGCATATTGCGCAGCCACCATTGACGCGACATATCCATGCCATGGAGGCGCAATTGGGCGTCACGCTGTTCGTGCGCAGTGCGCGCGGCGCGGAGTTGACTGAGGCGGGACGCACGCTGCTCGCCGAAGTGCCCAACATCCTGGCGCTTGCCCAAAGAGCTACCGAGCAGACGCAACTCGCCGGCCAGGGGCTGATCGGACGACTGGACGTGGGCATCTTCAGCTCCGGCATCTTGCAGGTGATTCCGCAGTTGCTCGCCACCTTTCATACCGAACGGCCACGGATCAAGATAGGACTGCACAATCTGACCAAGGCCCAACAGCTCGATGCGTTGCGCGAGCGCCGGATCACGATCGGCTTCAACCGGCTGGTGCCGCACGATGACGACATCGCCGTCGAGAAAGTACTCGAGGAGCCGTACCTCGTCGCGCTGTACGATGGTCATCCACTATGCAAGAAGGAGCGGATACGACTGCGCGACCTGGACGGCGAGCCGATGATTCTGTATCCGAACGCGCCCGTGCATGGGCTCGCCCAAGAAATCGCGGCCGCCTTTAAGCGAGAACATGTGACGTTGCGGGTGGAACAGGAGGTGGAGGACGTGGTGACCTGCATCGCCCTGGTGGCCAGCCGGTTCGGCGTCTGCATCACCACGGCTTCCGCCGCCAACCTGCGCTTGCCGGGCGTCACCTACCGGCCGCTGCAGTCGCGACGCATGCGCCACATCGAGCTCAGTTGCCTGTATCGGCGCGACGACGATACGCCGATTCTGCATGCATTCCTGGACGTGATCCGGCGACGCCGCCATGCCGGCAAGCACTAGTGGTCGTTAACACACAATAAATGTGTTTCCATTTTGATTCTCAAGGGGAATCGGGATGGTGCGCAGACTGATGAGTGACACGCAATGGGCGAAGATCGACTATTTGTTCGCTTTCGACTATTTTATGGTGCAGCATCGCTTCACGTTGTATATATCCCACCTCTTACCGAGCTTGCCAATGGACTTTGATCTAAACGCCGCTTTAAACAACCAGCAGACTTATCTGTGCGCGTTGGCAGCCTGCCCGGCACCCGCCGGCTCGACGCCGCCGCCATTGACGCCGTCAAGCGGTGCTCTGGCTGGCAGGTCGGCCACCGGGCCCACCACCTATCAGGACCTACCGCCCGAAGTGATTCAGCGGATCGGTGACTACGTGCCCATTCGAGACATGGGACATTTCTCGGCAATCGATCGCCATACGTATCGTTCAATGCATGACCGGCGGCTTGTCTGGCACTATTGGCAACGTGCTAACCAAGCCACGAGCTTGGCGTCAGTCAACCAGCTGCTCGATGAGATGGAGCGCACGCTCCACCAGCCAACGCAGCAGGTCGAGCCCATTGACTCGCTGCGCCGGCGTCTGCACACGTTGCCGCAGGCCGAGCGCCTCGACGCGTTTAAGCGAGTGTTCTCGGCCGCGGACCGCCTTCCAGAATACGGCGTGCGGATACAAAGGGTAATGCTGTTCACGTTACGTCATCTTTTCGATAACCGTGCATTGTCTGGGCACGAGTTTCAGGAGGTGTTCGACTTTGTTCACGCAATGGCAGCGCAGCGCGGGCCCGAACAAGAAAATTTCTGGCCGGAACTGGCATACGCATTAGCGACTAGCTGGGCTTGCCCGTTCGACGCGTTTCTTGGGTATTATCAGGCGTTTTTATTTCGGTTGCCATCGTTAAGCGTACCTGAGCAAGCGGCATTGATTCCGGTATTGTGCAAAGCATTATTTTATTTTAAACCTAGAGAATGGCGCGTGAACATTCCTGAACTGCATGCGGCCTTACGCGAACGGGCCCGGCAGCTGCCACCGTCTCATCAAGGCGCATCAGTCGGCGCGTTGGCGAGTAAACTTTGGAGATTGCCGCCAGCGGAGCAATTCACGATCTACGCAGAGCTGCGCGATTGGGCCTTATCGCTGCCCGACGATCAGTGGGGAGCCGCCCTATCGCTGCCAGGCGAGGAATGGGGACCCCCGCAGTGTTTCATAAAAGGACTCTATAGGTTGCCGCCCGAACTACGTGCACAGGAGTTCGCGCTAATTGAGCCCCAGCTGGCGCGCGTACCCGCGGCACAGCGTGAGCAGGTGGCGCTTGGATTGCTTTTCGATATCCATCTCCATAATTTAGATAATGCGCTAGCGCAGCGGGTGTGGCAGCAGGCGTTAAGTCTGCTCAATGGCGTGGATGCGGCAACGTTCTCGCGCTTTCTTTGTAAGCTTCGGGAGAACGGTCCAATAGCTCCACACTTTCACCAATGGCCATTGGCTAAGGCTGAGATTATCCGCTTTATACAAACCAATCAATTTTCTGAGGCGGTGCGGACACAAATCGGTAACAGTATGCCATGGCTCAAAAGTGAGTTGCCTTAACAGCAGCTTCGGCACGCACAACTTGGCCGGCTGCAACGTCAGTCTGACGCTAGGCTAGCCATCATTGACATCGCCACGATACTGTGATTCCATTATCCACATGAACCGCGCACCGATCCGTCTATCGCTACGACTACTAGCCTGCTTGTTCGGGCTGGGTCTGTTTGCGCGCGCTTCATGGCAGCTTCATTAACGAAGCCCCCTGAATCCCCTGATCTGACTACCTGGCCCCGGTAACCGACCGGCGGTCTTGTTCGTCCATGCCTTCCGGTCGCAATGCCGGCCCGATGTTTTTCGACCCTTGGCGAGACGAACCATGCTGAAAGACCCTTCGATCAAATACCGTCCTTTCACGCCGATCGAGTTGCCGGATCGTGTATGGCCCACGCGTACGATCACCCGCGCGCCGATCTGGATGAGCACCGATTTGCGCGACGGCAACCAGGCGCTGTTCGAGCCGATGGATGCCAAGCGTAAGATGCGTCTGTTCAAGACGCTGGTCGCCATTGGTTTTAAAGAGATCGAAGTCGCATTCCCCTCCGCCTCCGAAACGGATTTCAACTTCGTGCGGGAGTTGATCGAAGGCGGCCACATCCCCGACGACGTGACAATCGAAGTCCTCACACAAGCGCGCGAAGACTTGATCGAGCGTACGTTCGCGTCGCTGCGCGGTGCACCGCGCGCGATCGTCCACCTGTACAACGCCACCGCGCCAGCATTTCGCCGCATCGTATTCGGCACCGACCGCAATGGCGTGCGACAACTGACGGAGCGGGCTGCCCGCTTGATCAAGCAATTCGCTGACGCGGTGCCCCAAACGCGGTTCACGCTGCAATACAGTCCGGAGACTTTTACCGCGACCGAGTTGGACTTCGCCAAGGAAGTCTGCGATGCGGTGTTCGACATCTGGCAGCCAAGCCCCGAGCACAAGGCCATCGTCAACCTGCCCGCCACCGTCGAGATTGGGACACCGAATTTCTACGCGGACCAGATCGAATGGATGCACCGTCACCTGGCGCGGCGGGACTCGCTGATCCTGTCCGTGCATCCGCATAACGACCGCGGCACGGCCGTCGCCGCGGCAGAGCTCGCGGTCATGGCCGGCGCGGACCGGATTGAAGGATGCCTGTTCGGCAACGGCGAGCGCACGGGTAACGTCGACCTCGTGACACTCGCGCTGAATCTGTACACACAGGGCGTCGATCCGGGCCTGGACTTCTCGCAGATCAACGAGATCGCGCGCACCGCCGAAGAATGTACCCAACTGCCTGTACATCCGCGTCACCCGTACGCCGGTGACCTGGTGTTCACCGCGTTCTCGGGCTCTCACCAAGATGCAATCAAGAAAGGCTTCGCCGCACAGCAGGTCAATGCCTTCTGGGAAGTCCCTTACCTGCCAATCGATCCGAGTGACCTGGGCCGTACCTATGACTCAATCATCCGCGTCAACAGTCAATCCGGCAAGGGCGGTATCGCATACCTGCTCGAACAGGGCTATGGCATCGCGCTGCCACGGCGGCTGCAGGTCGATTTCAGCGCCGCGGTACAGCGGCACACTGACGACAGCGGCCAGGAGGTCAGCGCCGCACAAATCTGGGCTTTGTTCCAGCAGGAATATGCGCGCAACGATGCACCGCTGCGCTACATCGGCCACGAATTGTCCAAGCACGAGGGCGGCGAATCCATCGCGGTCACCGTTCAGATCCATGGCCGCCAGCAGGTTCTGACCGGCACGGGCAACGGTCCTCTCGATGCGCTGATGCGCGCGCTGCGCACGCCGCTGCGCATCCAGCACTATGAGGAGCGCGCGTTGAACCAGGGCGCCGACGCACAGGCCATCGCCATCGCTGAACTAGCCGGTTCCGCCGTGTGCGGCAGCGCGTTCGGCGTCGGCATTGATGCGAATCTGACGACTGCGTCGATCCGCGCGGTCGTGAATGGCGTGAACCGGGCGTATGCGCGCTGTGACGCCACAAGGCAACACACGTTCTTCGATGCCGTATAGCAGGCATCGACCAACGCCGGCGTCAGCCGAGCTGCGTAACGCCCCGGTTCAACGCATGCACAGGTGCCCGGCGACAATACACCGGGTTTCGTGTATCACGGAACAGCACGCGGTACCCGTGGTCCAACCCCGGTCATTCGACATCGCCGCCGGCGGCTCCCCCTTGCCGGCGGCCAGCATTGTAAAAACCTTGCAGATACCCAGCGCATGAACGCCGATACCGTCAATACGTCGTCACCGCGCAAGCCGTTGTTGCGCCGCCTATTGAGCCACCATGAAATAGCCACGCTGCTGCTGTTACTGCACGCGCCAGCCGGCGCTCTCGCCGCCAAGCCAGATGTCGCCGCGCTGGCGGAAGTCGGACTAGTACGTATCGTCGATTCGTCAGAGAGCGGATCGCACGTCGAGCTGACTCCCGAAGGCGATGCAGTGCTGCGCACGTTGGCCGCGTCGCGCTGATTGCGCCAGCAGCGCCCTAGACGCCGCGGGGATGTCGCGGCGGACCTGGCTGCGCGCCGCCGCGATGCCAACCAGCCGCCGCCGAGTTGACACACGAGCAGCCCGGCCAGCATCAACGCGCAGCCGGCCATCGCGCGCAACGACAACGTCTCGCCGAACAGCCACCAGCCAAACAGGGTGGCAAATGGATTACGCGGGGGCACTGTCCAGCATGTCGCGAATACCAGGACACCGACAGGAAGACCGATCCACTCGCGCCGACCGAATCGGATCATTGCCGAATCCGGCGTCGCCAAAATGACGATGTACAAGCACTTTGCGTCCAAGAGCCAATTGGTGCTGGACGTGCTACGCACGCGGTGCAGCGAGCCGAGTCAGTGGCGGCGTTGGTGGACAAGCAGCGGGAACCGCTCGCCCAGTTGCGGGCGGTCTTCGTCTGACATGATCGTTGGCTCAAGTCCGCGCAGTTCGCCGGCTGCCTGTTCATCAATGCGGCCGCTGCCCCGCAATGGTTGTCGGCGGCCGACGCGTCGCACAAGCTCGCCTGAGCGGCAGGCAACGCGGACGCGGCGACGGGAGCCTATCGTGGCGACGGTCAGCCGTTCAGGCCGCGCGCCAGGTCGCGCTTCAGGTCATCGACTCCTTCAAGACCAACCGACATCCGGATCAAGCCTTCGGTGATACCGGCAGCCGCTCGGGCCTGCTCCGTGATCCGCGCATGCGTGGTAGTCGCCGGATGGGTCAGCGTGGTGCGCGTGTCGCCAAGGTTGCCCGTGATCGAGCAGATCCTCGTGCCGTCGATCACGCGCCATGCGTTGGCGCGCATCTGCTCGGGCGAGTCGCCGTTGAGCTCGAACGATACGATCGCGCCGCCGGCACGCTGCTGGCGCTGGGCGAGCGCGTGCTGCGGATGCGACTGAAGCCCCGGATAGAAGACCCGGTTCACCGCCGGATGCGCGTCAAGCCAACGCGCCAGCTCAAGTGCGTTGGCTGACTGCCGCTCGAGCCGCACGTGCAAGGTCTCCATGCCCTTAAGCAGCACCCATGCGTTGAACGCGGACAGCGTCGGGCCGGCGCTGCGCACGAACGGGAACACCTTCTCCATCAACAACTGCCGCTCCCCCACCAGCGCGCCGCCGAGCACGCGACCTTGGCCGTCCAGATACTTGGTGGCCGAGTGCATCACCACGTCTGCCCCGAGCTTCAGCGGCTGCTGCAACGCCGGGCTACAGAAGCAGTTGTCGACGACGAACAATGCCCCTGCCTGCTTCGCGATCTGGCTCACCGCTTCGATGTCCGACACCTCGGTGAGCGGATTCGACGGCGTCTCCAGAAAGAACATCCGAGTGGTGGGCGTCACCGCGCGACGCCAGGCATGCAGGTCGGACGGATCGACGAACGTCGTCGTGATGCCCAGCCGCGGCAGCATCTGCGCGAACATGCCGAGCGTCGAGCCGAACAGGCTCCGGGAACTGACGATGTGTTCACCGGCCTGCAGCACCGACAATACGATCGACAGGATAGCGCTCATGCCGGAAGCGGTCGCGATACAAGCCTCGCCGCCTTCGAGCGCCGCCAGACGGTCCTGGAACATCGATACCGTCGGATTCGTGAAGCGCGAATAAGTGAAGCTGTTTTCGGAGTCGGCAAAGCGCTCGGCGGCCTGCGCCGCGCTGTCGAAACAGAAGCTCGAAGTCAGCAGCAACGCCTCGGAGTGCTCGTTGAACGGCGTGCGCCGCGTACCGGCACGCACCGCCAGCGTATCGCTGGACAATTCTTGCGGATCCCCGTCATGTGGGTGGAGAAAATCGCTCATGGATGACGTTCGCCGATGGTTTGCTTGCTCATTCAACCGACAAATGCAGGTGCAGTTGTGAGCGGTCGTTGCCTTCACCGGTCGCATCCCGGTCCGACTGTGACGTCGGATCGAGCCGCACCCGTTCGATCTTGTCCAGATACTCAGTCGTCACGTCGCCGGTGATGTAGTGGCCGTCGAAGCACGACGCCTCGAAATTCTGCAGCTGCGGGTTCGTGTCACGCACCGCCTGCTTCATGTCCTCGACGTCCTGGTAGACGAGCGCATCGGCGCCGATGATCTGCGCCACTTCCTGGTCGGTCCGACCATGCGCCACCAATTCACCGCGGGTCGGCATATCGATGCCATACACATTCGGGAAGCGCACTGGCGGTGCCGCCGAGGCAAAGATCACCTTGTTCGCGCCGGCGTCGCGTGCCATTTGCACGATCTCCTGTGACGTGGTGCCGCGCACGATCGAGTCGTCGACGATCAACACATTGCGGCCCTTGAACTCGACCGCCATCGCGTTGAGCTTCTGGCGCACCGACTTCTTGCGCACTGCCTGACCGGGCATGATAAAGGTGCGGCCAACATAGCGATTCTTGAAGAACCCTTCGCGATATTCGATGTTGAGCTTCTTGGCGACCTGCATCGCCGCCGGCCGCGACGAATCAGGAATCGGCATCACGACATCAATCTGCATGCCGGGCAGCGTGCGCTTGATCTTTTCGGCCAGGTAGTCGCCCATGCGCAACCGCGCGTTGTAGACGGGCACACCATCGAGCACCGAGTCGGGCCGCGCTAGGTAGACAAGCTCGAAGATACACGGATTCAGGCTGGGATGCTGCGCGCATTGCTTTGCGTGTAGCACGCCGTCCATGCCGATGAACACGGCTTCGCCAGGCGCCACGTCTCGTACGAACTCGAAACCGATGCCCTCGAGCGCGACCGATTCGGATGCGATTATCCATTCGGTGCCCTGCACGGTGTCGTGCTTGCCGATGGCCAGCGGCCGGATACCATGCGGATCACGAAACGCCAGCAACCCGTATCCGGCAATCAACGCGACGATCGCATAAGAGCCCTTCACGCGCCGGTGCACCGCGGACACCGCCTTGAAGATCGCGTCAGGCTCCAGCGAGAACCCGGTCGTGGCCAACTGCAGCTCGTGTGCGAACACATTGAGCAGCACCTCGGAATCGGAACTCGTGTTGATGTGCCGGCGGTCGATGCGGAACATTTCGTCCTTGAGCTGTTCCCAGTTCGTCACGTTGCCGTTGTGCGCGAGGATGATACCAAACGGTGCATTCACGTAGAACGGTTGGGCCTCCTCTGCACTACTGGCCGAGCCGGCGGTCGGATAGCGGACCTGGCCGATCCCGCAGTTGCCGGGCAGCGAGCGCATGTTGCGCGTGCGGAACACGTCGCGCACCATGCCGTTTGCCTTGTACATGTGGAACGTGCTGCCGTTGGCCGTTGCAATACCGGCCGCGTCCTGGCCGCGATGCTGCAGCAGTAGCAAGCTGTCATAGATCAGCTGATTGATGGGAGACTGGGAAATTACGCCTACGATGCCGCACATGGCATGTCCTTCAAAGAAATTGAATCCGGGTGCCGCTCAGAAATGCACGTACGCCGCGATCGCGGCCGGCAGGAACGGTTTCAGTTCGCGCACGCCGTGTTCGGCATAAGACCTGAACATCGCGTTGCGCCAAAAATTCTGTCGCGGCAGCTCGGTCAACCCGGCGACCGCCACCAATACGAGTACCAGCAGGACGCCTCGTATCAGCCCAAATAGTATGCCCAACGTGCGATCGACACCGCGCAGCCCGCCGGCTTCGGCAAGCCGCGTGATTAGCGCACCGACCACGCCAGAGACAACCAGTACAGCCGCCGCCAAGCCGAAGAACGCGACTAGGTACTGCGTCAGCACGCCGCCGGGCCAGTTCGCCGGTACATAGCGTACCAGCGCTGGCGCATAGATCGCGGCGACAATCAACGCGACGACCCACCCAATCAGGCCGAATACCTCCGCCAGCAGCCCCCGCCACATCCCGCGCAGCGCCGACAGGCCGATAACCGCGATCACGGCGTAGTCGAAAGCGGTTAACGTCGCGTCTGTCACTTCGTCAGCCGTTCTCTATTGCGTGCGCTTACTGTCGCCGCCCGAGGTCAGGCCGGCCTCGCGCACCTTCGCCACCGCGGCAGCGGCCGCCGAACGATCGGCGAAGGGCCCGGCGCGCAATAGGATGCGCTCGCTGCCGTCGGACTGGCGCCGGCGCTCGATATAGGCCGGCACGCCGAGCGCCTTCAACCGGCCCACCCACTCCCGCGCGGCGGCATCGCTGTTCAGCGCGCCCAGTTGCACCACGTAGCGATTGCCGGCTGGCGCATTCGGCATACCGCCGGGGCTCGACACATCAAATGACGCATTCGCACCGCTTTGTGCTCGAGCGCGCCCGGTTTCCATCGCAGTCTTGCCGCGCGGCGGCGGCGCGATGGCCGGCGGCGGCGCAGCCGGCATCACATCATCGTCATGCGCATGCGACGATGCCGGCGCCGATTCGAGCCGCGCCGGAATCTGGATGGCGATGTCGTCGGTAAAGGGCTTTGGGTGGGAGTCGAGAATCACCGGCAGCGCGACCACGGCCGCCACGACCAGCGCGATCGCACCGACCAGGCGCCGACGCGCGCGCTGTTTCTCAGGCAGCGTCGGATCGAGCAGCATTGCGTCCGGATCGGAGCGGCGCTCGGCACGCTGCTCGCGGCGGCTCGTGCGGGCGGCACGGCTCCCCGCGGTGGTCCGGGACGGGCCCGCGTCGTCTTTGCTGCCGAAGGAGAACAATCCCATATGTGGCTCGTGGCGGCGCCGGCAGACCGGTCTGCCCGGCTCGCGCGCCGCGCGGATCAATGATGCTGCATCTTACGATAGGCCAGCACGCCGGCTACCGTATAGAAACTGCCAAAAACCACGATTCTATCATTTTCGCACGCCCGGCTGAGTGCATCCTGATAGGCAAGCTGTGGATTCGCGAACTGCCGGATCGACGCGTCCGAGGGTGCGTCGGGATCGCCGCGCGACACACCCAGCGCCACCAATGTCTGTTCGATGTCGACCGCACTGGCCGCACGCGACGTGGGCAATTCGGTTACGCACCAATGGTCGACCTCACCTTTCAAGCGTGCAAGCACGCCGGCGATATCCTTGTCGGCCATCGCGCCGAACACCGCATAGGTGTAGGGGAAATAGCCCATGTTGCCCAGATTCTGTGCCAACACCGCGGCCGCGTGAGGGTTGTGTGCAACATCCAGCACGATCGCCGGTTTGCCGGGCAGCACCTGGAAGCGCCCGGGCAGCTCGACGTTGGCCAGCCCGAGCCGGATGTCCTGCGCGCTGACTGGCAGATGCTCGCGCAGCGCCTCGAGCGCGGCGAGCGCCGCCGCGGTATTGAGCAACTGGTTTGCACCGCGCAGCGCCGGATAGGCCAGCGCCGCGCGTTTCAGCGTGCGGCCGCGGTAGCTCCATTGCTGCCGCTCGCTGCCGGCATGACCCTCGTAGTGGAAGTCGCGGTTGAACAGCCACAGGTCGGCGCCGATCGCCTCGGCATGCTCGACCACGCTGGACGGCGGCAGCGGATCGCCGACGATCGCTGGCTTGCCGGGACGAAAGATCCCCGCCTTCTCGCGGCCGATTTGCTCCCGCGTGTCGCCAAGGTAATGCTGGTGGTCCAGATCGACGCTGGTGATGACCGCACAATCGGCATCGATGATATTCACCGCGTCGAGCCGGCCGCCCAGGCCGACCTCCAAAATCACCGCATCGAGCTGGCGGGATGCGAACAAGCGCATGATCGCCAGCGTCGTGAACTCGAAGTAAGTCAGCGACACCGGCTCGGGCAACGACAACCGTGCAGCCTCGATCGCCTCGAAATGCGGCAGTAGTTCGTCATCGGTCGCATTGCGGCCGTCCACGCGCGCGCGTTCGTTGAACTCGAGCAGGTGTGGCGACGTGTGGCACCCGACGTGATAGCCGGCACGCAGCAGAATCGCTTCTAGGATCGCGCACGTCGATCCCTTGCCGTTGGTGCCGCCCACGGTGATCACCGGACAGTCGAACTGTAGTCCAAGCGCCGCCTTGACGCGCCCAATGCGTGCCAGCCCCATGTCGATACCGACCGGATGGGCGGTTTCCAGATGCGCGAGCCAATCCTGAAGCGTGGCGAAAACAGTCATGACAGCCCCAGTGTCGAGCGCCGCCGCTTCACGCGACCGCGTCCGCCGGCTGGTGCGTCAACAGCGCGATCAGCCGGGCGATTTCCTCGCGCATCTTGCGACGATCCACGATCATATCAATCGCACCTTTTTGCAGCAGGAATTCCGAACGCTGAAAGCCCTCTGGCAGTTTCTCGCGCACCGTCTGCTCGATCACGCGCGGGCCGGCGAAGCCGATCAGCGCGCGGGGCTCGGCAATCACGACATCGCCCAAGAACGCGAAGCTGGCCGACACGCCGCCCATCGTCGGGTCGGTCAGCACCGAGATGAACGGCAGCTTGGCCTCGGAGAGCTTTGTGAGCATCGCTGTGGTCTTGGCCATCTGCATCAGCGATAGCACGCTTTCCTGCATCCGCGCACCGCCCGATGCGGCAAAGCAAATAAACGGGACCTGCTGCTCGAGCGCGTTCTTCGCCCCGCGCACGAAGCGCTCGCCGACGACCGAGCCCATCGAACCGCCCATGAACGCGAACTCAAAGCAGGCGACCACTACCGGCAATGTGTGGATCGCACCGCCCATCACGACCATCGCGTCGGTCTCACCGGTCTCGTCCATCGCGTCCTTGAGCCGATCCGGGTATTTACGGCTGTCCTTGAACTTCAGCGCATCGACCGGCACGATCTCCTGGCCGATTTCATAGCGGCCCTCCGGATCGAGCAACACGTCCAACCGCTCACGCGCACCCATCCGCATATGGTGATCGCACTTCGGACACACGTGTAGATTGGCCTGCACATCATTGCGGTAAAGCACCGCTTCGCAGTTCGGGCACTTGACCCACAGTCCTTCCGGGATGCTCTTGCGGCTGCGCGGATCCGTTTGCTTGATCTTCGGCGGCAGCAGTTTATCCAGCCAACTCATGAAAGCTCCTCGATGCGTAGTTTCGTCGCGGCATGCCGCCGGGTTCAGGCTGCGTGGTCCAGCGCGTGCCGCACCTCGGCAACAAACGTCTTGAGTACGTTCGCAGCGTCCTGCCCGGGCGTCTGCTCGAGCAGTTGGACAATGCGGCTACCGATCACGACCGCGTCGCTGACCTCGGCGACCACACGGGCCGTGGCGGCATCGCGAATGCCGAAACCGACTCCGATCGGCAGAGGCACCCGCGCCTTGATGGTCGGCATTTTACCTGCGATGCTGGAAACGTCGAGATTTGCCGCACCAGTCACGCCCTTGAGCGACACATAATAGACATAACCGCTCGCCACGCGCCCCACCGCGGCAATGCGCTCTTCGGTGGACGTCGGCGCGAGCAGGAAGATCGGATCGATGCCGTAGCCGCGCATCGCGTCGGCGAATTCGGCAGCTTCCTCGGGCGGATAGTCGACCACCAGCACGCCATCGACGCCGGCCTCACGCGCCGCGGCGCCGAACGCCTCGCGCCCCATCCGCTCGATCGGATTCGCGTAGCCCATCAGCACCACGGGTGTATCACGATCGCGCTCGCGAAACGCGCGCACGTCGTCGAGCACGCGCCGCAGCGTGATACCGCGCGCCAGTGCCCGCTCGGACGAGCGCTGGATCACGGGGCCGTCGGCCATCGGGTCCGAGAACGGCACACCCAGCTCGATTACGTCGGCGCCGCCAGCAGCCAGCGCGTGCATGAACTCGACGGTGCGCGCCGGGTCCGGATCGCCCGCGGTCATGAATGGAATCAGGCCCTTGCGTCGAGCGCGGGTCAACGCCGCAAACTTCGTTTCAATTCGGGACATGGGATGAAGTCTCGTCTAAGATCGCGCGGTCTGCCTCCAGCTCAGCCAATCGCCGGCGAGCAAGCGCGCAGTATTCAGGATTGATCTCGTAGCCAACAAAGCGGCGCTGGCGCCGCGCGCAGGCCACCGCGGTGGTGCCGCTGCCCATGAACGGATCGAGCACCAGACCGCCCGGCGGACAGCTGGACAGCACCATTCGCTCGATAATCTCCAGCGGCTTTTGCGTCGGATGCGCGACGCGCTCGGCATGCTGGCGGTGCAGGCGCGACACCGACCAGACGTCCTTCGGGTTATAGCCGAGTTCTAGCCATTTGCTGCCTTCGAAAATGCGCCGCGAGCGGGCCTTCTTCGTGACAGGATCGTACGGAATACGCACCGAGTCTAGGTCGAAGTAATAGTCCTTCGACGCCGCGAAAAAGCCGATGTTGTCGTGCACCGACGTGAACCGGCGCGTCGTGCCGCCCATGCTCGGCACGCGCCGGTCCCAGATAATCTCGTTGATCATCGTGAGCCGGCGCTTCAAGAAGCAGAAGATTTCCGGCGCGTATTGCCACGTGCAGAATACATACAGTGAGCCGCTCGGCTTAAGCTTCGGAATTGCCAGCTCGAGCCAGCGGCAGGTCCACGCGATGAAATCCTGGCCGTTGCGCTTGTCCGAATCATTGCCATAGTCCTTGCCCAGCCCGTATGGCGGGTCGGCCAGGATCAGGTCGATCGACTGGTCAGCCAGGCTGCCTACGTCAGCAACGAAATCGCGATTGCGTAACGCAATCCCCGGCGGGATGGCGCGCGGATGCAGCGCGTCGCCGCGCATCGTGATCGGTGTCGTGTCACCACGCGCGCTCAAAACGCGAGGCCGGTGCGCTCGGCCACCGTATGCATGTCCTTGTCGCCACGGCCCGACAGGTTCACCAGTAGCAGCTTGTCACGCGCCAGGCTCGGTGCGAGCTTGGCTGCATACGCGAGCGCGTGGCTGGACTCGAGCGCGGGAATGATGCCCTCTATGCGGCAGCAGTCGTAAAACGCCTTCAGCGCCTCATCATCGGTGATTCCGACGTACTGTGCGCGGCCGATATCGTGCAGCCACGCATGTTCCGGCCCGACACCCGGATAGTCCAGCCCCGCGGAGACCGAATGCGTATCGTTGATCTGCCCGTTCTCGTCCTGCAACAGATAGGTGCGGTTGCCATGCAGCACGCCGGGCATGCCCCCGATCAGCGACGCCGCGTGCCGGCCGCTGTCCAGTCCATCGCCGGCCGCCTCCACGCCGATTAATTGCACCGCCGTGTCGTCGATGTAGGGATAGAAAATGCCCATCGCATTCGAGCCGCCCCCCACACACGCGATCACCGCGTCCGGCTGGCGGCCGACTAGTTCGGGCATCTGCACGCGGCACTCGTCGCCGATCACGCGCTGAAAGTCGCGCACCATCATCGGATACGGATGAGGGCCGGCCACGGTGCCGATGATGTAGAACGTGTTCTCGACATTCGTAACCCAGTCGCGCATCGCCTCGTTTAGCGCGTCCTTCAGCGTGCGCGAACCCGAGTCCACCGGCACGACGGTCGCGCCAAGCAGCTTCATCCGGTAAACGTTCGCCGCCTGCCGGCGCACATCTTCGACGCCCATGTACACCACGCATTCCATGCCAAGGCGCGCGGCGATCGTCGCCGTGGCCACGCCGTGCTGGCCGGCGCCCGTCTCCGCGATGACGCGCGGCTTGCCCATACGGCGCGCCAGCAACGCCTGGCCGATCACGTTGTTGACCTTGTGCGCGCCAGTGTGATTCAAGTCCTCGCGCTTCAAGTAAATCTGCGCACCGCCGAGCAGCTCGCTCCAACGCTGTGCGTGATAGATCGGCGACGGACGGCCGACGAAATGCTTCAGCTCGCGCGCATATTCGTCGACGAACTCGGGATCCTGCCTGTATTTGTCGTACGCGTCGCACAGTTCGGCGAGCGCATGAACCAAGGTTTCGGCGACGAACACGCCACCATAAGGGCCGAAGTGGCCACGTTCATCAGGCAAGTTGTACATTGCGTCACTCTCGTCAGACAGGGCCCGCGCGTCACGCGAGCCCACTGTTCACCGGGCGTCCATCGCCGCCGCTGCCACATCTGCGGCCCGCACGGCATCGACGAACGCCGCCATTCGGGCATGATCCTTCACGCCCTTTGCACCCGGCACTTCGATGCCGCTGGACACATCCACGGCATATGGGCGCACACGGTGGATGGCGTCAGTTACGTTTTGCGCGTTCAACCCACCACTCAAAACGGCCTGACGCGCGATGTCTGCTGGAATAAGTGACCAATCGAAAACCTTTCCGCCCCCACCATAGCCGGCGACCAGCGTATCAAGCAGCAAGCCCGTCGCGCAAGCATAGTTAACCGATGATTCTACCAAATCAGCCGGCCGGGTATCCGGTCCGACACGTAGGGCGCGCATCCAGCGCAGGCCCGCGCGCCCCGCCAAGGCGGCGCAGCGCTGCGGCGTCTCGTCACCGTGAAATTGCACCATGCCGAGCGGCACCGCGTCGAGCACCTGTTCGAACAGCGCGTCGTCGGCATTGACGAACAGCCCCACCACAGTCACGAATGCCGGGACTCGGCGCGCCAGCGCGGCGGCAAGCTCGATGCTCACACAACGCGGGCTAGGCGGATAAAAAACCAGTCCAATCGCATCCGCGCCCAGTGCGACCGCGAAATCGACGTCTTGCGCAGTGGACAGACCACACAGCTTCACGCGCGTGCGCCGCGCACGGCAGACCGGCGCGGCGGCCCCGATGGTTGCGGGCTCAGTCACGATTCCATACCTCGCTGAACGGCAAACTGGCGAGATTGGGCGGCGGCACGCCGAAGTCGTCAGGATAGCCCACCTGCGCCAGATACAGGCCGTCCGGCATGAACGTCGGCGCCGCGTGCTTGCGCTCGCGAGCGGCCAGCACTTCGGCCATCCAACGGGCCGGATGCCTGCGCCGTCCCACCGACACCAGGCAGCCCATGATGTTGCGCACCATGTGATGCAGAAACGCATTCGCGCGAAAGCGCAAATGCACGAACGGCCCGTGCTCGACGATATCGATTGCATACAGGTGCTTGACGGGTGTCTTCGCCTGGCAATCGGACGAGCGAAACGACGAAAAGTCGTGTTCACCGATTAAATAACCGGCGGCCTTGCGCATCCTCTCGACATCCAGCGCCGTATGAACCCACCCGGCGCGCCTCGCGAGCATCGGCGAGCGCACTGGATGCACGTACAGCACATAGAAATACGTGCGCTCGAACGCTGCAAAGCGCGCATGAAAAGTTGGCGGCACCGGCTTGGCCCACTGCACCGAGACACTGGGCGGCAAGAACGCGTTGACTCCCCGAACCCACGAAAATTCCGCCCGGTCGAGCTGTGTATCGAAATGCACGACTTGACCGAGCGCATGCACGCCCGTGTCGGTACGGCCGGCGACGACAGTGGGCAGCGACACTTGCGCGAACTGCTCCAGTGCACGCTCGAGCACGTTCTGCACCGTATTGCCGTGCGGCTGCGCCTGCCAGCCGCAGAATGCGGCGCCGTCATACTGGAGTCCCAGCGCGATGCGCATCGCCACCCCGCTCAAAGCGGCGCGAGCGCGGCGTGCAGCTTCCGCGCCTCGTCCAGCGTCGTTGGGTCGTTCGACGCGATGACTTCGCTAACCAATGCGCGCGCGCCCGCCGCATCGCCTAACTCCATGTATTCGACGGCCAGATTGAGCTTGTGACGGGCGATCGCGGCGAGTTCGTCCGGCGTCGACACAACGGACGATTGCTCGGCCAGCGGCGGCAAATCGAGATCGAAATCGAGGTTCAGTGCGCCGAAAGGGGCGGCACCGACGCGGGGCGGCAGCGCAACGGATGGTGGCGGGGCCATCGGTGCGTCGCGCTCGACGGCAGCAATCGCCGCATCGTACACGCTCGACGACGTGGACGACAGCGGCGGCAGCGACAGCTCCAGCGATGCCAGCGCGGCAGCGGCGTGTGCCGGAAAGTCGGGCGCCAGCGGCGTTTGCCGCTCACCGGCGTGCGTTGCCGTGACAGTCGGCGATTCGGCTGCTGAGGTGGCTAAAACAACACCCGATGACGGCGGCGCAACGTCCGGACCGTGCTCGACCGTGTCACCGCGCGACAACGCGTCGTGTACTCCGGCGGCGGAAACGGCCCCAGGCAGCAGGCCGGCCTTACCAGCGTCACCGGTCGGGCCTTCGCGCGCCGTGTCAGCGGCATGGGCTGCCGCGCGCTGCCGTCGTCGCACCAGTGCAATCAGCAACCCCATCAACAGGACCGCCAGCGCAGCAGCACCCGCCGCGATCGCTGGCGACAGACGTAGCGAAGCACCCGTGCGGGCCGACGCGTGGTCCGTACCCTGGCTCGCCGCCACGGCAGGTGTCGAGACCGCCCGTGCCGCGGACGAGGACGCGACGCCACCCGACGCGGCAGTGCCCGACGCTGATGGCTGAACCGGCACACCACCGCGCGACGCGGCGCTTGCAGCTGCGGCGCTACCCGCAACCGGTGCATGTGCGCCGGAGGTCGTCACCACGACCGACGCCGCGGGCGGCAGTGCATTGCCGGCGACGCCCGCCGCGGCCGTCACCGTCGCCACCGCGCCGTCTGGTACCCGGATCACCGCGCCGATCTTCAAGCGGTTCGGATCGCGCCCCATGAACGCGCTGGGATTGGCCTCGAACAGCAGCGCCACCATCCTGTCACGCATCGTCCGGTCGTTGGACTGGATCACAGCACTGGCTATGTCGTTCAGCGACTGGCCAGGCTTGACGACAAAACGATTGGAGCTTGCGTTGTCGGCAGCCGATGCGCCGGCCGTGCCGGCCGCGCTGGTATTCGTTCCGGCTGCCGCCGCGCCCGGCGGCAACACCACAACTATTGCCGCCACCGCCACAGCGCACGCGCCCCCTGCTCGAACACTCATTGATACTCCTGCATCGCCACGATGCGTGCTAACCTGAGCCGCCGTTGGCTTGTGCCACACGCCGGCGCCGATCCCAGTCGGCTTTCGATCACAAAAGCAGAATCTTAAAACGAAAAAGGCGCCACGCAGCGCGCAACGCCCTTGTCTTTCGCGCGCACGGGCACGCGCGTTGTTCGCTGGCGGATCAACGCTCGAGCAAAATGCGCAACATCCGGCGCAGCGGTTCGGCAGCGCCCCACAGCAACTGGTCGCCGACCGTGAATGCCGACAGGTATTCGCCGCCCATCGCGAGCTTGCGCAACCGGCCGACCGGCACCGACAACGTGCCGGTCACGTTGGCCGGCGACAGCCCGTGCATCGACGCGTCGCGCTCGTTCGGCACGACCTTCACCCAATCGTTCGCCGTCGCCAGCATCTGATAGATCTCGTCAAGCGGCACGTCCTTTTTCAGCTTGATCGTCAATGCCTGTGAGTGGCAACGCATCGCACCGATGCGCACGCACAATCCGTCAACCGGGATCGACCCCGGCTCGCCGACGGCTGGACGGCCGAGGATCTTGTTCGTCTCGGCGCCACCCTTCCATTCTTCCTTTGACATGCCATTGCCCAGGTCCTTGTCGATCCATGGAATCAGCGAACCGGCCAGCGGCACGCCGAAATGCTGCGTCGGCATCGCGTCACTGTTCATCGCGGACGACACGCGGCGGTCGATGTCCAGGATGGCCGACGCGGGATCGGCCAGTTGCGGCTCCACCGCGCCATGCAGCATCCCCATCTGCGCCAAAAGCTCGCGCATGTTTTGTGCGCCGGCCCCGGACGCGGCCTGATACGTCATCGCGGTCAGCCAGTCGACCAGGTCGTGCTGGAACAATCCGCCCAGCGCCATCAGCATCAAGCTCACGGTGCAATTCCCACCGATGAAATCGCGTCCGCCACGCACCAGCGAATCACGGATCACGTCGAGATTGACCGGATCCAGGATGATCACCGCATCATCCTTCATCCGCAGCGCAGATGCCGCATCGATCCAGTAGCCCTTCCAGCCAGCGGCGCGCAGCTTCGGATAGACGTCGTTCGTATAGTCGCCCCCCTGGCACGTGATGATCGCGTCGCAGCGCTTTAGTTCGTCGATATCGGACGCGTCCTTCAGTTTCGTGTCCGTGTTCGCGAATGCCGGCGCCGCACCGCCCGCATTGCTGGTACTGAAGAAGACCGGCTCTATCAGGTCGAAATCGCGCTCCTGTTGCATACGTTGCATCAGGACGCTGCCGACCATGCCACGCCATCCAACGAAACCTACGTTCATGACTTACCTTTGGGATCGATTCTTCCCCGCATCTGTCCCCAGTGTGACCGCGCGGGGAAGATGAGGCGGACACGACTGGACACAATCAAGTTTTGATCGTTTTGCGGGTGCGAATAATCGTCGTGCTAATAGGCGTGCGATGCGCCGCGCGCACGGCCGCTAATTTCCGCTCGCGCGAACGCGCGCCGCGATCGTCACCGATGATCGCGGCAACCAGGTTCGTGGAGCAGGATGCTGGCATCATGGTGCGCAGTGTACACGAAATCGTAGCGCGATGGCGCCAAACTGATTCAAAAAGCGAACCGATTCAGCAACTTGCACCACCTCGGACAAATCGCCTGGGCGGTCTCAGCGCGCCAGCGCCGCGATGACCGCATCGCCCATTTCGCGCGTGCCGACTTGCTTGCAACCCGGCGTGGCAATGTCCGCGGTGCGATAGCCTTGCGCGAGCACACGCTTGACCGCGTCCTCGATCCGGTCCGCCTGTTCGGCGCGCCCCAGAGAGTAGCGCAACATCATCGCAGCCGACAGGATCGTTGCGAGCGGATTGGCCACGCCCTTGCCCGCGATATCCGGCGCCGATCCGTGCGACGGCTCATACAGGCCCTTGTTATTCGCGTCAAGCGACGCGGAGGGCAGCATCCCGATCGAGCCGGTCAGCATCGCGGCTTCGTCGGACAGGATATCGCCAAACATGTTGCCCGTGACAACCACATCGAACGCCTTGGGCGCCTTCACCAGTTGCATCGCCGCGTTGTCGACATACATATGCGAGAGTTCGACATCCGGATAGTCGCGCGCCACGTCGATCATGACGTCCTTCCACAGTTGCGACGTCTCCAGTACATTAGCTTTGTCTACCGAGGTCAACCGCTTCGCGCGCTTTTGCGCGGCCTGGAAGGCTACGTGCGCAATCCGTCGCACCTCCGGCTCCGCATAGCGCATCGTGTCGAAACCCTCGCGGCTGCCGTGGAACGGGCCGTCCGGCGCGTCGCGCAGGCCGCGCGGCTGGCCGAAGTAGATATCGCCGTTCAGTTCGCGCACGATCAAGATGTCCAGTCCGGACACGATCTCCGGCTTCAGCGATGACGCACCGGTCAACTCCGGATAGCAAATCGCCGGACGAAAGTTTGCGAACAACTGCAAGTGCTTGCGCAAGCCAAGGATTGCCTGCTCCGGGCGCAACGCACGCTCGAGCTGATCGTATTTCCAATCGCCGACCGCGCCGAACAGGATCGCGTCCGCGTGCCTAGCCAGCGCCAGCGTGGCGTCCGGCAACGGGTGCCCGCTTGCCTCGTAGCCGGCGCCGCCGACCGGAGCCTGCTCCAGCTCGAAGCGCTCGTCGAGCGCATTCAGTACTTTTACTGCCTCGGTGACGATTTCCGGGCCAATCCCATCGCCCGGCAACACGGCAATCTTCATACGTTCCATTCCAAAGACATTGAACCGAAAGGCACGACGTGCAGCGACGCGTGCCGCCTCAACCGACGAGTCGATTGGTCAGCCACGGTTGATGGGCCAGCCGCTCGGCCTCGAACTGACGAATCCGGTCGGCATGACGCAGCGTAAGACCGATGTCGTCAAACCCGTTGAGCAGACAGTACTTGCGAAACGGTGCAACATCGAACTCGAACACGTGGGCGCCGTCCACGGTGCGCACCTGCTGCTGCTCCAGGTCGATCGTCAGCTGGAAGCCGTTGAATGCGGCCGTGTCGTTGAACAGCCGGTGCACATCGGAGTCGCGCAACACGATCGGCAGCAAGCCGTTCTTGAAGCAGTTGTTAAAGAAGATGTCTGCAAAGCTGGGCGCGATGATCGCCCGAAAACCATACTGCTGCAATGCCCACGGCGCATGCTCGCGTGAACTGCCGCAGCCGAAGTTCTGGCGCGCAATCAGGATCGAGGCGCCCTGGTAGCGCGGCTGGTTCAGCACGAAATCCGGGTTCAGCGGCCGCTTCGAACAATCCTGGCCCGGCTCTCCATGGTCCAGGTAGCGCCACTCATCAAACAGATTGGGACCAAAGCCCGTACGCTTAATCGACTTCAGGAACTGCTTCGGAATGATGGCATCGGTGTCGACATTCTCGCGATCGAGCGGTGCGACGATACCGGTATGAACGACAAATTTTTCCATGACTTCCTCGAACGTGATCGAGTCCTGATCGAACCAGGGCGGGCCCGCCGTCGCGGGCCGTGTGCGTGACCCCGTGACCTGCGGCGCGACCCGCGTTACTCCGCGGCCTTCTTGATCGTCGCGTCAGGCCAGCTGACGCACGTCGACAAAATGACCTTCGATGGCCGCCGCGGCTGCCATCGCCGGGCTGACCAGGTGCGTGCGTCCGCCGTTGCCCTGGCGCCCCTCAAAATTGCGATTCGACGTCGATGCGCAGCGCTCGCCCGGCTCGAGCCGGTCCGCGTTCATCGCCAGGCACATCGAGCAACCCGGCTCGCGCCATTCGAACCCGGCGTCCTTAAATACTTTGTCGAGCCCCTCGCGCTCGGCCTGCGCCTTCACGAGCCCGGAGCCCGGCACGACCAGCGCCTGTCGGATGCTCGGTGCAATGCGCCGCCCGAGCTTGCGCACCACGTGCGCGGCCGCGCGCAGATCCTCGATCCGCGCATTCGTGCAAGAGCCGATGAAGACCTTGTCGGGCTTGATCGCCTCGATCGGCGTATCGGGCTCCAGCACCATGTACTGGAGCGCACGCTCCATCGCATCGCGCTTGACCGGATCCTTCTCGCGCTCCGGGTCCGGCACCCGTGCGTCGATCGAGGTAACCATCTCCGGCGACGTGCCCCACGTCACTTGCGGCACGATCTGCGCGGCATCCAGCTCGACGACGCGATCAAAGTACGCGCCTTCATCGGAGCGGAACGTGCGCCAATACTGCGCGGCCTGCTCGAACTCGGCGCCCTTCGGCGAGAACGGCCGCTCGCGCAGATAGTCGATTGTCGTGTCATCGACCGCCACCATCCCGGCACGCGCGCCGGCCTCGATGGCCATGTTGCACACGGTCATACGACCTTCCATCGACAGCGCACGGATCGTCGAGCCGTCGAATTCAATCGCGTAGCCGGTGCCGCCCGCCGTGCCGATGCGCCCGATGATCGCGAGCACGATGTCCTTGGCCGTGCATCCACGCGGCAACACGCCATCAACTTTGATCAGCATGTTCTTGCTTTTTTTCTGTAGCAAAGTCTGCGTGGCAAGCACGTGTTCGACCTCGGACGTACCAATGCCGTGCGCGAGCGCGCCGAACGCGCCGTGCGTCGACGTGTGGGAATCGCCGCACACGATCGTCATGCCGGGCAACGTCGCGCCCTGCTCCGGCCCAATGATGTGAACGATGCCCTGCCGCTGGTCGTTCATCTTGAATTGCGTGATGCCATAGGCGTCACAGTTGGCGTCCAGCGTATCGACCTGCAGCTTGGACACCGGATCGGCAATGCCGTGGCTGCGGTCGGTAGTCGGCACGTTGTGGTCCGACACCGCCAGGTTCGCGCTGATGCGCCACACCGGTCGCTGCGCGAGCTTCAGGCCTTCAAATGCCTGTGGCGAAGTCACCTCGTGCAGCAGGTGCCGGTCGATATAAAGCAGCGTGGTGCCGTCTTCCTCGGTATGGACGACGTGCGAATCCCACAGTTTGTCATACAGGGTCTGGGGCATGGCGTTCAGTCTCGGGTCAGTGCTGGACCGTGGTATTGAAGGGACAGCGTAAGTCGATGTTGCGTTGGTCCACGCACCGATTATGCCAGCAGCACGGGCAGATTCGCTACCTCTTTGATAAAAAAACCTTATAAAAACATATACTTATGGTGGTATTCGCAATACCTGGATAAATACTGCCAGCTTTATTGATGCACGCTGCAGCCCTACGGCGTTCGACTGCTGCCGGTCTCGACTGTTGCCAGTCATTACCGGCAATCCCAACGCATACGCATCGGAGACAGCTGCATACGGCGGCCCAGCCTACAACAATCCCGGCGTGGAAAAAGCGCACGGGCCAGAGGCGCCTGTCCAGCACCTCTGGCCCGCTCTGTCCTCGGCCTAATCAACCTTGACGGCCGGTTCACGCAGACTGCCCGTTCACACAGGCTACCGGTTACGAGCCGCCGAACACCGACAGCCGCAACACGCAGGTCCGCTCTTACCGCTTGTCGATCGGCTTCACCTCGCGCGACGTATGGCCGATAAACAATTGACGCGGACGACCGATCTTTTGCTCCGGCTCCGAAATCATCTCGCTCCACTGCGCGATCCAGCCTACCGTACGGGCCATCGCGAAAATACATGTGAACATCGACGTCGGAATACCGAGCGCGCGCTGCACGATGCCGGAATAGAAATCCACGTTCGGATACAGCTTGCGCGACACGAAGTACTCGTCCTCGAGCGCGATCTTCTCCAGCTCCATCGCCAACTTGAACAGCGGATCATCGTGCAAGCCAAGCTCGTTGAGCACTTCGTGGCACGTCTCGCGCATCAACTTCGCGCGCGGATCGTAGTTCTTGTACACGCGGTGGCCAAAACCCATCAGCTTGACGCCGGAGTTCTTGTCCTTGACCTGCTTGATGAACTCGGGAATCCTGTCCGGCGAGCCGATTTCCTCGAGCATATTCAGCGCCGCCTCGTTGGCGCCGCCATGCGCCGGCCCCCACAGGCACGCGATCCCCGCGGCGATACACGCAAACGGATTGGCGCCGGACGAGCCGGCCAGCCGCACAGTCGACGTCGATGCGTTTTGCTCGTGATCCGCGTGCAGGATCAAGATACGGTCGAGCGCGCGCACCAGCACATCGTTGACCACATATTCCTCACACGGGTTCGCGAACATCATGCGCATGAAGTTTGCGCTGTACGACAGGTCGTTACGCGGATAGACGAACGGCTGGCCAATGCTGTACTTGTAGGCCATCGCGACGAGCGTCGGCAGCTTCGCAATCATCCGGATCGCCGATACATCACGATGACGCGGATCGTTGATGTTCAGCGAGTCGTGGTAGAACGCCGACAGCGCACCCACCGCCGCCGTCAGGATCGCCATCGGATGCGCATCGCGGCGAAAGCCCCGGAAGAAGAACTGCATCTGCTCGTGGACCATCGTATGCTTGGCCACGGTATCGACGAATTCCTTCTTCTGCTGTTGATTCGGCAGATCGCCCTTGAGCAGCGCATAACACGTCTCGAGAAAGTCCGCGTTCTGCGCCAGCTCGTCGATCGGGTAGCCGCGGTACAGCAGCTCGCCCTTGTCGCCATCGATATAGGTGATCGAGGAGTTGCACGACGCGGTGGACATGAACCCCGGGTCATACGTGAATTTGCCGGTCTGGCCGTACAGCTTGCGGATGTCGATCACATCCGGGCCCATCGTGCCCTTGTAGATCGGCAGTTCGACACTCGGCGAATTGTCGCTGAACGATAGCGTGGCTTTAACGTCTGACGGGGTCATGGCAGATCCTCAATCGTGGTATAGGAAACAGTTTGCGATATGACGCATGAATCACACCGTGCGCAGCCAACCGAGTACGCGCGCCACGTCGGGCGTCGCGAGCGCTCCATCGGGTTCGCTACGCGACAACAGCAGGTCCATCAGCTCGTTGTCGGACAACTCCAGCAGTTGCGTGAGCGCGCCGACGTCCGCGTCGCTGAGTGCATGTTCATATCGGCTGAAAAAACGCTCGAAAATCAGATCGTTTTCCAGCAGGCCGCGTCGCGCGCGCCAGCGAAGCCGCGCGCGACGAGTAGGGTCGGACTGATGAGACGATGACACGTCAGCCTCAAACCGCCCGGCGCACCATCAGTTCCTTGATCTTGCCGATCGCCTTTGTCGGATTGAGCCCCTTCGGGCACACGTCGACGCAGTTCATGATCGTGTGGCAACGGAACAGACGATACGGGTCTTCCAGGTTGTCCAGCCGCTCGCCGGTTGCCTGGTCGCGGCTGTCGGCAATGAACCGATACGCTTGCAACAAACCCGCCGGGCCGACGAACTTATCCGGATTCCACCAAAAGCTGGGGCACGACGTCGAGCAGCTCGCGCACAAGATGCACTCGTACAGGCCGTCGAGTTCGTCGCGCTCCTCGGGCGACTGCAACCGCTCCTTCTCCGGCGGTGGCGTATCGTTGATCAAATACGGCTTGATCGAGTGATACTGGTTAAAGAACTGCGTGAAGTCGCAAATCAGGTCGCGCACGACCGGCAGTCCCGGCAACGGACGCAGCACGATCTTGTGCGGCAGCTCGTTCAGGTTCGTCAGGCACGCCAGCCCGTTCTTGCCATTGATGTTCATCGCATCCGAACCGCACACGCCTTCGCGGCACGAGCGGCGGAACGAGATCGTCTCATCGATTGACTTGAGCTTGACCAGCGCGTCGAGCAGCATCCGGTCATGCGAGTCGAGCTCGATCTCGTACGTCTGCATGCGCGGCGCGGCGTCCTTGTCCGGATCGTAGCGGTAGATTTCAAAAATACGTTTTGCCATGTTCGTTTCCTTTGACTTGCTACGCGTCGCTCAAAAGGTCCGCGGCTTCGGCGGGACCGGATCGACCGTCAACGGCTTCATGTGGACCGGCTTGTAGTCCAGACGGTCGCCTTCGCTGAACCACAGCGTATGGCGCAGCCAGTTTTCATCGTCGCGGTGCTCGTAGTCGCTCTGCGCGTGTGCGCCCCGGCTTTCCTTGCGCGCCTCGGCCGACACCATCGTCGCACGGGCGACTTCGGTCAGGTTGGCCAGCTCGAGCGCCTCGACGCGCGCAGTATTGAACACTTTCGACTTATCCTTCAGATGCACGTCGCCAGCGCGCGCGCACACTTCGCGGATCTTCACGACACCTTCGGCAAGCAGCTTCGACGTGCGGAACACACCCGCATGCGCCTGCATCGTCTTGCGGATGTCCGCCGCCACCGCCTGCGTGTACTCGCCCGACGTGGACGCATCGAGCTTGGCCAGCCGCGACAACGCAAAATCGGCCGCATCGGCCGGCAGCGGCTTGTGCTCCTTCACGTCCTTCACGTGCTTGATGATGTGATTGCCGGCCGCGCGGCCGAACACCACGAGGTCCAGCAACGAGTTCGTGCCAAGACGGTTCGCGCCGTGGACCGATACGCACGAGCATTCGCCGACCGCGTAAAAGCCGTTGACCGGCTCCTTATGACCCTTCGGCGTGCCGACGACCTGGCCATGGATATTCGTCGGGATGCCGCCCATTTGGTAATGGATCGTCGGCACCACCGGAATCGGCTCCTTGATCGCATCGACGTTCGCAAACTTCAGCGCGATCTCGCGAATCGACGGCAGGCGCTTCATGATCGTTTCCGCGCCGATGTGCGACAGGTCCAGCAGCACGTAGTCCTTGTTCGGACCACAGCCGCGCCCTTCCTTGATTTCCTGATCCATCGAGCGCGACACAAAATCGCGGGGCGCCAGATCCTTCAGCGTCGGCGCGTAGCGCTCCATGAAGCGCTCACCATTCGCGTTGCGCAAGATGCCGCCCTCGCCGCGCACCCCTTCGGTGATCAGCACGCCGGCGCCCGCAACACCGGTCGGGTGGAACTGCCAGAATTCCATGTCCTGCAGCGCGATGCCAGCGCGCGCGGCCATCCCGAGACCGTCGCCGGTGTTGATGAACGCGTTCGTCGACGCATTAAAGATGCGCCCGGCCCCGCCAGTCGCGAACAACGTGCACTTGCCCTCGAGAATGTAGACGTCACCGGTTTCCATCTCGAGCGCGGTTACACCGAGCACGTCGCCTTCGGCGTCGCGGATCAGGTCCAGTGCCATCCATTCGACGAAGAAATGCGTTTTGGCCTGCACATTCTGCTGGTACAACGTATGCAACAGCGCGTGGCCGGTGCGGTCCGCAGCCGCGCAAGCGCGCTGCACCGGCTTCTCGCCATAGTTCGCGGTATGGCCGCCGAACGGGCGTTGATAGATCGTGCCGTCTGGATTACGGTCGAACGGCATGCCGAAGTGCTCAAGCTCGTAGACCGCGTTTGTCGCCTCACGGCACATGAACTCGATCGCGTCCTGGTCGCCAAGCCAGTCCGAGCCCTTGATCGTGTCATAAAAGTGGTAGTGCCAGTTATCCTCGCTCATGTTGCCAAGCGATGCGCCGATGCCGCCTTGTGCGGCCACCGTGTGCGAGCGGGTCGGGAACACCTTGGAGAGCACGGCGACCGACAAGCCAGCCTTCGCCAGTTGCAGCGACGCGCGCATCCCGGAGCCACCCGCGCCGACGATCACCACGTCGAACTTACGACGCGGCAGCGAATTCTTGATTGCAACCATGCTTTTAAACTCTCCAGAGAATCTGTGCGGCGTAGCCCGCGCACGCGACGAGCCAGACAATCGTCAGCACCTGCAGCACGAGCCGCACGCCGACCGGCTTCACGTAATCCATCCAGATGTCGCGCACGCCGACCCAGGCGTGGTAGAAAAGCGCGAGCAGCGTGACGAACGTCGCGAGCTTCATCCATTGGATCGAAAAGATCGCCGCCCAGCCGTCATACGAAAAGTTACCGGCCGAGAAGAACCAGACGAGCAGGATGACCGTGTAGATCGCCATGATCGCCGCGCTCGCGCGCTGCGCAATCCAGTCGCGCAGCCCATAGTGAGCGCCGACGACGAGACGCTTCGGCCCAATGCGGTGATTCGCTGCCATTTAAAAAACTCCGAACAGTTTGAGCGCGACGGCGATCGTAAGCACCGACGACACCACGAATACGACGATCGACGTTTGCTTGCCGCCCTGCTTCGTGACCGCACGGTGCGTGTCTAGCAGCAAGTGGCGCAGTCCGGCGCAGAAGTGGAACAGGTACGCCCACGACAGCACGAGCACGATGAGTTTGACTAGAGGATAGGAAAAGAAAGCTTTCAGGGACGCAAAGCTGAGTTCCGAAGTCAGGCTCTGCTCAAGCAGGTACAGCGAGAAAGGCAGCAGCAGGAACAGCAGCGCACCGCTGACGCGATGCAGGATGGACACACGGCCCGCGAGCGGTAGCCGGTAAGTCAGTATCTGGCCGATACTGATATTCCGGTACTCCGGTCTTGGTTTTTTTACGGCTTCAGCCATTGCTAGACCCCAAGTTGAGACACCAACCCGTAATTTTAACGCCTTTTCTTTTCGCGATGCATCGCAACAATGTTGCGCCGGCGTTCTTTCGGGCGCCAGTGTTGCAAGATTGCTTTGCCCTATACGCAACAGTAGGCGTTGCGCCACGCGCACGACGCGCGCCAGACCGGGCTGCCGCGCGTCGGTGCCATCGTCTTTTTCTGTCAGCTCAAATCGTTTTGGTAATGGTATCCGGCCGTCACATACCAGCCCCGCCGCACCTCGACCGGCCGATCACCGTACGTGTACGACACGCGATCGACCGACAGCAGCGGATAACCGGACGCGACCCCCAGCAACGCGGCCACCGCCGCGTCGGCGGCCACCGCGCGGATCTTTTCGGACGCGCGGATCATTCGCGTACCGAACTCCGTCTCGAACATCGCATACAGCGGCCCCTTATACTCGGACAACCGCTCCAACGTGAGCCCGCGAAACATCGCACCGGGCAGCCAGATCTCATCGAGCACCGTCGGCTTGGCCTCGAACTCAAGCACGCGCTTGACCAGCACCGCCGGGTCCGCGGGCTTGAGTTCCAGCTGCCGGGCGATCTCCGCCGGTGCGCGCAAGCGCCGTACCTCCAACAGGCGGCTCTCGTGCGGCTGCAGCTCGCCCTGGTCGGGCAGTAGCCGCAGGAAACGGAACTGCACGCGGTCCTCGTTGTGGGTCGCCACGAACGTGCCCTTACCTTGGCGGCGCACAAGCAGGTTGCCGGCGGCCAACTCGTCGATCGCTTTGCGCACGGTGCCCTGGCTGACCTTGTAGCGTGCGGCTAATTCCACCTCGCTCGGGATCATCTCGCCCGGCTTCCACTCGCCCGATTCCAGGCTTTGCGTGATCAGCGCCTTGATCTGTTGATAAAGCGGGCTGAATGTGGGCGACGGCGCGCCCGTGGCCGGGCCGCGCTCGGCGCCGTCCGTCGTGTTGCCCGGGCTCGCGTGGATCGAATTCATGGCGCTATTTCATCATGAAGGTCGCCACACCGTCCATCTTTTTTCATCCTATTCATATGTCTTATATAAGATATAAGATACGATTGACTTTACCCCCTTCGGCTCCTAAACTGCGTTGTTGTGCAATGCTTCACGGCGCATCGTGCTAGATCGGCGTGCGATACGCCGCGCAATGCGGAACGACCGAAATTTACCGGCACGCCCCGTTTAGCTGCGTGCGCGAGCACCGCATCCCAGCAGGTGGTTCGCCCATGCGGCAAACGAGACCGCGCTTCACCAACGCGCGACGAACGTCAGCCCAAGCATGCTGCAAAGAGCCACGCGGCGCGCTTAAAATGACGTTCTTTGTTGCGTTCAACGTCTCGTCCTGGAGATTTATCAATGGCTAAGCCCGCTCAGCGCGTTGCCGTCACCGGCGCCGCAGGTCAAATTGGTTATTCGCTGCTATTTCGCATCGCCAATGGCGACCTACTTGGCAAGGACCAGCCCGTCATCCTGCAACTGCTCGACCTGCCGCAGGCGCAAGCCGCCGTCAAGGGCGTGGTGATGGAGCTTGAGGACTGCGCTTTCCCGCTGCTGTCCGACGTGGTCGTCACTGACGATCCGAGAGTTGCATTCAAGGATGCCGACGTTGCGCTGCTGGTCGGTGCCCGCCCCCGCTCTAAGGGCATGGAACGCAAGGACTTGCTGTCGGCCAATGCCGAGATCTTCACGGTGCAGGGCCGCGCGCTTAATGAAGTCGCTAGCCGCGACGTGAAGGTGCTGGTGGTGGGCAACCCGGCCAACACCAACGCCTATATCGCGATGAAGTCGGCGCCGGACTTGCCCAAGAAGAACTTCACCGCGATGCTGCGCCTGGACCACAACCGCGCGCTGTCACAACTGGCCGCCAAGGCCGGCAAGCCGGTCGCCTCAATCGAGAAGCTCGCGGTATGGGGCAACCACTCGCCGACGATGTACCCGGATTTTCGCTTCGCAACGGCCGAGGGCCAGTCACTGACCCAACTGATCAACGACGATGAATGGAACCGCAACGTGTTCATCCCGACGGTGGGCAAGCGCGGCGCGGCGATCATCGAGGCCCGTGGGCTGTCGTCGGCCGCGTCCGCAGCCAATGCGGCAATCGACCATGTGCGCGACTGGGTGCTCGGCTCCAACGGCAAGTGGGTCACGATGGGCGTGCCGTCCGACGGCTCGTACGGCATCCCGGAAGACATCGTCTATGGCGTGCCAGTGATCACCGAGAACGGCGAGTACAAGCGCGTCGAGGGTCTGGAGATCGATGCCTTCTCGCGCGAGAAGATGGACGCCACGCTCAACGAGCTGCTCGAGGAGTGTGACGGCGTGCAGCACCTGCTCGGCTAAACCGGCACACGCTTCATGCCGACGATGCGCGCCTTGACGCCTGCCGATGTCCTGTTCGATGGCGAAACGCCGCCCGCGCTGCTGCCCGCGTGCGATCACTACGCGGGCAGTGAGAAGCTGATGCGCAAGTCGCTCGAGCTGCAGCAGCGGCTCGGACCGGTGTTCGACATCACGCTCGATTGCGAGGACGGCGCGCAGGTCGGGCGCGAGGCCGAGCACGCGGCGCTGGTCGCCTCGCTATTGCACGGCGAGGTCAATCACTTTGGCCGCGTCGGCGTGCGCATCCACGCGTACGATCATCCGCATTGGCGCGACGACGTGCGCATCGTGCTACATGCGCCACGGCGCCCGCCCGCGTACATCATGTTGCCGAAGGTGCGTGGGCTACACGAAGCGGCCGAGCAGTGCGCCTTCATCGACGCGGTGCGCCGCGAGACGGGTCTGCACGCCCCCATCCCGATTCATTTGCTCATCGAGACGCATGCCGCGCTCGACTCGGTATTTTCGCTGGCCGCGCTGCCAGCCGTGCAATCGCTGTCGTTTGGCCTGATGGATTTTGTCTCCGCGCATCACGGCGCAGTTCCTGACGCCGCGATGCGTTCGCCGGGACAATTCGACCATCCGCTGGTGCGCCGCGCCAAGCTCGAGATTGCCGCGGCCTGCCATGCGCACGGCAAGGTGCCGTCGCACAACGTGACGACCGACGTGCGCGACGCGCAACGCGTCGCGCAGGATGCCGCGCGGGCCCGCGACGAATTTGGCTACACGCGGATGTGGAGCATCCATCCGGCGCAAATCGAGCCGATCGTCGCCGCCTTCGCGCCGCGCGACGACGAATTGGCGCTTGCCACCGACATCCTGCGTGCCGCACAGCAGGCGCAATGGGGGCCCATTCGCCACCGCGACACGCTGCACGACCGCGCGAGCTACCGCTACTACTGGTGCGTGCTGCGCCGTGCGCAAGCGTCCGGTCGGCCGCTTGCGAGCGACGTCGCAGCCTGGTTCACGCCTGCTGGGGACACCGTGTCGGACGCCGCCGCGACGAAGTACGCCGCAACGACAAACCCAATATCTGTCCCCTTGTTAAATAGACGAGAATAACGTCCGGCCAACAGCGCGCACCGCCCGCGCGCCCGGTTGACGCCCATTTTTCGAGGTATGGATACAGATGAAGTCACTCTCTATCGCCACCGCCATCGGCGTGCTCTGCGCCACGCTGTTCGTCACTGCCGACGCGTGCGCCGCCACGTCCGCCGCAACCGGAGCCAGTTCCGTGTCCGCCAAATCCGGCGCAAAGAAACCCGAGCCGAACCATCGATTGTTCAAGAAGCGCGTCGCCAAGAAGGCCGCCACGAAAAGGATAGCCGATCCGATGCCGGAAGGCGCGACGAAATGGGGCTGTGCGGAAAATAGCGAGTTTTTCGTGAGTGGCGACATGAAGCGCGACCAGATTGTCACCGTGCATTGGGCAGGCAAGAATTACAAGCTGCCGCGCGAGCAGACGACCACCGGCGCCGATCGCTTCCACGACGCGGCGACGGGACTGGATCTGATCGTGATCCCGACCAAGGCAATGCTGTTCTCCGACAAGAACAGCTCTCGACTGGCCGACGAATGCAAGACGCCCGAAATGGTCGCCGGTGCGCCGGCGCCGATCCAGACCGAGGCGCTCAAGCAGCGTCCGGCTCTGTTGCAAGGTAACTGAGCGACACCAGGCCGTATACCAGGACCCCCGCCATGTCTGCGCCGATCTCGAACGTGCGACCCGAACCGGATTCCGTGCTGGTCTACAGCATCGACTACGTGCAGCACTACCGCGTCGACAGTGCGCTCGCGCTAGAGACGGCGCGCTACTGCCTGCTCGACACGCTTGGTTGTGGGCTACAGGCGCTGTCCTGCCCGGCCTACACGAAGCTGCTCGGCCGGCTTGAGGCGACTGACTATGAGGACGAAGTCGCACGCAACGCGCGCAACCCGATCGGGCATCCGCGCCGCCGCGCCGACGGCATCCCGTTGCTGGTTGACAAGTTCCGCGCGAATCTTGCGCGTCGCTTCGCCGACAAGCAGCGCAACGCCATTGTTGACGTCTCGCTGGACCCGGCCCGCCTCGAGGCGATGCCGTCAACGAGTATGTCGATTTGTACGTGATTTGACTGAACCCACGCGTATCAACCCAAGGGAAACACCATGGCCCACAATCTCCACAAAACGCTCAAGGAATTCGACAGCGGCTCAGGCAAGGGTAAGTACTACTCGTTGCCGCAGCTCGGCAAGGCCCTCGGCATTCAGATCGACCGCCTGCCCGTGTCGATTCGTATCGTGCTCGAATCCGTGCTGCGCAATTACGATGGCAAAAAGATCAGCGAGGAGCACGTCGAGCAGTTGGCGAAGTGGCAGCCCAACGCCGCGCGCACCGACGAAATCCCGTTTGTCGTGTCGCGCGTCGTGTTGCAAGACTTCACCGGCGTGCCGCTGCTGGCCGACATTGCGGCAATGCGCGGCGTCGCGCAGCGCGCCGGCAAGAATCCGAAACGCATCGAGCCGTTGGTGCCGGTCGACCTGGTCGTGGACCACTCAGTGCAGATCGACTACTTCCGGCAGAAGGATGCGCTGGACCTGAACATGAAGCTGGAGTTCGAGCGCAATAAGGAGCGCTATCAGTTCATGAAATGGGGCATGCAGGCATTCGACACGTTCAAGGTCGTGCCCCCGGGCGTGGGCATCGTGCACCAAGTGAACCTAGAATACTTAGCGCGTGGCGTGCACAAGAAGAGCGTGGACGGCGACATGGTCTACTATCCCGACACGCTGGTGGGCACCGACAGCCATACGACGATGATTAACGGCATTGGCGTGGTCGGCTGGGGTGTGGGTGGTATCGAGGCGGAGGCGGGCATGCTCGGCCAGCCGGTGTATTTCCTGACACCTGACGTGGTCGGCGTCGAACTCAAGGGCCGGCTGCGCGAAGGCGTGACCGCGACGGACCTGGTGCTGACGATCACCGAGATGCTGCGCAAGGAGAAGGTGGTCGGCAAGTTCGTCGAATTCTTTGGCGAAGGTACCGCATCACTGACGCTGCCGGACCGCGCCACGATCGGCAACATGGCGCCAGAATACGGCGCGACGATGGGCTTTTTCCCGGTTGACGACAAGACGATCGACTACTTCAAGGGCACGGGCCGCACGAAGGAAGAAATCGCCGCGTTTGAGAACTACTTCAAGGCACAGGGCCTGTATGGCATCCCGGGCACCGGCCAGATCGACTACACGAAGACGCTGACGCTAGACCTGAGCACGGTCGCGCCGTCGCTTGCCGGTCCGAAGCGCCCACAGGACCGGATCGAGATCGGCAACGTGAAGAGTACGTTCGCTGACTTGTTCTCGCTGCCGGTCGCACAAAACGGCTTCGCGAAGAAAGCCGACGACCTGGGCAAGGTATACAAGACCACCGATGGCGTCGAGTTGAAAAACGGCGACGTGCTGATCGCCGCAATCACCTCGTGCACGAACACATCGAACCCGAGCGTGCTAATCGCCGCCGGCCTGCTCGCGAAGAAGGCCGTTGACGCGGGCCTCACGGTGGCGCCGCACATCAAGACGTCGCTTGCGCCGGGATCGCGGATCGTCACAGAGTACCTGAGCGCCACCGGCCTGCTGCCCTACCTGGAGAAGCTCGGCTTCACGGTTGCGGCGTACGGCTGCACGACCTGTATCGGCAACGCCGGTGACCTGACCCCGCCGCTCAATGATGCAATCGTTAAGCATGACGTGGTCGCCGCCGCGGTACTATCGGGCAACCGTAACTTTGAGGCGCGGATCCACCCGAACATTCGCGCGAACTTTCTCGCCTCGCCGCCGCTGGTGGTCGCGTACGCGATCGCCGGCACAATCACACGCGACCTGATGACCGAGCCGGTCGGCAAGGGCAAGGGCGGCCGCGACATCTACCTGGGCGACATCTGGCCGTCAAGCGATGAAGTCAATCAGCTGCTCAAGTACGCGTTGGACGCGAAAAAGTTCAAGGAAAACTACTCGCAGTTGACCAAGCAAGGCGACTTGTGGAGTCAGATCGAGGGCGCCGAGGGTCAGGTCTATGACTGGCCGAAGTCGACCTATATCGCCGAGCCGCCGTTCTTCGGCGAGCACTTCTCGATGCAGCCGGCCAAGTCGATCACGCCGGTCAAGAACGCCCGGGCACTGGGCATCTTCGGCGACTCGGTAACGACCGACCACATTAGCCCAGCCGGATCAATCAAGGAAGACTCGCCGGCCGGCCGCTGGTTGAAGGAGAACGGCGTGCAGAAGGCCGACTTCAACAGCTACGGCTCGCGGCGCGGCAACCACGACGTGATGATGCGCGGCACGTTCGCCAACGTGCGGATCAAGAACCTGATGATTCCGGCCAAGCCGGACGGCTCGCGGGTGGAAGGCGGCCTGACCATTCACCAGCCGAGCGGCGAACAGACGTCGATCTATGACGCCGCGATGAAGTACATCGCCGAAGGCACGCCGACCATCGTATTCGCCGGCGAAGAGTACGGCACCGGCTCATCGCGTGACTGGGCGGCCAAGGGCACGTACCTGCTCGGCGTGAAGGCGGTCGTGGCGCGCAGCTTCGAGCGTATCCACCGCTCGAACCTGGTGGGCATGGGTGTGCTGCCGCTGCAATTCGAGAATGAGGACAGCGTGCAGTCGCTCGGCATCACCGGCGAAGAGACCTACGACATTGAGGGCCTGACGGACGAGTTCAAGCCGCAACAGGAAGTCACGCTGGTCGTCCGCGGCAAGAACGGCGTGAAGAAGGTGCCGGTGCTGCTGCGCATCGACACGCCGATCGAGGTCGACTACTACAAGCACGGCGGGATTCTACCGTTCGTGCTGCGCCAGTTGCTGGCCGCATAACGTACGCCGTTGCGGACACCGCACCGGATCTGCTGTACCGGTGCAGCAATGGAAAAGCCCTACGCCACTGCACCCCAAAGGTTGGATCGGCGTCCAACTTTTTGGGATGCAGTTCAACGGCGTCGGGCTTTTTTGACTGCGCGCGCGTCAGGCGGCGACTGGCGACACGATGATCTTGACGTTCGCGTCCTTATTGTTGACCAACTCCTCGAATCCTTTGCTCACGATGTCAGACAGCGCGATGCGACCGGTGATCAGCGGCTGCACGTCGATGCGCCCATCCGCAACATAGCGGATCACATCGGCGAATTCACCGTTGTAGGCTAGCGAGCCGATGACTTCCTTCTCGGTCGAGACGAGCTCAAAGAAATTGAACTCGCTCGGCTCCTCAAAGATACCGACCATCACGCACTTGCCGGCCTTGCGGATCACGTCGATCGCCAGCTTGGCCGTGGTGCGATGGCCGATGCACTCGAACGACACGTCCGCGCCATAGCCACCGGTCAACGCGCGCACCTGTTCAATCGCGTCACCCTGAGTCGGGTCGATCACCGTCGTGGCGCCGACCTCCAGCGCCTTCTTCTTGCGCGCGGCGGACATTTCGAGCGCGATGATACGGCCAGCGCCGGCGGCCTTGGCAGACATGATCGTGCACAACCCGATGGTACCGGCACCCACCACCACCACGGTCTGCCCGACGATGCTGCCAGCCTTCTTCACCGCGTGCAGCCCAACGGCGAGCGGCTCAATCAGCGCACCGGCCTCGGTCGGAAAATCATCCGGCAGTTTGTAAAGCAGCTCCGCCGGCACATTCACGTACTCGGCGAACGCCCCATTGTTCATCAGGCCGGTGAACGCTAGGTTCTCGCAAATGTTATACAGGCCATGCTTGCAGTAGTAGCACGTGCCACAGTGCTGGCATGCATCCGCCGTGACCCGCTCGCCGACGCGCAAACCGCTTACGCCAGCGCCGATGTCGGCGATCTCGCCACTGAATTCATGCCCGAGGATGCACTGACCCTTCAGCCCCGTAAGCGGGTGAGGACGCTCGACCGGGATGAACACTGGTCCCGCCACATATTCATGCAGATCGGAGCCGCAGATACCGCACCAGTGCACCCGGATCTTGACCCACCCTGGCGGGGGGGCGTCGGGAACCCGCACCTGCTCGACGCGAATGTCCTTGCGGCCGCGCCAAACGGCGGCTTTCATGCTAGGTTGCTGTACGGGAGTTATATCGTTCACGATTGTGCCTCCATCCTAGTTGTTCGACGCCAAATCAACGAATGGGCCAGCCGGGCACCACGCGTGCCTACGTGGCTGCATGCCTGCATGCTATGTGCTATGTGCTTTATGCCTGCATGCCGGGGGCTTGGCTCGCTGCGTACGCTCCTGCATGCTTGCGCGGCGGCCGTTACTTGCGACGGTCATTAGCTGCGCGACGGTCATTAGTTACGCGCTGGTATGCCAATGCAGGATCGGTGCCAGCCGGCGGACCCGCGGCAGGCTCGTCCACGGGCGGCACGATGTGGCAATGCAGCGGGCCCGTAAAAGTCAGTACATCGGTGCAGTCCTGGATCCGCCGCGGCCGCAGTGCTGCACTGCGCAACGCCGCTCAGCCGGACGCGGACTGGCCGCCAGCGGCCTGCGCCGAGACGCGGCGTCGCAGCGCACGTGAGACCGTCGTCTCTGATGTCTTCCGTGCTTGTTTGGCCTTTCTTGCGGCCGAAACCCGTGGCGGCGTGCCCGTAAGACGCGTGTATCACGCAAGCGCATCGCAACTCCGACACGACGCAGTCCTGTTGCGGCAGCAAAGGCGCCATTGCGCGAAAGCTCGCCTCCATGGACGACGGAAAATGTACCGTCAGCCCCGATCCGAACTAAAATATAAGGTTCTTCGCACCTGAATTGGCACACCATGCGCTCGCGTATCGCTAAACGTCTTCCACCCGACGCCGACAAACTGGTCGGTCTGTCGCTCGCGCTTTTCGCGTCCGGCAGCCGCATCGAAGACCGCTTCTGGGAAGCAAAGCTCGATGCGCTAATCGAAAAAGTGATCCGCAATGGCAACCAGACGACACTGGATGCCGCTTTAGACCATTTGCAGCAAAAACATGCGGATGCCTATGGCGCCCTCGCCGACATGGCCGAGACCCATAGCGAATCGTTCCGCATCGAGCACGAGGGTCAACCGTACGACGTACTGCTGATCGCGGCACCAGTGCTCGCATGGACGCGTTACATGATCCCGTCCGGCCCGCTGAAAGGCGACGTCGTCGATGCGCTGCGTGCGCAGTTGCAAGCACACGTCTTCGCGGCGCGGGCGCGCGTCGCGTTAGCGCCGTATCTGTACAGCATCGACCAGTTACCGCGCCATCACGTCGAGACGTTCCGGCTCGCGCAGCAACTTGGCCAAGCGGCGCTGGTCGGCGGCACGATCAAACTAAATCTCGGCGATCTTCCTGAAACATCACCGATCCTCGCCGATCCGCGCTTTCTGCTGTCCGTGGTCGCCGTGCCGGCCGGCGAGCCGCTGTTTCGCTGGCAGGAGGAGGAGAACGGCGCACGCGTCGAGCGCGGGCAGTGCCTGGAACAATGGCGTGCGCAGGGCGGCCCGAACCTGTCGGGCGTGCTGCCCGGCTGCGAATTCGACTGCCTACTGCCGGACGCGTATTACTCGGCCTGCCGCGACGCGGACGAGCAAATCCGCCCGCATACCGTACGCACTGCAGTCAGGTATCTGAGCGACACGATCGGTGCCAAACCGGACGAACTGCGGGCGGTTGTCGCTGGTTTCGGCGAACGGCGCGTAGACGAATATCGGATCGCCTTCACCCGGCGCGGCAGCAACGACGTGATCTACGGCGTGGTATGGCCGCTGTATGGCCGCGAGAACGGCGATCTCGGCCCAGATGACGACGTGCCGCCCGACGAAGATCCGGCCGGCGGCATGCTCGACGATGTCATCGGACTGCTCAAGGAAATCGGTGTCACCGACATCCGCCGTCACGCGGCGCGATTCGAACCGGAGTACTGCGACGACTGTGGCGTGCCACTGTATGCCGACCCACTCGGTGAAATCGTGCATGCCGAAATGCCTGAGGATGCCGTACCAGCGCAACCTCACTTCCACTAAGACCCGCGCTTCTCCCGCCCGCCACGTGCGTCGCGTTATTGGCCGAAGCGCCATCACGACGCGGCCCGACTGGCCTTTCGGCTAATGCCGGCCCACGGCTTGTTCTTGCCATCATTGATCTCTGACGTCCGCCGCGCTGGCCAACGCGGCGGCGCGGTTGTGTGGACTCAGTCAGGGAGAAGTGGTCATGAAAGTCTGCTTGCTGAATGAGCAAGCCGAGAGGCGCGAAGGGCTGAAAACATTGCTGCGCCAGATTAATCGACATGCATCATTCTATGATGCGCGTGACTGGCGACAAGCGCAGCGCATCCTGCAACATGCCTGCCCGGACATGCTCGTCATCGACTGGCAGGACGGGATGAGCGTGCAGGATATCTTCGATCTCCGGCGCCATTATCCCAACCTGCCGATCGCGGCGTTGGTCGATGATGCCAGCCTGACGCGGGTCAGGTCGCTGGTCGACGCCGGCGTGCTCGGCGTCGTGCCGCGGCACCTCAATCCGCGTCTTATCGTTCGCGCGTTCGAGATCGTGCTGCTCGGCGGGCACTACGTGCCGCCCAGTGGGTTGAATCTGCACACGCCCACCGTCGTGCCGATCAACGCGTACGGGGACAGTTTGCTGAACCGAGCAGCCTGCCGGCGCCAAAGTGCGTCGTCTGGCCTACTGTCGCCGCGCCAAGAGCAAATTCTGCGGCTTGTGCACATGGGTGCGACCAACAAAAGCATCGCACGCGCGCTGGGCATCAGTGAAGGAACGGTCAAGATCCATCTCGGCGCGATCTTCGAGAAGCTCGGCGCGACCAACCGCGCGGCCGCGGTGGCGATCTACAACGGTTGGCAGACTGGCGCACTGGAAGTGCTACGCGATGCGACCCAGCAGGCACGGCAACCGGTCTATGGCGAGGCTGGGCCGACGCCGCTGCGTGCGGCCGCCCGCGAGCACCGGCGGCGCGACGCAGCCAATGGGCGCGACCAAGCGATACTGCAAGCCGCGGAGCCAGACGGCGTGCCATACAAGGTCGTTCCACGCAAGCGTCGCTGAATCGCAACGCCGCGCGCGGGCGTGCAATTTGCTTCCACCACCGGGAGCCGCGCAGCGAGTAATATGTTTGATATGGGATTCCTCTACACGTCGTTACCATTGTGGTTGGCGATAGGTGGCAACCTTGCCGCCGTGGCTCTGCTTGTGCCCGCGGCGTGGAAGAAGCCCTTTGCGCGGTTGCACGACGATACGCTGCAGCACCTGTGGCTTGGCATGACCGTGGCGATTGCGGTCATGTGGGCCACGAACGCATGGTTGAACGATGGCCCGGTGATGCATCTGCTTGGCGCGACATTGATGGTCACGCTGTTCGGCTGGTCGCTCGCGCTGGTGTCGATGGCGGCCATATGCGCGCTGGTGGCTGCGATCTTCGGCACACCGTGGGAGGGCGTGGGTCTGACCTTTGTCATATTCGGGGCGGTGCCGGTCTGCGTCTCGATGCTGCTACAGCGGGCCATTGCCGCATGGTTACCGCGAAACTTGTTGGTGTTCATTTTCGGCCACGGCTTCGTGACCGCCGCGCTGGCGCTGGGGGTCGCCTGTGCCGCCGCACTGGGCCTGCACCTGGTGCTGGCCCACGGCGATACGGCCGTGATCCCGCCCGGCTACGGGATAGCCGTCGGCATGCTCGCCTCCGGCGAAGCGTGGTTCTGCGGCATGCTGACCGCGCTGTTCGCCGTCTATCGCCCGGCATGGGTCACCACGTACGATGTACGCCGCTACCGGTTCGATCGCCGCCACGTGGACCGGGGCCCGCGCGCCTGACCCAGCAGCCTGTCGGTCCACTATATCGTGCGCAACAGTTGCCGCGCGCTACGCCGGCCGGCCGCGGTACACCCTGCGTTTTGCGTTAAGATAGAACTCTAGCCCAACCGCGGACATCTGAGTATATCCAAGTCCGGACTCGACACCGCGTGCGAATCCACTGGTGCACGTCCTCTCACATCGACCGCGGCTTTTTTCACGGCACCTAGCAACAGGATTAGATGGATCGTCATTCTACGTCGCGCCCGATGCTACGACTGATCGGCGCCATGGCCTCATGCGCGCTCGCGGCCATGGCAATCGCCATTCCCACGATGGCCCGCGCCGACCAAGCTGAACACCACAACGAGCTGGTCTACCAATTCATCACGCAAATGAGAGCCAATCCGCTGGTTGCGAACTGCGCGGCGCACGCCGACTTTATCGTCGGCACATCGAGCGCGTTTCACCACGTCGAATTCCCACGCAGCTCGTTCGATCCCGCGCACGCCGAAGTCAAGCCATGGAAAGGCTCGTTCGACCAGGGCAAGCAACGGATCAAGGTCGATTCGATCGTCACCGTCCAAGGGGTCGGCGTGCGCAAGGATGGTTCGACGAAGCCCGACGCGCTGAAATTCCGCTGCGGCTACGTCGACGCGAAAATGCTCGCCTTCAGTTGGAACGATCCGGTCGCGCCGTTCAAGCGCGCTGCGCCGAGCCGCCAGGCCGGCAAGACCAAAAAGGCGTTGCGCGGCTCGGGCCGCAAGAGCCCAGCGAAGGCGGCGGGCAAAGGCACTAGCAAGAAAGGCCGGCGGCGCTGAGCCTGCCATGCACGCGCCTGCGTGTGACGAACGCTGCGCACACAATGCCGCGGCGCGTCACATCGCGTCGAGTTGCCAGCCGATGGCCTGCAACATCGCCGCGCCCAGCGACGCACTGCGCGCGCCGTTCCAGCCGACGTGCGGGTCGGGCAGGTTCGCATCGTCCTTAAATGGCATTTCAAGCGTGAGCGACAGGCACTTAAAGGTGTGGCCGACATACTTGGAGGCGAGCTGGAGCGCATCCTGCTGGTAACGCCCGGACTCGTATCCGTGCTCATCCTGGAAGTGCGCGCTGGCGCGCTTGAAATGGCGGATGAATTCGTCTTGCACACGGCGTTGCGCGCTAGAGAAATCGGGCAGCATTTCCGAGCCGGCGACGAAGACGTATGGCAGCGTTTCATCGCCATGGATATCGAAGAACATGTCGCAACCGCTCGCATGGATAGCGTCGCGTACAGCCAGCACTTCGGGGCTGCGATGCGGGTCCGGCTGCAACCATTCCCGGTTCAGGTTCGCGCCGGCGGCATTGGTGCGCAAGTTACCCAGCGCGCTGCCATCCGGGTTCATGTTCGGTACCACGTGAAAGACCGCGCGTTCGCGCACGATGCGGCCCAGCGGGTCGCCCCGCCAATCGCCAAGGCCACACAAGCGCCTGAGCAGACCCTCGACAAACCACTGCGCCATCGTCTCGCCCGGATGCTGCCTTGCGATGATCCAGATGCTGCGCTTGTGCGGCGCCGGTTCGCCAACGGTCAGCAGATCCAGCGCACGTGCTTGCACGGTGCGGGTCAGTTCGGTCAGGCGCACGCCAGGCTGCTGGGCCAGCGTGTCGACCAACTGTGCATGTCGCGTATACGGATACGGCTCGAAATACGCGTAATAGATCCGGTCGTGCGCCGGCCGATGATAGATGCGCAGCACTTGACCGTCATACGTGGTGGGCACCCGGAACCAGTCGATGCCATCATGACTCGCGGCAGCCTGATAACCGTGCCATCCATCCGGAAAAGCACTATGCAACGCGTTCTCGAACGTGAGCGTGCAGTCCACGTCTTTCGCACCGCTCAGCGAGAAATAGAACCACTGCGCAAACTCCGCTTGGGTGTCGGCGCGCAGCCGCAATCGAATGTCGTCCGCGCGCTCGCACGATACGACATCAATTGCTCCTGAATCGAATTGACTACTGATGTGAATGCTCATGGGTCGGATTCGTAACGAATGAAGTCAGTTGGCCTACTTGCGACGAAATACATAGGTCGAATCGTTCGACGCCTTTGCATCGAACCGGTAGCCGTCGGCGTCGAACGCGACGAGCCTGACCGGTTCGTCGATCCGGTTCACGACTGCAAAGCGGGCGAACGCGCCGCGCGCACGCTTGGCATAGAAGCTGATGATTTTGTATTGACCGTTTTTCCAGTCCTCGAACACTGGGGTGATCACCGGTGCGTCAAGCTGGCGCGGCCTGACCGAACGGAAATACTCGTCCGACGCGCAATTGATCAATACCCGCGCGCCACCTGCGCGCTTGAGCTGCGCGCTCAGCGCGGCGGTAATCTTGTCGCCCCAGAATGCGTACAGGTCCTTGCCGCGCGGGTTGGCAAGCCGCGTGCCCATTTCGAGCCGGTACGGCAGCATCAGATCAAGCGGACGCAGCACCCCATATAAGCCGGAGAGCACGCGTATATGGCGTTGCGCATAATCCAGGTCGGCGGCAGACAAAGACCGCGCGTCGAACCCGTCGTAGACATCGCCATTAAACGCGAGCATCGCCTGCTTGGCATGCGGTGGCGCGAACCGCGCGGCAGACCAGTCGCCGTACCGCGTATAGTTCAACCGCGCGAGCGGATCGGAAAGACGCATCAATGTGCCGATCTGCTGCGGCGAGAACGTGCGCAACTGTGTGATCAACTCGGCCGAGTCGTCAAGGAACGCCGGCAGCGTATGCTTGCGTACATGGGGCGGGGTGTCATAGTCCAGTGACTTGGCGGGCGACAAAACGATTATCATGGAAGGCTGACTGTAAGAAGGCATCGCGCGGCGTGACTGGCCGCAAGCGTTGCCATTGTATCGACAATGACGCCCTCCCGTTCCGACCCGCCGCTACCGGCCGACCCTGTTGCACCATTGAACGCCTCTGCGGTTACCTTCGTCCGTCCACGCGTGGTGCTCGACACGAACGTGTGGATCGACATCCTGGTATTCGACGATCCCGCGACCCGCCCAATTGCAACAGCGCTGCAGGACGGCAGCCTCGACGCGGTGCAAGACGACCGCTGCCTCAACGAGCTGCAGCGCGTGCTCGACTACCCGCAGTTCGTGCGCTACGCGATCGATAAGCCGGCGGCACTCGCGCGGCTCGCCCGGCTGTGTGCGCGCGTGGCGCCGGCGCTGCACACGAAGGGTGGCGCTGCAATGTCTGTGCCGGAAGCAGGCGCGAATGCGAGCGCAAGTGCGCGCGCAGCCGGCGCCGCACCACGCGCGCTGCCGCTGTGCCGCGACCGCGACGACCAGAAGTTCCTCGAATTGGCGTATGACGCAGCCGCACAGTGGCTGGTCACCAAGGACAAGGCGCTGTTGAAGATGGCGCGCCGGATGGCGCGCGAGTTCGACTTGCGCATTGTGCAGCCGGCCCAGTTCGTCGCGGCCGCAGGCCTTGTCCAGTCGGCGGCGGGCGACGCAACGCACGAGCCTACCGTACAATAGGCCCGCTGGAGTCGATCATCCGGTCGCACGGCTCCCCCTATCGACACGACGCTTATGCCATGAACACCTCGCATCGCCCGCCCGATACGTCACCCCGCGTGCCTCCCTTCCCATCGCGGTTGCCGCAAGTCGGCACGACGATCTTTACGGTGATGAGCGCGCTCGCGTCCGAGGCCGGTGCCGTCAACCTGGGTCAGGGGTTTCCGGATTTCGACTGCGACCCGACGATCATCGATGCGGTCGCGCAAGCGATGCGCAACGGCTTTAACCAGTACCCGCCGATGGCCGGTCTTGCGTCGCTGCGCGATGCGATTGCCGCGAAGATCGAGCAGCTGTACGGACATCGTTACGATGCGGCCAGCGAAATCACAATCACCGCGGGCGCAACGCAAGCGTTGCTCACTGCCGTGCTGTGCTGCGTGCAGCCGGGCGACGAGGTGATCGTGATCGAGCCTTGCTATGACAGCTACTTGCCGGCAATTGAGTTGGCTGGTGGCAAACCCGTGTTCGTGACACTGGACGCACCCGATTATCGGATTGCGTTCGACCAACTCGCCGCGGCGATCACGCCGAAGACACGGCTGATCATCGTGAACACGCCGCATAACCCAACCGGCACGGTCTGGCGTGACAGTGACATGCGAGCGCTGCAGGATATCGTGCGCGGCACGGACATCCTGGTGCTGTCTGACGAGGTCTATGAGCATATGGTGTTTGACGGTGCCCGCCACGAGAGCATTGCGCGCTATCCGGACCTCGCGGCGCATAGCTTCGTCGTATCGAGCTTCGGCAAGACCTATCACGTGACCGGCTGGAAGCTCGGCTACGTCGCCGCGCCGCGCGAATTAAGCACCGAGTTCCGCAAGGTCCACCAGTTCAACGTGTTCACGGTGAATTCGGCCACCCAGGCAGGCGTCGCCGCGTACATGGCCGACCCAGCGCCCTACCTGACGTTGCCGGCGTTCTACCAGGCCAAGCGCGACTTCTTTCGTGCCGGCCTGGAACGCACGCGTTTTAAGCTATTGCCATGTGAAGGCACGTATTTTCAGTGCGTCGATTATTCGGCGATCTCGGCACTGCCGGAGGCGGAGTTTGCCAAGTGGTTAACCGTCGAGATCGGTGTTGCGGCGATTCCCGTGTCCGCGTTCTATCATCGGGCGCACGACGCCGGCGTCGTGCGCTTTTGCTTTGCCAAACGCGAAGCAACGCTGGCGAGCGCGCTCGAGCGCCTTGCCGCGCTGTAGCGTATGGCGTGCGCCCTGTCCGGGCCGCGCCTGCGCGGCGGCGCCCGCGCCGCTATTGTCTAACACGCTGAGCTTCGATATACGCGTTGCGGTCGGCCTGTACTTTTTGCGCGGCTGGCCGCGTGCCGACCTGTCCCACGTGCGCCTTCCAGTCGATACCCGCCTCGAGCACGTAGTCGGTACCGTAGATCGCCTGGCTCGCCTGGGCGACCAACGGCAGATGCACGAACGCGGCGATGTCGGCCAACGTAAACGTATCGCCGGCAATGTACGGCGCAAACCGCGTCAGTTGCTTAAACGCCGGCAGTTGGCGCTGCAGCTTGCGCTGGACCCGTTGTTTCGTGCCATCCGAGATATCGGTATGGAAGAACGCCTCAGGGTACAGTTCGCGGGCCACCAACTCAAGGTGCAACTCCATAAACGTGATCAGCTCGCGCTGCTTGGCCGCCGCATACGGTTCCGCCGGCAAGATCGGCTTGTCCGGGTGCATCGCCACCAAATACTCAACGATCGGCGTAGACTCGCACAGCGGACCGTGCTCGGTCTCGATGAACGGCACCTTGCCCAACGGGGACCGTGCGTCATGCACCGAGTCCTTATACGAAATTGGAACTACGCAGACTTCCTCGAATGCAATGCCGTGCTCGAGCAAGACGAATTTGACTTTGTTGTGGTAGTTGGACAGCGAAAACCCATACAGCTTCAACATGATCTTCTCCTTTGGCTGTACAACGATCGTGCTTTGACGCAGGGGCAATCGCGCGTCCACAAATTGCACGATCGCGCTATTCTAAATCCCGACTCGTCGGCACATCATGACATCTCGACTTTATAGAATGGAGACGCCGGGTATCGTCGGCGCCGGCGAGATGAGCCGCGGCATCGCACGGTGATGACAGCGTCGGCCACTATCGTCCTTGCCCCGCGAGCACACATATACGCTGTTCGCCGCGCACGGCGTACCGGTCACGGTGATCCGCGACTCAACCAGCGTTGTCGCGCAACGCATCGTCGCCACGACCATCAATATCGCGTGCGACATCGCTCGACAGCAGACCGCCACGCCGCAGGACATCGACTTGGCCGTGATGCTGGACCTCGGCTATCCGAAAGGGCCGCTGGCGCTCGGCGATGCATTAGGTGCGGCGCGCATCCTCACGATCCTGCGCCCTATCTGCGCCCCACTGCACGATCCACGCTACCGGCCGTCGCCATGGCTGGCGCGCCGCGCACAACTGGGCCTGTCGCTGCTGCCTGTCGAGGGCGACGCCCCCCAACACATGAAGGAGCCCACCGATGACCGCCGAATTGCTCGCCACCCGCCGGGATGCGACGCTCGTGCTCACGCTGTCCAACCCGGGCGCACGCAACGCGCTGCACCCTGACATGTACGCCGCCGGCATCGAGGCGCTCGATTCGTCCGAGCGCGACCCGGAGATCCGGGCCATCGTGCTGACCGGCGCCGACGATTTCTTCTGCGCGGGCGGCAACCTGCACCGGCTGCTAGAGAACCGGGCGAAGGATCCATCGGTGCAGGCTGACAGCATCGACCTGCTCGGCGCTTGGATCAGCGCGATCCGCGCCTCACGCAAACCGGTGATCGCCGCGGTCGAAGGGGCAGCGGCCGGCGCGGGTTTCTCGCTCGCGCTCGCCTGCGACCTGCTGGTGGCGGCGGACAACGCAAAATTCGTGATGTCGTATGCGCGCGTCGGACTCACGCCCGATGGCGGCGGCTCATGGTTCCTGTCCCGGGCACTGCCGCGCGCGCTGGCCACCGAAATTATCCTGGAAGGCAAGCCGGTGCCGGCGCCGCGCCTGGCCGCGCTGGGCGTAGTCAACCGGCTCAGCGCGGCAGGCGCGGCGTTGGAGACCGCGCTCGCATGGGCTGAAGAGCTGGCGCGGCTGTCGCCAAACGCGGTGGCCCGGATTAAGGCGCTCGTCGACGATGCCCTCAGGCAACCGCTGGCCGAGCAGCTGATCGCCGAACGGGACCATTTCGTCGCGTCGCTGCATCATCGCGATGGTCTCGAAGGGATCAGCGCGTTCCTGGAAAAGCGCGAAGCGCGCTATAAATGACCTCCGGCACCACGATCCATCGTCCGCTGAACGTATTGGGCTATGACGACGCGCCGCATGGCCACATGGACATTTCGCTGTAATCGGTCCGCGTGCCGGCCACCAATGTGTTGCTCGGTGAAGGCCGTGGCTTCGACATCACATAAGGCCGGCTGGCCCGGGCAGCATTCACCATGGCATGCGCTTGCTTGGACTGACGAAGCACGCTCAAGTTGATGTGCCGGCGCACGCTGCGGCGCAAGGCATTCTGCCAGGCCCATGGCGCGGCAGGCATCTGCGACGACTTCCCGCGGGCCTACGCGTACACGTCAGCACGTATGCTGCGACAGGCCGACGGACCGGATGAAGTCCATCGCAGCGCAATCGCCCGGCTGGAGCTGGCGTCGTATCTAAAAGACAGAGACGGCGTCCCGCGTGTGAGCCTGACCTGTGACGCTGCAACCCAGCCGGTTCTATGCTTAAATGGCATGCATCTCGCAGCCGACGGCGCTCGATGCGCTGCAGGCGTCGTGTGAACATTCAACTTTCTACAGGATGGGGCGCCGAAAGCGCGCGCGGGCCGGGTCCGCGCACAGGGGACGCGCCTCGATAAGCGGACATGATCGATATTTACAGCTGGGCCACGCCGAACGGTCACAAGGTCCATATCATGCTTGAAGAGCTGGCGCTACCCTACACCGTCCATGCGGTTGACATCGGCGCAGGCGACCAGTTCAAGCCCGAGTTCCTGGCGATCAGCCCAAACAACAAGATCCCGGCGATCGTCGATCACGACGGTCCCGGTGGCCAGCCGATCGCGCTGTTCGAATCGGGCACGATCCTGATCTACCTCGCGGAGAAGACCGGAAAATTTCTGCCTGCCGATCCGGCCCAACGTTATGCGACATTGCAGTGGCTGATGTTTCAGATGGGTGGACTTGGCCCGATGCTCGGACAGGCGCACCACTTCCGAATCTATGCGCCGGAGCAGATCGAATATGCGGTCAATCGCTACACGAACGAAGCGCGGCGGCTGTATGGCGTGATGGAGAAACAGCTCGGCAAGCATCCCTATCTGGCCGGTGATGACTACACGATCGCGGACATCGCGGCGTTCCCGTGGACACGCTCGTGGAAGAATCAGGGAATCGATCTCGACAGCTTCCCGAACGTGAGCGCATGGCAGCAACGCATCAATGCGCGGCCCGCGGTACAGCGGGGCGTCGAAGTGCTGGTATCCGCGCGCAAGGCACTGACCAACGACAAGGCGCGCGAAGTCCTGTTCGGCGCCACGCAGTACGCGCAACGCTGAAGAAACCGAGTCGACAGGGCGGGTACTGAAATCCATGCGCTCGTTTCCTTGCCGCACGCTGTTACGCGCAGCTGAAGCGCCGCCCGGATCATTGGAGCGGCTCTTTCAGCAACGCTGGCAATGGCATCACGTCGATGCCTTCGTCCAATAGGGCCCGCGCGTCGTCAGGCGTCGTGACCCCGCGAATGCTGCGGGCCGGCGCCTCGTCATAGTGGATCCGCCGCGCTTCCTCAACGAACTGCTCGCCCACGTCTTCGGTGTGCTCGATCACCTGCCGCATCATCTGCAGCCACCGCGCCTGCAATTCGCCCGCATTCAGCGGCTGCCCGCCGGCGCCCGGCGCGCCATCGCGTTGCGCCGGCGCGCTCGCACCCGACAGGTTCAAACGGGGCGCCGATGGCACGCGATGCACTGTCTTCGAACCACATATCGGACACTCGACGAGGTGCCTCTCCAGTTGCGACTCGAAGTCCTCAGCCGACTGAAACCAGCCTTCGAACCGGTGCGCGTGCTCGCAGGTTAAATCGAGAACTTTCATACCCATAAAACGTACGATCCAGTGTAGCGCACTCCGCGCGATTTGTGCACGATCGTTCTAAATTATCAGACCGTGGCCGGCCATTCTAGCGCGTTTGCGCGTGGCGCAACCCACCCACTCACCGCCCGCCTTGTCCTCAAGCTCCCTGATCATCACCTCGGCGGTAACGAAGCTTTTACGTCGTTGTTGCGTTCTGGCGCGTGGTACACGCAGTGCCCGGCCGATACGCAGACACGCGGATAGTTCACGTCGCAAAGCGCCGCAGCCCTGGATGTAAAGCGCTGCACACCAACGCCGCGGCGTCACCCTCCCTTTCCTCGGCAATGCGTTTCCAGAACGCTTGCTTCGTCTCCAACTGATCGACGCCTAGTCTGCCAGGCGATGACATCATTGGCCGTCCCGTTTGCTCCGAGGCCCAATCCCGTGATCGTCCCATATAACAATGCCAATTCGCAAAGGTTGCAACGACCGGTTGAATCCGCCGACGCGTTACCGCGCCGGGCGAAACAATAGAGCAACAATTACGACAATTTGCCATCAAATAATCACTTTGTGATTGACAACGAAACTCGCGCACGCATCACTTGCCGCCCGCATAGTGCACGCCCCCGCAACCGGCCATACCTACGCAACTTTCTATTGCCATTTTTATACAAGTATGCAATCCTGCTCGACGACATAGTCTAAAACAACATTGCGCGCTGCCCTGTTAGGATATCCGACATTGCATAGCGCCCGTTAAGCAGACAGGTCCGTCTGCCGTGTTGTATTTCGCTTGTTAAGTGAGCAATGCTGGATAAACATTAAGTTTTGGTTGATATGACAAATTTTGTGTATTGCGGGAGTAACCCTTCAGCCTTCCGAGGATGATCCGATGCTACTACAATGCCACGATAAAAACAGCGAATGTGTGACGTATGTCGGCAAAGCAGCAATGCCGACTCGTTACGGAAATTTTGTTGCCCATGCATTTCGTTCGAAAAGCGATGGCAATGAGTATCTCGCACTTGTGATGGGCGACGTTTACCAGCGTGAATCAGTACTGACACGACTCCACTCCGAGTGTCTTACCGGTGATGTATTAGGATCACTGCGTTGCGATTGTGGTGAGCAGCTGGACGCCGCGCTGCGCTATATCGCATCCGACGGAGTCGGCGCACTACTGTATTTGCGAGGCCATGAAGGCCGCGGCATTGGCCTGTGCAACAAAATTCTTGCATACGGACTCCAAGAACAAGGACGCGACACTGTCGATGCCAATCGCGACTTGGGTTTGCCGGATGATGCGCGCGAGTATGACTGCGCAGCGAGCATCTTGCGCCAACTCGGCATCCTGTCGGTACGGCTAATGAGTAACAATCCGGATAAATTTGAGGCGCTACAGCGTCATGGTATTCCGGTATGTGAGCGCGTTGACCTCGCGATTGCATTACGCGAGGAAAATGAACGGTATATTTGGACTAAACGCAATCGTTTCGGGCATTATTTCGACAAGAACGAGCTCCAGTGCCCGTTGCCATTGTAGTTAGCCCGGCGTTTACTACAATATATCCACCACTTTACGTAGTGAGCGCCGGTCAAAGCAATCTTTTTTAAGCAACTGCTCTTATTTACCCACTTTTATTCAGGCTGCTTATGTTGCAATGCCCACATTTGCGCATATAAACCACCTGCATTCAGCAATTTTTTATGAGTGCCGCGTTCAACGATACGGCCTTGATCCATCACAAGAATTTGCTGCGCGTGAGTAATTGTCGACAGACGATGCGCAATGATCAGCGTTGTACGATGGCGCGCAAGCTGTTTCAACTCGCGCTGAATCGCACGCTCAGCGCGTGAATCGAGGGCTGAAGTCGCTTCATCAAAAATTAGAATAGGCGGCTTTTTTAGCAAGGTACGAGCGATTGCGATGCGCTGCTTTTCACCGCCAGATAATTTCAAACCACGCTCACCCACTATGGTGGAGTAGCCAGCAGGCAAGCTTTCAATAAAAGTATGAATATGAGCGGCGCGCGCAGCCGCCATCACTTCTTCTGGCGACGCGGACAACCGACCGTACGCAATATTGTAATAGATCGTGTCACGGAAAAGCACCGTATCTTGCGGCACAATGCCAATGGCTGCACGCAGCGAATCTTGCGTCACAGCACGGATGTCTTGGCCATCGATCAAAATCCGCCCAGCACCTTGATCAACATCATAAAAACGAAGCAACAGTCGTGCGAGTGTCGACTTACCTGAGCCGCTATGCCCAACAATTGCGGTCGTCGTACCCGCTGCAATCGTAAAGGTTATATCCCGTAAAATTTGCCGTTGCGGTTCATATGAAAAATTGACATGCTCGAAGCATACTTCAGCGCTCTGCACAGCAAGTGGAGATGAACCTTGAATATCGTCAACTTCACGCCTGAGCTTTAACAGAGAAAACATCTGATCCATATCGGTCAGACTCTGCTTCAAAGTTCGATACATATTCCCCAAAAAACTAAGCGGAATATATATCTGCAACATAAACGTATTGATTAATACAAAGTCACCCAATGTCAACTGCTTGTCCACTACCTGTTGCGTCGCCCTCCATAAAACAGCGACCATGCAGATTGCAATAATCGACTGCTGACCAAGATTCATAAACGAAAGCGACTTTTGTGATCGAACCGCTGCATCATGATAAAGCACCATGCTTTCATCATAGCGCTGCGCTTCGTGTTGCTCATTACCAAAGTATTTGACTGTCTCGTAGTTAATAAGCGAATCGACCATTATCGTATTGGAGCGCGAATCAAGCTTATTCATCTCCTGCCTTAAACGCGTACGCCATTCCGTCACCATCACGGTAAACGTGATGTACGCCGCAAGCACAGATAGAGTAACAATCGTATAATAGATGTCGTAGCGAATAGCAAAAAAAATGAGCACCAACATGACTTCAACGCATATTGGCAGGATATTGTAGAGCGAATACGAAACAAGCGTCTTAACACCGCGAGTCCCTCGCTCGATATCGCGTGATAGGCCACCCGTTTGCCGCTCAAGATGAAAGCATAACGACAGCGTGTGCAGATGCCGGAATACTGCTAAGGCCACTTGGCGCGCCGCGCTGTAAGCCACTTTTCCAAAGATAATTTCACGCAGTTCAGCAAAAAGCGAGCTTGATAAGCGCACGACCGCATAGGCGACAATAAGAAAACTCACGCCATGGAACAATGAAAATGACGACTCCTGCATCGCCAACCGGTCAGTTTCCGATAATTGGTCGACAATTGCTTTCATCACAACCGGAACGCCTAGATTAGCGAGTTTTGCGCCAATCAGACAGGCGAGTGCAAACGCGACACGCCATTTATAAACCATCAAATAAGGAAATAGTGCGGCGATTGTCTGCCAGTCGCCGCACCGATTCGAAGATGACAAGGGAGAAACAAAAGCCCAAAGGCGACGCATGCGTAATGGATAGTGCATTTTTCGTGAGTGGTTCAGCAAGCGTTTGCTGTACCGCATGCCATTAAACAATTTTTTATTTCTGTAACAATCTGCCCCATTAAAAAACAGGGTCAATGCGCTTCATGCGGTGCGACGCTATGCAACGCGGGCCGTCTGTCGATTGCTTTGGTGATGTTCAATACAAGCCAGCACATGTCGCGCAAGCGCGATACGCTCGTCAGGCGTTTTCATAAGCGTCTTGACTTTATCGACTGCCATAAGGTCTGTGCGCAAAAGGTCATGATCGTGCTCATCCAACGGATCAATCACCAGAATGTCAAGGAAATCAGCATAAAGAGAAGCAATCGCACCAACCGAAGCATTCATTCCCAGTTCATGCATCATCTTAGTCAATGGACCTTTGACTGCTTCGCCGCCGACAAGCGGTGCAACAGCTAAAACAGGCACATTGCAGGCACGCAGCCTGTCACGCACGCCGGGTAATGCCAGAATCGGTCCAATGCTGACAAAAGGATTTGAAGGACATAAGATCACGCCAGCCAGATCAGGCGTACTCAGCGCTGCGTCAAATGGCGACGATAACCGTGCCGACGAAGCTCCTTCAAAGCGAAACCCCGACACACGTGGCTCACATCGCCGGTTAACAAAATAAGATTGGAAAGACAAATCGCCTTCTTCTGTCTCAACGATGGTTCTGACCGGATCGTCAGACATCGGGACGATCGCATGCTTGACACCGAATGCTTTCGCAATGGTTGCGGTTAAATCACACAAGCTGGCACCGCCGTCAAGCAAGCTGCGCCGATAGAGATGAAGCGCAAGGTCCTTGTCACCCAGCTGAAACCAGACCGGCCCGCCCAAACGAGCCAGCGCTTCTTGCGAAGACCAGCTCTCGTTCGCACGCCCCCACCCTTTTTTTGCATCCGCCACATCGGCTAGTGTATAGACAACCGTATCCAGATCTGGACAGATGAGTAAGCCAAAATGCTCAAAATCGTCACCCGTGTTTACAACGATCGTCAACTCGTCCGCAGAAAGCACATGCGCTAGACCATAGGCCAACTTAGCGCCGCCCACCCCGCCGCACAACGCAACATACTTTGCCATTTCCTTCCTATGTAAAGGTCAAGCATTTTTGACTTAAACAGATCACCCTTCCAATCCTGTCAGGCCGAATAGTGTCTGTCTACTTTGATATAGACGTTTGAGCATCTTAGTGAATCCATGATGTGAAACGCTGCGTGAGCGCCATCACAACATCGATTTAGGCAGTCTGCAGGCAAGCCACACCATGAACCCACTGATACAGGCCCGATTATTGTTACGCTTCGTTCAAGACCTGATGGCCGTGCCCACGCACCAAACGTCCGGCCTTCATGAACCGCACAGGCGCCAACGCAGGGGCAGCATACGAAGCCTGCTGCCGCTCAGTACTGACACCACGGTAAAGAGGGGTACGCTGCATCGCACGGCGCCCGAGTCTGGCGGCCAGTGCTTCCATGGCAGCAGGCGGCATTTCCTGTCCATGGGCTGCACCGGCTGCACGGCTGATCGACTCATTCATTAGGGTACCGCCCAAATCGTTGGCCCCCGCTTGCAAGCAAAGCTGTGCACCCTGCTCACCCATCTTCACCCAAGACGTTTGAATATTGTCAATCAAGCCATGAAACGCCAGACGCCCGACTGCATGCATCAAAACGGCTTCTCGTAAAGTTGGCCCCTGACGCGCGCCTTTCTTTTTAAATAATGGTGCTTCCTCGTGGACAAAGGGCAATGGAACAAACTCAGTCAGCCCGCCTGTATCACGTTGCAGCTCGGCAAGCCTGAGGATATGTCGCGCCCAATGCTTATACGATTCGACATGGCCGAACATGATCGTGCAAGTCGTTCGCAATCCCAACTCGTGTGCCGATCGCACGACGGTCAACCATTCTTGCGTATTCAGCTTATCCGGACAGATCTGTCGCCGCACTTCGTCGTCCAAGATCTCGGCTGCGGTCCCAGGCAAAGTACTTAACCCAGCACTTTTCAAATCAGACAAAAAAGCGCTGATTGATTTTCCTAGGCTAGTTGCGCCATGCATCACCTCAAGCGGTGAGAAGGCGTGAATGTGCATGTCAGGACATTCTGTTTTAGCCGCTTCGCAGATATCAAGGTAAGTGCGCCCCGTATAGTCGGGATGAATGCCCCCTTGCAAGCAAACTTCCGTCGCACCGCGATCCCACGCTTCTTTAACGCGGCGACGGATTTCATCGAGGTCAACGATATAGGGCTTTTCGCGCAAGTCTTCTTGTATCGGCCCTCGTGAAAAAGCGCAAAAATTGCAATGGTATTGACAGACGTTTGTGTAGTTGATGTTCCGATTGACAACGTAGGTGATCGTGTCACCCTTTGTCTGCCTGCGTAAACGATCCGCCGTGTGCGTCACATGCGTAAAATCATGGCCGCGTGCGTTGAACAAATGCACCAACTCGGCTTCTTCGAGGCGCTCACCCGCCACGCATTTATCAACGATATCGATCGTCTGCGAACAAACACGGTCAGCATGAGAAGCCGTGGTAGTCACTGCCAGGCGAGCGATATCCCCCATCGTCTTGGAGCCTGCTTTCCATAGATCGCTTGTTGCCAAACCACCGCAATCTGAATGGCGCAGCACATCAGCATGCAAGCCCGGGTCGATCCAACGATCACGTTCCTCGATATAGGCAGGATAGACGGTTATCCGCTCGGTCAACGTCTTCCCACCCCTGTCGGTGACCTCACTTAAGCGGTCAATTTGCGGCCACGGCGCTTCTGGATTAACGTGATCAGGCGTGACCGGTGAGACGCCTCCCCAATCATTGATTCCCGCGCGTATCAAGTCGGTCAGGTCACCATCGAAAAGATTAGGCGGCACCTGAATGCTCATTGCGGAACCCAGAACCAACCGGGCAACCGCTGTTGTCCAACACAATTCGTCCATTGACGGCTCAGGCGCGTTGACCATTTTGGTGCCGGGTTTCGCACGAAAGTTCTGAATAATGACTTCCTGCAGATGACCATAGCGATCATGCAAATCCCGCAGCGCAAAGAGCGATTCAAGCCGCTCGCGGCGTGTCTCCCCGATACCAATCAATATGCCTGAGGTAATCGGTATATGCGCTTCGCCGGCAAGGCGAAGCGTTTCAAGCCGCGCTGCCGGGTGCTTATCGGGAGAACCGTAATGCGGCCCACCACGCTCGGAAAGACGTTCAGAAGCCGTCTCTAGCATCACCCCGAAGGAAGGGGCATGGGGCCGTAGCATCTGGTATTCTGCTGCGCTTAACACGCCCATATTAAAGTGGGGTAGCAGCCCGGTTTCAGCTCGTACACGTTGCGCGACCTCAGCGACATAGTCGGCCGTCGTAGCATGACCCAGTTGCTGCAGCGCTTCGCGTGCAGCGGCATAACGTGCTTCGGGCCGATCGCCGAGCGTAAACAAGGCCTCACGACAGCCTACTGCAGCGCCCGCCCGTGCAATGTCCAGCGCTTGGTCCACGGTAAGAAATGCTTGGCCAATGACCCGTGGCGCTTTGGCAAAGGTACAGTAATGGCAGACATCCCGACAAAGATGGGTGAGCGGAATAAAGACCTTGCGCGAATAGGTGATGACATTACCCCATCCAATGTCTCGCCATGCCGATGCCAGACCCGCCAACTCACGCCAATCTTGCACCGCTTCAAGCTCATACGCCAAAGCTTTGTCATCTAGCCTTGGCTGATTGCCCTTAGCAGAACGTTCAATTTCTTGAATCATTTGATAAACAGGATTGCTTACTAGGTTTGGCATAGCACTCTCCTCTTGGCGTCTTTGATAGAAGACTCGAATTCCTCAAGGTCGTCAGGCAAGTCAACATCCAACGCCCACTCTCTTGAACGGACAACCCAAACATCAATCCCGGCGCGCCGAGCGGCGTTTTGATGAGCAGCAAAGCTTGGCCCGCTGAAAAACAATGGAATAGCGCCAGGCCGGCAAATCAGTCCATTCGTGCCATGACCGTCCCGGTTCGGCGCCATGCCAATCGCATCGACCGGTGCACGGCTCAACATGTCGATGGCTGCCACGTCCAGCAGCGGCAAATCACCGGGGACAAACATCACACGTTCCCCGCCTGCCGCCGCAATATGGGCCATCGCTCGCGAACAGGCATTCGCCATGCCCTCACCCGGTGGTCCCCACAAGATCTCGGCACCGGCTGCCCGGGCCATTTCCGCCGCACTTTCCGACGGCGTCACCACCAATAGGGAAGCAATCTGAGGCGATGCGCGCAACGTGCCAATGACATGATTCGCCATGGAAAAAAACAACGCTTGGCGCGCCGCGTGACTCAAAACGCCAGCCAACCGGGTTTTAGCACACTCAGGCGCTTTCAACGGTACTACCGCCCAGATGCCGGCATTGCGTTGGGCGACAGAAACAGGAGACATACCATTGCATCTCATATTGTTTCACTTCCCGGAAAATCAGGCAACTGCATCGAATCCAAAACAATCGAAACAATTGCCTGGCTTAGGTACCTATTGAACAACGAATTGGCACATCTGCTTCCTTTGAGTGCCGCTAGCTTGCGTACAAGCACGGCATTGCCATAGGCCGATGACATGCTGGCATAGTAGCAAGCAAATTGTCTAGTCACTTGTTATTGACTGTGCCCATTTTTTCTGAGAATCTTTCTACCACTAGGGAAGATGAGGAGCTTGAGAGGATGAGCCACGCTACACGAACAGCAAGAAGCATGACTGTATCTGCCATCGGTGGCATTCCCTTGATACAAACAGGGGATGACCTTGGCCAGATTATTACGGAGGCGATCCACAAAAACGATATCGCTCTAGAAAATGGCGACGTGCTGGTGCTTGCACAAAAGATTGTTTCGAAGTCGGAAGGACGATGGGTTACGCTGTCTACTGTCACACCCGGCAAGCAAGCTATTGATTTAGCGCAAAAAGTGGATAAGGATCCCCGGCTCGTTGAACTTATCCTTTCGGAGTCGGCAGAAGTCGTTGCACACAGGCAGGACGGTGTACTGATCACCGCTCACCGTCTCGGATGCGTGATGGCGAATGCCGGTATCGATCATTCCAATGTAGGTGATGAAGACAGTGTGCTTTTGCTTCCGAAAGATCCGGATCACAGCGCACGCCAATTAAAAAAACAATTTCATCACTTGTGCGGCGTCGATGTCCACATCATCATCAACGATAGCTTTGGTAGGGTGTGGCGCCACGGCACGACAGGATGCGCGATCGGTGTAGCGGGCTTTTCACCGCTTAAAAATTATATTGGGAAGCCGGACCTGTTTGGGCAGCTCTTACGGACAACCCAGGTGGCAGTGGCCGATGAACTAGCCGCAGCGGCGTCTTTCCTAATGGGACAAGCCGATGAAGGATCGCCTGTTGTGCTGATCCGCGGCGCGAATTTGCCCGCTTCGGATGAAACGGTCCAGCAGCTTATTCGTCCGAAAGAGGAAGATCTATTCCGTGAAACCTCCTCTACATTGGCAGTAGAAATGGCCTGAGCATGAAATGAGAGGTGGCCGCGCAAAGCCAGTTCACGGCGAACGCGTTCACCGATGCCGTGTTGGGCCGAGACCTCAGACTGTCGATGGACGGCAAAGGAAGCTGGCGTGATAACGTGTTCGTTGAACGCGTGTGGCGCAGCGTCAAGTATAAAGAGGTCTACCTAAAGGCGTACGAGTCGGCCAGTAGGCGAGGTCAATAAACGCGGAAGATGGCATGTGGGCAGCCAAATTGGGAAAAGCAGCGGTTAGAGTGGGGGGCGGTCTTGTGGGCGGTGCAATGATCGACCGCCTGTCCAAAACTAATAAAAATTCCAGTGAAACGCAGAAGGTTTAGGCCGCCAGGTCCATCTAAGGTTCTCCATTCTCTACTAAGAACAGGAAACCAGCGCCTTAATGATATCAGCCAGCGTATTGCACCGTCGGAATATGCCAATCTTGTCACTGAGGGTATTGCTAATCAATATAATAAACGCGTGAATTTGCTGGAAATTTGCTAGAAAAATGTCGAACTGTGATAACGCAACCATCTCAGTCAATGCAAAATGTTCAAACAGCACTCAACGATTTGGCAGATGATGCTAGAACGTTGCAAGGTGCAGCCAATATTGCACGTGGAAGCGCCTCGATTACACCGCAAGAAGCGACTAAAATTACTCATGCAGTCGCAACCGATTCGGTCCGAGGAACGTACAAGACACTTAAGGCAGCAGCGAGCAGCCATCGCCAGGGTCACCACCCACGTCAGAAGGTGCCCAGCAAGTCATGGATGCAATGAGTAGCCGTATTTCGCATGATACGACTGCAGCCGCAGCCGGTTTAGGCGCTGCCAATACTGTTGCAGCGGCAATCGGCATGATTTCCCATCCAGCCGCCAAAGTTGCATCTGTCGTCCTTAAAATAGGCGGAACGGCCGCAACGGGTGCGCAGCTTTCAGAAACGATGCGTGAAGCATCGGGTAAGACAAGTGACAGCGCGACCGGAAAAGCGCTTGGGGAAGTGCTGCGCGAGAAAGCGACCAACAAAGCGCACAGCAATGCGGCGCTGGTGCCATTGACTTCGCTGACTACCGTGACTCAACCGACGTCAATGGATTCGCGTAAAGCAGCACTGTGTCATGCGATACAGTCAACGACGCGACCGAAATTACCGGCAAGCGTGACGCAGTCCGTAGAAAAATGGATGACTGAAAATTGGGCACCCGCCGAAACGCAAACTTCTGATAAAAACCAGTCTTTACAGGTTATGCTGGAAGGCCCGCTTGCAGAAGCGTTGTCAGATGACGAAGAAACGACAGAACCGTTACATGCGACGCACCAGCGCAGTGTCGCGATGGAGTCAAGCATATGACGTTGCGTGGCTGTAGGCCAAGAGCGGGCCGCTCAGATGTCCCGAGCGTGCTAGCCAACACTTCGGCAGCCAGCGTCTTGCCGGCACCCGAGTCACCGTAAAAGAGCGCACTGATGCCCGTGGCAATGCCGAGTTTGCACGCAAAGCCGCGCGCTAGCACCGCCTCCCGATGGCGAATCCGCGGCCCCCACTTCGCGTAGCTGGCGCTGCACGTCGTCGCCCACCATCAGATCGTCCCAGCCCCAGGCATGATGCGCTGCGCGAGGGAGCCGAACGCGCGTTGCGCGCACAGCCCAAACGCCCGGCTTAAGTCCGATGCCTCAAGCATTGCATCGGCGCCGCGTTGCTGGCGGTAACTATCGGCCTCCTGCAAGGCGGGTGCCACCGCCTCCGACGCCAGCCGAAAACGCTGCACGAGTGTCTCGAGTTCAAGTGGGATGGCCGCCGGGCTGCACGAAGCCAGTTGATCGTGCAGCCATGCCGCGTCCTGCGCTGTCCATTGGCCAGCCTTACAACCGTGTCGCTTGGGTTATCGCGGTAAGCAGCCCTAAAACGGCTTTTGAATGGAGTTCGCTATGGGTGGCGTCCGCCACATGAAGCTCGGTATTGGCCAACGAATTTCTTATCTTAGCCTTATTTAATCCCATTTTTTGGAAGAAATTATCTTTAAATGGCGTGACAAAATCTAGGCCGCCTTTGGGGGCAATGGTATCTTTGCCACCCGAAATATGAATATAATGTTCTACCGTTTCTCTAAGCTTCTTTGTCGGCGGTAAATGATCACCTCGGATAGGTGTGCCTAAGGTGACCAGTTGTTCAATATTACCTTGTGTCAGCTTAATCGCTTCAAAAGCGACATTGCCACCATGGCTATGGGCAATGACATTCGTGATGATACCGGCCCGTGTGTTTTCATCGATTTTTTTCGCAAGGGTTTGCGCCGCCTCAATACGGGCAAGTCGATGATTTTTTCCACTCCATTGTAAAGCACTCACTTTCCCGCCAAATCTTTCCCGGACAATATCGGCGTATTTCCCATTCGGGCTGGTCCACCCTACTTCGGCTGCGGTGGCGTTGAACGTGCCATGCACCAAAATGGTTTCAATGCCATTGTTTGATTGCTCGGACGGCCCGATAAAATTGGGTGGGCGATTAAGATAGGGCATTTTGTGCAAGAAATTCAATAAGCCATAGGTCATTTGCTCCTGTGTGGCTTCCGAGACGGCTTCTTTTTTGTCTTTGGGAATACTTTTATCGTGGCCTATCTCAAGATTGGTGGTATGAATCTCTTGCGATCCATTGTACAAGCGTTTCGAAATGGCTTCCACTCCCTTGAATGGCCTCTCTGGATCGATATCCAGCCGGCTGACCAGCCTGACAGATGAATCTTGGTCGGGTACAACCTGCGCTCGCCCTGCCTTTCTCCGTTGGTCGGATTGGACCTCATAAGCCTTCTTTCCCATCATCCACCTCGTCAATGCAATGATTTTGCGCTAGGCTGACGTAGCAACACATCAAATAACAGCTGTATATCATCGGTTCGACTCTGACACAATACCGATTTGCCGTGCACGAGATCACTTCAAGTCCCTGCGCATCTAGTGGTAGGGCGTCGGGAGCAAGTGCAGCTGCGTGTCCGCTTCATCGACGATCAGTGCGTGGCCGGCAAGCGTCGCGCTTGATGTCCAGCCCTGTAGGATCTCGCGGATGCAAATATTGTCGTCTACCGTCACCACGCCCGAGAGCGTCACCCGCAAATGCTGGACAGTCGTGGGGACGTCTGTGTCGGGGCCCTCAACGGGCTGGCAGCTCAATTCAACCTTATCCAATGGGGCGCGATCCGCTGCGCGCGCAGCGCTTGGATCGGCTTGTCTTAACACCGTGCTCAACGCAGCTTTTAAAAGGGGCGCGGCCTGACGATTCCAGTCAATGCCTGGCGTTAGCTTGACTTGATGCGACACTGAGAGCACAGGGGTTATCTTAGCTTGCGGAGCGGTCAGGTGGATCGGCACTGTCACCGCGTAGCTTAGGCACAAGCGCGGTTTATTGCCCATCACCTGCCAAAAATTGCCCGAGCTATTGAGTCCTTCGGACGGCGACAGCACCCGTGCATAGGCGCACCCGAGCTAAGACTGTGCGGTGGCTCTCAATAGGTGATCAAATAGCAGTGCTGCACATGGACCAAGTCCGGCTGTAGCTGTCCGGTACCGACATTGTAGGGGCGGCCTTGCGCGGTGCGCAATTGCAAGTCTTCGTGTATATCATATAAAAACACGCTGACAGTGGGCACATCCGGATTCTCACCGGTGTTAGGCAACGTAAAGCGGATCGCGACGTCGTCTGGCAAATACGGCTTCAGAGCATCGGCAATCGCAAGATTGAGATTGATCAGGGCGGGATCGGATTAAATTGCGGGAGTTTTGGCCATCGTGATTGGCCAAGCAAGGCTAGCACTGCCTGGTAACCGCTTGTCGGCTCGCGCGATCGCAACTCGATACCCAGTTGTTCCAGCAGGCTGGGCAGCAACGACCAAAGTAAAACGATCCCGGCATTGGGAATCGGCCACGGCGCGGCCGAGCGAGCCACTGATAGAGCTGAAGACGCTGCATGCCAAGATCGGTCGATCAGTTGCTGATGCAACGGATCGACGAACTACACTCGGAGTTTCCGTTTGCCAGAGCACGCCTGCTGCGCCGCGAGGGATATGAGATAGGCCGTCAGCGCATGCGCACGCTAATGGAGCGCATGGGCGTCGAGGCGCTGTACTGCAAGCCGAACACGAGCCGACGCAATGCGAAGCACAAGGTCTGACCGTCTCTGCTGCGCGGCATGAAAATCGAGCCGGCCAATCAGGCGTGGGCATTGGCCATGGCGGATCATTCTAGCGCGATTGCACGTACCGCGACAATACACCGATCGAGCCGCATGCGCGATGTTTTCCACATTGTATCGGCATTCCCGCGCCGCTGGCGATGCTACCCCAAGCCCCCTGCGGCGGTGCGTTCGTGGCCAACTCAGCGGCGCTTTGATCGGCCACGCCGGCATCAGACTACCTGCGCGGTATTTTCCGGCCAAGCGCCAGACAAAATTTTTTCAAGCCAGAACGCGCCAATGATTGTCTTGACGTCGCTAACCTCCCCGCACCGAATCCACTCGTGCAATATGGCTGGTTCGACGACAATCGTCTCCAAAAACTCACCGTCGTCCAGCGCGCGCTCACCTTCATTCAGCCCACGCGCCAAGTACAGGTCGATAAACTCGGTCGAATACGAAATGACCGGGTGGATGCGGGTCAAGTAGACGAACTCGTTCGCGCGATAGCCGGTTTCCTCGCGCAGTTCGCGTTGAGCGCACACGAGCGCCCCTTCCTGTGGATCGAGCTTGCCGGCTGGGAATTCAACCATCACACGGCCAAGCGGGTAACGATACTGGCGCTCCATCAGCACGCGGCCGTCATCGAACAGCGGTAATACCATCACCGCACCGGGATGCTCGACAAACTCGCGCGTGGCCGTCTTGCCGTCCGGCAACCGTACGATGTCGCGCTTGAGCGTCAGGAAATTGCCGTCATATAGGGTCTGGCCGTCGAGGCGGGTCTCGACCAAATGAGCGTCGTCAGTCGGAATGCGTGTCATGTCGCGCCTTTTTGAGCAGCCGCCGGTTCACGCGGCGCGCCGCTTGACGAGATACTGGAAAACGAAGCCGGGAAACGCAAGCACGACAAACAAGCTGAACGTGATCGCATAAAATTGCCAGCCTTGCTCGAAACGGTTGCCGACCCGCGCCTCGAGCGCGAAGCCGAGCAGCCCCGTGACAAAGTAAAGCGCGATCAACTCGGCGATCCGCCACCAGGCGCTTTTGCGTGCGCCCGGCGCGGCGCCGGGTACCGGCAGTATCGCCAGCAACCGCTGGTTGACGAACGGCAGGTTAGCGCCGAGCAGCGCGACCAGGACGATAAACCAACCAGAGGGTGACATCGTGTCAGCCGCCGTTACAGCGACAGCGTCTGGCGCACCGCTTGCAGGCAACTCGACATCAGCGGTCCGGGAACGATGCCAAGCAACAGCACCGCGAGACCGTTGAGCGCGAGCAGTGCGCGATTGCCACCATATGCAGTGATCGGCGTCGCGTCAACTGGCTCGTCAAAGTACATCAGCTTGACGATGCGCAGGTAGTAGAACGCTCCGAAAAGCGACGTGACGACCGCGAGCACCGCCAGCCACGTCAGGTTCGCATTCACGGCAGCCTCGAGCACCGCGAATTTCGCATAAAAGCCAACCGTCGGCGGGATGCCCGCCAACGAGAACATCATCAACAACATCACGAACGCGAACACTGGACTGCGCTTGTTCAAGCCCTTGAAGTCGTCCAGCGTGTCGGCCTCGAAATCGCGGCGCGCAAGCAGCATCACGATACCGAACGAGCCTAACGTCGTCAGTAGATATGTGATGCTGTAAAACACCGCGGATCCGTACGCGTTCGCCGCACCGCTTGCCTTGCCATCGACGACGCCGGACAGCAGGCCAAGCAACACGAAGCCCATATTCGAGATCGCCGAGTAAGCGAGCATCCGTTTCACGTTGCGTTGCACGATACCGGTGATGTTGCCCACGATCAACGACAGCGCGGCCAGAATCACCAGCATCGTCTGCCAATCGACCGCCAGCGGCAGTAGCCCCATCACCAGGAAGCGCAGCCCCCACGCGAAGGCCGCGACCTTCGGGCCGCCGCCAGTGAGCAACGTCATCGCGGTCGGCGCGCCGTGATAGACGTCGGGTACCCACATGTGGAACGGCACGGCCCCCATCTTGAACGCGATGCCGGCAACGATGAAGATCACACCGAACAGCAGCACGGCATAGTTGATGCGGCCCGACGCGACCGCAGTGAACACGTCATGCAGGTCGAGCGAGCCGGTCGCACCGTACATCATCGAGATGCCGTACAGTAGGAAGCCAGACGCCAGCGCCCCGAGCACGTAGTACTTCATTGCCGCTTCGTTGGATTGCGGCACGTCACGACGCAGCGCGATGATCGCGTACAACGATAGCGACATCAGTTCCAGTCCCAGGTACAGCGTCAGGAAATTGTTGCCCGACACCATCACCAGCTGCCCAAGCAGCGAGAACAGCGCTAGCAGATAGAAGTCGCCGCGGAACAGGTCACGTTCTTCGAGGTACTTGCGCGAATAGATCAGCGACACCGCAAAGCCGAGCGAGATGAACGACTTCATCAGGCTCGCGAACGGGTCGACCACATACATGTTCGAGAAGTAGTAATGCGGATGCGGATCGGTCGCGATCACCGCATACCAGAGCGCGGCGATCAAGCCGGACGCGACCGCGATCACATAGGTCAGGCCGCGGCCCTTCTTGCCGGTGATGATGTCGTTCAGCCATGCGACGACGGTCACAATCATCAGGAATGCATCGGGCAACAGGGCGTTGAGAGGAGCGTTTTGCATAGTGTTTTCAATCCTCCCTTACTGCGGCGTCGCCGGCAGCTTCGACTGCGCGACATGGGAGAGCAGGTTAATCACCGATTCGTGCATCACATCCGTGAACGGCTTCGGGAAGATGCCCATGTACAGCACGAGCAGCGCCAGCACCATCAACATCCAGAACTCGCGGCAACTCAGGTCGACAAGCTTCGCGACATGGTCGTTCGCGACCGCGCCGAAATAGACGCGCTTGACCATCCACAGCGTGTACGCAGCGCCCAGGATCAGCGTAATCGCCGCGAGAAATCCGATCCAGAAATTGAATTTCACGGCCGACAGGATCACCATGAACTCGCCGACGAACCCGGACGTGCCCGGCAACCCGCAGTTGGCCATCGAGAACAGCACCGCGAACGCCGCGAACTTGGGCATCGTGTTCACAACACCGCCGTAGTCGGCGATCTGGCGTGAATGCATGCGGTCATACAGCACGCCGATGCACAGAAACATCGCACCCGACACGAAACCGTGCGAGATCATCTGCACGATGGCCCCTTCGACGCCGAGCTGACTGAACAGGAAGAAGCCGAGCGTGACAAAGCCCATATGTGCGATCGACGAATACGCGACTAGCTTCTTCATATCGGCCTGCACTAGGGCGACGAAGCCGATATAGATCACGGCGACGAGCGACAGCGTGATCACGACCGGAGCCAGCACGTGGCTCGCATCCGGCGCAATCGGTAACGAGAAGCGCAGGAAGCCGTACGCGCCCAGCTTCAGCATAATCGCCGCCAGCACGACCGAGCCGCCGGTCGGCGCCTCAACGTGCGCGTCGGGCAACCACGTGTGCACCGGCCACATCGGCACCTTCACCGCGAACGCGAGGAAGAACGCGACGAACAACAGCACCTGCGGCGTCATGCCGAGCGGCAGCGCATGCCAAGCTGACAACTCGAACGATTGCGACTGCGTGTACAGGTAGATCAATGCGACCAGCATCAGCAACGAGCCGGCCAGCGTGTACAGGAAAAACTTGAACGCCGCATACACGCGGTTTGGGCCGCCCCAGACGCCGATGATCAGGTACATCGGGATCAGCGTCGCCTCGAAGAACACATAGAACAGCATCCCGTCGGCCGCCGAGAACACGCCCACCATCAGACCTGACAGGATCAGGAAGGCGGCCATGTACTGCGCCACGCGGTCCGTGATCACCTCCCATCCGGCGATCACGACAATGACCGTGATGAATGCAGTCAGCACGACGAACCACATCGACAGCCCGTCGACGCCGAGGTGGTACGTGATGTTGAAACGTTCGATCCACGGCGCGACTTCAACGAACTGCAACGCTGACGTACTTGCGTCGAAGCCGCTGATCAACGGCAGTGTGACGATGAAGCTGATCACCGAGCCGATCAGCGCGGTCCAGCGCGCGACACCCGGTGTCTTGTCTGAGCCAACTGCAAGAACGGCGATACCGAACGCGATCGGCAGCCAGATCGCGAAAGTCAAAACGGGGAAATGAGCGTGCATACCTGTCCTCGCGTTATTTGCTCAGCGTAACGAACAGGGTCAGCAACCCCAACATGCCGATAATCATGGCGAACGCGTAGTGGTAGATGTAACCGGTTTGCAAGAAGCGGATCACGCCGGCAAACTTCGCGACCGCGCGCGCGCTGCCGTTGACCAGGCCGTCGATCACGACGACATCGCCCTCCTTCCAGAGTCCTTTGCCGAACGCCACCGCGCCCTTGGCGAACACGACGTCGTTGATCTTGTCCATGTAGTACTTATTGTCCAGCAGCGTATAAATGCCCGAGAAACGCTGACGAATCGCCGCCGGGATGTCCGGCCGCTTCAGGTACAGGAACCAGGCGACGATGACACCGGTCAACGCGAGCCAGGCCGGCAAGCCCGAGACCGAATGCAACGCCATCGGCATCCAGCCGTGGAACTCCTCGGCCATCTCACGCAGCGCCTCGTGATGCTCGCTGACGTAGACAACCTTGTCGAACACGACGCCGTGCGCAAAGAAGTCGCCGAAAATCATCGGGCCAACCGCGATCGCACCGATCACGACGGACGGGATCGCAAGCAGCACTAGCGGCAGCGTGACCACCCACGGCGTCTCGTGCGGCTCGTGCGCGCCATGCCCATGATGCGCACCGTGGCCATGCCCATCGCCGTCGTGATGCACGTTGCGAAAGCGCTCCGGACCGTGGAACACCATAAAAACCATCCGGAACGAGTACAACGCGGTCACGAACACACTGGCGGTCACCGCGAAATACGCGAATCCCGAACCTGGCAAGTGCGACAACTTGACCGCCTCGATGATCGAGTCCTTCGAATAGAAGCCGGAGAAGAACGGCGTACCGATCAGCGCAAGCGAGCCAACCAGCGACGTGATCCACGTGATCGGCATGTACTTGCGCAGCCCGCCCATGTTGCGCATGTCCTGGTCGTGATGCATGCCGATGATCACCGAACCGGCGCCCAAGAACAGCAGCGCCTTGAAGAACGCGTGCGTCATCAGATGGAATACCGCGACCGAGTAAGCGGAGGCGCCGAGCGCCACGGTCATATAGCCGAGCTGGGACAGCGTCGAGTACGCGACGACCCGCTTAATATCGTTCTGCACGATGCCGAGGAAGCCCATGAACAGCGCAGTGATCGCGCCAATCACCATCACGAACGACAGCGCGGCGTCAGACAACTCGAACAGCGGCGACATCCGCGTGACCATGAAGATGCCCGCGGTCACCATCGTGGCGGCGTGGATCAACGCGGAGATCGGCGTTGGGCCTTCCATCGAGTCAGGCAGCCACACGTGCAGCGGGAACTGTGCGGACTTACCCATCGCGCCGATGAACAGGCAGATGCAAGTCACCGTGATCAGCTGCCACTGCGTGCCCGGCAGCACACCTGCGCTGGTCAGCGCGTCGCGATGCGCGAATACGTCGCCATAGTTCAACGAGCCGACATACGCGAGCACCAGGCCGATGCCGAGCAGAAAGCCGAAGTCGCCGACGCGGTTTACGAGGAACGCCTTCAGGTTTGCGTAGATCGCAGTCGGACGCGTGTACCAGAAGCCGATCAGCAGGTAGGACACCAGCCCGACCGCTTCCCACCCGAAAAACAGTTGCAGGAAGTTGTTGCTCATCACGAGCATCAACATCGAGAACGTGAACAGCGAGATGTACGAGAAGAAGCGCTGGTAGCCCGGGTCCTCCGCCATGTAGCCGATCGTGTAGATATGCACCATCAGCGACACGAAGGTAACCACGCACATCATCATCGCGGTCAGCGAATCGACCAGGAAACCGATTTCGAGCTTCAAGCTGCCCTGTCCCGGCACGATACTTGGCAGCGTCGCCCATTCGTAAATCGTGCTATTGAAGCTGGCGCCATCGAGCACGTCGAGGAACACCAGCGCGGAGATCACGAATGCGATCGCCACGCCGAGGATCGTCACGCGATGCGCGTTGTGGCGGCCGATGGTCTTGCCGAACAGGCCGGCGATCAGCGAGCCGGCCAGGGGCGCCAGCGGGACCGCCAGCAGCAGGTTGGGATTGAGTGTCGTTGCCATAACAGTCAGGGCCTTTTTCCTTAACCCTTGAGCCGGTCGAGATCCTCGACGTTAATCGTGTCGAGGCTGCGGAACAATGTGACCAGGATCGCGAGGCCGATTGCCGCTTCAGCCGCGGCCACGGTCAGCACGAAGAACACAAAGATCTGGCCATGCGCGTCGCCGAGATAGTGCGAGAACGCAACGAAATTGGTGTTCACCGCGAGCAGCATCAACTCGATCGCCATCAGGATGATGATCACGTTGCGGCGGTTCAGGAAGATCCCAACAATCGAGATCGCAAACAGGATCGCGCCGAGCACGAGGTAATGGGCGAGGCTCAACATGGTTCTTTTCTCCTTGTCCCGGTCAGCGGGTGTTGCCGACCGCGCCAGCACCGGTGTTGCCCGGCGTCGCCGGTTGCGTCGATGCGTCCGGCGCCTGCTTTTCGGCGGCCATTCGTACCAGCCGCACGCGATCCTCGCGCCGCACCCGCACCTGCTCACTGACGCGCTGGCGCTTCACGTCTTTGCCGTCGCGGATCGTCAGCGCAATCGCCGCGACGATCGCGACCAGCAGCACAAGGCCCGCGACCTCGAACGCGAAGATGTAGTCGCTGTAGATGATCCGGCCAATCAGGCGGGTGTTTGACATCGCACCCCCGGCTCCGGCTGCTTGCATCGTCTGCGCGGCGTCATGCACCGGCGAGACGGTCGCGCCGTAACCGTGCCAGAGGATCAGCGCGGTCTCAACCACGATGATCGCGCCGACAATCGTCGCCATTGGCACGAAGCGGCGGAAGTCGCGCCGCAACACGTCGAGATTGATGTCCAGCATCATCACGACGAACAGGAACAGCACCATCACCGCGCCGACATAGACGAGCACCAACAGGATCGCGAGGAACTCGGCCTCGAGTAGCATCCAAATCGCCGCGGCGTTGAAGAACGCGAGCACCAGAAACAGCGCCGAGCTAACCGGGTTGCGCGCGGTGATCACCTTGAGCCCTGACACGGTCATGAGCAGCGCGAAGATGTAGAAAAGGACGGTCGTGAATTCCATGTTTACCGGATCATCGTTAGGCGTGTCGTTGTCTTATCGTGCGTCGGGGCAACGGGCCCCGCGACGCTCACCGGTACGGTGCGTCGGCCGCCTTTGCCGCCGCAATCTGAGCTTCGTAGCGATCGCCGACCGCGAGCAGCATGTCCTTCGTGAAATACAGGTCGCCGCGCTTCTCGCCGTGATACTCGAGGATCTGTGTCTCGACGATCGAATCGACCGGGCAGCTCTCTTCGCAGAAGCCGCAGAAGATGCACTTGGTTAGGTCGATGTCGTAACGCGTCGTGCGGCGCGTGTTGTCGGCGCGCACTTCCGATTCGATCGTGATCGCCAGCGCCGGACAGACCGCCTCACATAGCTTGCACGCGATGCAGCGCTCTTCGCCGTTCTCATAGCGGCGCAGCGCATGCAGCCCGCGAAAGCGCGGTGAAACCGGCGTCTTTTCCTCGGGGAACTGCACCGTGATCTTGCGCTGGAACGCATACCGTCCGGTCAGCGCGAGCCCCTTGAACAACTCGGTCAAGAAGAATGTTTTGAAAAAATTCTGAATTGCGTTCATGGCGACACCTTATTTCCAGATGTTCAGCGGCGACATGATCCAGAAACCGACCACGACCAGCCACACGACACATACCGGAATGAAGATTTTCCAGCCCAGGCGCATGATCTGGTCGTAGCGGTAACGCGGGAACGTCGCACGGGCCCAGATGAACACCGACAGCAGGAAAAACACTTTGAGCACCAGCCAGACGATGCCCGGGATGAACGACAGGAACTCGAACGGCGCGCTCCAGCCACCGAGGAACAGCGTCGCGGCGAGCGCCGAGATCACGATCATGTTGATGTACTCGGCGAGGAAAAACAGCGCGAACGCCATCCCCGAGTAGTCGATCATGTGCCCGGCGACGATTTCCGACTCGCCTTCGACGACGTCGAACGGGTGCCGGTTGGTTTCGGCGATGCCGGAGATGAAGTAGACGACGAACATCGGCAGCAGCGGCAGCCAGTTCCACGACAGGAAGTTCAGGCCGAGCCCGGCGAACAACCCGCGCTGTTGCGAGTGTACGATATCGGATAGGTTCAGGCTGCCCGACGTCATCAGCACGACGACCAGCGCAAAGCCCATCGCGATTTCATACGACACCATCTGCGCGGCCGCGCGCATCGCGCCGAGGAACGCGTACTTCGAATTCGATGCCCAGCCGGCGAGGATCACGCCGTACACGCCGAGCGACGAAATCGCCATCGCATACAGCAAGCCGGCGTTGATGTCGCCGAGCACCGCTTCGGCCTGGAACGGAATCACCGCCCAGACGGCGAATGCCGGCACCACCACCATGATCGGCGCAATGAGATAGATCCACTTCGTCGCCTGCGCCGGCTGGATCACTTCCTTCAGCAGCAGCTTGACCACGTCGGCGATCGGCTGCAACAGCCCCTTAGGCCCGACGCGGTTCGGCCCGAGCCGCACGTGCATCCAGCCGATCAGCTTGCGCTCCCACAGAATCAGATAGGCGACGCACAGCAGGATCACGACCGACACGACGAGAATGCGCACCAGCGCCCATACGGTCGGCCACGCGACGCCCAGCAGATGGCTGCCAGTTGCATTGATCGTTTCGAACACGCCCATTTAAGCCTTCTCCACCAGCAGATCACCAAACAGGCTGCCAAGCTCGGCGGCGACGGGCGTCGCCGCCGGCATGCGCACGACCGCGTCATGCAGCTTCGCATCGCGCAGCGCCGGCAGCGTCACCGACGCCTCGCCCTGTCGCACGCGTACCGCGTCCCCTTCCTTCAGTCCAAGTTGGTCAAACAGCGCGGCTGGCAACGACACGCGCAACGCAGCCTTCGCGGCGCTCGTCAAATGCAGTGACGGTGCACGGCGAACCAGCGGATCAGCGTCGTAGATCGGCACATCGGCAATCCGCTCGAATGCGCCAGCCGCACGCGTTGCTGCGCCACGCGCCAGCGGCGCGTGCGTCGCATTCGACAGACGGGCCTGCACGTCCACACCTTCCAATGCCGCAGTGGCGACTTCCTCGGCACTCGTGTAGTCGAAATTCGGCAGCCCAAGCAAGTTGCCCAACACGCGCAGCACCTTCCAGCCCGGCCGGGACTCACCCAGCGGGCGCACGACACCAGTGAACGGTTGCACCGTGCCCTGCGCGTTGACAAACGTGCCAGCCGTCTCGGTGAACGGCGCGATCGGTAGCAGCACGTCCGCGTAGTCGGCACCGGTCTTGAACGACGACAGCGCGACGACCATGTCGGCCTGCGCCAGCGCCGCGCGGGCCTGCCGCGGATTCGCGACGTCGAACTCCGGCTCGACGTTGAACAGCACATACGCGCGGCGCGGCGACGCGAATGCCTGCGCAGCGTCAGCACCGCCTTCGCCGGGCAGTGCGCCAACCAGATGCGCGCCGACGGTGTTGGCCGCCTCCGGCAGGAAGCCGAGCGTCGCGCCGCTCGTTTGCGCGATCCACTGCGCAATGGCGTGCAGCTTCGCGAATTCGGGATGGTTCACCGCGCTCGTGCCCAGCAGGATCACGCGCTGCTCGCCGTTCGACAGCGACGCGGCGATGTCCTTCGCAGCAGCGTCCGGCTGCACACCGCCAAGCTCGGCCGGCAACGCCGCGCCACGGATCTCGGCCACTGCGACGGCCACGCCAGCCAGTGCGTCGACCCAAGCCGACGGTGCCGCGACGATTTTGTGCGCGACATTGATTAGCGAATCATCGGCGCTCGCGTGCAACAAGCTCAGCTTGGCACCGCTGCTGGCGGCCTGGCGCAGCCGTGCCGCCAGCAGCGGATGATCGCGACGCAGGAACGAGCCGATCACGAAGGCGGAATCGACGCTGGACAGCGTCGCGAGCGGCATGCCGAGCCACGGCGCACCTTGCAGCGGCGTGGAAAAATCGCTTTGGCGCAGCCGGAAATCCAGATTCGCGCTACCCAGCGCACGCGTCAGCGTCTTGAGCAGAAACAATTCCTCGAGTGTGCTGTGCGGGCTAGCGAGCGTAGCGATTGCGTTCGCGCCATGCTCGGCCTTGATGTTCTTCAAGCCGTTCGCGACGTAGGTCAGCGCGGTTTCCCAATCGACCTCGCACCACTTGCCGTCCTGCTTCAGCATCGGCTGCGTTAGGCGCTCCGCGCTGCTCAGCGCCTCATACGAAAAGCGATCCTTGTCCGAAATCCAGCACTCGTTGATCGCCTCGTTTTCCAGCGGCAACACACGCATCACCCGATTGTTCTTCACCTGCACGATCAGGTTCGCGCCGACCGAGTCGTGCGGGCTGACCGAGCGGCGGCGTGACAATTCCCACGTCCGCGCGCTATAGCGGAATGGCTTGCTGGTCAGCGCACCCACCGGACACAGGTCGATCATGTTGCCCGACAATTCGGAGTCAACCGTGTTGCCGACGAACGTCGTGATCTCCGAGTGCTCGCCGCGGCCCAGCATGCCGAGTTCCATGATCCCGGCCACTTCCTGGCCAAAGCGCACGCAGCGCGTGCAGTGGATGCAGCGCGTCATCTCTTCCATCGAGATCAGCGGCCCGACGTTCTTGTGGAACACCACGCGCTTCTCTTCTGAATACCGCGACGCGGACTTGCCGTAGCCGACCGCCAGGTCTTGCAGCTGGCATTCGCCGCCCTGGTCGCAGATCGGACAATCCAGCGGGTGGTTAATCAGCAGGAACTCCATCACGGACTGCTGCGCCTTCACCGCCTTGTCCGACGTCGTGCGCACGACCATGCCGGCGGACACCGGCGTCGCGCATGCCGGCACGGCCTTCGGCATCTTCTCGACCTCGACCAGGCACATCCGGCAGTTCGCCGCGATCGACAGCTTCTTGTGATAACAGAAGTGAGGAATGTACGTATCGACCTTGTGCGCAGCCTGGATCACCATGCTGCCTTCCGGCACCTCGACCTTCTTGCCGTCTATTTCAAGTTCAACCATGATGGTGAAGGGTCCCTAACCTAATCCTGTGCACCCGCTCACGGCGGGCCGTGGCGACTTGCGGCGCCCGCTCACGCGGTCGCGGCGAGCGCTGTATCGCGTTGTATGCCGCCTTGCGTCGGAACGAGGCAATGCTTGTGCTCGACGTGATATTCGAATTCGTTCCAGAAATGCTTCAACATGCCGCGCACCGGCATCGCCGCTGCGTCGCCCAACGCGCAGATCGTGCGGCCCATGATGTTCTCCGCGACCGAGTTCAGCAGGTCCAGGTCTTCCTGGCGCCCCTGGCCATGCTCGATCCGATGCACGACCCGATACAGCCAGCCGGTGCCCTCACGGCACGGCGTGCACTGCCCACACGACTCCTCGTAGTAGAAGTACGACAGGCGCAGCAGCGAGCGCACCATGCAACGCGTATCGTTCATCACGATCACCGCGCCGGAGCCGAGCATCGAGCCGGCCTTCGCGATCGAGTCGTAGTCCAGGTCGGTTTGCATCATCTGTTCGCCTGGCACCACCGGCGCCGATGAGCCGCCCGGGATCACCGCCTTGATCTTGCCGCGCACGCCGCCGGCCAGCTCCATCAACTTCGCGAACGGCGTGCCGAGCGGCACTTCGTAATTGCCCGGCAGGTTCACGTCGCCGGACACTGAGAAAATCTTCGTGCCGCCGTTGTTCGGCTTGCCCAGCTCCAGGTACTGCTGCGGACCGATCGCCAGCAAGAACGGCACCGCCGCGAACGTCTCGGTGTTGTTGATCGTCGTCGGCTTGCCGAACGCGCCATAGCTGGCCGGGAACGGCGGCTTGAAGCGCGGCTGTCCCTTCTTGCCCTCGAGCGACTCGAGCAGCGCGGTTTCCTCGCCGCAAATATAGGCGCCATAGCCGTGGTGCGCATGCAATTCGAACGAGAACCCGCTTCCCAGGATGTTATGACCGAGATAGCCGGCGGCACGTGCCTCGTCCAGTGCCTGCTCGAAGCGCTCATAGACTTCCCAGATCTCGCCGTGAATGTAGTTGTAGCCGACGGTAATACCCATCGCATACGCGCCAATCGCCATGCCTTCGATCAATGCGTGCGGATTCCAGCGCAGGATGTCGCGGTCCTTGAACGTGCCGGGCTCGCCCTCGTCGGAGTTGCACACCAGGTACTTCTGCCCGGGGAACTGACGTGGCATGAAGCTCCACTTGAGTCCCGTCGGGAACCCTGCACCGCCACGGCCGCGCAGGCCAGACGCCTTTACGTCCGCGATCACCTGCTCCGGCGGGATCTTCTGTTCGAGGATGCGGCGCAGTTGCTGGTAGCCACCGCGTGCGACATAGTCCTGCAAATGCCAGTTCTCGCCGTTCAGGCCCGCGAGAATCAGCGGATTGATATGCCGATCGTGCAAAGACGTCATTTGGACAGCTCCTCGAGCAACTGGTCGATCTTCTCGCGGCTCATGAAGCTGCACATCCGATGGTTGTTCAGCAACGCCACCGGCGCATCGCCACAGGCGCCGAAGCACTCGCCTTCCTTCAGCGTGAACTTGCCGTCCGGCGTCGTTTCGCCAAAATCGATTCCCAGTTTCTGCTTCAGATATTCCGCGGTCTCTTCTGCACCGCCCAGTTGGCACGGCAGGTTCGTGCACAACGTGATCTTGTGCTGACCGATTGGCGCGGTCTCGTACATCGTGTAGAACGTCGCGACTTCCTGTACCGCAATCGCCGGCATCTTCAGATAGTCGGCGACGAATTGCATCAGCTCCGGCGACAGCCAGCCCTGCTCTCGCTGCGCAATCGCAAGCGCCGCCATCACGGCGGACTGCTGGTGACCGGCGGGGTACTTCGCCACCGCGCGATCGATTTCCTTGAGGCCTTCAGCTGAGATCATTTTCAGACACGACTCATTCAATGCTTACCGAACGAAAACCTGCCGGCGGACCATTACCGACAGACCTGACGCTCCTTGATACGACAGCATCGCGCCACGCGCGATGCTCCAAGCGGTTACGCTACCGGTCGACCTCGCCGAACACGATGTCCTGTGTCCCGATGATCGTGACCGCGTCGGCGATCATGTGACCGCGCGCCATTTCGTCAAGCGCAGACAGATGCGCATAGCCGGGCGCGCGGATTTTCAGCCGGTACGGTTTGTTCGCGCCGTCCGACACCAGATAGATACCGAACTCACCCTTCGGGTGCTCGACGGCGACGTACGCTTCGCCCTCGGGTACGTGCATGCCTTCTGTGAAGAGCTTGAAATGGTGAATCAGCTCCTCCATGTTCGACTTCATGTTCAGCCGCGACGGCGGCGTGACCTTGTGATTGTCGACCATCACCGGGCCCGGATTCTTGCGCAGCCATGCAGCACACTGTTTGATGATCCGGTTCGACTGGCGCATCTCCTCGACGCGCACGAGGTATCGGTCATAGCAGTCGCCGCTCGCGCCGACCGGAATGTCGAAATCGAGTTGGTCATAGACCTCGTACGGCTGCTTTTTGCGCAAGTCCCATTCAACGCCCGAACCGCGTAGCATCGGGCCGGTCATGCCCAGTTGCAGCGCGCGCTCCGGCGTGACGACGCCGATGCCAACCAGCCGCTGCTTCCAGATCCGGTTGTCGGTCAGCAGCGTCTCGTACTCATCGACGTAGCCCGGAAAGCGGTTCGTGAAGTCCTCGATGAAATCGAGCAGCGAACCCTGACGATTCTCGTTGAGCCGGGCGAGCGCCTTTTCGTTGCGGATCTTCGACGCCTTATACTGCGGCATCGCGTCCGGCAGATCGCGGTAGACGCCACCCGGCCGATAGTACGCCGCGTGCATGCGCGCGCCGGACACCGCCTCGTAGACGTCCATCAAGTCCTCGCGCTCGCGGAACGCGTACAAGAACACCGCCATCGCACCGACATCCAACGCGTGAGCGCCGATCCACATCAAGTGATTCAGAATTCGCGTGATCTCGTCGAACATCACGCGAATGTACTTGGCCCGGATCGGCACATCGATACCGACGAGCTTCTCGATCGCCATCACATACGCGTGCTCGTTGACCATCATCGACACGTAGTCGAGGCGATCCATGTACGGCACCGACTGGATGAACGTCTTGTGCTCGGCCAGCTTTTCGGTCGCGCGATGCAACAAACCGATGTGCGGATCGGCACGCTGGATCACCTCGCCGTCCAACTCGAGCACGAGGCGCAGCACGCCGTGCGCTGCCGGATGCTGGGGACCGAAGTTCAGCGTGTAGTTCTTGATGTCAGCCATGTTCACGGGCTTACTAGAAATTCAATGACTCGGACGGACGGCATGCGCTCGCGCAAACGGTCCGCAGCCGGCCTGGCAGGCGATCAGTGCTTGAGGCCGCCATAGCGTTCTTCGCGAATCACGCGCGGCGTGATCTCGCGCGGCTCGATCGTCACAGGTTGGTAGACAACGCGCTTTTCTTGCGCGTCGTAGCGCATCTCGACATAACCGGACAGCGGGAAATCCTTGCGGAACGGGTGGCCGATGAAACCGTAGTCGGTCAGGATCCGACGCAAATCGGGATGGCCTTCGAACACGATCCCGTACAGATCAAACGCCTCGCGCTCGTACCAGTTCACCGAATTCCACACGTCGATCAGCGACGGCAGAATCGGCACATCGTCGTCCGGCGCGAAGACCCGCAAGCGCAGTCGCCAGTTGTTGCGGATCGACAGCAGATGCGACACTGCGGCAAAGCGAGGGCCGTCGTATCCGCCATCGCCATACGTCGAATAATCGACGCCGCACAGGTCGCTCAATTGCTCGAAGCCAAGCGCCGGGTCATCGCGCAGCCGCGTCGCGACGTCGATCAGATCGCTAGCGGCGACGACGATCGTCAATTGCCCGAGTGACTCCGTCGCGCTTTTCAGCTTGTCGCCGAGCGACTGATCGAGGTTCGCCTTCAGGATCTCGAGTTTGCTTGCCATGTGGGGAACTCCGCGTTACGACCGGGCGATGGTGTTGGTGCGACGAATCTTCGCCTGCAACTGGATCACGCCGTAGACCAGCGCCTCGGCGGTCGGCGGGCAGCCGGGCACGTACACGTCGACCGGCACGATCCGGTCACATCCGCGCACGACTGAGTACGAGTAGTGATAGTAGCCACCGCCATTCGCGCAAGAGCCCATCGAGATCACCCAGCGCGGCTCGGCCATCTGGTCATAGACCTTGCGCAGCGCAGGCGCCATCTTGTTGCACAGCGTACCGGCCACGATCATGACATCGGACTGACGCGGACTCGGTCGGAACACGACACCGAAACGGTCCAGGTCATAGCGTGCAGCGCCGGCATGCATCATCTCAACCGCGCAGCAGGCGAGCCCGAACGTCATCGGCCACAGCGAACCGGTCCGCGTCCAGTTGATCAGCTTGTCAGCCGTCGTGGTGACAAAGCCTTCCTTCAAGACCCCTTCGATACTCATTGCTTTCAACTCCAGACGGGCGGCAAGCCTTGCACCCGACATTCAAGCGTGATTTGCGTTCATTCCCAGTTCAGGCCACCACGTTTCCAGATATAGGCGAAGCCCAGCAGGAACTCGAGCAGGAAGATCATCATCGCGATGAAGCCCGGCCAACCGATGTCGCGCAACGCAACGCCCCAAGGGAACAGAAAGGCCGTTTCCAAATCAAAAATGATGAAGAGAATAGCAACCAGGTAGTAGCGCACGTCGAACTTCATGCGCGCGTCTTCGAACGCCTCGAAACCACACTCGTACGGGGAATTCTTGTCGCTGTCCGGCTTGTTCGGACCCAGGAGCTTGCCGATACCGACCAAAGCAATCCCCAAACCGAGGCCCACGAGAAGAAACAGCAGGACGGGGAAATAGGCAGCGAGGTTCAAGACTATCCTCTATCGGTTGGTTCAAGGTGTCGGCCGGCCCGACCGCTCCGACCAGGATACTGCGCGGATGCGTCACTTCGAAGCCGCAACACCGTGACGGAAACAGCGCTTAAAAAATAAATGCCAGCCGAAGCGTAAATGCAAGCGGCTGGCATTGGATAACGTTGGTGCCGACGATGAGACTCGAACTCATACGGCTTGCGCCACTACCCCCTCAAGATAGCGTGTCTACCAATTTCACCACGTCGGCACTGTTTGCAATCCGGGAGGCCACTCGGAGCGTTAGCCCTTCGTTACCACTGTTACCGCGAATCGCTTCAAGATTTCAATTGTAACTTGGTTAGGTCGTTTGTTCAACGCACAAAACACGTTTTTCTGCACACCGCAGGAAACATAGTTTTGCCAACTTTCGCGTTATTTCGGCACATCCTGTCCCGGCGTGGACGCGGCCGCAGACGACGCTGCGCTGCCCGGCGCCGCGACACCGGAAGCCGGACCCGAACCCGCTGCCGGCGCGCTCGCCGCCAGTGGCGCCGCACCGCCTAACAAGCCGCCGCCGGTCTTCGGACGGTAGCTACCCAGCGCGGTCAGCGCGAGCGTGCTAACGAAGAACACGGTGGCGAGGACTGCCGTGGTACGCGACAGGAAGTTGGCCGAGCCGCTGGCGCCGAACAAGCTGCCCGATCCCCCGCTGCCGAATGCCGCGCCCATGTCGGCACCCTTGCCATGCTGCAGTAAAACGAGCCCGATCACGCCGAGCGCCGACAGCACCTGCACCACGATAATCAACGTCTTCAAGAACAACATTTGCATCACCTAGAATAAGCCGGATCCCCGGCGAGTGCCGCGGCTGCCGCCGCGCCGATCGCAAGGAAATCGGTCGCGGACAACGATGCGCCACCAATCAGGCCGCCGTCGATATCCGCTTGCGAAAACAATTCCTGTGCATTGCCCGGCTTCACGCTGCCGCCATACAGCAGCGGTACCTGCACGCCCCCTTTGGCCGTGAGCTGCGCCCGCAACGCGGCGTGGACCTGCTGCGCCTGCTGCGCCGTCGCGCTCTGTCCGGTACCAATGGCCCAAACCGGCTCATATGCCACAACCAGCCGCGCCACATCGGCCTCGTCCAGCACGTCGAGCACCGCTGCAAGCTGCGCACGCACAACGCTGTCGGTCTGCCCGGCCTGCCGCTCATCCAGCGTTTCGCCGACGCAAACGATCGGCGTGATACCGGCCTCGAGTGCGCGCTGCGCCTTAGCCGCCACCCACTCCGACGATTCCGCATGCAACGCGCGGCGCTCCGAGTGACCGACGATCGCCAGCGTCGCGCCAAACTCGGCGACCATTGGAGCGGCGACCTCACCCGTATACGCGCCCTGCGTGTGCGCGGATACATCCTGCGCGCCATACGCGATTGGCGTGCCGGCAAGACGCGCCTGGGCCTGCGCGAGATACGGATGCGGCACACACACGCCGAGCCGCACCTGCGGCCCGAGTGTCGCCACGCGTTGCACGAGCGCGTGCAGCAGCGCATCGTTGTCGGCGACGCGGCCGTGCATCTTCCAGTTTCCGACTACCAGCTTCGATCGTTGTTGCTTCGACATGGGTCTCGTGGATCTGTGACGCGCAGGCGTCAGTCAATAAGCAAAAGCCGTGCACAAACGTGCAATTCTACTGTGCAGCGCGAGTCGCGGTCAAACCGGCATGGCTCACCAGGTCAGCACGATTTTCCCGATGTGCTCCCCCCTCTCCATCATCGCGTGCGCCGCGGCCGCCTGCTCGGCCGGAAACACCTGGTGGATCACCGGCTTGATCGCGCCCTGCTCGATTAGCGGCCACACCCGCTCGTGCAATTGCGCGGCGATGGCGGCTTTGAACGCCACCGGCCGCGGCCGCAGCGTCGAGCCGGTTAACGTCAAGCGCCGGCGCAATACCTCGCCCAAGTTGATCTGCGCGTTGGCACCGCCGAGCAATGCGATCAGCACGATGCGGCCACCTTCGGCCAGCGCACTCAATTCGCGGCCTACATAGGAGCCGCCCACCATGTCCAAGATCACGTCGACACCGCGATCATGGGTCAACGACTTGACGACGGCGACAAAGTCCTCGGCCTTGTAGTTGATCGCCCGCTCGGCGCCCAGCGCTTCGCACGCGGCGCACTTCTGTGCGTTGCCGGCCGTGGCGAAAACCCGATGACCAAGCGCATGCGCGAGCTGGATCGCGGTCACGCCGATACCACTGGAGCCGCCCTGTACCAGCAGCGCCTCGTCGGGACCGCCCTCGCCTGCACCCAGCCGAGCGCGATCAAACACATTGCTCCAGACGGTAAAGAACGTCTCGGGCAACGACGCGGCCTGCACGTCCGACAAGCCCGCTGGCACGGGCAGGCACTGCGCGAGCGGCGCGCTTGCATACTCGGCGTATCCACCGCCTTGCACCAGCGCGCACACGCGTTGCCCGCGCGTCAGGCCAAACGGATTATTCGCACCGCCGAGGTCGCCATCGACGATTTCGCCAGCGATTTCCAGGCCGGGAATGTCCGACGCGCCCGGCGGCACGGGATAATTGCCGGTGCGCTGGAAAACGTCCGGGCGGTTCACCCCGGCTGCCGCAACCTTGATCAGCACTTCGCCGGGCTTGAGTTCTGGTATCGGGCGCTCACCGGGTTTCAATACGTCGGGGGCACCGTATTCGGTAATCTCGATCGCTTTCATGCGGAACTCTGCGTGGTCGTCAGGTTGACGACGATGATAAAGAAAAACGGCCGGCAGTGCGCGAAGCACTCCGGCCGTGCGAACCGAATGCGGCGCGGCGGCGCCACCGCGCGCGACCTTGTCAGACCCGCGTGGTGACCGCCGCCCTGGTCGCGTTATTCCTGCTCCGCCGGTGGCGTCGCAGGCGGTATCACTGGCGTTGCGGGCGGCGTTGCAGGCGGCGTAGCCGGCGCCTCGTTGAGCAGCGCCTTCGCAGACAACCGTACCCGGCCCTTCTCGTCGGTCTGGATCACCTTGACCTTCACCTGCTGGCCTTCCTTCAGGTAGTCGTTGATGTCCTTGATCCGCTCGTTCGCGATCTCGGAAATATGCAACAGGCCATCGCGCCCCGGCAGGATGTTCACGATCGCGCCGAAATCCAGCAGCTTCAGGATCGCGCCCTCATAGATCTGGCCGACCTCCACTTCCGCCGTGATGTTCTCGATGCGCTTCTTCGCCTCGGCCATGCCCTCGGAGCTTGTGCTCGCGATGGTCACGATACCGTCGTCGGAGATGTCGATCGTCGTGCTGGTTTCCTCCGTCAGCGCCCGGATCACCGAGCCGCCCTTGCCGATCACATCGCGAATCTTTTCCGGATTGATCTTCATCGTGATCATCCGCGGCGCGAACTGTGATAGCTGCGTGTTCGTCGACGGCACGGCCGAGGTCATCTTGTCCAGGATGTGCAAGCGGCCTTCCTTCGCTTGCGCGAGGGCGACCTGCATGATTTCCTTCGTGATGCCCTGGATCTTGATATCCATCTGCAGCGCGGTCACGCCCTGCGCAGTACCCGCCACCTTGAAGTCCATGTCGCCCAGGTGGTCCTCGTCGCCCAGGATGTCGGTCAGCACCGCGAACTTGTTGTCCTCCAGGATCAGCCCCATCGCGATGCCCGCCACGTGCGCCTTCATCGGCACACCCGCGTCCATCAGCGCCAGACAACCGCCGCACACCGACGCCATCGACGATGAGCCGTTCGACTCGGTAATCTCAGACACGACACGAATCGTGTAGCCGAACTCATCATCGCCCGGCAGGCACGCGACGAGCGAGCGCTTGGCGAGCCGGCCGTGACCGATCTCGCGGCGCTTCGGCGAGCCGACACGGCCCGTTTCGCCGGTCGCGAACGGCGGCATGTTGTAATGCAGCATGAAACGCTCGCGATATTCGCCTTCGATCGCGTCGATGATCTGCTCGTCGCCCTTCGTGCCAAGCGTGGCGACCACCAGCGCCTGCGTCTCGCCACGGGTGAACAGCGCCGAGCCGTGCGCGCGCGGCAGTACGCCGGTTCGGATTTCGATCGGACGCACGGTGCGCGTGTCGCGCCCGTCGATACGCGGCTCGCCGTTCAGGATCTGACTGCGCACGATCTTCGCCTCAAGATCGAACAGGATGTTGCCGACCGTCGCGGCATCGACGATGGCCGTCCCGGCTGCCACGGCTTGTTCAGCCAGCTTGGCCGTGACCGCCGCATACACTTCCTTCAGCTTGGCCGAGCGCTGCTGTTTCTGCCGGATCTGGTATGCCGCCTGCAACTCGGCAAACGCCAACTCCGTCACGCGCGCAATCAACGCTTCGTCCTTCGGCGCCGGCTGCCAATCCCATTCAGGCTTGCCGCCTTCCTTAACGAGGTCGTGGATCGCGTCGATCGCCACCTGCATCTGCTCATGACCGAACACGACCGCGCCAAGCATCACCTCCTCCGGCAACTGGTCCGCTTCGGACTCGACCATCAGCACCGCGCGCTCGGTACCGGCGACCACCAGGTCCAACTTCGATGCCTTGGACTGCGAGCGGGTCGGATTGAGCACGAACTGATTGTCGATATAGGCGACACGCGCCGCGCCGATCGGCCCATTGAACGGAATACCGGAGATCGCCAACGCCGCCGATGCACCGATCATCGACGGGATGTCCGCCGGAATGTCCGGGTTAATTGACAGCACATGGATCACGACCTGCACTTCGTTGTAGAAGCCTTCCGGGAACAGCGGACGCAGAGGGCGGTCGATCAGCCGCGAGATCAATGTCTCGCCCTCGGAAGGACGGCCTTCGCGACGGAAGAAGCCGCCCGGAATCTTACCGGCCGCATACGTCTTCTCGATGTAGTCGACGGTCAACGGGAAAAAGTCCTGGCCCGGCTTGGCCGCCTTGGCCGCCACCACTGTCGCAAGCACGACGGTGTCCTCGACATCGACGATCACCGCACCGCTTGCCTGACGGGCGATCTCGCCCGTTTCGAGCCGCACGTTGTGCTGACCCCATTTGAATTCTTTAACGATCTTATTGAACATTTTCACTCCTTCGAGACGCCGCGCCTACGCGCGGCCGGTCCATCGACCGTTCCTCAACCGTTGCCAGCCGCTCGAAACAGGGAAGTGTTATGCCATTCCAGCGCGACAGCGGCACCGCTGCCGCGCTGGAATGACACAAAACCCCGCTTCGCTTGCCGGACGGTCGCACGCGCACGTGCGGAACGCATCACACCGGAAACGCTAAAAATAAAATGCCTGCATCAGCATGCTGACGCAGGCATCTTTTGCATGTAGCAGGCAGAAGTCTGCCATCGAGCCACTTACTTGCGCAGACCCAGCTTCTGGATCAACGCACGATAGCGGTCAGCATCCTTGGCCTTCAGGTAGTCGAGCAGCTTGCGGCGGCGGCTCACCATGCGCAACAGACCACGACGGCTGTGGTGATCCTTCATGTGAGCCTTGAAGTGCACCGTCAACTCGTTGATACGGCTCGTGAGCAACGCAACCTGCACTTCCGGGGAACCGGTGTCATTCGTACCGCGCGCGAATTGCGCGACGACTTCCGATTTGTTGATATTCGCTACAGACATGATTTCCTTTATTGATCAACAGGCGGTCACGGAAGAAAGGCCGTGCCGTGGGTTTACAGCTAGATGCTAATTGTAGCATAGCTGGGGCAGTCTAGGATCAGCGCACACGGCGCATCCGGCACGTGCTGGCCGGCACCGTCTGCTCAGGCGTGAGCGTCAGCAGCGTGCGAAAACCATAGCCGGAACCTTCATTGTCAAAGCGCACGTGTGCGGTCCCCGCCTTCTCCATCTGCATAACGTAAAGGGGTTGGATTAGTTGGTGATCGTCGGCACGCATCCACGACGGATGGAAACCACTGCCGTAGCCGGCGCGCGCGCCTTCCAGCGCGGTCGCCACCGCCAATGCGTCGTCCGAACCAGCGTGCGTGAGCGCGCGAGCCAACATGTCAATCATCACGCTGATTCGCAGCAACGGATAATCGTCCAACGGCGCCGGATACCGCGCCCGGAATGCCGCGTAGAACGCGTCGGACGCCGCCCCGCCCACATTCGGATGCCAGTCCGCCACCGCGATCACGCGGCCTACGCCGGCATCGCCGAGCGCCGCCGGCGCGCCGAGACTGTTGCCGTAGAAGGTGTAGAACCGCAGCTTCAGGTTCTGCTCGCGCGCCGCGCGCACCAGCAGCGTCAGATCGTTGCCCCAATTGCCGGTCAGCACCGCGTCAGCGCCGCTCGCCCGGATCTTTGCCAGATACGGCGCAAAGTCTTTGACCCGACCCACCGGCACAAACTCGTCGCCCACGATCGCCACGTCGGGCCGCTGCGCGGCGAGCGCCGAGCGGGCCAGCGAACTCACCTGGCGGCCGAAGTTGTAATCCTGGTTAAGTAAATAAACCTTCTTCAGCGACGAGTCGCGGCGCATCACCTCGGTCAACGCGTTGATCCGCATGCCCGCGTGCGCGTCAAAGCGGAAATGCCAGAAGCTGCAGTCGTTCTCGGTCAGCGCCGGATCATCGGCCGAGTAGTTCAGCAATAGCATGCGACGGTTGGGTTCGCGCACATTGTGCTTGTTGATCGCGGCGATCAGCGCCGCGGCCACCGCGGAGCTATTGCCTTGCAGCACGAAAGCAATCCGCGCGTCGGCGGCGGCGCGCAACTGCACCAGCGCCTCGTCCGTGGCCCCTCGGCTGTCCAGCACAACCAACTGCAGCGGATGCGCGCCGTCTCGCAGCATCACCCCGCCGCGGGCGTTGACCCGCTCGATCGCAAAGCGCAGATTGCGCTCGACTGCCGCGCCCGCATTCGCAAACGCGCCGGACATCCCTTCGATCAGTGCGAGCCGCACCGGCGCGCCGGTCGGCCCGCCGGCAGGCAGCGCGCGCTGCGCCGAACCCGGGCCGGGCGCGGACGTCGCGCCCGCGGCGCTTGCCTGCGCGTATGCCGCGCAGGCAAGTGTCATCGACATCGGCAATGCTACGGCCACGCCGCGCAAGCGCCGCCATCCGGCACGCACGGACTGCGCGATGCGCCCCTGCGCACGGCGCGCCACAGCCAGGGGCCCGCCCGCCGGCAAATCCCCTACACGTCCGTTCATCCGATCCTGTCCGCGCCACTTGCTGCCCATCCGGTCCTCGCCGTTCACATCAAAGCGCGGATCATAGGCCAGCGCGCCCTCACGCGGCAAGACCAATGCGATCTTTTGCGTCAATGCATGGCAAAATTGCTGCAATGGAAGAAGGAGTTCGGACCATGTCATTATCGGATTCGCTCGCGTGGTCGGCCTGGGCCGCGCCCGCTCGAGCACGAGTCGCCGCCGGTCTTGCCGTGCTGGCGCTGTGCGGTTGCGTACAGCCCTGGCAACGCTTCAAGCCCGGTGACGATGCGTCGATGCTGATCGCGCGGCTCGGCGCACCTCGTGAAGTGTATGACCTGCCCAATGGGGGCAAACGGTTGATGTGGCCGACCCAGCCGATGGGCGAAACGACAACGGCGGCCGACGTCGACGGCACGGGCAAGGTCGTTGACGTGCGGCAGGTGTTGCAGAACAGCGAATTCTACCAAGCAAAGGTCGGCAAATGGACGAAGAACGATGTGCTGATCCGCTTCGGCAAGCCGGAGGAAACCGCCTATTTCCCGAGGATGAAGCGGGAAGTGTGGAGTTATCGCTATATGGATGACGGCGTCTGGTACCAGTTGTACCACTTCTACTTCGACGACGCCGGTGTGTTGCGGCTCACGCAGAAGACGCCTGACCCGCTGCACGATCCAGAGCGCCGGCGCTTCCTGTTTTAGCGGCGCCGCGCCAGCGCGGACGGCGACCACGCCGGTGTCGGCGGCAGGCAGCGACGTCACGTCCGAGCGCGGGCGAGCCGACGAGCAGCGCCGCGCGAGACGGACGGCGGCGCGCCGCAAGGCACGGCACGGCACGGCACGGCACGGCACGGCACGGCACGGCACGGCACGGCACGGATGGTGACATGCAACGTGCGGCACGAATGGCAGCGTGCGACGTGCGGCCGCACCGTTACGAGCGCTGCGGATTGAGCTTTTCGGCGCTCGGATCAAGCTTGTTCAACGCCGCAATATAGGCCTTTGCCGACGCGGCGACGATGTCTAGGTCGGTGCCGACGCCATTGACGATACGCCCCGCCTTCGCCAACCGCACGGTCACCTCGCCTTGCGCCTGCGTGCCGGCCGTGATCGCGTTGACCGAATACAGTATCAATTCCGCACCACTATTGACCCGTGACTCGATCGCATGCAACGTCGCATCGACCGGGCCGTTGCCGTGCGCCTGGCCGGTCGTCTCGCTACCGTCGACGGTGAATACCACCTTCGCGTGCGGCCGCTCACCGGTTTCCGAATGCTGCGACAACGACACGAACCGATAAGTCTCGTGATCGTGCGCGGCACTGGCCTCCTGGCTGACGATCGACAAGATATCCTCGTCGAAGATCTCCGCCTTGCGATCGGCCAGTTCCTTGAAGCGCGCGAACGCGGCGTTCAATTCCGCCTCGCTGTCCAGCGCTACCCCCAATTCCTGCAGCCGCTGCTTGAACGCGTTGCGGCCCGACAGTTTGCCGAGCACAATCTTGTTCGCGCTCCAGCCCACGTCTTCCGCACGCATGATCTCATACGTGTCCCGCGCTTTGAGCACCCCGTCCTGATGAATCCCCGACGCGTGCGCAAACGCATTGGCGCCCACCACCGCCTTGTTCGGCTGCACCACAAAGCCCGTCGTCTGCGACACCAGCTTCGAGGCCGGCACGATCTGCGTCGTGTCGATGCCCACTTCCAGCCCGAAGTAGTCACGGCGCGTCTTCACCGCCATCACCACTTCCTCAAGCGACGTGTTCCCGGCCCGCTCGCCAAGCCCGTTCACCGTGCACTCAATCTGCCGCGCGCCGCCCAGCTTCACCGCCGCCAACGAGTTCGCCACCGCCATGCCCAAATCATTGTGGCAGTGCACTGAGAATACCGCCTTGTCCGAGTTCGGCACCCGTTCGCGGATCTGCCGGATCAGCGCCGCATAGCCGTCCGGCACCGCATAGCCGACGGTATCCGGAATGTTGATCGTGGTGGCGCCCTCCGCGATCACCGCCTCCAGCACCCGGCACAGGAAATCCATGTCCGAGCGGCTGCCGTCCTCCGGCGAAAACTCAATGTCGTCCGTGAACTGCCGGGCAAAACGCACTGCCAGCCGCGCCTGCTCGTACACCTGCTCCGGCGTCATGCGCAGCTTCTTCTCCATATGCAGCGCCGAGGTCGCGATGAATGTATGGACCCTGAACCGCTCCGCCGGCTTAAGCGCCTCGGCCGCACGCGCAATATCCTTGTCATTGGCGCGCGCCAGCGAGCAGATCACGCTGTCCTTGACCTGCGAGGCGATCGCCTGGATCGCGCCAAAATCTCCGTTCGAACTGGCCGCGAAGCCCGCCTCGATCACATCCACCTTCATGCGCTCGAGCTGTCGTGCGATGCGGAGCTTCTCCTCCTTCGTCATCGACGCGCCCGGCGATTGCTCGCCATCACGCAACGTCGTGTCGAATATGATCAACTTGTCTGCCATGTCAGTCTCCGGACTCGAATCAGTGGGGGTAAGCGGCAACATCCTCTATCGGCGCACCGCAGGTGACGCCGGTACGAACAGGCGAGACGAAGCGGAGGCAGAATCGATTCAGCGCGATAGACACGCCGACCGGTAGAGAGGGTAGAAGCCGTGCAGCCATATTGATTCGGACGACTATAGCGTCAATTAGGTCAACGTGCAACGCGACCTAACCGCGCCATCGGCCAATAGTCGATGACTATGGCCGCTTGTCTGCGCGGCGCTCGTTGTCCACCGCCTTGTTTGTGATGTGCTCCGCAGATCTTTCCGCCGCGCGCGCCCTGCCCGACTCCTTATCCGTGATGGGCTCGTGGGCGGCCGGCTTGGCAGCACCCAACGCGACCGGATTGGGCTTGCGCGACATCGTGCGCCACATCCACAGCACATAGCCAGACAAACCGTACAATACAAACAGGCCGAACAGCATCAGCGGCGGATCAGACGACACGAGTACGAATGCGACCACGACCAGCAGGATCGCCGCAAACGGCACCCGATGCCGGACGTCGAGCGCCTTGCCGCTGTAAAACGGCGCATTGGAGACCATGGTAACGCCCGCGTAGATCGTCAGGCCAAATGCGACCCATGGCAGCCAGCCGAGCTTGAGCGGCACCCGGTTATCGGTCGCCAGCCACACGAAGCCGGCCACCAGCGCGGCAGCGGCCGGACTCGGCAGGCCCTGAAAATAGCGCTTGTCGACCACACCGATGTTCGTATTGAAGCGTGCCAGGCGCAGCGCGGCGCCGGCGCAATAGACGAACGCGGCAAGCCACCCCCAGCGGCCCAGATCCTTGAGCACCCACTCGTACATCACCAGGGCCGGCGCAACACCAAACGACACCATGTCCGACAGGCTGTCGAACTGCTCGCCGAACGCACTTTGTGTATGCGTCATGCGCGCCACGCGGCCGTCCATGCCATCCAGCACCATCGCGACGAAGATGGCGATCGCGGCGATCTCAAAGCGCACGTTCATCGCCTGTACCACGGCGAAGAAACCGCAGAACAATGCAGCGGTTGTGAACGCATTGGGCAGCAGGTAGACGCTGCGTTTGCGCAGCAATTGTTGGCGCGCGGCCCGCAGGCTGCGCCGCGCGATCTGCTCTTGCACCGTGCGGTTGCGCCGGAACGCACGCGCCAGGCGCGGCCCGCCCGCACGCGGGCGTCGCGGTTTGAAACCAGCCATTAAGCCCTCCTTGCGCCGCTTAAAGCTCGGCCAGGATCGTCGCCGACGCCTGCACCTTCTCGCCGATCGACACCCGCGGCTTGCTGCCCAACGGCAGATAGACGTCCACGCGCGAGCCAAAGCGGATGAAGCCATAGCGCTGGCCGCGGGCGAGCGGCTCGCCGGTGCGCACGTAGCACAGGATGCGTCGAGCGATCAATCCGGCCACCTGCACCGAGGTGACAATGTGATTGTCCGCGGTCTGCAGCACGATCGCGTTGCGCTCGTTCTCCAGCGACGCCTTGTCGATTGCTGCGTTCAGGTAGGCGCCGGGGAAATATTCGACCTGGGTTACCGCACCGTCAACCGGCGAGCGTTGCGAATGAACATTGAACACGTTCATGAACACGCTGATCTTCAGCGCGTCGCGGTTCACGTACGGATCGTGTGCAGTCTCGACCGCGACGATTCGTCCGTCGGCCGGGCACAACACGGCATTCGGCTGCTGCGGCACCGGCCGCTGCGGATCGCGAAAGAATTGCACGACGAACAGCGTCAGCAGCCAGAAGGGCCACGCCCAGCCGAAGCCCACGAATGCATGGATCAGCAACGTCACGACGAACGCGACAGCGATGAAGGGCCAGCCTTCGCGGGCAATGATCGGGTGAGGATAAGTCATATAGGCAACGCCAGTTCTAAGAAAATAGAAGGATAGCAAACCCCGGCCGCCTGTCGCGCCCGCGGCCTGTGGGCGAATAAAGAAAAGCCGCCCTGGCATGACGCCTCAGGCGGCTCGAACGCGCGGTGGCGCGCGTGTGGCGCAAGCGCGTGATCAGTTCTTCGACTGGTCGACCAGCTTGTTCTTCGCGATCCACGGCATCATCGCACGCAGCTTCGCGCCAACCGTCTCAATCTGGTGTTCGGCCGTCAGGCGCCGCCGCGATTGCAGCGTCGGCGCGCCGGCGCGGTTCTCGAGGATGAAGCTTTTCGCGTACTCGCCGGTCTGGATGTCACGCAACACGTCCTTCATTACCTTCTTCGTCTCGTCGGTGATCACGCGCGGGCCGGTCACGTATTCCCCGTACTCGGCGTTGTTCGAGATCGAGTAGTTCATGTTCGCAATGCCGCCTTCGTAGATCAGGTCGACGATCAGCTTCAACTCATGTAGGCATTCGAAGTACGCCATCTCAGGCGCGTAGCCTGCCTCGACCAGCGTCTCGAAGCCGGCCTTGATCAGCTCGACCGTGCCACCGCACAGCACGGCCTGCTCGCCGAACAAGTCGGTCTCGGTTTCCTCTCGGAAGTTCGTCTCGATGATGCCCGCACGGCCACCGCCGTTGGCCACCGCATACGACAGTGCGATGTCGCGCGCCGCGCCCGACTTGTCCTGCGCGACCGCGACCAAATGCGGCACGCCGCCACCCTGTGTGTAGGTGCCGCGCACCGTATGGCCCGGCGCCTTGGGTGCGATCATGATCACGTCCAGGTCGGCACGCGGTACCACTTGGCCATAGTGCACGTTGAAGCCATGCGCGAACGCGAGCGCCGCGCCTTGCTTGATATGCTCATGCACGTCGCGCTTGTAGACGTCGGCGATCTGCTCGTCCGGCAGCAGGATCATCACGATGTCGGCGCCCTTCACCGCTTCAGCCACTTCCTTCACGCTCAAGCCGGCGGTCTCGGCCTTCGCCCACGACGCGCCGCCGCGACGCAGCCCCACCGTCACATTCACACCGCTGTCGCGCAAGTTCAGCGCATGCGCGTGGCCTTGCGAGCCGTAGCCGATGATCGTGACTTGCTTATCCTTGATCAGCGAGAGATCGGCGTCCTTATCGTAATAAACTTTCATGTGATTTCCTTCGTGTATTGTCACTTCGATTCAGTGTTCATTGCCCCCGATGCCGCGCTGCCCGCCGCGGCACCAGAACAGGTCAAACCTTCAAAATCCGCTCGCCACGGCCGATGCCCGAGCCGCCGGTGCGTACCGTCTCCAGGATCGCCGTGGCGTCGATCCCGTCGATGAATGCGTCGAGCTTGCCGCTGGCCCCGGTCAACTCGATCGTGTAGGTCTTCTCGGTGACGTCGATGATGCGGCCGCGGAAAATATCCGACATCCTCTTCATCTCGTCCCTTTCCTTGCCGACCGCCCGCACCTTGATCAACATCAGTTCGCGCTCGATGTGGGCGCCCTCGGTCAGGTCGACCACCTTTACCACCTCGATCAGGCGGTTCAAATGCTTCGTGATCTGTTCAACCACGTCGTTCGAGCCAATCGTCACGATCGTCATGCGCGACAGCGAGCGGTCCTCGGTCGGCGCGACGGTCAAGGTTTCAATGTTGTAGCCACGCGCCGAGAACAGTCCGACCACGCGCGATAACGCACCGGGTTCATTCTCCAGCAGCACGGAAATAATGTGTCGCATCTCGTTTCTCTTTCCAGTTTCGATGTCCCTGCGCCCGGCGCTGCCCGCGACACACCGCGCGTCGCGTGTGGCAACGCGTGCAGCACCGCCTTCGCGCGCGCCGACGCGCGCTTCGTCACAGGTCCTCTGCGCCGAGCAGCATCTCGGTGATGCCCTTGCCGGCCTGAACCATCGGCCAGACGTTCTCGGTCGGGTCGGTCTGGAAATCGAGAAACACGGTACGATCCTTGAGCCGCAACGCCTCCTTCAACGCCGGCTCGACGTCCGCCCTGCGCTCGATACGCAGGCCAACATGGCCATATGCTTCGGCAAGCTTTACGAAGTCCGGCAGTGCGTCCATGTACGAATGCGAATAGCGCTTGTTGTACTCGAGTTGTTGCCACTGACGGACCATGCCCAGGTAGCGGTTGTTCAACGACACGATCTTGACCGGCGTCTCATACTGCTTGCATGTGGACAGCTCTTGGATGCACATTTGGATCGAGCCCTCACCGGTGATGCACACCACATCGGCGTCCGGATGCGCCATCTTCACGCCCATCGCAGCCGGCAGACCGAAGCCCATCGTCCCGAGCCCCCCGGAATTGATCCAGCGGCGCGGCTTGTCGAAGCGGTAGAATTGCGCAGCCCACATTTGATGTTGACCGACGTCCGAGCACACGAACGCGTTGCCGCCGGTCAGCTCGTGGAGCTTCTCGACGACGTACTGCGGCTTGATGATCTCGCTGTCGCGGTCGTACTTCAAGCAATCGCGGGCACGCCACTGCTCGATCTGCTGCCACCACACGTCCAACGCGGCACCGTCCGGGCCGTGCGGCGCGTTCTGCAACTGCTCGATCAAATCCTTGAGCACTTCCTTCACGTCGCCCACAATCGGGATGTCAACCTTCACTCGCTTGGAAATCGATGAGGGGTCGATATCGATATGGATGATCTTGCGCGGCGTACTCGCGAAATGCGCTGGGTCGCCGATGACGCGGTCGTCGAAGCGGGCGCCGATCGCGATCAGCACGTCGCAGTGCTGCATCGTCATGTTGGCCTCGTACGTGCCATGCATGCCGAGCATGCCGAGGAACTTGCGATCCGTCGCGCGATAACCACCCAGGCCCATCAGCGTGTTGGTGACCGGGTAGCCGAGCAGGTCCGCGAACTGGTTCAACTCGCGCGAGGCCTCGGCCAGGATGATCCCCCCGCCGGTATAGATGTAAGGGCGCTTCGCAGACAGCAGCAGTGCGACCGCCTTGCGGATCTGGCCTGAATGACCCTTCGTGACCGGGTTGTACGAGCGCAGCGCAATGTGTTTGACCGGCTCGTAGTGGCACGGCGCCTTCGACACATCCTTCGGGATGTCGATCAGCACCGGCCCGGGGCGGCCGCTCTGGGCAATGTGAAACGCCTTCTTGACCGTCGCGGCGAGTTCGTGCACGTCCTTCACGAGGAAGTTGTGCTTCACGCACGGCCGCGTAATCCCGACCGTGTCACATTCCTGGAACGCGTCCTGGCCGATCGCCGCCGTCGGCACCTGGCCGCTGATGACTACCAGCGGAATCGAGTCCATGTATGCGGTGGCGATGCCGGTCACCGCGTTCGTCACACCGGGCCCGGAGGTCACCAGGCACACACCGACGTTGCCGGTAGAACGCGCGTAGGCGTCCGCGGCGTGCACCGCGGCTTGCTCGTGGCGCACCAGCACGTGCTGGACCTTGTCCTGCTTGTATAGTTCGTCGTAGATGTAGAGTACCGAGCCGCCCGGATATCCCCAGATGAATTCGACATTTTCGTCAGCGAGCGCGCGCATCAGCACGGTCGCGCCGATCGAGCCGGTTTCGGTTCCAGCAGGAGGGGAGATATCCGACGTAGAGCATTCCGCGCTTGGCATATTCATCGTTCACCTTTCGAATTTTCGGCAAAAAATTGATCGGGGGCTCTCTACCGGGCTTGTGGCTCGGGTTCAAGCGGCGCGTCTTAGAGAGAATGCGAGCTTTGTGAGCATCGCCTCAATGAGACAATCACAGCGTCTTGCGAATCTATCACCATATCGAGTCGCGCAACAAGGGTCAAGCAAAAAATGCCGGCTTCCCACAAGGCCTTTTTTTTTGCTAGCATCCGCGGGTTTTTACGTTTTTGTTGTGTTGGCACGCCCCCGATGGCGCGGGCTAGCCGGCAATTCACTTCCCGCGCGTCACGCGTCACCTGTCGCGCCGAATTCCACAAGGATGGCATCAGACAAGGAACTCGCCGATTTCCTGGCGGGCGTCGAAAGGCGCGCATTCAAGCATGTCGCGTATGCGGTGCGCGATGACGACGCCGCGCTGGACGTCGTCCAGGACGCGATGATCAAGCTCGCCGAGAAATACGGCGAGCGGCCTGCGGCCGAGCTACCGCTGCTGTTCCAGCGCATTCTGCAGAACGCGACCCACGATTTCTTTCGCCGCCAGAAGGTGCGCAACACGTGGGTCAGCCTGTTTTCGTCGCTGGGCAACGGCGATGACGACGAGTTCGACGTGCTGGAAACCTACGAAGCCTCGGACAATTCGACCGCGGTCGAGAACAGCGCCGACCGGCTTGAGCGGGAGCAGGTGCTCGCGCTGATCGACGAGGAGATCCAAAAACTGCCCGCGCGTCAACGCGAAGCGTTTCTGATGCGTTATTGGGAAGATATGGATGTCGCCGAAACCGCCGCCGCGATGGGCTGCTCGCAGGGCAGCGTCAAGACCCATTGCTCACGGGCCACGCACGCGCTGGCTGTCGCGCTGAAGGCGAAAGGAATCACACTATGAGCTGCGCATCTGAAACAAAAGAAATCGAATTCGCACTGAAAGTGCGCCGAGCGCTCGACGAGGGCGCGGCGCGCCTGCCGCGCGCGACGACGGACCGGCTAGCAGCCGCGCGACAGGTAGCGCTTGCGAGAAAGAAACCCGATACCCACAGGCGGCCGGTATACGTGCCGGCGCTGGCCGGCGCCGGCAACGTGCCAACGAACGCCGTCGGCGCGCGCAAGCGCGCCCGCTGGAGCCGCCTAGCCCTGGTCTGGCCGCTACTAGCGCTGGTGTGCGGTCTCGCCGCGATCCGCTACTGGGAAAACCAGCAGCACCTAGCCGACATCGCCGCCATCGACGCAGCCATGCTCAGCGACGAGCTGCCGCTGTCCGCCTACTTGGACCACGGCTTTCACGCATACCTGTCGCACGGGCACTGACACGCCAACCAGGAGCAATGTCGGATGAGTAACAAGCGCGGTTTGGCTATGGTCTATGCGGGTGTGATTGCTGCACTTGCCGCGTTCATGGCAACCTATCCGCGCTTTCACCCGGCATCGTCGTCTCGAGCGTTGCCGTCTGACGCCGCGCCAGCGCCGGTCGGCAGCGGGGTGGCAGCGGTGGCGAGCCACGCTGCCGTTGCCGACATGGCAGCCGATGCGGCCAACCCGCTGTCCTGGGCCCGCCTTACCGCGGCGCAGCGCGACGCGCTGGCGCCGCTGGCACCCCAATGGGATCATTTCAGCGCCGAGCGCAAGCGGAAATGGCTGAAAATCGCAGCCAGATATCCAAAAATGCGCACAGAAGAGCAGCAGCGACTGCATCAACGAATGGCCGAATGGCTCCGCATGACGCCACAGCAGCGGCGCGTCGCGCGTGAGAACTACCAGTTGTCCAAGGAACTCTCCGTACAGGCACGCGAAAAGGCGTGGAGCGCCTATCAGCAATTGCCCGACGAATTGAAGCGCAAGCTGGCGGCCGCCGAGAAAGCACGACGCCCGACCGTGGTCAGCGCGCCGCCGAGCGGTAAGCGTGAAATCAAAGACCTAGGCAAGCTCGAGCGCTCGCGCGAGCGCACCGATGCCGCCGCGGCTGCGCCACGCGCCGGCGCCTCGGCCAGTACGGCGCCGGGCGGTCCAGGCACGTCGCCTGACGCCAACCCGGCACCATCGGCGTCGGCCGCTGCGTTGACATCTCCCCCGGCCGCCGGCTCACAAACCGAGCCGGAAAAGCCGGCGCAGTCGGTGCCGTGGTTCTTCAACGATCACGCGCAGTGAAACTGCCGCGTGAACACGTGCCTCATGGCCGCGCCCCATCCCTGTGGCGCCGCCTGCTGTGCGCGGTCTACGAAGGCGTCATTCTGTTCGGCGTCGTCTTTATTGCCGGCTACCTATTCAGCACGCTGACCCAGCAACGCAATGGATTAACGCATCACAATCTGTTGGCTGGCTGGATCACCCTCGTCGTCGGCGCGTATTTCGTCTGGTTTTGGACCCATGGCGGTCAGACATTGCCGATGAAAACTTGGCGACTGCGGCTCGTCAACCATGCGCTCGCACCGGTCGGTGTGGGGCGAGCAATGCTGCGGTACGTGCTTGCCTGGCTATGGTTCCTGCCGCCGCTGGCGCTCCATTCGGTGCTCGGAGGGTCGGTGCCGCACACGCTGCTCGCGCTGTCCGTGTGGATAACGCTATGGGCCAGCACGCAATGGCTGGATCCGGACCGGCAATGGTTGCATGACCGGCTGGCCGGCACGCGCCTTGTCGCTGCCCCGTAATAAGAACGTCATGTTCCCGTTCGCGACGAACGCGCCGTCTGTTGCCGGCGCTCGTCTCTGTAAGAGGTCCGCTGAGTCTATCAATCTGTCTGATACAAGAAAGCTCACGCCTCAGTGCGAAAACAGCAGTTTATAATCCGGCGATCTCGCCCGTGCGAGCCCACCAGCCGGACTTTCCGGCGCACAGAGCCGACGCCATGGAATCGAAACCGCCCCGTCGCACCCGCGACCGAATCCTCGAACTGTCGTTGCGACTCTTCAATGAGATCGGCGAACCGAACGTCACGACGACGACGATCGCCGAGGAAATGGAAATCAGCCCGGGAAACCTGTACTACCATTTCCGCAACAAGGACGACATCATCAACAGCATCTTCGCCCAGTTCGAGCAGGAGATCAGCAAGCGCCTGCGCTTTCCCGATGATCATCGTCCGACCATCGACGAGATGTGGGCCTATCTGGCCTACATGGCGGATTTTCTGTGGACGTACCGGTTCCTCTATCGGGACCTGAACGATCTGCTGGCGCGCAACCGCACATTGGAGACGCACTTCAAGCAGATCATCACGCACAAGGTCAATTTCGCGCGCCAGTTGTGCGAGCAATTGATCGCCGACGGCGAGATGGAAGCGACGCCCCAGGAGATTGGCGTGATCTCGACCAACATCGGCGTGATCTCGACCTATTGGCTGTCGTACCAGTTCGTGATGAACCCACGCAAGTACAACGAGCAGGAGGCGATCCGGACCGAATTGCATCAGGCGAGCCTACACATCGTATCGCTGATGGCCCCTTATCTGCGCGGACGTTCGCGCCAATTATTCGACGACCTGGTTTCCGGCCGGTTGCCGATGCGCGAATTCGCCGACTACCTGCCACCGCGCGACGGCAGGGGCGAGACACGGCCCGATGCAGGCAAGGCCGAGACGCAACGCCCGAAGGGGGCGCGATGATTAGTTCGGTGTGCGTATATTGTGGTTCCGCTATCGGCCGTCGGGACGAATACCGGCAGGCGGCACAAGCGTTTGGTCGCGCGCTCGCGCACGCGGGTCTCACACTGGTCTATGGCGGAGGCCACGTCGGCTTGATGGGCGAGATCGCGGATGCCGTACTGCAAGCGCAAGGCCATGCGATCGGCGTGATCCCGCAGCTGTTGATCGACAAGGAAGTCGGTCATCGCGGCTTGACCGAGTTGCACGTCGTCGCGAACATGCACGAGCGCAAGAAAATGATGGCTGACCTGAGCGACGCGTTCGTCGCGCTGCCCGGCGGCGCCGGCACGTTTGAAGAGTTGTTCGAAGTCTACACGTGGGCGCAACTCGGCTATCACCAAAAGCCAGTCGGTCTGCTCAACGTCGCCGGCTATTACGATCCGTTGCTGGCAATGCTGCGCCACACCGCCAATGAGGGCTTCATGCGGCACGACTACGTCGGACTGCTCCAAGTGGAGTCAGACGCCGACGCGCTGCTCGACGGGCTGCAACGCTACGTGCCGCCGGTTGGCGACAAGTGGTCGGAGAAGCGCGAAGCGGTCTAGTCGCATCGTGGCGCCGTCGTTGCCGCTGGCCGACATGGATGTCGAGCGGCTGCGGCGGATGTTCAAAACCAACGCGCTCGGCACTTATCTCTGCGCGCGTGAAGCGGCCCACCGTATGAGGACGGATCGCAGCAAGTGCGGCGGCGCGATCATCAACTTGTCTCCGGCTGCCGCTTCGAATCGCCAAACGAGTATGTCGACTATGCCGGTTCCAAAGAAGGAATCGATACGATAACGATCAGCCTGGCCATGAAGTTGGGCCCGCACGAGATCCGCGTGAACGTGATACGCGTGGCCGACATCGCCGAATACAATCCGTCGCTCGACCAGGACCAGCACACTGCCCAGGTCGCGGCACGATTGGCGCACAGGCTGCTGTAGCTGCCCCCGTTGCAGCTGGGCTCAAGCCGGATCAGGCCGGTTGCGCATCCAGTCCGCCGTCTGGAAAAACGAGGTCAGCAGCCGCTCACGCAGCGGCAGCGACAGCCCCACGTCCTCCATCGCCCATGCCATGCAACGCAGCCATTGATCGCGCTCGCTGGATGCGATCGCGAACGGCAAATGGCGGGCGCGCAGTCGCGGATGGCCAAACCGGCTCACGTAATGGTCCGGTCCCCCGAGCCAACCGCACAGAAACCAGAACAACTTGTCGCAAGAGCCCTCCAGCGTGGCCGGATGCAACGCGCGGATCCCGGCAAACTGCGCTTCGAGGTCCATCAAGTCGTAGAAGCGATCAACCAGCTCACGCACGGCGCGCTCGCCGCCGACCCAGTCGAACAAGCTCGGCTGCGCAGCAGCCTCGTCTTGCACGCCGCCGTTGTCTTGTTGCTGCGCCACGGCGGCGACACGATCGTTACGCTGCCCGTCTTCGGTCATGGCTTGTGTCCCCATCATTGAATGGATATCCGGACGACACCGCCTTGAGCGCCGCCAGTCGGGAAACCGGCGCGTCGGTGTCAACGTGGCGTGCCGCGCTGACAGAAGCCATCACCGCGCGGCTGACCATACTGGGAAAGATCGCGGTATCGGCCGTGGCAAGGCCAAGCGAGCGGGCATGCAACGCGAATAGCGGCTCAACGGGATGATCTGCCCACGCGACGAAATCGGCGCCAATCATTTGGCGCGCGCGTCGATTAACCACGCGGGCCACGGCCGCGCGACACGCGCGCCGCCAACGGCGACAGCTGACGGCGCACCGGCACCATGTCCGTCGCCATGCCGCGAAAACCGAGCTGCACGCCGTGCCACAACGGCGGCAACGCATACGCGGCAAACGCCAGGAACACCAGCATGCCCAGCAGGAACAGCCCCGGCATGAACAACGCGAGCAACAACCCGAGTACGGCGATCGTGTCCTCCACAAACGACACGACCCAGGTCGACGCCGGCTGCTGCGCGAGATTAATTAACGCGCGGGCGCCAGCCTTGACCAGGTGCGCGGTGCCGGCGATCGCCGCGCCGGCCAACGCCGCCGCCGCCAATACACGCGGATCGGCATGGCCGGCCGCGCCATAGGCGAGCATCGCGCCGGCCGGGATGCGAATCAGCGTGTGCAGCGCATCCCACAGCGAGTCGACGGCGGGCACCTTGTCGGCCAGAAATTCGGCAATCGCCAACAGCGCTGCGGCGCCGATGATCCACGGCGAACCCAGTAGCGACAACGCATCGGGAAGACGCACGGCGTCGAACGACGCGAGCAGGCCGGTCAACAGAACCGTCAGGTACAAGCGCAGCCCGCTTGCCCACGCAAGCCCGGTTGCCAGAGAAAGGGCGTAAAGCATTAACGCCTCCTTGCGCGCCCCCGCGCGCACCGGCAAGGGCCAGTGCAGCGCGCGCCGCAAGCGTCAGTGTTGGATAAACCCGAAACCATTATAGCGACAGCCGCCGCGCGGGCGCCGCCTCGCTCAATGGCCGGACGTGAGCTTCAAGCCAATCAGCCCGGCCAGGATCAGGACTGCACTGCCCGCCCGGGCCGGCGTCAGCGCCTCGCCCATCATCACGATGCCGAACACGAATGCGCCCAGCGCGCCGATACCGGTCCACACCGCATACGCGGTGCCCAGCGGTAACTGTTTCATCGCCAGTGCCAGCAAACCGAAGCTGACCAGCGCCGTCCCCAGTGTGAAGATCGACCAGCCAGGCCGGGAAAAGCCTTCTGAGCTTTTCAGGCCGGCAGCCCATGCCACTTCGAGCAGGCCCGCTATCACCAGAAAGATCCACGCCATCGGCTACAACCTTGACGAAATGGGGTCGTCCCCGATACGAACCGTAGCGCGCGGGCCGTCACGCACAACGGGTTGCGTCGATTCTATCAAAGTGCCGGGCGCGCTGCCGAGCGTGGCTGTGCCGCGACACAGCGCCGCATCAGGCGAGGCTGCTACTGCACGCCGGCGAGCCGGTATCCGACACCCGTTTCGGTCACGATGTGCTCGGGCTGCGCAGGATCGCGCTCCAGCTTCTGTCGCAAATGCCCCATGTAGATGCGCAAATAATGATGACTCTCCACATGGGATGGCCCCCAGACGTCGCGCAGCAATTGGCGGTGCGTCAACACGCGGCCGGCATGGCGCACCAGCGTAACCAGTAGCCGGTATTCGATCGGCGTCAGATGCACCACCTCGCCATCCCGGGTCACGCGGCGTGCGGTCAGGTCCACGACGATGCCGCCGAACTGTACTTGCGGCGTGTCGTCCTGGCCACCGCGATTGCGCCGGCGCAACTGCGCGCGGATCCGCGCCAGCAGCTCCGACACGCCGAACGGCTTGGTCAGGTAGTCGTCCGCCCCCGCATCCAGCGCGGCCACTTTCTGCTCCTCCTGGCTGCGAGCGGATAACACGATGATCGGCAGATCAGTCCATCCGCGCAATTCGCGGATCACGTCCAGGCCGTCGGTATCGGGCAGACCCAGGTCCACGATCACCAGATCCGCCCGGCGCGTAGCGGCCTCGACCAGCCCCTGCCGACCCGTGTCCGCGTCGAATACCGTCATGCCCTGCGCTTGCAGCGAGGCGCCTACGAAACGGCGGATTTGCTTTTCGTCCTCGATCAGGACAATCGTCGCGTTCGGTTCGCTCATGATTTTGGTGTGATCTCGTCAACCGCATGCCCGCTGCGCGCTGCGTCGGCATCCTGTTCCAGCGCTTCGCCGCCGCCCGGAGGTACCTCATCGGCCGGCAACATGAACCAGAAGCGCGCCCCCAGCACGCGGCCTTGCGCATCAACGCGGTTTTCCGCACCGATTCGACCGCCGTGAGCGTCGACGATGGCCCGGCAGATCGCCAACCCGAGGCCGATGCCGGGCTTGGCCGATTCCTTTTCGCCGCGCGTAAACTTGTCGAACACGCGCGCTTCCATGCCCGGCGGCAGACCGGGGCCGCTGTCCTCGACCGCCACTTTGACATAGCGGCGCGCGCCGTCCTCGACCACACCCGCATCAATCGACAATGGCGCGCCGGCCGGCGTGTACTTCGCGGCATTCTCGAACAGGTTGGCGAACAAATGCTCCATCAGCACCGGATCGAGCCGTAGCAGCGGCAGCTCGGCCGGCACGCGCGTGTGCACCGGATGGGCGGCCAGGCTCCGGCGACATGCAGCGAGTGCGGCGCCCACCATTTCCTCGAGCATCAACCACTGGCGATTGAGCCGGACCGCGCCGGCCTGCAGCCGGGCCATGTCCAACAAGTTGGTCACCAAGCGCGTCATGCGCAGCGCTTCCTCGTGGATTGCCTCGATCAGGTCGTGCTCGGCCTGCGGCCGAGGCGGCGCACCACCGTCCTGCGGCTCGGCGAGCATCGACGCAAAGCCGACGATGGCCGTCAGCGGCGTGCGCAGGTCGTGCGAAATGGCCGACAACAGCGAGTTGCGCAACCGCTCGGACTCCATGCTGACCAGCGCGTCCTGCGCGATCTCGACGTAGTGCACGCGCTCCAGCGCTAGTGCGATTTGCGCGGCGAACGTATCGATCATACGACGCTGCTCGGGCACCGCCAGGTCCTCGAAGCGCGCCGCCACCAGTGCCAGCACGCCGCGCGTGCGCATCGGCGCCTTTAGCGGCAGATAGAGTGCGTCGGCAGCCGGCAACGTGTCGGTGCCGTGCCCAGCCGGCTTTTGCTGGTCGTAAACCCATTGCGCGATATCGGTATCGAGTGCCGGCGGCTGCAGCATGATCGCCGGATCCGGCTCCTCGACCTTCTGCCTGACTTTGTCGTTGCTGTCCGGCAACAAGATCGACACGTGCGCCTGGAACACTTCCGCGACATGCCGCATGCCGATTTCGATGATCTGGCCGGTGGCAAGCGCCGCACCCAACTCTCGCGTCATCGCGTACATCGCGCTGGTGCGCCGCTCGCGCAGCGTCGCGATACGCGCTTGCCGACGCAGGCTCGACGTCAGATGGCTGATCGTCAGTGACGTGAGCAGCATCACGGCGAATGTCAACAGGTATTGCGTGTCGGACACCGACAGCGATATACGCGGTGGCACGAAGAAAAAGTCGAACGACGCGACGCTGAGAAACGACATCAGCACACCCGGACCGCGCCCCAGCCTTGCGGCAGCGAAGATCACACCGAGCAGATACAGCATGGCCAGGTTCGCCAGATCGATCCGGTGCAGCAATTCGGTCGCCACTACCGTGATGCCGGCACTGATCGCCGCCGCATACGCGTAGTGACGCAGCTTTGAGCGGTGCTCGTCACCCAGCGACGACGCGAAGCTGCGCACGTCGCCGCGTGCACCACGCTGCTCATGCGCGCGGCCGGCGCCCACCAGCGTCACGTCGATGTCGGACGCCAATTGCAACAACCGCTCACCGACTGACGGGGCAAGCCAGCGTCGCGTGCGCGGCACGCCGGCGACGAGCCTAGACACGTTGCGCATCCTCGCATAAGCAAGCAGCGTGCGGGCCGCGTCGGGCCCATCCAGTGTCACCGTTTCGGCGCCGAGTTCGGCGGCCAATTTCAATGCATCGAGTGTGCGCTTTCGGACGGTGTCCGGCAGCCGTTGCAGCTTCGGCGTCTCGACATAGACTGCCAGCCAATCCGCCTTTAAGCTCGCCGCAAGCCGCGCAGCCGCGCGCACCAGCGTCGCGCTCTCCGAGCCCGGGCCGACACACGCGATGATCCGCTCGCGCGCGTGCCAGACGCGCTCGATCGACTGATCTGCGCGATACTCGCGCATCTGCGCATCCACCCGATCCGCGGTGCGTCGCAACGCTAGTTCCCGCAACGCGATCAGGTTGCCCTTGCGAAAGAAATGGCGTACCGCGTGCTCTGCCTGCTGTGGCAGATAGACCTTGCCGTCGCGCAGGCGCGCGAGCAGTTCGTCCGCGGGCAGATCCACCAGCGTGACCTCGTCCGCCAGATCGAATATTCGATCCGGGACCGTTTCCCATACACGAATGCCAGTGATCTGGCCAACCACATCGTTCAGGCTTTCGAGATGCTGGACGTTGAGCGTCGTGTAGACGTCGATCCCGGCATCCAGCAGTTCCTGCACATCCTGCCAACGCTTCAGGTGGCGTGCGCCGGGCACGTTCGAATGCGCAAGCTCGTCGACCAGGATCAACTGCGGCCTGCGTGCCAGCGCCGCGTTCAGATCGAATTCCGGCAACACCTTGCCGCGATAAGGATAACGGGCAGCGGGAATCGACGGCATTCCATCGAGCAGCGCCACGGTTTCCCTGCGCCCGTGGGTTTCCGCCACGCCGACCACGACGTCGACGCCTTCGTCGCGGCATCGCCGTGCCGCCTGCAGCATCGCGAACGTCTTGCCCACGCCCGCTGACGCGCCGAAAAAAATTTTCAGCTTGCCGCGCTGTTTTTTTTCCTCCTCGCGTTGCAGCTTGTCGAGCAATTCATCAGGGTCGGGGCGTTCCATTCACGTATTAAAAAGTCCGAAGCAGGCACGCGCCTGCGTGCGGGCTCCAGTATGCCCGAGCCCGAGAACCGGAGACGATCTTTCTCGCGAAGCCGACCCGGCACAAGCGTGGCTGCATAACGCGCGCGCGTGCCCAAAAACGCATCAGAGGTGAAACAGGCGGCGCAAAATCATGTCAGTGTACGCTGACAATATGGCTGGTATGCTCGTCTCATCCGCCAAGTCCCGTCTGCTTATCAACGGCCACAGACACGCGCGGCGGCCATTGCGGTTGAATCAAGGCTCACCGTTTTAGACGGCCCCCCCGCGAGCCCATCGCGAATGCCCGGTACTAGGAGAGATAAATGGACACCGATGCAAACGTTTCGGTCGCAGCCCTCGAAGCCGCTTTATCCGTGACACGAGAGGAACGACAGCATCAACCGATGCACGAACCCGAGCCGGCGTCGCTGATTCATGCAAGCCTGCAGCCCCGCGCGGGTGCAGCGGGCACGCGAGCGACCACCTATTGCGACTTGCCCGACGAGTTGATCGCCCAAATCGGTCGCTATCTGGACACCCGCGACCTTTGCCGTCTGTCAATGGTCGAGCGACGCACCCATGCCGTACTGCACGAGCAGATCCTATCCAAGCGCCATGCCCATCACGCCAAAACCGTAGTCAACGCCGCCGACGTACAGGCGCTACTGACACAGATCGAGCAGGACATCGTCGAGCAGCCTGGGCTGCGCATCGTCCCGATCTTGACGCTGTTGGCACAACTGCTGCGCAACAGCTTTCCCAAGCGCGAGCAAGCGGCAGCCTTCGAATCGATATTCACCGCTGCCGCAGGACTGCCTGCCGCGGGTTATGCGGTCAGTAGGGCCGTGGTTAACACGTTGAAATACCTTGACCCAAGTGTCCGCGCCAACGCGTACGAATTCTGTTACGCGCATGTGTGGCAGCGCCATCCGATACCGTCGCGCTATGGGTCCGCCCTCGCATCGCAATTGCACGTGCTGCCACGCGAACGGTTCATCCAGCGATACGATGAATTCTTTGCATGGATCCCGCAGCTTGACACGGCCGAACGGGCGGCGCTGATCAGTACGCTCGCGGCCCAGTTGCCGGCATTCGTGTACGGATTCAATGTACGCGATGCAGCGACGCTACATCAAGCCACGCAATGGTACCGCATGCTGCGGCAAGCGCTGTTGAGCCTTCCATCGTCCGACCAGGGCAAGGCGATGGCGGCACTGTGTGTCGCCCTGCCTGCGTTGGGCCGTCAGACAAGTATCGCGGAATATGGGCAGATTCGACAGATCGCGATGTCGCTACCGCAACCGGCGATGGCCGAAGCGTGGCTCGGGCTGCTCCGAGCATTGCCAATGTTCCCGGCGGAACTGCAGCCGGCACAATTGTACTCCCTGTACGCGATGATCGAGCGCTGGCCGTCACAGTACTCTACTTTCGCCGCGCAGACGCTGCTGGAAACCGTCCCGGCGTTGCACGTCGACACGCGAGCGGCGGCCTGGCACAAGGCAGTCATGCTGCTACCGCCCAACGCGAGCGAACTAGCCGAGAATATCATCCAGTATGCGCTCGACCAGATCGTGTTCCTGCGCGCCGATGAACGCAGTGCGGCACGCGCCGCGATCGCACGCATCATCGACGCCGGTAACAATGCCGATATGGCGCTAGGGCAGCAAGATTGATGAGCCGGTCGTGCGCCGGCCCTCCAGATCCCGATGTGCATCGGCCGCGTCGCGCAACGCGTAACGCTGGTGGATACCGATCCGCACCCACCCGCGTTGCACGACGTCGAACAGCTCGCCCGAGATCTGGAGCAGGTCTTCGCGTTTCATGATGTGCGTAAACAGCGTCGGCCGCGTGAAGTACAACGAGCCGTGGTTCGCCAGATCGGCCGCATTGATCGGCGGCAGCGGGCCGGTCGCATTGCCGAAGCTGACGAACAGGCCGAACGGCGCAAGGCAGTCAAGTGAGCCGGCATAGGTGTCCTTGCCGATCGAGTCATAAACTACCGGCACGCCGCGGCCCGCCGTGATCTCCTTAACCCGCTGCACGAAATCCTCGCGCGTGTAGACGATAGGATGGTCACAGCCATTGGCTTTCGCCAGCGCAGCTTTCTCATCCGAGCCGACGGTACCGATCACCGTCGCGCCAAGCGCCTTCGCCCACTGGCACATGATTAACCCGACGCCGCCCGCGGCCGCGTGTACGAGGATCGTATCGCCGGCCTTCACGCGGTACGTGCGCCGAAGCAGATACTGCGCTGTCATGCCTTGCAGCATCATGGCGGCCCCCTGCTCGTACGAGATCGACTGCGGCAGCTTGACCACGCTGGAGGCGGTGATCACACGCTCCTGCGCATAGGCGCCAGGCGGGCGCGCCGCATAGGCGATACGTTCACCCAGCGCGAAATCGGTGACGCCGGGGCCGACGTCGACCACTTCGCCAGCGGCCTCCATGCCCAGGCCCGCGGGCAGCGGCTGCGGGTACAAGCCGGTGCGAAAATACACATCGATGAAGTTCAGGCCGACCGCATGGTGGCGCACGCGGATTTCGCCCACGCCGGGCGCCGGCACGTCGACGTCAACCCACTGCAGCACCTGCGGTCCGCCGATGCGCTCAAAACGAATGGCTTTGGTCATCATGGCTCCTGGTGGCAAATCGATTCAGGCCGGCGCATCCAGCCGCTGCGCGAGCCGCTCAAGGATCATCCGCGCCGTGGACATGTTCGTCGCGCACGGCACGTTGTGCACGTCGCATGCGCGCACGAGCGCGTTGATATCCGGCTCGTGCGGCTGCGGCGTCATCGGGTCGCGCAGGAAAATCACCATGTCGATGCGACCTTCGGCCAGCTCCGCGCCGATCTGCAGGTCGCCCCCATGCGGGCCCGACAGCTTGCACTGTACCGGCAAGCCATGCCGGTGCGCGATGCGTGAGCCGGTCGTGCCCGTTGCCACGAGTTCGCAGCGACTGAGCACGTGCACATATTCGCAGCGACTGAGCACGTGCACATATTCGCCGCACAGCGTGACAATGTCGTCTTTCTTGTGATCGTGCGCGATCAACGCGATACGGGTGGTCATGGGCGCTGTCCTCCGGTGGATGCTTCGAACGGGATCGGCAATGCGTACGCGTGAGAACGTGCTCCGGAATGCGGCCGGGTCAATGCCCTGCGCGGCGGCCTGCGCGTCGAGCGTATGCCAAGCGCCGATTGTATTGGAATCGGCCGCATCGCGTTGACACGCACCGCCGCGTTGACGATCACCGTGGGATTGGCGCCAATATTTGGGTAAACTGGGTTGGTATGACGCTTCGCCGTCGTCCACGCCACCCTCCCGCCGCCATGAAACAAGACAGCCGATTCCCGAACCTCTTCATCCTCAATCACCCGCTGATCCAGCACAAGCTCTCGCACATGCGCGACCGAGATACCTCCACGCGTACCTTCCGCGAGTTGCTGCGGGAAATCACGCTGCTGATGGGCTATGAGATCACCCGCGATCTGCCGCTGACCACGCGCCGCATCGCTACGCCGCTGGTCGAAATCGACGCACCGGTGATCGCCGGACGCAAGCTGGCGATCGTGCCGGTGCTGCGCGCCGGCGTGGGCATGTCCGATGGGCTGTTGGAGTTGATTCCGTCGGCACGCGTTGGCCATATCGGCGTATACCGGGCAGACGATCATCGTCCGGTCGAATACCTGGTGCGGCTGCCCGACCTGGAGGAGCGCACGTTCATCCTGTGCGACCCGATGGTGGCGACCGGCTATTCGGCGGTGTACGCAGTCGACGTGCTGAAGCGCCGCGGCGTACGGGGCGCCAATATCCTGTTCCTCTCCCTTGTCGCGGCTCCTGAAGGGGTGCAGGTGTTCACGCACGCGCACCCGGACGTGAAATTGTATGTCGCGGCGCTGGACTCACACTTGGACGAGCACGCGTACATCGTGCCGGGCCTAGGCGACGCGGGCGACCGGCTGTTCGGCACCAAGAATTAGGGACAGACCGCACGGCCCGGGCCGGAGAAGCGAGCGGGGAGCGGAGCCTGAGGACAGGCGAGGAAGCGGATCACTGAATGGGGTCGGAAACCACATTGCGGCCGCACGGCTTGTACGCGTAGCCGGCATGCTAAAATTGCGCCTTCCCGTCGAACGCCCTTGCCGCGTCGCCCCTCGCGCGCGAACGCGACGCGCGCACGGCGGACAGCAGGGCGCGCGACGTACGCCGTCGTCCCGATGGCGCCACGCGCCAGGGACTTCGCCACGACACATCGATATTTGAATGAATGATGCGCGCGTTGCGTGCGCGGTCGGAGAAACCATCATGGCTGGTCACTCGAAATGGGCCAACATCAAGCATAAGAAAGCCGCGGCAGATGCCAAGCGCGGCAAAGTCTGGACGCGGTTGATCAAGGAAATCACCGTGGCGGCGCGGCTGGGCGGCGGCGATGCCGGATCGAACCCGCGCCTGCGACTGGCGATCGACAAGGCAACGGACGCCAACATGCCAAAGGACAATGTTAATCGCGCGATCCAGCGCGGCGTAGGTGGCGTCGATGGCGCGAATTACGAGGAAATCCGCTACGAGGGGTACGGCATCGGCGGTGCGGCGATCATCGTCGACACGATGACCGACAACCGCACGCGCACCGTTGCCGAAGTGCGCCACGCGTTCTCCAAGCACGGCGGCAATCTAGGCACCGACGGCTCGGTCGCATTCCTGTTCGACCATGTCGGCCAGTTCCTATTCGCGCCCGGCACGCCAGAGGACAAACTGATGGAGGCGGCGCTCGAGGCCGGCGCCGACGACGTGACGACCAATGACGACGGCAGCATCGAGGTAGTGTGCCCGCCGAACGATTTCGCGCAGGTCAAAGCCGCGCTCGAGGCCGCAGGCTTCAAGGCGGAACTCGCCGAGGTCACGATGAAACCACAAACCGAGGTGGAGTTCACGGGCGACGACGCAGTCAAGATGCAAAAGCTGCTCGATGCGCTGGAAAACCTTGACGATGTGCAGGACGTTTACACGAACGCGGTCATCGCCGACTAGTAACGGCTCGCGTAGAAGATTTTTTGGCTTTTTCGGGGATTTCCATGAAGGTATTGGTCGTCGGCTCCGGCGGTCGCGAACACGCACTCGGGTGGAAGCTCGCCCAATCGCCGCGCGTCACCGCGGTCTACGTGGCGCCGGGCAATGGTGGCACGGCGCTGCAGGAGCGCCTGCACAACGTCGATATCACTGACTTGCATGCACTGGCCGACTTCGCCGAGCGCGAGCAGGTCGCATTCACCGTGGTCGGGCCCGAGGCACCACTCGCGGCAGGCATCGTCAACCTGTTCCGCTCGCGCGGCCTGAAGATCTTCGGGCCGACCCGCGAGGCGGCGCAGCTTGAAAGCTCGAAGGACTTCGCCAAGGCGTTCATGAAGCGCCACGGCATTCCGACCGCCGAATACGAGACGTTCTCCGACGTGACGGCGGCGCACGCGTACGCCGAGGCAAAGGGCGCACCGATCGTGATCAAGGCGGATGGACTCGCGGCCGGTAAAGGTGTGGTGGTAGCGCAAACGCTGGATGAAGCGCACCGCGCGATCGAGGTGATGCTCGCCGACAACAAGCTCGGCGACGCGGGCGCGCGCGTGGTCATCGAGGAATGCCTGCAAGGCGAGGAAGCCAGCTTCATCGTGATGGTCGACGGCAAGCACGTGCTCGCGCTGGCGTCGAGCCAGGACCACAAGCGGTTGCTCGACGGTGACCAAGGTCCGAACACCGGCGGCATGGGAGCCTACTCGCCGGCGCCGATCGTCACGCCGCAATTGCATGCGCGCGTGATGCGCGAGATCATCCTGCCGACCGTGCGCGGCATGGAGCACGAGGGCCTGCGCTATACCGGCTTCCTGTATGCTGGGTTAATGATCGACGCACAGGGTAACCCGAAGACGCTCGAGTTCAATTGCCGGATGGGCGACCCGGAGACGCAGCCGATCATGGCGCGGCTCAAAGGCGACTTCGCCCGTGTCGTCGAGCATGCGCTCGCCGGCACACTGGACACCGTTGAACTCGAATGGGACCGGCGCACGGCGCTGGGCGTCGTGCTCGCAGCGCACCAGTATCCGGACGCGCCGCGCAAGGGGGACCGCGTCGATGGCATTCCGGCGCAGACCGAAACTGCCGTCACATTCCACGCGGGCACCGCGCTGGTCAACGGCAAGCTGGTCACCTCGGGCGGACGCGTGCTGTGCGTGGTTGGGTTGGCCGACTCGGTGCGCGAGGCACAGTCGATCGCCTATGAGACAATCCATCATATTCAATTCGATGGCATGCAGTATCGCCGCGACATTGGTCACCGCGCCCTGAACCGCAAGCACTGATCCGCAATGAGCCGTCCGTTCGACCCAGCCACCCCGTCCACCGTTCCGGCTTCGGCTAGCGCGCCAGCGCGCGGCACAGCCGCCGGGCTCGGCGATCTGGCACCGGTGCGCGACTATCTGCTCACGCTGCAGCGCCATATCGCCGATACGTTGGGCCAACTCGACGGCAAGCCATTCGACACGCATACGTGGCGCCGTGAACCGAGTGACAAGCTCCAAGGAGACGGCTGCTCGCGCGTGATCGAGGACGGCGAATGCTTCGAGCGCGGCGTGGTCGGTTTCTCGCACGTGAGCGGCGCCGCATTGCCGCCGTCGGCCAGTGCCGCCCGCCCGCAACTGGCCGGGCGCAGCTTCGAGGCGATGGGGGTATCGCTGGTGCTCCATCCGCGCAATCCCTATTGCCCGACCGTGCACATGAATGTGCGGCTGTTCGTCGCGACCCACCCGAACGAAGCGCCGGTGTTCTGGTACGGTGGCGGCATGGACCTGACGCCGTACTACGGGTTCGAGGAGGACGCGCGGCATTTCCATTTGACGTGCCGCGACGCCCTGGCTCCGTTCGGCGACGAGTTGTATCCGCGCTTCAAGCGGTGGTGCGACGAGTACTTCTACTTGAAGCACCGTGGAGAGCCACGCGGCATTGGCGGCATTTTTTACGATGACATAGCGGAGTTGGGCTTCGCGCGCGGCTTCGAGATGACACGCAACGTCGGAGACGGCCTGCTCGCCGCCTATCTACCGATCATCGAGCGGCGGCGCGCGATGCCTTATGGTGAGCGCGAACGGGATTTCCAAGCCTACCGGCGCGGCCGCTACGTCGAGTTCAATCTCGTCTTCGACCGCGGCACGCTGTTCGGCCTGCAAAGTGGCGGGCGGACCGAGTCCATTATGATGTCGATGCCCCCGGTAGCGAAATGGCGCTACGATTGGCATCCGGACGCCGGCTCGCCCGAGGCCCAGCTGTATCGCGATTTCCTGATCGTGCGCGACTGGATCTGAACCGCGACGGCCGCCACCCGATCGCCTTGCTTAAGGACGCAGACCTGAGTTCGCCGAACCCATCATCGCCGGACGCCATCGACATGCCCGCCGCGCCCCTTCTGCCTACACGGATCGGCATCCTGGGCGGCACGTTCGACCCGATCCACGTCGGCCACTTGGCGCTCGCGCGCCGGTTTGCCGAATGGCTTAGGTTGACCGAACTCGTGCTGCTGCCAGCGGGGCAACCGTGGCAAAAGAGCGACGTATCGTGCGCGCGGCACCGGCTCGCGATGACTCGCCTGGCGGCGGCGTCGCTGATGCTACCCGCCACGCGGGTGAGCGTCGCGACCGATGAAATCGATCATCCTGGCCCGACGTACACGACTGAGACGCTGGCCGCATGGCGCGCGCGCCACGGCGCGGCGGCGTCGTTGACGCTATTGATCGGGGCCGACCAACTGGTCCGCCTGCATACGTGGAAAAACTGGCGCCGATTATTCGAATTCGCCCATGTCGGTGTCGCGACGCGTCCCGGATTCGACCTATCGCAGGCGGATGCCACGGTGCTTGACGAAATCGGGCGACGCAGCGCGTCGGCCGACACGCTGCGTGCGACGACCCACGGCCATGTCCTGCTCGATACCACGCTGTCGCTGGACGTCTCGGCCACGCACGTACGGCGGTTGCTACGTGAACGGGCGTGTGGCCGCCTCGAGGCAGTCGCCAGCGTGCCGGACGCGGTCTGGCAGTACATCCGTCAACATCATCTGTATCAGACATAAACATGGATATCCGCAAATTGCAACGCGTTATCATCGACGCACTCGAGGACGTCAAGGCGCAGGACATCCGCGTCTTTAACACCAGTCATCTGACCGAGCTATTCGACCGCGTGGTCGTTGCAAGCGGCACCTCGAACCGGCAAACCAAGGCGTTGGCCAACAGTGTGCGCGAAAAGGTCAAAGCGAGCGGCGGTGACATCGTCAGCACCGAAGGCGAGGACACCGGCGAATGGGTGCTGGTCGACTGCGGCGACGCGGTCGTGCACATTATGCAGCCCGCGCTGCGTCAATACTATCGACTCGAGGAAATCTGGGGAGACAAGCCGGTGCACGTGAAGCTCGGCGGCCAGGCCGGCACGCAAGACAGCGGCCCAGTCGCGCCGGGCCTGGCGACGTGACATGTATGGCGGCGGCAGCCGCGCCCGAGCCATCGGCATGAAGTTCCATATTGTCGCAGTCGGACACCGAATGCCGGACTGGGTTGCGCGCGGCTTTGACGAATACGCGAAGCGCATGCCGCCCGAACTGCGCATTGAATTGCGCGAGATCAAGCCGGAACAACGGGCATCAACACGCGCCGCAACAAGCGTGATGGCAGCCGAGCGTACGCGCATCGAGGCGGCGCTGCCCAAGGGCGCGCGACTCATTGCGTTGGACGAACATGGCCTTGACTGGACCACGATGCAGCTGGCACAGCAACTGCCGCGTTGGCAGCAGGACGGCCGCGATGTGGCCTTCGTCATCGGCGGCGCGGACGGGTTGGATCCGGCCATCAAGGCACAGGCCGATCTGCTGCTGCGACTCTCCAGCCTGACACTGCCCCACGCCATGGTCCGCGTGCTGCTGGCGGAGCAGCTTTACCGCGCGTGGAGCATCACGCAAAATCATCCTTATCATCGGGCGTAGCGGTAACGCCCGACGTGTCCGCTTGCCAGCCACTCGCGACGCCGGCGAGCGGCACGGCCCTTCTCGTCCAGGTAATCATGTCCACTCCATCATCGCTCGATCCGGCGGCATTCAGCCCGTCGACACACGAGGCATCTGGCGCAAACAGCGCCTGCTCTGCCACGCCGCGCCATTCGTTTATTTATCTTGCGTCGCAAAGCCCCCGTCGTCGGGCACTGCTGGAGCAGATCGGCGTGCGCTTCGAATTGCTGCTCGCACAAGAGCACGAAGATGCCGAGGCACTAGAAGCCGAACGGCCGGGCGAATCCCCCCAGGACTACGTTGTACGCGTGACGCTAGCCAAGGCAACGGCCGCTGGTGCACGCCGGAACCGACTGCTGGCCCGACAACGCGATGCAGCGCCGGCACCGATTCTTGTGGCCGACACCACTGTGGCGCTCGATGACGAAATCCTCGGCAAGCCGAGCGACGTCGATCACGCGTTGCAGATGCTCAAGCGCTTAGCCGGCCGCGAACATCGGGTATTGACCGCCGTCGCACTGGTCGGCGCTGATGCCACTGTCACCAGCGCACTGTCCGTGTCACGCGTGTGGTTTGCCGCGGTGGGCGACGCATCGCTGGCGCGCTACGCGCGTAGCGGCGAGCCCTTCGGCAAGGCAGGCGCCTACGGCATCCAAGGCCGCGCGGCCGAGTTCGTTGAGCGGATCGACGGGTCCTATTCAGGTATCATGGGCCTGCCCCTTTTCGAGACCGCCGCGCTACTACGCGCGGCCCGTGTGGCGTTCCAATAAATCATGAACGAAGAAATTCTGATCAACGTCACCCCGCAGGAAACCCGCGTCGCCATCGTCCAGCAAGGTGCCGTGCAGGAGCTTCATGTCGAGAGAACGCTGTCACGCGGCCGCGTCGGCAATATCTATCTCGGCAAGGTCGTGCGCGTACTGCCCGGCATGCAATCGGCATTCATCGACATCGGGCTGGAGCGCGCCGCGTTCTTGCATGTGGCCGACATCTGGCACCCCCGGCTCGCGCCGGATGCGGCGGTCAGTGCACCGCAGCAACCGATCGAGAAAATCGTCTTCGAAGGGCAAACGTTGATGGTCCAGGTGGTCAAGGACCCGATCGGCACCAAGGGCGCACGCCTGTCCACGCAGATCAGCATTGCCGGGCGAACGCTCGTCTATTTGCCACAGGAGCCGCACATTGGCATCTCGCAGAAGATCGAGAGCGAGGCGGAACGCGAAGCGGTCCGTGCCCGGCTAACGTCGGTGCTTCCGGTCGACGAAAAAGGCGGCTATATCGTGCGTACGATCGCCGAAGATGCGTCCAGTGAGGCGCTGTCCAACGACGTCGCTTACCTGCGCAAGACATGGACCACGATCCAAGCGCAGGCGACGCGGATGCCGCCGACGACATTACTGTACCAGGACCTGAACCTAGCGCAGCGCGTATTGCGCGACTTCGTCAACGACGATACGACACGAATCCAGGTCGACTCCCGCGAGACATCGCAGATGCTCGTCGAGTTCGCCAATGAATTCACGCCGGCTGTCGCCGCCAAGCTGCATCACTATACTGGTGAGCGCCCGCTATTCGATCTGTACAACATCGAAACCGAGATCCTGCGCGCACTGTCCCGCCGTGTCGACTTGAAGTCCGGCGGCTACCTAATGATCGACCAAACCGAGGCGATGACGACAATCGACGTCAACACGGGGGGCTACGTCGGCGCACGTAACTTCGACGACACGATCTTCAAGACCAATCTCGAGGCCGCCCATACAATTGCACGGCAATTGCGGCTGCGCAATCTCGGCGGCATCATTATCATCGACTTCATCGACATGGAGAATGGCGAGCATCGCGATGCGGTGCTTGGCGAGTTGAAAAAGGCACTGAGCCGAGACCGCACACGCGTCACCGTCAACGGCTTCTCGCAGCTCGGTCTGGTCGAGATGACCCGCAAGCGCACGCGCGAATCGCTTGCGCATCTGCTGTGCGAACCCTGCCCGGTATGCGAAGGCAAGGGACAGGTCAAGACGGCACGCACGGTGTGCTACGACATCCTTCGGGAAATCCTGCGCGAGTCCAGGCAGTTCAATCCCCGCGAGTTTCGCGTCGTTGCCGCGCAGCAGGTGATCGACCTGTTCCTCGAAGAAGAATCGCAGCATCTGGCGATGCTGTGCGACTTCATCGGCAAGCCCGTGTCGCTGCAGGTCGAGTCCAATTTGAGCCAGGAACAGTACGACATCGTGTTGATGTAGGGTGACCCTTCAGCGCAAATGCGCCCTCTACTCCGGCGTGACGGTCTTGGCGCCGGAACCATTCAATTCATCGGCCTGATCGCCCTTACCCAGTTGCCCAGCGTTCGCTCCGAGACGGCCAGTCTGCGGGCCATCACACTTAAGCTTTGCCGCCTCGAATCGCCGCACGGGCCGTCGCCAGGAATTCTTCTGCGCACATCTGCCTAGGTCTGAACATTGCTCCTTTCCTTTAGGGCGGCTTCATACGCGAACTGCTGCAAGCCAAATTTCGGCAGCAACGCATAACAACAACATAGCTCGCACGGCTGCCATGCCATGCCATTCGTTATGGAAATAAGTCATCCTGCTTATATGCCATTGATGAGGTATATTTTTACTGTCGAAAACAACCATTAATCAACATCCGCGCACATCCTCCATTTGATGAGCTATGTATATTTTACATAGCGTGTTATAGAGGTCGTCCGCATGGCAAGAACATTACTATGTACCGAAAAAAGCAAATCATGTAGACTATTTGTCTACCCTGAGAGTACGCTTGATAAACAACCGGTTTTGCATACCTTCTCCTACCATGCAGCGTAAACCACAGGATAGAGACAATAGGGATAGAGCGGCCTCGTATTTTTAAAATCTTGTTGCACCATAAAATCGCATGCAAAGTGAAAAAGCATTGACTGTACTACTGTGGATTGTGGGAACCGGGTTCTTTATGCAGACCCTTGATTCTACTGTGCTGAATACTGCTCTTCCGGAGATAGCGAACAATCTCGGTAGACATCCATTGCATATGCAACCGGTCGTACTCGCCTACTCGTTGGCGATGGTTATGGTCATCCCAGCTTCCGGCTGGCTGGCGGACCGTGTAGGTATACGGTGTATATTTCTAATAGCTGTTGCACTTTTTACAGTAGGCTCAATCGGTTGTGCCATCTCGCGCACTTTGGACGAATTAGTGATGGCACGGGTCGTTCAAGGCTTGGGCGGCGGAATATTGCTGCCCGCTGGACGACTGACCATTCTAAGAACGCATCCTCCAAGCCAGTACTTGCATGCATTGGGCTTTGTGGCGATACCCGGGCTTCTTGGTTCAGCTCTGGGACCAGCGTTCGGTGGCTGGATCGTATCACTTGCTTCCTGGCGATGGATTTTCTGGGTTAATGTGCCGATTGGCATGACAGTCTTCATAGCCGCTCAGATAGCCATCCCAAATATCAAGCTACCGGCACAGCGCTTTGACCTAAATGGATATATGCTGTTTGCAGCGTGCGTGCTAACGCTTTTATTAGCGCTCAATGGCTTAGCGAACCACCATCTGTCCTTTGCCGTCGTTTTGGTATTGCTGGGAATCAGCTCGGTGACATTGATTGCCTATGGTCGGCATGCGGCGCATACGGATCATCCGCTTTTTCCTTTTAGCCTGTTCGCGGTACGCACCTACCGCATAGGTCTGCTCGGCAACGGGCTGACACGTATGGGCGGGGATGCGCTACCTTATATGATTCCGTTGCTGTTACAGCTAGGCCTTGGTTACGCCCCTTATGAGGCCGGCTTGATGATGCTGTCTATGGCCCTGGCTGCCATGGGAGCCAAGCGGTTTGTTAACCCGCTCATCACAAACTATGGTTATCGTCGTATCCTGGTTGGTAATAGCTTGTTGATAGCCAGCATAATCGCGAGTTTTTCATTGGTTTCGCCAGAGCAACCGATTTGGCTTCGTGTAGTCCAGTTGGCTGCTTTTGGTGGGTTTTATTCAATACAGGCGACCGCAATGAGTGCGGCCACACTTAAGGACTTAGTTGGCAGAGGCGCCAGCAGTGGAAATGGTCTATTTGCGACCGTTCAAATGCTCGCCATGAGCCTGGGTGTAACTGTCGCGAGTATTTTATTGGACCTTTTTCAGTCACTGTTCACCATACAGGCAAACGATAGCTTATTACCCGTCTTTAAAGCTAATTTTATTTGCGTCGGACTTATCATCGCAGGTTCAGCCTGCATATTTTGGCAGCTTAAACCCAATAGAACAGTAAATGCGGCGCCGCGTTGCTCAACGAATAAAGGGGCGTCTTAGAAAACGGATACCAAGCGCCACAAACTTTTCTCCGTAAGTCCTTCAGGAAAGGCATGGTCCAACGTCACGACGCGTCATTCTTCGAACGGCTCATCGCCCCGATGCTCCGACACCCCTGCCCAGCCGCCAGGCTGCCGCAGGGCAAGCATACCGTCGGCGCTCTGAAGAGCGAAGCTTGGATCATTGCTGAGGAGATCAAGAGGCAACACGGCGGCACGTTGAAGCCTGAGAATGCTGAACTGCAGGGATCAATTTTTAGGAGATGCCCGTCCAGCGAGGCATTTACTAGGGGGCACATTATCCGTGAATCACTAGAGATTACCCTACAATACAACAATACGATATTGTGTTGGTGTAGCCGCACCTGGCTTCACCGGAAGTGCAACTGTCGCGTGAAGCCCGCGAACTGCTTGAACGGCTCCAGGCCAAGTGTCGATGAACTAAATGGTGGGAAATGGGACAACGGTGCTCGTACTGCGGCGAAGCATTTGATTGCGGGGCGGACAATCCCAGCCGCCCCTGCTGGTGCGCAAACTTGCCACCGTTGCCTGCCCGCGCGCTGGATTCCGAGCAAGGCTGCTTGTGCCCTAGCTGTTTGGTGAACAAGCTTGCACGCATGTCGGTCGACGCCACCGCGCCGGACGGAGTGGACCATGTGAACCCGGTCTGCCACAGCCGAGACTGCACCGGCTCAGAGGCTTCCTGAGGCGGCCACGCGCCCGTTCTGATACGGTCACTAGCGCAAGCGTCGTCACGATGAAATGCGCATTGATCATCTAACTATTTGACCTACTCGTTAGACCCCGCTATAATCCTTTTCTTCCCAGACGCGGGGTGGAGCAGTCTGGCAGCTCGTCGGGCTCATAACCCGAAGGTCGTAGGTTCAAATCCTACCCCCGCAACCAAAATTCGCAAAAGGCACGATTCCGCAGCGGATCTACGCCTTAAATGACCTTTTTCCCTTGTCTGATGGATCCCATAGCTAAGGGAATGACGCGGCTACAACTTGTTAAGCCGCGGACCTGTTCTTCCCAAACATCATGGGGCTGACGTAACCGCGCGTTGAGTGTAGTCGAGGCGCGCGTTGTTGAAGTGGGCCACATGACCACTTTGCCATATCGAGCCGAGTTTGCACCGCGCCGTTTTCGCTCAGCGGACAAGCGGCGAACCAAATCAGTCGCACCGACATCGACGCCGAAAAACGATGAGCGTGAGACAATGCGCGCCGAAGATCGATTCGAGAGGTCAGTTTCGCTCATTGTCGTCGCGATGCAGAACCGCCGTAAGGGCGCCGCGCGCGGGCGATGGTAAGATAAGCGGCCCCTATCATTCACGTTCGGCATGAAACGCTCATCGACGATGACGCCGCACGACGCGCTCTTCAAGCAGTTCCTCACGCATCCGGAAACCGCGCGGGATTTTTTAAGCCTGCATTTGCCCACGCGGTGGTTGGCGCAGTGCGACCTGGACACATTGCGTCTGGAGTCGGGCAGCTTTGTGGAAGAAGATCTGCGCGCTTACTATTCGGACGTACTGTGGT